>JBELML010000021.1:0-64015 GCA_042095835.1 Saprospiraceae bacterium
CCGTACCGTAGCACCAATCAAAGATGGACCAAGTACGCTCAATTTTAAAGCCACAATCATCTACTATAAAACGAGCAGTAGTCTCGTAGTTGATCGCAAAACCGCAGGCGGTTTCTTCTGTCAAATAAACTCGATCTCCATTCGCATTGAAATAGTAAGGAACAGATTCTGGCTGCTCATATTTACCAATCAAGTCAGCTGGCTCTAATTCAGTATCATCACCAACAACATCGTTATTCAAGAAGATGTTACAAACCGGTAGAATAATTTCAGGTCTAACAAAGTTGATTACTTGTCGGCAATTCACCGTATTACCTGCTTCATCTCTGAATAGGAAGGTACGGATGATGCGTGCATAAGTATATCCATTATCTGCACTTTCCTGGCAATCGGTAAGTACCTCAAGTATATCTGTAGCACCATCGAAGTAAACGATTCCACAATTATCTTCTGCTATAGCTATACCTGTATAGTAAGGATCGTTAGGATCTAACCATGTACTAGGATTGTTTAATACACTATCAATATCTGTACATACTAAAGGTAAACCAGTATTCAAGGAAGCATTTGTATCAGCAGGACAGAAAGCTACTGGAGCAACTTTATCCTCAAAGTTCATACGGCCCCAAATGATTGTACAGTGGTTTACGACACTTCTAGCTTTGTAAATCAATTTACGATCGCTATACATGCCGTAATCAAATGGTATACGATCATCTGATGACCAAAGTGTCTCTCCTGTGTGCTCATCTTGGATGATTACTCGGTAGTAAGAACCATTAGGGTATAAATCAAATCCACACTCTGCGATGTGATTACTGATGAATACACTAGGATCGATCAGAGCTTGACAATCAAAGCCAAGAGGAATGTTAACCAAATCGAAACCAGCAATATTCTCCGTAAACAACCAACAAGAGTCATTCATCACGGTTTTATCATTCTCATCTAAGTATTTATCTCTTCCCGTCACACTTGGTGGAATTGGGAAAGTAATATATAGATCATCTAATCCACGGTCTACTACACTACCCTCAAATAGGATATTATCAGCAAGAGCTGGTGTAGGATCATCGAACTCATCAGATAAATCAAAGACTTCAATGTATTGACCAAAACGTGGGTTAGCTACCCCCGCATCGATATTTGGCTGCCAGTCTAATAATGGCGTTTTAGTTCTACCAGCTCCATCATCTTCGTATAGGAAACCAACGGCACGGGCGTATACACCTGCTTGTGCCATCCAAGGATTCATCGCATCGTAGAAATCAGGATTGATTTCAAACTCGATCTGAATGCAGATCACCGAATCTCCTGGTAAGAAGAAGTCTGTATTCACATCACCACCGGTGAGTAGATTGTTGTTGCCATCACCATTATAACTTGCGTTAATGAAAGGTGATAAAGCGCCTACTGCACCTACCATAGATTTCTTCACTTTCACTCCCGCAGGATCGGTGACAAATGCACTATCAACAATTGTTACAATTGGTTTGCTGGTAGCAACAAAAGCTTGACCATAGGCCGCACGCAAGTCCAAAATCGGAAGGATACTATCCAATGGAACCTCTGTTGGGTTCTTAATACACAAGTGTAGTTTCACGTTGAAGTTTCCACAAACCTCAGATGTTGGGAAGTTCACTCCTGTAACATCCAGATTAGCTTCAACATTTGGCTCATCTACCCAACCAAAGTCGATAGTTTGATCGTATTGATTATCTGGGAAGAATGGGTCATTAGCATCATCCATATCCAATGCTCCATCTTCTCCGGTTGGTAGATCACCAACACATACTTCAGGATCATTTGGATTGATATCGTCGATAGTAAAGACTGCACCCGGGCCAGCATCACTATCAAGCGAGTCTGACATGAATTGGTTGTCTTTCACGGTCAATACTCTATGCTTAGGATAGAAGTCTACAAAAGACATGCTATCTCTCTGTAAGTATTTCAGTGGTATCAGATTGTAGTTACCAGGAATCAGACCTCGGAAGGAGTATAAACCTTCATCAATAGAAGTTTTCACATACTCTGGTGTATAGGTACCAACAGCAGGTGGTGCAATTGATAAATTGTATAAGATATCTACAACATCTCCAGCCGTTTCTAAGGTATCCATTGGTACTTGATAACCTACTGCATCAAATGCACCAGTTTCATCATTTACACCTCCATAGACCAAGACAAGGTGAAGGGTATCTACACCGTACTCATCCATATAGTCATTGTAAAGGGCAACATTGGCACTATCTTGGAAGCCATTTACATTGTGATCGTACCAAGCAAGGTTACCCACTTTCGCTAATGGAATGGCATAATCTTCAACTTCACCACGAGGGTAAGTTTGAGTAGCTACTGCCCATTCCCAATCGATTGCAGGAACAGTCGTTGAGGCTGGCTCTGTATCAAGGATCACATGCGCAGGCGTATCTTTATGGTAGCGGTAATTGTCCGCATCCAACTGTCCTTCAAAACTTAAACGGAAACGCATGAAGGCTGTACCGTTCTTGTAATCGGTAATACTCGTATCTGGTACTCTGAATCCTAGGATAGCAAAGGTATCGACGCCTCCGGCCAACTCTGGGTTGGTCGTTGGAGCAATAGCTCCTATCCCATCAAGCGTATCTCCTTGGTGCGTAAACAGAACGTACTCACCTGGATCATAACCAGCAGCAGGATTGTTAACATCTAGGTAGAAATCTCCATCTCCATTCCAATCAATAAAGGCATTGAAGAAGGCGCTAGTATCTGCATAACCACCAGCTAAAACAGTATCCTGTGAAGTATAGTCTACACGGATATAGGCGTACTCGTCAGGAATTAGTGGCGTTAATAAGCGGATTCCACTTTCATCATCAGCTCCTAATCCTTTTCTGAAGGCCGAAGAATCGGCATCATCTCCTCCTACTTTTACACCGGCATCAACTGAAGGATGTGCATTTAATTCTGCATCTACTCCTGCACCGAGGTACAACTTAGGCTGTACCGCGTGGCGTGGTCCCATGTTATTATTGGCACTTGGCAACCAATCTCTTGAAGTGCGATAGTCGAAACTGTCAAGCACAGAGCCAATGTTCACCGTACCAAGGGTTGAATCTGGTAAATCCCCATAATCAAAGCCTACATAACCAAAGTCAATCGACTCATCAATCTGATTATCTGGCCATATATTGGTCCCAGAAACCATAAAGTCACCAATATCATTTTTACCCAATGGATCCATTTCTCCAGTACATAATGCCTGTGGGTCATCAATACGGAAGAAGCCTTGGGTAATTAAATCATCAATATTGTCGTCGTTTCCATCACTATTGTAAACTACACAGTTGGATATACTGTCAAATGGGAAGGTATCTCTATTGACCGTTGGGGTCATATCTTCCGGATCATCCAAAGTCAATCTGTAGTATTTAGAACCAGGTACAGAAGGAAGCTCGAATCCAATCAAACCTGGGAAAATGAATGCACCACCTGAGTCTGTTACAGTCGTGTAAGTACGCTCAAACGGATCGTTTCCAAAGATACTATCCAAACCAGCGTAATCAAGGGTTACAGTTACTCCAGGAATTACAGGCTCGTCTTCATCTTGAATACCGTCATAATCCCGATCCTCCCATACGATATTACCGTTAGACGTTCTAACCAGATTCATGAAGTAATCTTCTACCTCACCAAATGGTACAATACCATCAGGGAAGTTGGCATTTCCAGGTAAGATACCTGTTGGTCCCATATTTGGCGTTTTACCAATACGGAATCTACCCAAGAAGTTACCATCCTGATATACTGCATCTGCTGGCACATTGAATTTCAAGATAACTGGATTAGCAGCTAACTGATCACTTAATTCTAATTCGACTGCATTCGTATTTGGCTCAAGAATCAATGTATCATCATTCTTGAAGGTAAAGATGATCTGCTCATTTGGATCAATACCTAGTGCTGGGTTAGTTGGGTCGATATAGAAATCACCGTCACCATTCCAGTCAAAGTAGGCTTGTAGATAAGCATCTGGTCCGTCATCATTCACTGTGGTTTGGTAGTTTACTGATATGATCGCTTCCGAACCAGGAACTAAAGGAGTAAGAAACTCGATACCGTTTTCATCGTCGCCACAACCCGCTGGATTATAACGATCAATACTATTCCAAGTACTTGCATTTGGATTATCTCCCATTCCATCAGCAGCTGGGAAGACTTCTTGTCCAGCATCTGGGTCTGGTTGTGCATTGGTCTCTGCATCTGAGCAGCCACCAAGGTAGACATCCGGTGTAACGATATGCTTAGGTCCTTCTAATGGATTACCTACTTTGATGCTATCGCTTGGGAATAGTCCTGCAAGGTTCCATCCAATCGAATCGCCTGTCTCAACAGTAATATAGCTGGTATCTAAGTCACCAAAATCAAAGGCGGTATAACCGAAGTCAATGCGCTGTTCTACTTTATTATCTGGCTCACCAGCTACTTGATTAGGATCTAGTAGTCCTGGATTTAATTGATCAAGGATGCCTTCTTCATCCGTTCCGATAGAATCTCTATCCATACGGAATACCTGCGTCTTAGATTGTCTTACATCTCCAGCCGCATATTCCCAAGGTTGTAATAACGCATTACCATCACTATCCAAATCTTCTTCGGTCACAAACAAGCGATTGTCTGCTCTGCTCGGCGTCAAATCAAAGGTATCAATCGCAATGATTTGATAGAATCCTTCGATCAAACCGTCAAAGTTATAGAGACCATTGGAGTCGGTATAAGTCTCGAAGATATAATCATTGATGGCATCAGCTCCTAGATCCATATTATTTGGATCGGCTAAGGTATTTTGGTTGATGCCATCCTGCAGGGCAGTTACTGAATCAACACCACCATAGCGAAGTACGACTCTAACATTTTCAATACCCAAAGGAATCTCGTCTTCGTCTTGACGACCATTGTGGTTACGATCTTCCCAAACCAGGTTGCCGATATTAAAGATCGGTACGTAGTAGTCTTCAACCTCCCCATCTTGAGCATATTCTAATGGAGTTGGACTAGCAATAAAGGCTGTATCTGTAGTCAAACGGAAGCGGAAGTAAGCTCTACCTTCGTCAAAGGTAGCATCATTCGGAACTAAAAACTCTGCAATTTGGCCAGATACCGTCGTATTAGCTGGAATTTCAAACACCGATAAATCCTCTTGTTCTAACTCTCCATTGTTATTCCAATCTACAAACATGAATAACTGTGCTACACTATCTGAATTGTTAATCGCACTATAAGCGATACTCGCTGATTGTCCAGGAATTAATGGGGTCAAGAAGATAATACCATCTTCATCATTTACGATCTGGTTGTTATCATCACCATCGGCATCTGCGCTTGGAATTCCGTCTATTTCAGTATCAACAGTATCACCAAGCATCACTAAAGGTACAACTGGCACGGCATGCCGTGGACCGCCAAATATTCTATAAGTCTGGAAGTCGTTCATTGCCAAGCTATCAGAAGCATCTGGCAAGTCACCGTAGTCAGCGCCATTCAATTCAATCAAGAAATCCTCTACCTCACCATCTGGTGCTTCACCGTAGGCGTCGAAGATTTGTCCGGTAGTCAAACGTACCCGTACACCGATGGTATCGGCATCTGGTCTTGGAGGCACTGGATCAAACTCGAATACTACCGTTGTGGAGGTTGTAGCTGCCCCAATGGTATCGAAGTTGGTTTCTCCCTCATCTTTAAAGTCACCATCACCATTCCAGTCAATAAATGCCCAAAGGGTTGCCGTTCTTCCTGTATTATTAGTTACTGGTACTCTGAAGTCTGTAGGCTCACCAGCAGTTACAATTTGTGTTGTGGTTGTACCAGGTGCTACAAATTCAGCAGCTGATAAATCTTCATCATCTATTCTTTCTTCCGAGGGATTAGCTCCTGGGACAACTTGGTCATCTCCATCTGCCATAGCCGAAGGAATACCTTGGTTTTCAGCATCAGGAGCCGTACCACCAATCCAAAGATTGATCATACCATTTTCGTCAGAAACAATTTTATGGCTTGGCCCTTCAAATCCACCTTGATTATCTGTGATATATCTAGGCTCTGGTAAATCACCAAAGTCATATCCTGCTATATTCACCCATAAATCGTGTACTTCACCCTGAATATCACTATCTACATCTGGACCAATAGAAAGGGCCGCCAATGTATTCTCATTCGATAGACGGAAACGTGCACCGACTCTTTCTGGTAGCGGTACTGGCATTGGAGGTACTGTAAAGGTTACAGGGAACACGCCACTAGAATCAGCAGGTATCAATATTGCTCCTGATTTTTCAAGCGGATCATCCTCAAAGTCTCCATTATCATTCCAATCCACGAAACCAAATAGATAGGCATCTTGGCCCGTTTTGTTAGTTACAAAAACTTGGAAAACAGCTGGTACATCTCTACGGATGGTATCCGGAGTAATAATGCCGTCTTCATCGTCAATTCCGTTGATATCATCACCAAAGGCATTAATCTGTGGTTGACCATCGGCTTCAGCATCTAAAGCATTACCGATTCTCAAATCTTGGTTTACGACGTGCCTTGGCCCTTCTACACCTGTAGTATCATAAATTGTACGGAAATCATTTTGGGCTGCTCCAGCCGCAAGGTCTGGTAAATCACCATAATCATACTGTGAAACCAAGATCAAGAAGTCTTCCACCTCACCATCCGGTGCTTGCCCATAGGCATCGAATACTTCGCCGGTAGTGAAACGTACCCGGACTCCGATCGAATCGGTAGGGGTCGTAGCTGGAATCTGTACATCAAATAAAGAAGTACTTGTACCTGTGGCCACGGTATCCATATAGAGTTCTGTTTCCTTTTCGAACTCCCCATTATTATTCCAATCTACAAAAACCAGGAGGTATCCATTTTCTGCGGTGTTATTGGTCACCGGCACAGAAATCGTTACATTATCGCCAGAGATCAGGCGGTTACCCGTGGCTAGGTTGATAAAGTTGGCTTGTGATAAATCTTCATCATCTACTCTACCTACTATTGGATCAACTAAGTCATCCCCATCTGCTCTTCTATTTGGTAGACCATCCATTTCAGCATCAGGTGGTGTCATACCTATGTATAAGGCAGTTAAGGTATCGGTGGTTGTAACAATCGCACTAATCTTGTGACTTGGTCCAGGGAATCCACCTTGTGCATCCGTAATGAATTTAGGCTCTTCTAAATCTCCCCAGTCAAAACCAGCAATATTAACGAGTAAGTCCTCTACTTCACCAAGTAATACTGTACCAGCAGCCGGTCCAGTTGCCAGTCCATTTTCAGTAGGTAAATCTCCTAATCTAAAACGAACGGCTACTTGCTCTGGCAATGGATTCGGTACTGGAGGCACCGTAAATTCTACAGTATACTGACCACTTGCTCCCGCAGGTATGAGTACCTGAGTAGCAGCTTCATTCGTTCCTCCAAAATTACCATCGTTGTCCCAATCAGCAAATCCATTTAAATAAGCGGGTGCACCAGTTTCATTTCTTACCAAAACTTGGAAAACTGCGGGTTGGTCCCTAACAATTAAGGCCGGAGGTGTAATTCCATCTTCATCATCACTACCCGCAATATCATCACCAAAGGCTTGCGCTTGTGGTTGTCCGTTCCCTTCTGCATCTATTAAAGTACCTATGGTCAAGTTCTCATCAATCGAGTGCCTTGGTCCTCCCGTTCCATCTAAAGTCCAAATGGTTTGGTAATCTCCAATGGCAGTTGTTGCAGAAGTATCAATTAAATCACCAAAGTCAAAACGGAATACTTGAGTTTGAAAATCTTCAACCTCACCGTTGGGCGCTTCGCCGTAGGCGTCGATATCGGCTGTGGTAACCCGTACCCGTACCCCTACAATATCATTCACTGCAGTAATCGGAATCGCAATCGGCATCTCAATTAAAGAATCGATAAATGGCCCTGTCAGGGTCGTATCGTATCTTTCTTCTGCATTATTAAAGAGTCCATCACCATTCCAATCAAAATAGGCACTTAGCTTGGCATCAAAGCCATCCAGGTTGTTGGTAATAGGAATATTGAAAACGATTGAATTTCCTGCAAATAATTCATTATTAGTCAATGGATTAATGAAGTCTGCTGTGCTAAGATCTTCATCATTGACATCCGTCAAATCATCACCCATAGCCGTAGAAGAAGGCTGACCATCTGCTTCAGAATCTGGCTCCGTTGCACCAATATACATAGCTCTTAAGCGCGTGGTCACCGCTGGGTCAGGGTCGACATCCACAGAGTCAATACGGTGAGAAGGACCGGCAAGGCCACCTAGCATCGTGGTGACATATGGTGTCGGTAAATCACCGTAATCCAAGAAGTGATAAGTCACTCTTAATTTATGTTGATCTGCATTGGCAAAAACAATACCGTAGAATTGGTAAAGCGCCAAGTCAAAATCATTTCCACTCAGGCGTAGGCCGATTTGGAACATATCATCTTTCTCCAGGCGGTCTTGTACATCTTTGATGGCGTTGGCGCGGAGTGTTGTCCAGGCAGCATTAGCATCTTTAGATACGGTGAAGTCCGCATATTTGGTCTGACCATGATCATCAAATAGATCCTGATCTATTCCTAAGTAAGGCGCATAGTTCAAGGAATCTACATCTACTACATCAAATTGCACATCACCCGTCATACTTTCGACAGGTACCTCACAAATTGATTTGCCGAAATTATCTGCCGCAACGGGCATATATTCGATTTGATCGATAATCGCACCCTCTGGAATAGAACTTAGGTCGAATTGTAAGAAACCTCTCAACTCGATATTTTCAGCTCCATTGGTTAATAGTGCTTGAGCATCTCTTACTCTACCTACCGCAATACCACCGTCAGTCACCACTTGATCACCACCACTACAGCCTGCATCATTATCAGTGAACTGAAGATATCCGTAGGTGCCGGTAGCAGGCTTGCCACATACCGTATCCACCGTTTCAGCCACTAATTGGATTTCATCATCAACGGGTAATAGATCATCTGGATCGAGGATGGGGCAATAAGGAATCGAGCTTAAGGAACACTCTTGACCATTATCAGCAATATAAGTTACTGTAATGGAATAAATCCCTCTAGAGAGTCCTGTGATTTCTAAAGAATCTGCAGTTGCAGAAGTTATATTTACGGTTGTAGGTGCTCCACCATCTAGCGCATATTCTACTCGATAATCATCGCCCAATTGGAAACCTTCTAGTACGATCTCGCCATCACTTCCGCCGTTAGCAGAAGTATTGGTAGATGATCGTTTGCTAATAGGTGGTGCATTGATCACTTCGTAGGCGAAGAAAAGCGTATCGCCATTACATTGAGTATCATTATCTCTAAGGGTATAATAAATACTATCTCCAGCAGTAGGAACACTGCTCAATGTATAGGTTAAAGCGTTCGTACCATTAGCTACCAATTGCGAGGGGCTAGCGGGCATGGCCCCGGTACTATCCAAAAAGAATTGATAGACAGAATCAGGTTCCATTGCAGGAAGCGTAACTACAATATTTTCTCCAATACAGACCGTATCTCCTGTGACTTGAGGTGTTGTAGGAGGTACTGGGTCCATCAATTCGATCATCTCTGTGTTGGATATACAATTGTTATCAGGGAATACACCTTCCAGGCTTCTTACTGCAAACATATATTCACCAGCACTTAAGCCTGATATTAATGCCGCTCCACTAGAATCGGCGGTAACCGTCTCTGAAGAGTCCGGTGTACCGATAGCATTATTATCTCCAAAACGAGCTAGCTCATATTGAACACCAGCAACTAAGCCATTTATCTTAACTTGACCATCTGAGCCACCACATAAACTTATAGCTTGCTCCTCGGTAAGATTAATTTCGGGTGGAATGTTAGAAATACGAACAATATTACTTAGAGCTGAACAAGTGTCGCCAGGATTGAATTCCGTAGAAATGCGCACCTGATAGCGGCAATCCACATTGTCATAAGTAAGCGTGGTCAAATTGATAGTATTTAGACCCTGCCCCGTAATATTGGGAGGAGTCGTACCATCTACAATTGCTTCGGTGGTAAGTGTACCAATAGAAAACCCAGATAAGGTACCAACTTGAACAGAACGACTAGCAACTGTTCCTGTCACTAAAATAGCCCCAATAGATTGAGCTCCCAGGCCATTGGACTCGTTATATAAGGTGAAGGCCTCAGCACCATAACTTAGAACACCAATCCCATCGCTGGTCCCTGCAAAGATCATTCCCTCGTGTACATATACATCTGTAACAGCGGAGGCAATGAGGCCTTCCTCAATAGTGGTAAAACTAAAGGCATTATCTGTAGAATATGCGATACCAAAAGAGGTACCTAAAACGAGGGTATTGGTGCTAGCATCAAAAAAGATATCCTGGATATTATCATTTGCTATCCCATCTTGATCTGAAATTTGATCATTTAATCCAACCGTATTCAGGGTCGTCCTTTGATCTTGAATGGCTAAAGAAGCATCTAAGATGTAAAGACCTTGAGCTGTACCAACATAAGTGATATCTCCCACTCTGGTAACGGCAGTTGAGGAAATGCCGAATAAGGGCGAAACTGAGCTAAAAGTTCCACTTCCATCCGTACTTGTATTCCGGAAAAGTCCTCTATCAGTAGCCAACCAAATACCATCTGTATCGACATAAATATCGTTAATGGACGTAACACCACTAGGCGTCATTATTGAAAAAGAGGTATTGGTGTTTAAATTACTAGAAACAAATATTGCATTCTGATCATTGGCATATATTCTATTTGTTCCCGATGCACCGGACACAAAAATATCTGAGATATAATTGATATTTAAATTATCATAGGGGGTCCAAGTTTGACCAGTTGCATCATTAGATCGAGCAATACCCGCACCCGTGGCAGCATAATAAATACCTCCTGATACACTAAACTCATTAATTGCTACCCCGCCAGATTCTAAACCCGTATTGTAATTTTGAAACGGATCATCCATACACAATTGTAACCACTCATAAATTGGGCTTGCTGTATTTGAATTGGGTGTGACGGAGAAAGAGGGGCTATCTCCTAGACAAGCTCGAGCATTATCAGGTTGGTCTGCAATATTTAGAATCTCTGGCACTGTTATAGGGCCATATACACAGCCAAAGAAGGCTTCATTGCTAGATCGCAAACGAATTTGGTAATCTGTTCCACCTGGAAGATCATAAGGAATCAATGCCTCAATAGAACCAGAAGTCGCCGTTGTAAAAATTCTACCGATGATCGTATTCGTGATGCCAAATTGAGTAGTGTTATCATTAAAGTTTCCACTTGCATCACTCAATTCTGCATAAATAATATTACCTGCATTATAGGTATCATTGGAAGAATAGTCGATTGTAAAGGCTTCACCTTGACATATTGTAGAATCGGTAGAAAGTATGGTACTAATATTTGTGATAGTCAAAGAACTAATGACTTGGTTGCCATCGTCGTTTCCACCATTAACATCAGTAGAAAAGTCAGCCGTCACTGTTTCCACCTCAAACCTATAATCAGGCTCTGAAGGTATCGTTGTAGGAATGACCACCTCTACTACACCATCTAAGGTAGTTGAACCAGTAAGCATAATTGTACCAGTGCCATTAATTGGCGTTAATTCCTGATCAACGCCTCCAGTAGTTGAAGTTAGCCGCACCTGAATATTTCCCGAGTAAATAGCACTCGATCCTGTACCACTTTGTAGTGTAAATCCCTGATCACCTCTCAAACAGGTGGCACTAAAATTCACAGATACAGTATCCCCTACACAAAATGGATCATCCTGCACCATGTTTCCTGTTGTCAAGGTCGGTGGTATAATTTGGATCCCTGTTTGAACAGATACATTAAAATTATGATTAGTTCCACCAGTACCTGTAAAAACTAAACGTATGGCATAAGCTGTTCCAGCTACAGCAGCAGAGGGAATAGTCCCATTGATAGTGTACCCCGTATTTGTACTATCTGCAATACTGACAGTACCACTATGGATATTCGTCCATCCACCCGTACCAGCAGCATTACTCAGTTGAAGGGTGACTGTATAGGTAGAATCCGAAATACTATTATTAAAAGTAAAATCGACACTCACAGGGTCATCTGCACAAAAAACAGATTGTGCAGGGTCGATTGCAACCCCAGAAATGGATTGTCTAGGTGTATTTTGAGCAAAAGATTGCACCGACAACAACAACATCACCAATAAACCTAGTACTGGTTTTAGGTAATGTGCATTCATTAAGGGCTTTGAAATCACCCTTCTCTCTTTGAGAGAGCTTTGTTCATTGGAAATCTTCATGGTGTGTAGCTGTTTTTCCATAAGTAAAAGCTATTATAAAGATGCTTATTTCTTAATTGATGGAGAATGAGGTGTTGGCCTTATTCTTTTTCGTTTTGTTTGATAATGAGTTGGTCCAAATGTTGCCATTGTGATTGCAGAGACTGTTCTCTCCTCAAGTCTTTTAATCCTTGAATAGGATCATTAAAGAATTGCTCTAAGGCTGCAATTTTGCTTATATCGTATCCACTTTGGTGGAGTTGTTGTCTAGTCGTTTTGTAATAATCAATAAGATTTTCAGCATTGTCATCCACAAACTGATCAAATTCTTCTATGGTTTGAAAATTATTGGATGCTGTGGTCGGCATGGTTTCAAGCACTGGATTATTACTATTCGGTAAGGGACCTTTCCCCTCCAGGTAGTTGATAATACTCCCCAACTGTTGATCCATTGTTGCGATTCGGGGTGCTAAATCTTGTTTATTTAACCCTATCCCAACAGTCACATAATTGAGTTGATCCTCCAGGTGGCTTGTCCAGGCAGTACCTATGATTTTATCAAAATCTTTAGTAGGCAGATCATCAGGTTTTATAGCCCGTGCAATCCCATCATTTAATCCAGAAGGGATAATATAATCTCCTGCCTCAACCGGTCCTTCAACCTTTACAGGAACTTGTCCCATGAAAGCAATTTTCTCATACTGGTAAGCTACCTCAGGTGTTGGCATGTTCCCTAAAAACCCTGGATTGGTAGATACGACCAAAAAGTGATCAGCATCCTTAGTATTTAAAGAAGCTATGCCCCCTTTGATGCCCACAACCTCGCCTGGCTGCAATGTCCTTAGACCTGGTTCTACTTTTAAGTATTCTGCATAATCTGCTGATCCCGTGGTGTAGGTTACCCCTATGTTTGAAAATGCATTATCATTAAAAGTGGCCACACTAGTAATCAAGGCGGCTAATTCCACACCTAGCACGACTGCCTTAGCGGTAACTGCAACAGCTGATGCATAGAATCCAGCGGCGGCAAATGCAAATATCAAACTGGCTGCAGCTCCTGTACCTGCTGCATACAAGGCTGCTGCCTCAACGGCTACCGCAGGTACTTGTATTCCCAGTCGAGCGAGTTCCAGAGCAAACAGTGCATTTTGGATAATAAAACCTGGCGAAGAGGCTAATTCTCCAGCGGTTTGTCCTTCAATTGTCCCCCATATTGCGGTTGCATCAGCAAAAGTCACAAAGTTATTAGCTGTACTTCTACTACCATTTACTTTGATATAAATTCCCTGCTTGCTCCCTTCTACTGTTAGCGGATAACTGTTCGGATCATTATCAGGGCCAGTAACGCCACTTTCTACAATCAATTGGCCATCGTTCTTGAAATTGGCTCTTTCAACCCCGTTTGTCTTCACCACTAGATCTTTATTGTCTCTCGTCCCTAAGAAGTGGACAGGTGGTCTGGTTTTGACATTCCCTCTAGTTAACCAATAAATAGAATGATTTCTTAATTCCGAAGTGGGTTCTACTAATTCTTCAGCGCTTTCAGCATATAGTGCATGCGGTACTGAAAGGAGTTGTACGGTATGCTCCATACGAATATTGGGATTGACAATTCCTAACAATTCGAGGTCTACCCAAATCTCTTTTTCTGCCCAGGGGATCTCCTCCCACTCTCCTAAGGTTGTTTTGCCGCTACCAATGATAAAGTTGAAAAAACCATTCTCATCAGTCACTAAAGAATGAATCTCTGCAAAATATTCTGCTTGGCTTTGAATGCCATCTGTAAAGGCAATTCTTACGTGTACTGGGAAATTAGGAACCACTTGTCCTTGCTCGTTCCTGGCTACTCCCTGGTACAGTATACCTCTATTTTCAGTAGCCTCTTGAGCCACCATGAGGATGGCAAAGAAGAAGCTGAAAAGTATAGATAATTGTATTCGTTTAACCATATATCATTCAATTGAAGGATTGATCTATCAAACCTTTACTTCGTAATTTTTTTATCAATTAAAGCCCACTGTGTAAAATAGGCAGGATCTCTTCTAATTTTTTTGATAAGCGGAATAGGATCGTCAAAAAAGGCGATCATATGTTCTAGCCCTGGTTGATCTCCGTGTTTTTCCAACCATTGCTCTTTGACCCGCTGATACACGAATTGTAGCATTTCTGCATTTTCGTCGATCAACTGATCGAAAGCTTCGTCACTCATAGTTTTGGTGGCCATTGTTTCGTCAACCATTCCTTCCTCCACGGAAGCGAGGTTGGAATTATCTCTTTTTCCATCGAGAAAATCATAAACATTTTGAAGTTGGTGATTCAAACGATTGAGTTCTTGACCTAAGTCATTGCTGTTAATTCCAATAGCTACATTGATGAGATTAAGAGGAGCAAAATCCGCAGCAGTCCAAGCAACACCTATGATTTTTTGGTAGTCCCCGATTTTCATATCTTCTGGATGCACGGCAATACCTGTACCATCGTTATTTCCCGAAGGCAATATAAAATCTCCTACCTCCACTGCTCCTGCAACATTAACTGGAACCTGTCCCATAAAAGCTACCGCCTCAAAGTCTGCTTTATCCTGAGGTTGTGGCATATTTCCCAATACAGCAGGCGCAGTAGATACGACTCGGTAGTAGTCTGCATTTTGGGTGTTCAAAGTGACCATACCATCTTTGATTCCAACCACTTGCCCGGGGAATAATTGGCTAGACCCGGGTGACCTTAGTACATATTCAGCATAATCTCCATTGCCAGTTGCAAAGGACACACCAATATTATTCATCAAATTTTCAGACCAAGTCACGGCATCGACAATTAAGATGCGCGACTCCACTCCAATGATGATTAAGTTAGCTACGGTTGATGGTGCAGCACCAGCTGCTAAAACAGAGGCTGCATAGCCAATTGCTTCAGCGGTTTCTGCAACAATCTGCCCTAACAATGACACGCCTTGTAAAGTATATAAGGCCACTTGGGTAGTATAAGAGGAAGAAGAAGTGAGCTCTGCTATAGTTTGGCCTTCCACTCTTCCCCACACCTGCGAATCATCTGCAAAGGTGAGGAAATTATTGGCACTACTTCTAGAGCCGTTAACCTTGATATATATACCTTGCTTACTGCCTTGCACAATAACAGGATAGCTATCAGGATTATTATCGGGACCAGTGACACCGGAGAAAAATTGAAATTGTCCTTCCTTAGTGACTTTAGTCACCTCCGTGTTGTTGGTTTTAATAACCAAGTCCTCATTATCAGAAGTACCCATATAGTGGATAGCTGGTCTGGAATCATTATTCCCCGTTGTAGTCCAGTGAATATTTTGATCTCTTAGGGTGACGGAGGCTTTTTCCGTTAGTCTGCCCGCTTTTTCTGCTACAAATGCATAAGGTACGGTCAGCATTTGAGTGCGACTCGCCAAGATGAAATCTTTTTGTTCCTCTCCTATTTCTACACTCAGGTAGATATTTTCTTTATCCCAAGGAACTTCTTTTAGGCTACCAAGGATCTTATTTCCTCCGCCAATAAAAAGTTGAAAAAGGCCTTCTTGTGAGGTCTGGATAGAGTGCCCTTCTTGGAAAAAGACACTGGTCTGCCCATCACGACTGGTGAGTGAAATCCGTATCGCTAGGCTTTCTTGATTATACACCTCTCCATTTGCATTTCTGGCAATAGCTTGGTAGAAAATAAAATGATCGTTCTCTTCTTGAAGTGCTGCTTGTGCATCAGAGGACTGGCAGGGCAAAACAAGTCCTAAAACACAAAGGACCAAAAAGGAATACCCTTTTCGGAATTTGAAAATAATATGTGCGTATATCTTATTCATTGCCTATAAGTGGTTTAAGCTGTTGATCCAATTTACCCCATTGGGTTTCGTATCCAGGGGTATTCCTTAAGGACACCAAATAGTTGATTGGATCCTCAAAAACTTCCTGCAGAGAGGGATGAGAAAGGTCAAGTCCTAGTTTCTTTAATTCTAGTTCTGTTTGAGCAAAAGCAGCTTTGATCATGCTTTCTTGGCCCTGAATAGCGGCTTTAAACTCCTCATCACTCAGAGACTTGACATATTGGGGCAAAGCAGGAGCATCCATTTTATCCATTTGCTCTAAGTAAATTGCATCCTCTTTCATTAGAGGAGCTTTACCGTTCAAATAATCTTGGAGATTCTCTATTTTTAACTCTAATAAAGCTGCTCGCTCGCTAATATCGTTGGTATTCAAACCAATTGCGGTATTAACATAGTTGAATGGACGATCTGGCGCCTCTTCCCAAGCGATACCGATCACTTTGCTATAGTCAGCCGTTTTGATATAATCCGGATTGACGGCTATGGCGAATCCATCATTATTGCCAGATGGAATGATAAAGTCTCCAACCTGAGCAGCTCCAACTACTCTAACGGGCACTTGGCCAAGGAAAGCTACTTTCTCAAATTGATCCAATTCGGCTTCTTCAGGGACATTTCCTAAACCGATAGGTGCGGTTGAAATCACTAGAATCTGCTCCGCATCTTTGGTATCTAATGAAATGATACCTCCTTTTACACCTACAACCTCTCCAGCTTCTAAATCTCTTTCAAAGGCTGCTCTTTTTAAGTATTCTGCATAATCTCCATTGCCAGAGGAATAAACTACGCCTACACTTGTCAACTGTAGTGTTAGCCAAGAGGCATAATTCACAATTTTAGCCGTGAGTTCAATGCCAAGTTCTATAGCCGTTGCTGCTTCCACAGCTGCGGCACCTGCTCCAAAGATGGAAGCGGCAAGGCCTGCGGCTTTTGCGATTGCGGTACCTATCTTGCCCCCTGTAGCGACAATCCCCGCCACAAATAGCGCTGTTTCACGTATAAAAGTACTAGAACTAGTCAACTCAGCAGTAGTTTGCCCTTCTACTCTACCCCATATTTGAGAATCATCAGCGAAGGTTACAAAATTATTATCGTTACTTCTCGAACCGGTGACTTCAATATATATACCTTGTAGAGAACCCTCTATGGTCATAGGATAGGCTCCTGGATCGTTATCTGCGCCATCTACTCCTGAGGTGTATTGCATTTGCCCCTCCTTGGTAAAATTGATCCTTTCTGTATCATTGGTTTTGATGACAAAATCTCTGTTATCTCTAGAACCGAGAAAATGAATATCTGGTCTCGTATCCTTATTCCCACTAGTCACCCAAAAAATGCTTTGGTCTCTCAACTCAGCCTCTGCGGATTCGGTAAGAGATTTGGTCTGTTGTGCGTGGATAGCATAAGGAACAGATTGCATTTGACTACTGCTGATCAGGCGATAGGATTGCTGAGCAGGTGTAGCGATTTCTACCTCCATCCAAATCGGCTCTTCTCCCCAAGGAACATCCATCAAGGATTCGCTGGAAGTTTTACCTTTTCCGATAACTAAAGAAAACAAACCGAGATCATCCGTAGTCAGCTGATGCTCCTCCTGGTAGAAAACTTCGGGCGTATTATCAGCAGAAGTAAAAGAGACCCTTAGTGAAATACCACTATTGGCCAAAGCTTTACCATCTACATCTCTTGCCTGCGCCTGATAATTGAGTCCAAGGGGCACAGATTGAGCCATCACATTAAATAGGAAGCTGCTAGCCCAGAGGACTAACATCAACAACATTACTTTCTTCATATTGAGCTTTGTTTAAAGCAAAAAAGTTAACTACTAGCTTGAGCTACTACTTAACTTTTACAATCTTTTCTGTCTGAACTGCAAGTTTTCCTTGATGATAGATATGCAGGAAGTAAATACCCTGAGCATACCATTCAAGATCTAATTCAAAATTGTGATCTACTAATTTTTCCCTGTTAATAAGGAGTTGTCCTTGTACATCTGTAAGGGAAAAGCGTAAATCTTCTTGATTTTTTGAGAGAACGTTGATGTTTAGAAGGGTCTTTACGGGGTTGGGAGCAACCTTAACGAGTGTTGTTTGACTTGCAAATAAATTTTGTGGAGTGATTTCTGGCTGTTGGAAGCCTTCGGTTATACGATTCTTTTGGTCTGAGCTTTGTATATGTTGAGTGAAGGTTTCGCCAGCTGTCCAATGCATAGTGATACCATTGGAGGCCGTACTTGTACCACCTGCAAAACCTATCACTTGTCTAGAAATAGTTTGTGCTTGTACATCAGCTGGTGAAAAGAATAGAAACAGGCCGATCGCAGTTAGGCAATAGACCAATGAATTGACTTTCATTAGATGTAAAAATTTCATGAGAATAAAGTATCAAAATTTGTTATTAGGTCTTTCAGTTTTTAAAGGTAGTCAAAGTGAATGGTTTGAACAATTAATAGGGCTTTTTTTTATGTCTTTAACTCATAGCTGTCAACAGCTGGTGAATAAGTGTAATAAATACCCATTCTTAAAACCTGCTCCTAAAGGTCAAGTTGGAAAAATTAAATCGTCCATTAAAGGTAACCATTAGGATACTTCTTAAATATAGAGAGGACTCTATGATTCTATGAACAGCTTCATTTACCACAAAGTACATATAGAAAATACAAGCATATAAAAACGCTCTTTATTAGAATATATTTTCTAAATAAAAAAAATAAATAGATACTTGCTTCAAAAAAATATTTTACATATCTTGCAAATAAGCTAAACAGCAGTTTTATTTTTAACATTTCGTAAAAACCTTAAACCCATATTAAAATCGATTTACCCTTCTAAATCATCAACTTTTGTCACATTGACCGTGATCCAACCTTCAATTTTTCTGAAACAACCGAGTAATACTCGGCTTTGCTAATACTATTCGGCTCCGCCCTCTTATGTAAAAAATCCACTGTATTGAAATCAGAGGATTATAGCCTTAAAGGATGAGCTGTCATTAGCTAGCCTATGTCATCAATTATTGGATCATTTTCAAAAAACTTAAATCATGAAATCCTTTTTTAAATCTGTATTCATTTTAGCTCTTATATTAGGAGCAACGCTCCAATTGAGCGCCCAAATTCCTAATCTAATTTCCTATCAAGGTATTTTGACCAATGATATGGGGCAAGTATTTCCGGACGGAGATTATAGCCTGGAAATTCAGTTATTCGCTCAAAATAGTGGCGGAGTTGCCCTTTGGTCTGAAACACACACTACACCAGTCAGCAATGGTTTTTTTCAACTTACTTTGGGTTCTATTACGCCCTTTAGTTTACCTTTTGATCAACAATATTTTGTGGAAGTTAGTGTAGAAGGCAACGCCTTATCACCACGAACGGCCTTGACTGCCTCACCCTATGCGCTGAATAGTCAAAGTACAATTGGCTTTAAACCCAATGCCCTAGATGCAAAGGGAGGAGCCTTTGAAAATGTAGTATACATAGACAGTAATGCCTATATTGGTTTTGGTACAACTACACCTACTACACCTTTTCACTTTGTCACTCCAAATCAAAACCTAGCTAACCTCTTTATTGAACCAGGTATATGGCAAGGATTTGGTGATGAAACCAGGATTACCTTGGGAGATTTCAATCATACCATCAGTGCAATCTATGGAGGAGGCATGCAATTTAGAGATGTAGATCAGTTCCGTTTCATTGGCGCACCCATCATTTTTGAAAGCAATGCGCGGGTTGACGGTAGGCTCGGTATTGGTGGAGATGCAGAGTGGCCATTCCAAGTTTTTGGTGATTTCGGCAAAACGAGTATTTATGGTGGTTTTGGTGGTTTTCGAAACACCGCCCTCCTAGCCGCTTTTGAAGCCCTCCAAAACAAAGGTGCTCAAGTACGCTTTAGTGGTACAGAGCAAAATGGCACCTATGTAGATATCGGTACAGATAGTACGGGTGCTTTCATTGTGGAACAAGCTGATGCAGAAATGATGCGGGTTGATCAGGCAGGACGAGTAGAACTAACGGGTTCTAGAGATATTCAAAAGCTATATGTCAATGGAGGTATTCGTATAGCAGATGATGCAAGTATCTATGGTATTGATGGCCTTTTGGGGTTCAATGACTTACGCTTATTCGGTAATCCACCCCAACAAGGAGAGCCTGAGGATATGTATATCGGCCCTAATGGTAGAGTATCTATTGGAACGGCTACTGATGGCCTAGTCCTAGGGGCCCAATTCCAAGTGAACGGCACTTTTGGCCAAGCGGTCATGGTCCAGGACAATGAAATCAAACTCACCCAATTTGGTGGGACTAATTTCTCCATCATCAATGATGGCCGATTTAAAATTAGAAATACCTCAGATGCTCCTGATGCGGGCACAGCCGGAGAGGATATTCTGTCTTTATCTAGTACAGGAGAATTAACCGTTGGTCCGGCGGTCAACTTTTTCTCAAAGTTTAGTGCTGCTGATGATTACCGTGGCTTTTACGTACCTCAATGGACAGGTTTTTCAGGAGACAGCATTGTAGTAGCAGCCGTATTTGAAGGAAATGGACAAACTCGGCCACGTGTTCGCTTCACTAAAAAAGAGCAGGCAAGTAATTTCTACGACATCGGTTTCAATGGTAATGAAGACTTTGTCATAGCCTCTTCAGGTGGTGGTTTATTCACAATGGCCCAAGCAGGGAATGTTGGCTTAGGCGTAGCAGTACCCAATGAAAGATTAGAGGTCAATGGAAACATCCTAGCGACCGGAACGATAACAGAAAATTCAGATCGTCGATTCAAGAAAAATTTCAAAACTATCGATCAGGCTCTTACAAAAGTAAATCAATTAAATGGTTACTACTATGATTGGAATACTACCGACTTTCCTAACAAAGCCTTTACAGATGATCGCCAAATAGGATTTATCGCCCAAGAAATCGAGACCTTATTCCCAGAAATGGTAAGTACAGATAAAGACGGATATAAATCTGTAAATTATGGTCGCATGACACCCGTACTTCTAGAGGCCATCAAGGAGCAACAGGCAGAAATTGATCAACTCAAAGCCGCAAAAGCCGCCTTGGAGGCCAAACTATCGAATATGGAGTCAAGCATTCTACAGCGTTTAGCAGCCTTAGAAAACAAGGAAGCAGAAGCAATTGCTGATCAAAAAGTAGCAGGTCAGCAGTAAGCTTTAGTGAGATTCCTTTAAAATATGAAATTAAAAATTATGCCTAAGAAAATGTTTAACCTTAAACCATACCTAATTTGCTTATTGGGCCTTCTCTTGATATCCAATATCGTAGTAGGCCAAAGCAACCAATTGCGGTCGGTTTTTAGCAACGGCGCTACCAATGCACAAGGTGGAGCTATAAGACTGCAAGGCACCATTGGCCAGTCTCTTATAGGACCTATGACTGGCAATGGCACACTCCTGAATCAAGGTTTTTGGGCAAGATCTGCTCAAGCCTTCGATTTACTCGTGACTAATGGCAATAACAGTGGTATAGGATCACTAAGAGCTGCAATAGAATGCGCTAGTTCTGGTGACACCATCACCTTTGACTTTGATGGAACTGTACTCATTGATAGCTCAGAGATTTTAATAGATAAGGCGCTAACCATTGATGCTCGAGGAAGGGACATCACCCTGGATGCTAATAATAATAGCCGAATCTTTATGCTATCAGCAGATGAAGATGTTTTTTTCTACAATCTGAACTTCATCAATGGTTTTGGTGACTTCGGTGGCGCAATGCGCGTAAATGCCAGACTAACTGCCATAAATTGCAGCTTTTCTAATAATAATGCGGACAACGGTGGCGCACTTGATGTACTTCGTCCTTCGACTTTTATCAATTGTCGATTTACCGATAACACGGCTAATTTCCAATCGGGAGCAGTTCAATTATTTTTTAATGACCACACCTTCATTAATTGCCTTTTTGCTGATAATCAGGCAGGAACATTGGGTGGTGTCAGTATGATTGGGCAATCTAGGCCTACTTTCACCAATTGTACTATGTTTGGTAATAGTGCACAAACGGGTGGAGCTTTGTTCATCGCTTCAACCGCAGGTTATGTCCTAGAAAACAGCATCCTTTTTGGAAATTCCGCGCCCCTTAGCCCCGAAATATTTATCGATGGAACTCCCAGCGTGAATAATCAAGCTAACAATAATATTGTAAGTGACCTCAGTGGATCTGATTTGGTCTTGGGCGTCAATAATATCATTAGCATTGATCCCTTATTAAGAGATCCCCAAAATGGAGACTATGGATTGCAACCTTTCTCTCCTGCTCACGGAAATGCCGATCCGACATTATTGCCAATAGATAGCCTTGATATTGATGAGGATGGCGACAGTTCGGAGACGATTGACTTCGATATCGCCTTGAATCAAAGAGGGCTTGCCAATACGACATTTGATCTTGGTGCCTTTGAGACTGCCCAAGGTAGCCTTACGGTGATCAATGCCGATGATGCAGGTATCGGCTCGCTACGCCAAGCATTAGAAAATGCTAATGCCAATGTCAATCTTGATTTTATTCAATTCGATATTCCGGGCGATGGACCACATGAAATCACTTTAGCTAGTCAACTACCTGATTTACTAGATGAAAGCATTGTGGTAGATGGGACTTCGCAACCAGGAAGCAATACTGAACAACCAGCGGTCACCATTAGTGGAAATGACTCGATCGAATCTATTTTCTCGATTAGGGCTCCCAATTGCTCCATTTTAGGTCTCAGACTTATAGACATTACGGGCTCCCGTTTAATACAAGTAGCTAACACTACTTTTGCAACCATCTCGGCAAACACCTTGATCACCAATCAGGGGCAAGATCATATTGCTTTGTTTAGTGCCAATAATTGTACTATTGCGAGTAACCGAATTGGTGTAGACACCAATGGTGTCACAACTACTCTTTCCCGACTACTAGTCTATCTAACCGAAAGCTCTAACAATCGGATTCTATTTAACACCTTTGCCGGAGCGCCCAACAATGCGGCACTTTTCCTTGATAATAGTTCTATGAATAATCAAGTTGAGGAAAATCGCTTTGGTATCGATGCAGATGGTAATCCACTCCCTGGTGGTTCGGGCATTATTGTACAAAATTCATCTAGCAATAATATCTTCAACAACCAGATTGCTAATAATACGGTAGGCGTAGAGATGATCGCTGGTCTGGGAAATAGAATTTCTGAGAATGATTTTCTTTGTAATCTTGATTTTGGTATCAAAGCCCCAGATAGTCTTATCCTATCACCTCCCAGTATTCTTGCGAATGCTCCGGGTGTAATTAGTGGCCAGGCGCTCCCCAATGCGGAGGTCGAAATTTATCTGCAAGATGATAGTGCTTGTCCGAATACCGCTTGTCAAGGTTTATTCCAGGGTAGAACTACTGCTGATGGTAGTGGAAATTGGTCTTACAATAGCGCAGGCATTCCAGAAGGTGCTACGCTCACAGCTATTCAGATCGAGTCGGGTAACACCTCTGCTTTCGCAGATTGTAGTGTGATCGCTTGTACCTTAGAGGCTTTCCCAGATAGCGCTTTAATCACTTGCTTAGATACAGTTGTCACCCTGGAAGCTTTTGCTAATCAAAATGACCTGAGTTATTCTTGGTCGGGCCCTAATGGGTTCACTGCTTCTACTCAAAGTATTGTAGTTGGTCTAGCCGGAGACTATCTCCTCACGGTCATGGATTCTTTAGGCTGTACAGCACAGGCCACTTCTACGGTAAGTGAAGATATAACAGCCCCTACTTTTTCAGTACTTATTACAGATATCACCTGTATAACACCCCTAGGACAGATCAATGTATCCTCATCAGATACCATAATCAATACGATAAGTTGGACCGGGCCCAACGGTTTTAGTTCTAGCAACTTTAGCAATGGTGTCGATGCTCCAGGAGAATACTTCTTCACCATTGAGGCTCCAAATGGTTGTACCAGCAGCTCAAGTGTACTCATCAGCGAAGATAGTACCACTGCACCTATAGCAGACTTTGACATCAGTATTACGGGACTATCTGCTCAATTCACCAATACAAGTGTTGGAGGAAATATCAGCAGCCGTTGGCTTATAGTAAACGATCAGGGCGGTGATGTGATCATTGAAAGTGAAAACGCCACATTTGACTATACTACAGCAGGTACCAAAACCGTAAGTTTGGCAACTACTAATCAGTGTGGAAGAGATACTTCGACCCAGACCTTTGAGATTTCGTTTCCAAGCGATCCTATCGAATTATTCTTCCTAGATACCGTAAAAGGCGCAAGCGGAACCATAATAGATTTACCCATTCTGGTCACTAATTTTAATGATGTAGGTGCTATGCAGTTTACGCTTGAATTAGCAGATCCAAGTATAGCAAGAATAGTAGGTACCACTGGGTACAACCTATCTGAATTGACTGATGAGAATTTCTCTTTTGTCAACGACGGTCAAGTGAATTTTTCTTGGAACAATGGCTTTCTAAGCACATTGGAGGATAGCGCCACCATTTTTGCAGTTCAAATTGAGCTATTGGGTACCACCAATATTTGTAGTAATCTACAAATTGGCAGTTCGATAGTCCCACTAGAAATAGGTGTATTAGCTGGTAATACCATCCTTCCGGCACCAGTCACCACGGGGCCTGGCAACTTTTGTATTTTAACCAGAGCCGATATCACCGGAAAAGTATTCCGAGAAAACAGAGCACCTTTAAAAGATGTAGAGGTTGCAGTTACTCCTACAATGAGAGACACCACCGACACTGCTGGCGACTACGGGTTCATGGGATTAGCTACAGGTTTTGATTATACTTTGCGTCCTTTCCGCAACACCAACCCGCTAGAAGGGGTTACGACCATTGATTTAGTACTTATACAAAGGCATTTATTAGCCATTGAAGTTTTGAATTCACCGTATAAGATCATTTCAGCTGATGTGAATAATTCTACTACTGTATCTGCCCTGGATTTGGTTGAAATTCGTAGACTTATTTTAGGCATTACAAATATCTTCCCGAACAATGTACCGTCCTGGGCTTTTGTACCGGCAGCCTATCAGTTCGTTGATCCTTTAGATCCGCTAGCTTTTGGCTTCCCTGATACCATACCTGTGAATAATCTACTGGCCGATGTAAGTGGGGCGGACTTTATTGGTATGAAAAAAGGAGATGTCAACGGCACTGCCCAAGGTCGACCTTTTGCAGGGAATTTGGCAATGACCATCAGCGAGACCAATAATGGTAAAAAGCGTACAATTGAATTCAAAGCGGCAGCTACCACAACGATTTCTGCCTATCAATTTGACATCAGCTTTGACCCTGTACAAATGCGTTTGTTGGATATCCTGCCAGGTGATTTACCCGGTTTAAATGAAAGTTTCTTTCACCCCAATAGTGAGCAAGAAGGTTTAATAAGTACCTTATGGTATGATCCAACTGGTGCTTTGGAAGGTTTAGAAATTGAAGAAGGGCAAGTTTTATTCAGCTTTGAATTCCAAGTAGCAGATCAGGCAGAGACCTTAGAAAAGCGTATTTGGACTGGCGAGCGTAGGATGCCTGCTCTTGGCTTCAATGAAGTAGGCGATCTGCTTGAGGTGAAAACTGATTACCAATATCTGGTCAACAATACTTTGGTAGAGCTAGAAAGTCCTACTAGACTCGAAGCCATCGCTCCAAACCCCTTCAAGGAGGAGGCGCAGATCAGCTTCTACCTACCTAATTCGCAACCGGTGAGTTTTACCGTAATCGATGCCCTAGGTCGGAAAGTAAAAACAGTACAGGCCAATTATGGTAGTGGTCATCACAATTGGAGACTAAACGCCAATGAACTGAATGGCCCAGGTTGGTATACTGTAGAAATGAGAACAGAAGATTTCATGGAGCGTCAAAGAGTGATCTTACAAAGATAATTTTGAGTAAGCTCCTTACAACTGATAATGAACATGTCAATCCAAAAGATTAAATTAATTCCTTTAGTCTTCCTGATGGCGGTAATGCTTTTAGCATTACTGCCTAAAGGGCTATCTCAAGCGCCCAGCTTTTATATCGATCAGACTTCTGCTGGTCCAGATCAGAAGGTTGTGCTTTGCGTAGGCGTCTTAGATTTCAATAGCGTATTGAGTATCCAATGGACCATGAGCTGGGATACTAGTGTACTAAAATACCAGGGTATTCAACTCAATGGATCACTTCCAGGGCTCAATGAATTCAATTTTAATGAAGGCATTAGTGAGGAAGGCAAGTTGCCTTTCGTATGGTTTGATAATGCAGGAGAGGGTGTCAGCCTTGTCGATAGTAGTCTTCTTTATTGCCTGTCTTTCCAGGTCAATGGTACGATTGGAGATAGTAGTTTGATCCAATTGGTCAACTCCCCTACTCCATCTCAAGTAGGCTACTTAGATAATGGACAAGTTGAAGAAGTCCGAATTACTCTTGATCAAAACGAGGAAGGAAAAGTCGTTATCGTTGAAGAAATGCTGACGGTACAAGCACAGCTAGACCCACCCAGCTGTGAAGACTCCGCTGATGGACAGATTGAGGTGCAAGCATCTGGAGGTCTTACACCCTACCAATACAGTTGGACGGGACCAGACGGCTACACAGGAGATGAGAATCCTATCGATAATTTGACTAGCGGCAACTATTCGCTTACCCTGACAGATAGTGATGGCCGAACGATCAGCACAACCTTCAATCTAAACAAGGATAATCCATTACAGATTATCAATCTACAAAGTCAGGACAGCGATTGTGAAGTGGCCAATGGCCAATTTAGTGTAGAGGTAGCTGGTGGGCAAAGGCCCTACCAATTCGATATTGGTAATGGCGCGAGTAGTAATCCATCCTTTTCTAGTTTGGTACCCAATACTTATTTACTAGCTATAACGGATAGTCTAGGTTGTATGCTAGATACGATGATCGTTATTGCAGAAATCAATTGTGGTGGTCCCGACACGACTATGATGCCAGACACCACAATGATGAACGATAGCACCATGACGGAGGTAGACACGATCCCGCTACGATTCACACCCGTAACTTTATTTAGTCCTAATGGCGACGGCATCAACGACGAGTTGGTTTTTCCAGGATTAGAGAGCTATAGCTCCAATGATTTGACGATTGTGAGTCGATGGGGACAAACCGTATTTTCGAGGGTAGATTATCAACTCCGAGGAGCGCTCTGGGATGGCAATTTGCGAGGCAGGCCGGTTCCTGCGGGTGTATATTTTTATGTATTACGTGTAAACGAAAATGAGATTGTTGTAAAACGTAGTTTGACCATTGTCAGAAACTAATCACCATGCCATATTCAATCCAAATAAATAGTGTCCTTCTTTGTTTTTGTTGCTTACTGCTTGCTGCTTGTCTACCTGCTCAACAAAGTGGTAGAGCACCCATCTTTTCTGGCACACAATATGCTTGGAATCCAGCTATGACGGCCAATTTTGCCTATATAGAAGCCAATGCGACCTACCAAAGTCAATGGTCAGGAGTAGATGGTGGGCCGGAGCAATTAAGCGCTGGTGTACAAGTTCCATTCACTAGTATGAATATGGGTCTGGGACTGCAGATCAAGCAAGATAAAATAGGCCCATTGAGTCAAACAGCCGTCCAATTAAACTACGCCTATCATATACCTACAGGTAGAAGTAGTCGCTTATCTTTTGGTCTTTCGGGAGAGTTCGGTCAATATCGCCTCGATCCAAGTAGAGAAATCACCGCAAGTCCCAATGATCCACTTTTATTCAGCGAAGCGATGAACACCTCCTATTACAACTTGGGAGCTGGTGTTTATTTCTACAGCACTGATATGGAAGATTGGGAGGAATCCTATTTCTTCGCGGGGCTCAGCGCCTACCAAGCCATTCCACAAGACCTTATTTTTGGTACCAATACCAATTTACCACGGGATCTCCACGCTTATGCCTTGCTGGGATACCGCTTTTACTTTGATCAGTTTTTCCTAGAACCCTCCGCACAGTTAGACTATGCTATGGATGACATCTTACTGCCTAGGTTCCAAGTCCTATTGGAGATGATTGATAGCTTTTGGGCAGGCTTAGCAATAGACGGCGCTTTTAGCACATCTATTCAAGCCGGTTTCATCTTGGATACGGGAGGGTATAACTACGTACGAGTAGGTGCCTATGCTGGCACAAATATCAGTCCACAAGGTTTGAATCTAGGTACTAGCTATGGAGTAATCGCCGCCTACCGCATTGATTAGTGGAATAGGTGCTATGTGCTATGTTAATGAGACCCGGTGCTTCAGCAACGTTGGTCGAATTAATCCCGGCGTAGCGCAGCGGATGTCGGGATGTTTTGCTAGGTAATATATATTATGTAGCACAGGGGTTCTATGTTTCCTATCTGTCCTATGTGGTTCAAAACAACTTAAATGCCCTTATAATCCCTTACATGGTTTTCTTATGTGCTAGGTGTTAGGTGTTAGGTGCTATGTATTATGTAGTCCAGGGGTTCTATGTTTCCTATCTGCCATATGTGGTTCAAAAAGAGCCTTAAATGCCCTTATAATCCCTTATATGGTTTTCTTATGTGCTATGTGTTATGTGTTATGTAGTCCAGGGGTTTCTATGTTTCCTATCTGCCCTATGTGGTTCAAAAAAGCCTGGGGTCTAGCCAAAAAATCAAGGGGATCATGGGCTAGGTGTGACTGAAATTGCGTCTTGGTAACAGCTAAAAACCAGGGTGAGCGGAAATGTAATGCAGTTCGGTTAAAAATGGACACCGTACCGCAGCGTAACCAGCCCTATTTTAGGGTTTATAAAAACGTTAAAGTTTTTCATAAAGCTATTTTTCCTAACTTGGTACAACCATCCAAGGCTGGTAGGACTCTTTTACAACAAACGATTCAACACCAGATAGCGCCGATGGTAATGGTAAAAAAAATGACGGAAAACGAACTGATCCAGTCCTGTTTGAGGAATGACCGTTTGGCCCAACGAAGGCTCTACGAAAAATATAGTAAGGCAATGTTTACTATTGCTTTACGTATGTCTGGAGACCACGATCTGGCAGCTGACATTCTACAAGAGGCTTTTATAAAGGTCTTTAAAAGTTTGGCCCGCTTTCGGCAAGAATCTACGCTGGGTGCCTGGATCAAAACCATCGTCGTCAGGACCGCTTTAAGCAAACTAAAGAAGCAGCCGAAATTTGACGAATTACCAGAAACCGACAATCCCAACACCATCGATTGGGGCGACTATTTAGAAGCAGAATATTTGGAAAAAGCCATTAAAATGCTTCCACAAGGTTACCGCACCGTTTTTAGTTTGATCGAGATAGAAGGCTACTCGCATAAAGAGGTGGCTGACCTGCTGGGTATCACCACTGGTACTTCGAAGTCCCAACTTTTTTATGCAAAAAAGAAACTAAGACAGATTATTTCAAAACTACTATAGGTATGAGTTTTATAGAAAAAAATAGAGAAACGCTCAAGCAAGCCATCCAAGGATTGGAGCCTACTCCTGCTCCTGCCTTTATATGGGATGAGATAGCCACAGCACTCCTTGAAGCAGATCAAGAGGTCTTGATCCAAGAGGCTATTCCTCGCCTAAATAGGCACGAAGCGCCGGCCTTGGTCTGGGAAAATATTGCTGATTCCTTAGAGCAAAACAAGACTACTAAAATCCGAAGAATCAATGGGTATTACTGGTCAGCAGCTGCTAGTGTTGCCCTCATTCTGGCGGCTACCCTTTGGTTTTCATTGGGTACAGAACAAGCTAGCTATGTAGCCTCTGTGGAGTCAATGGACAGACATCTATTGGATAATGACTGGGAAAGTGATGAGGCTATTTTTGCTGAGGTCATGGAACTACACGACAATTATTTGAAAGTATTTACAGACCAAGAAAGTGTCACTTGGCGAGCAGAGCTGGTAGAACTCAATGATGCCCGTACAGAATTATTAGGTGCCATGGACCTATACGGTAAAGACCACGAATTGATCCGCCAATTGAGTAATGTAGAGCGAGATAGAACTGAGGTAATCAAAAAGATGGCTACAAAAATTTAAACAACAATCGATGCAATTACGCCTAATTAATATCGTCTTTCTTCTGCTTATCGCGGTGGTCGCCCAAGCTCAAGACCAAGTGCATAGGATTGCGAAAAACATCAACAAAACCTACAACTACAAAGATGGTTATGAGGTCAATATTGATGGTGAGCGAGCGGAGGTATATATCGAGCCGGGGCTAGATAATACCATCCGTATTGATGTAGAAGTGATCGCCAAACATCCTAGCCAAAACCAGGCTAAACTCGATGTAGAAAAGATGCGCATCATGATCACTCGTCATAAAAACAAAGTCTATGTCCGCAATTATTTGGAACAAGGAGAGTCTTTTGACAAACCAGAGTCTCAACTCAAAGTAATCTATAAAATCCTGGTGCCCGAAGATTGTCCGGTCTATATAAAAAACACTTATGGTATCGCTGAGATCGCCCAATTGACCAATTCCGTCAAGGTCAACAGCAAGTTTAGCACCGTCAACTTGGAGAATATCAGCGGCAATATTGATCTGATGACCCGTTATGGTGATATCATTGGAGAATCTATCAATGGTAATGTTCAGATTGGCGCCCGCCGTACCAATATTACCCTGCGTGATATCCAAGGCAACTACGATATTAATGCAGAATATGGTTTGATCCAAATTTTTGCCTCAGCAGGGCTACTTGACCTCAATCTCGAAGCGAACAAATCACAAGTCTTCCTTTTCAATTCAGATTTGGAGGAATTTCGCTACGATCTTACAGCAGTGAGTAGTTCTCTACAGTTTCCAGATGATCTTAATTTCCAAATGGTCAGTCCTGAAGTCAATGTCCAAAAGATGGTCTTCACGCCGACTACAGAGTTTTTTCCAAGTATCAGTGTGAAGGTTACTTTCGGTTCTTTACAGGTGAATAAGTCGTCGAAGGTAAAGCGGCCGTAGTTTGACCCGTAGACTTTGTGATTGGGCCATCGAGAGACAAGGTATTTACATCTATTCTCCCGCTAACTGGTCCCTCACTTGCATGAGCGCAAAGCCTAGCAAATTTTCTCCTTTCCAGTTATATGGATTTTCTATACCCTCAGCTTGTGCAGCTAGACCAATTCCCCAGATTTTATCGTGGGGGCTGGCTTCTACAAGAATCCTATCTTTAGTATTCAACAAAAAGTCTTTTAAATCTGGAGCTTGTGAAAACTTATGCCTATTCCCTTGCACCACGATATCGAATTTGTGGGTATTCCATATAGTAGCATCAAATCCTCGTACCTGTCTTCCTAATTTTTTTGCCTCTCCTGGTGTAATAGCTTTCAGAATACTTTCCAGCGCCTTTTGATCTTGAAAAAGCCTCGCTTTTTGTGCCATCATCCAATGTTCAGCAGTGCGGTATAAATGATCCTCTACCACAAAATCTTGTTCCCACCATTGGCTAAAGCAGGATTTAGTGGTTAATCCATTGGGATTTTTTCGGTGCCCCCAGAAAAAGACATATTTCAGGTTTTGCTGCTCTTCGTAGCGTTGGACTAACCAGGGTAAGTTATAAAGCATGTTTTTTTTGGAAGATCAACTGTGGGAGACGACATTTAGTTCCCTTTCAAAAGCGCTTATTGAGGAATCTATGTTAAGTTAAAATTACTATTAAAGTCGTATTAATGTAAATACAATAGATGTGAGAACAATACCACGAAAAAAGTAGTTATACAAACAGAAGCGAAAACAACGACTTACACTGTAATGAAAAAGCTCTTATTCACACTAATCCTAATTGGTAGCACGCTATACACTTATGCTCAAACTTCCTTTAACCAAGGCTCGACTTGGTCATTCGGCAGAAGTATTATTCACGAAAATTTACCAGAATCTTATGCTTATCGCCCTATTTCTATCCTGGGTTATTTCCCAATTGAGCAATTCGGAAAATTCCGCATCTACGGAGAGTATCAATTCACACAAGCCGTTAATCTAAGGAATGCCTTCGATTATGAGTTTGGGATGAACATGGGTATTCAATTCATCCAATCTTTAAGTCGCAATACTACTTTTGCGGCCGCGATTGGTTCGGGGCCCCATTTTATCACCGTAGAAACCGACCGCCAGTCAAACGGCTTCATCTTTTCTGATAATTTTGAGATGAGTTTAAGAAAGTATTTCCCCGCCTTTAAATCGAGCATCCAATTGGCGGCCCGCTACCGACATATTTCTAACGCCGGTCTTAAGAACCCAAATGGTGGAATCGATAATCTATTCTTCCTATTTGGAATAGAAAGGAATTTGTAAAAAATACCAGCCTTGTCAGAAAGTTGGGCAAGCCTAATAAGCCCCTACTACGCATCCTCCCAACCCATAGTGCGTTGCACTGCTTTTTGCCATCCGGCATAGAGTTGATCGCGTTCCTCATCAGCCATATTAGAAGTAAAGGCCTGGTCTAATTGCCATTTTTCGCTGATGTCCTCCATGGTCCAAAAACCAACAGCCAAACCAGCTAAATAAGCTGCGCCCAGTGCCGTTGTCTCAATAATTTCTGGACGCTCTACGCGTGTGCCCAACACATCTGATTGGAATTGCATCAACAAATTATTAGCCGAGGCCCCACCATCTACTCTGAGTATTTTTAGCTTTTCATTAGCGTCGCTCTCCATAGCATGCAAAACATCTTTTGTTTGGTAAGCCAGCGATTCTAGCGTTGCTCGAATCAGGTGGGCTTTCGTAGTACCTCTGGTTAAACCAAAAATTGCACCTCTCGCATACATATCCCAATAGGGTGCGCCTAAACCGGCAAAAGCGGGCACTACATAGACCCCGTCTGGATGCTCTACCTTCATAGCAAAGTATTCTGAGTCAGGAGCTTCGTCAATGATTTTCAGGGCATCGCGTAGCCATTGGATAGCGGCACCGGCAATAAACACAGAACCTTCTAAAGCATAGTGTACTTCGCCGTTCAAGCCCCAAGCGATGGTGGTGAGTAGACCATTTTTAGATCGAATCAATTCCTTTCCGGTATTCATGAGCATGAAACAGCCCGTTCCGTAGGTATTTTTGGCCATTCCTGGTTGGTAGCAAGCTTGACCAAAGAGGGCAGCCTGTTGATCACCCGCAATACCTGCGATCGGAATTTCGGCACCTAGTAGTTTGCTATCTGTGTGAGCATAAACGGCACTAGAAGGCTTCACTTCCGGTAAAAGGCTAGCCGGAATTTCCATCGTATCCAAGAGGTATTGATCCCATTCTAATTTTTCGATATTATACAGTAGTGTTCGAGAAGCATTGGTATAATCTGTAATGTGTGTAGCACCGCCACTTAGCTTCCAGACGAGCCAGCTATCAATGGTACCAAATAGTAGATCGCCCTGTGCTGCTTTCTCTCTTGCTCCTTCCACATTATCCAGTAGCCACTTGACTTTAGTACCTGAGAAATAAGCATCAACAACCAAACCTGTATTCTTGCGAATATACTCCTCTTGGCCATCCGCTTTGAGTTGATCGCAGTAAGCCGCCGTTCTGCGGTCTTGCCAAACAATGGCATTATGGATCGGTTGGCCAGTCGTTTTATCCCAAATAAGGGTAGTCTCTCGCTGGTTGGTGATTCCTATAGATGCAATCTGAGTAGGATCAATGCTCAAGTCATGCAATACCTTTTGAATGACGGCCAATTGCGTGCTCCATATTTCGTTGGCATTATGCTCTACCCAACCTGGCTTGGGGTAGATTTGGGTAAACTCTTGCTGTGCTTTACCGACAATATTTCCGTCGTGGTCAAAGATGATTGCTCTGCTACTGGTGGTGCCTTGATCTATGGCGAGTACGTATTTCTTCATATTTGGTGAATGGTATTATTTTATAAGTAAAACTGAAGTAGGTTTTGTAGCAAAAAAATTAATCCTGAATGCTACTAATCCCCTATCTCTTTACTTTATCATTTTAAAAACTTCGATGTCAAAAAGTAAAATAAAATTCTAAAATAATAGAATTAATCCCTACATTTTATCGGCGATTGCTGTATTTAACTTTAAATACACCAGTTGCTAAACTATTTGCGGATAAAAAACTAAAGTACAAGCTTATGGATACTAATGTTTTATTGGGTGAATTTTTTGGCACCTTGGTACTTGTTTTGCTAGGTAATGGCGTTGTAGCTGGCGCTAACTTAAATCAATCCAAGTCTAATGGTTCCGGTTGGATGGTGATCACTACTGGATGGGCATTTGCGGTAATGGTTGGTGTTTTTGTAGCGCTAGCATTTGGGGCGCCGGCACACATCAATCCAGCAGTAACGCTAGGGGCGGCCATTACTTCTGGTGATTACGCTATTCTACTACCCTATATTACAGTCCAGATGTTGGGAGGTTTTGCCGGAGCGGTGCTGGTATATGTGCATTATGGGCCACATTGGGCTGTGACGGATTCCCAAGAGGCTAAATTATCCTGCTTTTGTAATACACCTGCCATCCCACACACCTCGAGCAACTTGGTCAGTGAGATCATTGGTACTTTTATTTTAGTACTTGGCGTCGGGGCGATTTTTGCCGATGATTTGGCTGCTGGTTTTGGCCCTTTCCTGGTCGGGGCACTAGTTTGGGGGATTGGTCTTTCCTTAGGGGGAACTACTGGCTATGCCATTAATCCTGCTCGGGACTTTTCTCCGCGGATAGCACATGCCGTTTTACCCATTCCTGGGAAAGGGGATTCCGGCTTTGGGTACAGTTGGATTCCAGTAGTCGGACCCTTGATTGGGGGCTTGCTGGCCGGATTATTCATGTTGGCTTTCCCAGTATTTTAACTCCAGTATCTTTTCCTCTAGCGTTTTTAACTCTCCAAGGAGTAGCAATACGATCAGATACTGCGCTACTTGAGGCTTTTTAGCCGTGGCTCACTGACTGGAATGATTGATTCCCAGTATTCGCGCGCGACTGGGCTTGTATTTGGATGTCCACTATTTGCTATCTATTCTATTGAATGTGTACTTCATTCGAAAAAACTTCTTTTCTGTTATAATTCTTTACTAAAGAGGGATTGGTAAAAAACCTTGCTCCCTTTTAAACTATCCCAGGACTTCTATCATTCTATAAAAGTTATCAAGACGTAATAGCGTTTATGTAAACCAACTTTCGTAGGAGCCTAAAAAATCTTAATTGATTCTCCATACAAAATTAACTTACATAAACGCTAAGATTATTATCCTTTTGTAAAACCAACAATAAAACCAGCACTACTCAATGGAGATTTTGAAGAAACCATTTCAAGAAGTACCACAATTTTCCTCAAAAGATACGGCCTATGCAACTGCCCACCCAAATTTGCGGCCATTTTACAAATATGAAGTCTCCCTTGACAGCTTCTCTCAAGTCATTCAAGATAAGCAACAGCAAGCTATTAGTAGAGTCACCTTGGTCAGTAGTCTAGAGGAGCAATATGCCTCCATCCCAACTTCTGAAAAGGTAAAAGAGAATATCCAATCGCTCGCTCATGATCATACCTTTACGGTGATCACTGCCCACCAGCCCAGCCTATTTACGGGGCCACTCTATTATATTTTCAAAATCATTTCGGCTATTCGCTTATCCGAGGACTTGAATGAACAATATCCTGATTATCATTTTGTGCCCGTATTTATTTCTGGCTCGGAAGATCACGACTTTGAAGAAATCAATCATACTCAGCTATTTGGCAAACGCTTGACTTGGAAGAATGATGAACAAGGCGCTTGTGGTATGATGAAAACCGAAAGCCTACAGGAGGTCTTAGGTCAGTTGAAAGATATACTAGGTAGCTCCGACAATGCTCAGAAAGCTTTTGCTTTGATCGAAGATGCTTACACTCGATTCGAGACCTATGGTCAGGCCACACAGTATTTGGTCAATAGTTTATTTCAGGAGTTTGGCTTGGTGGTGGCAAATATGAACACCCCTACTTTGAAACGTTTAATGATTCCTTATTTTGAAAAAGAAATTTTTGAGGAACTCTCCCATCCCTTAGTTACTAGTACACAACATAGCCTGGAAGAAGCTGGGTTTGGAGGTCAGGTACACGTAAGACCCATTAATGTTTTCTATCTCCGAGATCAAATAAGGGCACGCATTGAAAAGGATGGCGCCGTTTTTAAAATCGTAGATACAGATTACGAATTCACCGAAGCAGCATTAAGGGCAGAATTACAGGAGCATCCCGAACGGTTCAGTCCTAATGTAGTCATGCGCCCAATTTATCAGGAGTTGATTTTTCCGAACCTAGCGTATATCGGTGGTGGTGGAGAGTTGGCTTACTGGTTGGAAAGGAAAAGTCAATTCGAAGCTTTAGGCTTAAACTTTCCTATGCTCATCCGTCGTAATTCTGCGCTTTGGGTAGATAAAGGATCGGTAAAGAAACTGAATAAATTAGACTTGAGTATTCATGATTTATTCCAAGATGAAGAGCCGCTCGTACAATCCTTTGTAGCTGAAAATACAGAAAATGAGATCAACCTCAACGATGAGAAGTCTAGTCTAGCCTCCATTTTATTGCAGGTCAGCCAAAAAGCAAAGGAAGTGGATCCCAGTCTGGAGAAAAAGGTACTGGCAGAAAATGCCAAAATCATCAACTCTATTGAAAAGTTAGAAGGTCGCCTCATGCGTGCCGAAAAACAGAAATACGAGACTTCCTTAAATCAAATCCGAGGATTAAAAGAGAAGTTTTTCCCAGGCAATGGCCTGCAAGAACGCTATGACAATTTCTTACCACTCTATTTAAAATATGGCCAAGACTTATTCCATACCTTGAAAGCAGAATTGAACCCTTTAGAGCGAGGTATGGTGATTTTTTTGGAAGAATAGTTTGGGGACGTGGAGACGTGGTGATGTGGAGACGTGGTGATGTGTTGATGTGGCGATGTGGAAGACATGGAGACATGATGATGTGGCGATGTGGAAGACATGGAGACATGATGATGTGGCGATGTGGCGATGTGGAAGACATGGAGACATGATGATGTTGAGACATGGCGATGGGGAAGACATAGAGACATGATGATGTGGAGACATGGCGATGTGGAAGACATGGAGACATGATGATGTGGAGACATGGTGATGGGGGGACGTGGAGATGGGGTGATGTGGTGACATGGCGATGTGGAAGACATGGGGACTTGGGGACGTTGTGACTTGGAGACTTTAGGAAGACATGGAGACATGATGATGTGGTGATGTGGAGAGCGGAGATAGAGTGACCTGGAGAGCGGAGACAATGAGAATCCTAGAAACCAGTTCTTTACTAGAAAAAACACATTAGTGTCTTCGTGCCTTGGTGGCTAGTTGTTAGTAGGACGTGGCGATGAGGTGAGGCGAAGACATGGTGATATGTTGGTGTAGAGATGTACTAGCACAGAGATATAGTGGCGTAGTGATATTACAACATTTAATCCTTAAAAAACTGCATCATTCCCTGTGCTTGGTATAGTGTGTCACTGGTATTCAAAGAATAGCTACTAGGTTTCGTCGAACTATTTGGAAGTATTCGCTATATTGAATTTGATTTGTTTTGATTATTCCAATTATGATGAGTGTAGCAACTTCCAATTATAATCAGATGTCTTTTCGTGAGCGCCTACTTGATTTCGTCGGGAATCGGGGTGTTTATCATTTGCTATTCTGGGTAGGCGTCCTGATTATACTATTAATTGGGATTGGTACGGAGCGTGGTTTCTTATACGCTTTGGCCGACGGTATCATCTATGTCGTCTTTTATGGGGTCTTGGTGTACTTCAATCTTTTATACCTCATCCCCAACTATCTCACTAAGAATAAGTTCATGACCTATGCGGCCTTACTTATTCTGAGTGCTTTGATTTTGACGCCGCTGCAAATGCTGATTTTGTATTTCATCAACCACGGCTATGAAGATACCCAGCAAGCAATTATCAGGAATCAGTTTTCCTTTTTTGTCTTTGCCTTTTTGGTGAGTAGTACCTCGACCGTCTTCAAGATCACAACCGATTGGGTACGCAACTTACGGGAGAAACAAGAACTACAAACTCAAACGATGCAGTCGGAGTTGCGTTTTCTCAAATCACAAATCAATCCGCATTTTCTTTTCAATACGCTCAACAATCTGTATGCTTTGACTCTAAAAAAATCAGATAAGGCCCCTGAGATTGTTATCAAACTATCCGAGATGATGCGTTATATGCTCTACGAGTGCAATGAGCGAAGAGTACTCCTGAGTAAAGAAGTGAACTATATCCGCAACTATATCGACCTTGAAAGTTTGAGGCAAGGTCAAAATGTATCGATCAACTTTGATGTTAAGGGAGATTTGAGTGAGCAGACTATCGCTCCACTGATCTTTATTCCTTTTCTCGAGAATGCCTTTAAACATGGCTTAAATAATCATATCACCGAAGGCTTTGTGAACATCCTTTTGGAGGTCAAGCATAACGATATCCATTTTAATATTGAGAATAGTAAACCAGACCATATTCCTCTACAGCAGCCCAATAAGCCCAAAAGTGGAGGAATAGGATTGGTCAATATCCATCGCCGTTTAAACTTAATCTACCCAGAACAATATGATTTAAAAATTGATAACAACCCAAAAACCTACGCCGTAGATTTACACTTGGAATTAAATTAGAGTTGAGAAGTTGAAAGGTTGAAAAGTTAAGAAGTATGAAAGATTTCAACTTCTTGACTTCTCAACTCCTAGCCTTATCTACTAAAATAATAATAAACAAATTTTGAAATATGATTAATGTAATCATTGTTGATGACGAGCCTTTGGCTCAGGACGTGTTAGAGACTTATATCGAGAAATTACCAGACTTGAATTTATTGCAAAAGTGTAGCAATGCGCTAGAAGCCAATGAAGCCTTAAAGAACCACAAGGTCGATCTTATGTTTTTAGATATCCAAATGCCACAACTAACGGGCATAGATTTTCTGAAGACCCTAGTAGACCCACCGATCGTTATTTTCACCACTGCATATCCCAATTATGCCATCGAAGGATTTGAGCTGAATGCTTTAGACTATCTACTCAAGCCCATCTCCCTTGATCGATTCATGAAGGCGGTCAACAAAGCAAGCGAGCAAATACAGCTCCAAAGAAATGTCAATGCAGAAGGAGATTCAGAAGCTGAAGCAAGTGACAACAAGGAGTTTATCTTTGTCAAAGCAGATAAGAAACTCATCAAGGTGAATTACCGCGATATTATCTATATCGAAGGTTTGAAAGACTATGTTATCATTAGACAAGATGCCGATCGGGTCATCACTCTACAAACGATGAAAAGCCTGGAAAGCAAACTTCCCTCAGAGCACTTTAAGCGTATTCACCGCTCCTTTATTGTCAACTTGGATCGTATCAACGCCATTGTCGGCAATATGGTAGAAGTCATGGAGAAAGGAAAAGCTAAACATCTTCCGATTGGTAAAAACTATCGAGATGAGTTATTGGAGATTATTAATAAGAATAGATTGTAGACGCTTCCTGTCAGCTAGAAAGTACAAAGCCGCATCTTTGTAGATGCGGCCTTGGCACAATAATTATAATCCCATGAACATATCCAAATGAAAGGGTAAGCTTCTACCTCAAATCACACGCCTCATATCCTATCTCACTCACCGATATATCTTTGATCAGGTTTTAAAAACCTGGCATTTGGGATGCATAAAATACATCCCAATACCAGTATTATAATCCCATGAACATATTTCTAAATTGATCTTTATCAATCCCACGTGGTCGGCATTTTTAATACCTTCCTCCTTATCACATTACAAATATGCACCAATGTAGATGAGTATTCAAAGACACTTTGAGCGCTTTGTGAATTTTTAATCAAAATTAAAATTTACAAATGCCTTAAAATCAATTTTTTATATAAAAAAATGTGAGAAAAATAAATAAAAAACTGAAACTTGGAAAGCATTTTCCTCTAAGGTCGGCGTAGAGAATCTTCCTAGATTGTGAAATTAAGTAGAGGGGAATCAAAAAAAGCCGCCCGTATGGGCGACTTCTACTAGCAATGATTATAATTCCACGAATATAAAATAAAGCAATGAATATAATTCTTGAACGACGATAGTCGTATATGTTTTTTTCTTATTAACGTTTTTTCGATTTACAATATTACATATATCTACCGAAATCACCTAACAATAAGTCTACTATTTTCCTAAGGCTTTGGTAATCTGCACCTTACGGCTAATTAATTGATTGTCAGAAAATATCTTGGCTAGATATAAACCATCACTGACATTCGGGATAGCTAAAGTTGCTGCACGATTGCCAATACGACCAGAGTCTATCAACAGGCGGCCGTTCAAGTCAAATAATTGTACCCTATCGATTTGGCGACCACCATTTAGATATAGATTCAACCTATCCTGAACGGGATTGGGATACAGTAAAAGATCTCCTGGATCCAATGGATCTAATTCTGATTCATCATCATCTTCCTCTTCAGGCTGAGTTTCTGCCTCTAAATCAATAGTAATCGTAAATGGGGCGACTTTCACACCGTAGGCATCTCCTGAGCCATTGGTAGCAGTGGTTCCTAGTAAGTCTGATATTTCAATTTCAATCTTTCCATCAGCATCTTTAATAATTAGAACGTCTTCTACTACCCCGCGCATTGTTCCAACCTTACCAAACCCACTCACAGCAATTTGGTTGGTGCGCGTAAAGGCAGCCGATAACCTTCCTTGGCCATCGTTATTCGCCATATCAAGCGTAGGCGAATTGTAAGTCATCCAACTGCTAGCCGCAAAATCAATCTCCATAGATTCTGGCTTAAAGAATCTAGTGTTGTAAGGAAGATTGAATAAAAATCCATATAAATCAATTGCTGGAGCATCTTCGGAGCCTATATAAATATCCAGCTCGAACATATCACCAGGACGAAGCGTAGAATTTCCTTTTAGATAAATTTGGTAATCATAAGTTGGAATCTTGGCATTCGTCATGGAATGGGTTCTGCCAAAGAAAGCGTTAATCGCTGCAGTATCAGCAGAGGTGACTAAACCATCACCATCTGTATCAATATGTTTAACTGAAGACACCTCAGAGGTCACTTCTTCTCCAAACCAATCGGTAAAACCTAAATCTTCACGTGGTGCACTACTTTGTCCCATTTGCTGACCAATGGGTAAAAGGTCTTCCAGGTTGACGATACCATCAAAGTTGGTATCTCCAGACCAGATGCAATCTCCAAAACAAAGAGGTGTTTCTCCATTGCCAATATCCAAGATATCGACTTGAATCTTGACATCTTTCTCATAGGCACAATCTGATCCACCCAATGAAAAGAAATCTAAACTACCTGTATTAGCTTGACCTTTTAAGCAATAGGTCACTTCAAATTCATCTGTGGCACTTTCTAAATCCTGAGAAGGCCAGTATATCATCAAGTTCTCCCCTGTGATCTGACGACCATAAATGAGGGTATCTACTTTTCCAGCTAAAAACTGTAGTTTACCTAAGCGCGGTTGCTGTTTTATTTTGAGTTCAAAATTCTGAATGGGCACATAATAGCCAATCACCAAAGGGGTCATCTTCGGGGTTGACATTTCATATTTGGCAGCAGCCGGTTCGTATTTACTTACAAAAACGGACACCTTAGCCGTTTCCACCGCTCCTTGGCAATTAGCATCTTTGGCGGCGTATTCAAACTCATCGATACCCACAAAATCAGCTGGTGCCCGATAAGTCAGGATACCCGAATTTTCTTGATCAATTGTAATCGACCCGTATTTAGGCTGCCCTAGGCTTTCTAAACAAGGAAAACCATTCAAATCATCGTTGGAGAAAATGTCAATTTCAATACTCTGTCCCGGTGTAACGTAGGCTTTATCATTAACCAAGAATTGATTCTTGAGGTAGTTCATCACATTCACCTCCACCGTTTGAGCAAAAGCCCCATAAGAAAAGGATATATAATCTTTACCTACAAAATCATTGTCTGGCGTATAAAGCGGAAGGTCCTCGTTAAACTGCTCAAAAACTCCATTTTCAGGTGTTTCATCCAGATTATAATCCGAAGGCGTAAGGATTGGAATAGGCTCATTGATACTCGTAAAAATGCGCAAAGTATCAGACTCTCCAGGGAGTACATCATTTACGACAATATTCACGGTGGCCATATCACAGGTTCCATAATCATTACAAGCATTATAGTTGAAACTTGCAATACCTTGGAAACCAGGAGTGGGCTGAAAAAATAGCTTACCCTCTGCATCAATAAGGACCTCTCCATTGTTGACCATCGGAATATTGGCTATCTCTAAATCTCCAGATTCACTCTGATCATTTTTCAGTACATCTATTTCGATTGGTCCGCTATTGAGCATAGCAAAAGCGATGTCTTGCTTGGCATCAACAGTTGGTTCTCTCACTTCTACAAGTACGACCATAGTATCTAAACAGGAAAATATAGTCGGACAAGCAATACGTGTAAAGGTAAAAATATCTAATCCCAGAAAATCTGGATTAGGCTGATAAGTAAATTCGTAAGTAAGGTGTGCATCAATCACTACATCAGGTCCCACTAGCTCACCATTAGATGGTGCTTGTAGTAGATTGATACCAATCGTTGATTCATTAAAATGAGAAAAAGAAAAGTTTATAGGTTCGCCAGGGTTGGCGTACACAACGGTGTCCACTTGTTGACCTGCCAGTGGGAAATACAGGTACAAAAGAAAAAGCAGCAAAAATTGCTTTTTGTGTAAAAATATATTCATGGTCACTCTGGATTTTTCATTGCTTTTAACTAGGTCTTTCTACGGCCATTAACATAAAAATAAGAAAGCCTATTTCCCTTTCACTTGGGATCACTGGCTAAATTAAATATATTCCCTAAATTTACAAAAAATGCCGTAGTTAAATATGAATGACACCAAGGTTTATTTGGTATTACAAAGCTTAACGAACCGAGAACGTGGCAAATTTTTGAAATATATCCAATCTCCTTACTTCAATAAGAATCAACCCTTGGTTGATCTCTTCAACATTATCCAGAAAAATCTCCAATCAAAAAAAGAGAAAGAAATCGATAAAGCTAAGGTCTGGGTACAAATACAACCTAATCAATCTTATGACGATGTTCGTTTCAGAAAGTATCTCTCTGACCTGCAAAAACATGTAGAAAATTTTTTGGCCTTACAGGTCTATGAGAACAACCACTTTTATCAAAACAATTTTTTGCTTCAAGCAATTGTGGATAGAAAGCTAGAAAAACTATATTCTTCAGCAAAGAAAGCAACCAAAGAGCAAAAAGAAAAAAGCATAATTAGAAACGCTGATTATCATCTATTCAATTATCAGGCTCTAAAGTTATTACACGATATTGAAACGGATGGTGAACAGAAGAAAAAAATTTCGACTGAATTTTCAGAGTTATCTAATAATCTTGACGACTATTATTTTTCTGAAAAATTAAGGCTAAGTTATGATGCTGAGGTTTGGAATAGACTTGATGGGCAGTTAGACGCTAAAATTGAACATGTAGATGTAATCATGCAATTAATAAATCATAACAATAACAAATCTCCAGCAGTTAGTGTGTATCATAGTATGTACCTTCTAAATAAATATCCAGAACAAAATGAATACTACTTCCTTTTTAAGGAACAACTCGAAAAAAATATCAAATATTTTGTTTCTCATGAAGCCATCCCAATTTATACAGCCGGTATTAATCACTGCATTAGAAAAATAAATACTGGTGATCCATCTTTTCTTGAAGAGTTATTCTTATTATATAATGGCTATGTCCAATCCGTTATTGATGACACTGGTCAACTTTCCCAATGGACATTTAACAACGTAATTGGAGTAGGAATTAGGCTAGAAAAATTTGAATGGGTAAAAAAGTTCATTGAAGAATACGGAGATTATATTAATCCAAAGCATAAAGATAACGCAGTAATCTATAATACTGCCTTTTATCTATTTGCTCAAAAAAGATATGAGGAGGTTCTGAAAGTATTAAGGAATATCGAGTACGACGATATTTATTACAGTCTTAATAGTAAAACAATTTTACTCATGACTTATTATGAACTTCAAGACTTTGATCCATTGTCATTTTTTCTTGATAGCTTCAGAGCTTTCCTAAATAGAAACAAACTTATTCCAGATTCTAAAAAAATGTTGTTTAAGACCCTGATCAGTCTTACCAAGAAATTAATTAATATCAATCCTAATGATCAAAAAGCTATTATAAAACTAAAGGGTACTTTATCTAAGGAAAAGAAATTATCAACTACAACCCGTAAATGGCTCCTAGAAAAAATTGCCGAACTAGAGTAGCTCCACTTCCATCCAAACAGGCTGGTGATCTGAGAACTGAAAATCTAGATTAATCCCTTTCACTTTTCTCACCTTCACATTAGGAGATACTAGAAAGAAATCGATCAAAGTTACAAAGGTACTGCCCTTTTGGAAGGGTTCGCTGACTTTACGATTCGTTGGTATGGTAGCGTCATAAATCCACTGCCAATTATTCGGCATTATTTCGGCTTCGATATTTTGCTGGACATAGTCGCCTCCCTGTCCAGGCATAAAGGTATCAAACTTGAAAAAAGGAGGACATTGGTTCCAATCACCACCAACGATGACGTAGTTGCCTTTTTCATATTCAGCCTGGAAGATATCTTTTAGAAAATTCATCTGCTGCGCTTTCAGGCTTCCATCGTCGTAGGCAGAATTGTGGATATTGATCACTACTAGCTCTTTTCCATTGGCATGAGGAAAACGGTACAAGGCCGCGCAACGATCCAGACTAAATACACGCATCGGCCAACTAAAATCTCCAGGTAGTTGATAGCGCTTTTCCTCCTTGGCCTGATAGCTTGCGAAGGTGCCCAAACCACTTTCTACTTTACCATACACTTTCCAAGGCTGTAAGACAGGTACAGGTACGCGTGCTACCTTGTAATTCACGGCGAAAGAGGCCATTTGGCCGGGCAGTAAAGCCTGGATGGCTTCCATCTGATTCAATCCATAACTTCGCTTGGAGTTTTTATCTACTTCTTGAAAAAGCCAGAAATCCGTTTTGGTAGAACGGATAGTTTGCTCGATGCCTTTCCAATTTTTCTGCGATATCTCCCTAGGTGGTCTCACCATCATACCATTACTCAACAAGGAACCTTTTTCATAGAAAAAATCTGACTCCTCCCCTAGCCCAGCATAACCGAGATTCCATATCCCAAAACTCAATACGGAGTCTTGGATTAGGGGCTGCGTCCCTGGAGAAAACATCTCCGTAGCAGACGCTAGATCGGGTTGAAAATCATTCATCGATCCATGAAGGATAGCTCCTATTACGTAGATGAGAAACAGAAGTGGTAGAAGAAGGAGGTAAAGTAGCATTCGTTTTTTCATAGCTTTATTTGCAATGGTGCCTGCCTACGCTAAAGCTTCGGCCGACAAGTAATGTTTGGAATATTACAATATTTAATCATTAAAAAATTATTTACCTACCGAAAGCTAGGGCAAACTCACTAAAAACCACACTGCAATTTTTTATAATTTCTACTGAACCTTCAATTCAAAACCGCTCTAGCATCTTTCCCGAATTTACTTCGGGATCATTCGATACAAAAACGAAGCAAAAAAATCTTGCCTAGCCAAACTCGCTCCGCTCAAACAATGCCTAGGCGGCCTCCCGCACTTCACTTATGATCTTTTTCACGCTTTATTTCCAGTAAAATCATTTCTTTTTAAGTTTTATTTTAATGCGTATACCCAAACCGAAAGCCTGAGCGTAGGTAGTCATCTTTTCTTTCAAAACCCAAGCATATCTTTCATACCAAAGACCCCTTTTTTACCGACCAACCACAGAGCTGCTGCCAGCGCTCCACGTGCAAAACCCGCTCTCGTATGCGCCTCGTGACTGAGGGTGATCGTATCTATGACCGAGCTGTATTGAATCACGTGTGTACCTGGCGCTGGATCTATGCGCTTGGAGATAATCGATAATTCATTGGTGCCCGAATTTTCATCATTCACCCAATCATCCTTGCGCTCTACTTGCTCGATGATTCCTTCGGCCAGTGTGATGGCTGTGCCGCTTGGTGCATCTAATTTGGCGGTGTGATGAATCTCCTCCATAGAAACTTCGTATTGAGCTTGGTCATTCATTAATTTTGCCAATTGGCGGTTGATCGCAAAGAGAATATTTACTCCAATGCTATAATTTGAAGCATAGAAAAATGCTCCTCCTTCCGCCTTACATACCTGTACGACCTCCTCGTATTGATCCAACCATGCGGTAGTACCTGAGATCACAGGAACCCCTGCTTTGATACAAGCAACAATATTAGAATAGGCACTTTCTGGCCTGGTAAATTCTATGGCAACATCCGCTCGCTGCAAATGCTCCCTAGTGAGCTCATCGTAGTTATCTTGGTCAATCTTCAGTACAATTTCATGTCCGTCGGCTTCAGCCAGTACTTCGATGGTTTTACCCATTTTGCCGTATCCAATTAGGGCTATTTTCATGTGGTGATGTTTTGATGTGGTGATGTTGGAATTATTCAGCTGCACTTTCTCTGATCAAAGTTTTGAGTTCATTGAGTTTCATCATGCATTCGATGGGTGTCATCCCATTAATATCTAAATCTAATAATTCCTCTTTGAGCTTACCAGCTATTGGATCAACGGTTTCAAAGATATTGAGTTGATAATTGTCTGCAATAATTTTATCGAGGTCTGCTTTAGGAGCAGAAACTTCTCCATTTTGAGACTGCTGGTCAATTGATTTTTGCTCCAATTGCACCAATATTTGAGCAGCTCGTTGGACAATATCTCTAGGCATACCTGCCATTCTTGCTACATGAATACCAAAGCTATGGTGGCTACCACCTGGTGTAAGCTTGCGCAAAAAGATGACCTTTTGTCCAATTTCCTTGGTCGCAATATGGTAGTTTTTGACCCGATCTAGGCGGTTGGCCAATTCGTTCAATTCGTGGTAGTGGGTAGCGAATAGCGTTTTCGGTCTGGCCTTTCCATTATTATGCAAAAACTCTGCAATCGACCAGGCAATAGAGATGCCATCGTAGGTACTAGTTCCTCTCCCTATTTCATCTAACAAGACCAATGATCGATCAGAGACATTATTCATGATACTTGCGGTCTCATTCATCTCAACCATAAAAGTAGATTCGCCTGAAGAGATATTATCGGAGGCTCCAACTCTGGTAAAAACTTTATCAACCAAACCCAACTTGGCACTTGCCGCTGGTACAAAAGACCCCATTTGAGCCATCAAAGCGATCAAAGCCGTCTGCCGAAGCAAGGCCGATTTACCCGCCATATTCGGCCCAGTGATCATCAAGACCTGCTGCTCATCGGTATCTAAAAAGACATCATTGGGTACATAATTCTCTCCTAAAGCCAACTGCTGCTCAATGACAGGATGTCGACCTTCTTTGATATCAATGACGAACTGCTCATTCATCTGTGGTCGCACATACTCATATTTGAGGGCAATTTTTGAGAAACTCAAAAGGCAATCTAAACGGGCAACCATGCTGGCATTATACTGAACAGGCTGTATAAAGTCCGCTAACTTAAAGATGAGATCGGTATAAATCTGTTGCTCCAACTCAAGGATACGGTCTTCGGCACCAAGTATTTTGGATTCTAGCTGTTTAAGTTCATCGGTGATATACCGCTCTGCATTGGTGAGCGTTTGTTTGCGTAACCACTCCTCAGGTGCCTTGTCTTTGTATTTATTAGTAACCTCCAAATAATAGCCAAAGACATTATTGAAGCCAATTTTCAGGTTGGTAATACCTGTTTTTTCAGCTTCTCTTTCTTTAATACCGAGCAAGAGGTCTTTACTATTTTTCACTACAGTCCTCAAATCATCCAGTTCCCCATGACAGCCGTCTGCGATCACCCCGCCTTTATTCAGGTTTACGGGTGGTTCTTCCATAAGGTGCTTTTGCACCAAGTCCACCAATTGGGTACAAGGATTGAGGCCATCTGCAATCCGTACGAGATATTCATTATTGGTGCTGGTCAATAATTCCTTGGTAGCAGGAATAATCTGCATGGCCTTTTTCAATTGTACAACTTCTCTAGGATTTATTTTAGCCATTGGCACCTTAGAGATCAGTCGTTCCAAATCTCCCACTTGTCGAATGAGGCCCTCCAAATCTTGTCGCTGGCCAATATCCTGGTAGAAATAATCTACCACATCATGTCTAGCTTCAATAGCTTTGAGGCTTTTCAACGGAAGTACTACCCATTTTTTCAACAACCTTGCGCCCATCGGCGACACTGTTTGATCTAAAATCTTGATCAAAGGAATGCCTGTTTCATGCGGACTAAAGATCAATTCCAGGTTGCGTATCGTGAATTGGTCTAGCCAAACATAGCGATCTGTATGTACTCTACTGATCGCATTGATGTGCTTGAGGTTTTTATTTTCAGTGGTAGCCAGATAATGTAAAATGGCGCCAGAAGAAATTTGCGCTAAATCATAATCTTCTACTCCAAACCCTTTCAAGGAAGAAACCTGGAAATGCTCCAAGAGTTTTTCTCTGGTAAAATCGATAGTATATACCCATTCATCAAGTAAGAAGGTATAAAAACGATCTCCGAATCTAGCTTCAAAGTCTTTCTTTCGATCCTTGGATAAAATAATCTCTGAAGGTTGAAAACTTTGGACCAATTTCTCCACCTGTGCCATTTCTCCTTCCGCAACTAGAAACTCCCCAGTTGAAATATCTAGAAAGGCGATCCCCATCTGCCCTTTTTTTCCCCAGGTGATGGAAGCCAAGAAATTATTCGATTTATGATCTAACAGTTTATCGTCTACAGCAATACCTGGCGTGACAACTTCCGTAACACCTCGCCTGACAATTTTCTTTTGTGGGCTGGGCTTTTCTAGTTGTTCGCAGATAGCCACTCGATATCCTGCTTTCACCAGACGTGGCAGATAAAGGTCCATGGAGTGATGTGGAAAACCCGCCAACTCGATATCGCTTCCACCATTATTTCTACTGGTGAGTATAATGCCTAGAACTTGGGAGGCTTTAACGGCATCTTCTCCGAATGTTTCATAGAAGTCACCTACTCTAAACAGCAGTATTGCGTCAGGATATTTCGCCTTGACTTTGAAGTATTGCTGCATTAATGGAGTGACCTTCTTACTTTTTGTTTTGCTTTTCGCCATTTAGGTAAAAATGATGTAGTGCCTGCCTGCCGAAGCCTCAGCGCAGGCTGGTTGTATTGATCTAATGATTTAATATTAGGCTTTCGATTTCTTTTTGCAGTTGCCAAATATAATGAAACCACTGAGAAGCAGCATTGATGAGTTGATGGAATTAAAAAAAAGAGATTAATTGGGTATAATTTTAATTTTAATAACACTTGATTACAGATTTGTACATCACTTACATTTTCCATAAATCCTATCGCTATGTCAATAAAAACATTAGATCAATTAACTATAGAAGAACTAGATAGAAAAAGGAGATCATACCTGGATCAGGTTCGAGCCATCCTTGTCTTCAATATTTTTTATGGAATCGTGGTAGCTTATTTATTGTTTACAAGTGAGATCACCGCTGTTTTAGAAAATGTTGCCATTCTCACGCTATTATTATTGGTGATATACTGGCGATTAAAAATGCTCAAAAAAGTAAAATCGGAACTAGATAAAAGATATTCTTGACCACGATATTTATCAAAAAGAAGACGTATTGCTTTCTGCTAAAAAAGAAGGGTGAAGTCAGGTAGGAAGGACTTCACCTTTACGGTAGTGGAATTATGACCAGTCCTAGACAGACTGTTTTTCGTATAATCGGTATTTGAGATAACCAGTACAAGTATACGATATTTTTTACATATTTCACCGTTTTCTGTAAAAAACTACCTTTTACTGAAAAAAAACTACCGATAATCAGGTCAAATTGCTCTTTTTCTTTTTCCTTAAAAGGCTAGTAAGCCCGGAAATCTTAACTTTAATCTACTTCTCTAAAGTATAGATTAGAAATTTGAAAAAGAAAATGGGTTTTTAGTTTAAAGTCTATTATTTTTGCCCAACTAAACTAAGCACCTCTTTGGGTGTTAGCATTAGAAACAATAAAACAAGATTTGCTATGGCAATAATGATTACCGACGAATGTATTAATTGTGGTGCTTGCGAACCAGAATGCCCTAATAATGCCATTTACGAGGGAGGTGTCGAGTGGGCCATCTCAGATGGTACAGGAGTCAGTGAATCTTATACCCTTGAGACAGGCGTAGCTGTTGGGCCCAATGATCAAAACCAACCGGTCTCTGAGGAGTTCTACTATATCGTTCCTGATAAATGTACAGAGTGTGTGGGTTTTCATGAAGAGCCACAATGTGCTGCGGTTTGTCCAGTAGATTGCTGTGTGCCAGATCCCGAGCGGGAAGAAACAGAAGAAGTACTTTTGTCTCGTAAAGATGCTTTACATCTTTAATTCATCACTCTTTCGCCTCAATATCTTTTCCATCATATTCGCTCTCGTGGCGCTGAATATAATCTTGGGTCAGGTCTTCTAATTGATCTTGACTGGCCGGGTTATGCTGGCCATACATGCCTACTTCGGTACGCTGGCGCATTGCTTCGTATACACTGACCGCTGCCGCCACAGAGATATTCAGACTTTGAGCCATACCTCTTTGCGGGATGAGAAAGTTTCCATCTGTTTGCTTTCGAAGTTCGTCAGAAAGTCCACCATTTTCATTTCCAAAGAGTAGGGCTACACTTTGAGTGAGATCATAATCATAGATAGATTTAGAAGTCTCGTCTATATAGGTGCCGTACACCTTATCGTAGTGTTGTCTAATGTGTTGAAAACAAGGTTCGATCGCTTTATACAGATGTACATCTACCCACTTTTGAGACCCCATCGCTGTACGACGCCCAATACTCAGGCGATTTTCAAACAAACCTGGCTCTGTATATAAGACAAATATTTCTCGAATTCCTACAGAATCACAGGAACGCAAAACTGCTCCAATATTAAAGGGATCATGGACATTCTCCAGCACCACTGTAAGGTCAAATTGGCGATTTTGAACCACCTCCTTTATTCTATTTAGACGACGAGGTTTGATGCTTATTGATTATGTAGTGATGTAATGATGTAGTGTGTGAATATGCCAATGAGTACGTGAGCTAATGCGTGAATATTGTCATTCTTGAAACCCTACTTAGGGAAACCCTTTGAATGCTTCCTGCATAGACCATCAATTATTGGACAACTGGAAGGAATAATTACTAAACTCCAGGATATTGACATACTTATTCTCCATACGGTCAATCAATTGCAACTCTACAGCAGAAGGATCATCTTGATAAACCTTTTGGAAATCAAATCTTGTATGCATCAAGGTTTGTGGATTTCCATCCAAGCGCTTTATGAAATCTACACCTTCTGTTTGTAGACGCTGTGCCAAGAAGATCGTAATATCATGACCTAAAAAAGCGGTCTCATTGGGTAAGATTCCAAACTGGTCGTAGAAATTACGTCTAAACTGCTTCACCTCATCATCTTTATTATCAACGTAGGCATTTGCACTGATGTGAACATTTAATTTCTCATAATACTCGAAATCAATCTGCTCGAAATCCATCCATTGGGGCATACCATAAACCACCACACGTTGGTACTCTTTTCTAGCTAGATCAATTTTCCTCAATAAGCCATAAACAAAGGTCTCGTCAGCCCAAGAAGGAATAATCACAGCTAGCTTATCTTCCGCTTCAAAGTAAGGGTTGATATCAAAATCAAAAAGTTCCTCTGAGTTCGCGGGTGCGACAATATGTTGGAGTGAATCTGCAAAAGTGGTCCCCAAAACATTAAAATGCTCTTTCTGAATGGTCGCTACACCCATCAATTCAATTGGTATGTCTCTACTGATGAGGAGAATTTCTTCTGGTTCAAACTCATTGACCGTGCGAGCGTGTTGCAGTAAATTTTCACAGTGTGTAAAAAGAGAGGGACTTACCTGTATAAAGTTAGGATTCCCCTCGGTCAAGTTAGTAGAAGCGCTATATGGAGAGATCATTAACTTGCCTTCTTGCTTGGCAAATTCTGCTACCAGCTTAATATTATCTCTTCGATATGGACCGATAATAATATTCGATTGCTGCATCTCTGAGCGAGTATCTAACAAACGCTCTACCTTGGCAGGATTAGATTCGGTATCCATCACATTGATATTGAGACCAATATCTGTGCCTTCCAATTTCTCCAAAGCCAATTTCATCCCACTATAAAATTGCAAAGCAAAGTTGGAACGAGGATCCGTTATTTTTTCGGTTTCCGCATTGGTTCGATTCGCCATAAAAGGCAACAAAACACTTATATTATACTGGCCGGATACCTCAGTAGTCGACAAACCTTCTGGCAAATAGCGGTCTACACCATCCATAGTGATGGGAGGGATCTGACTAGTAGGTGCCTCTGCAAATTGCAGGGTATCCATTTTTTCTTTGGGTTTGGTATCTATAGTGACCCACTTTTGTTGTACAGGATCATAAACCCTAGTCCCCTCGATAGGCGGCAGCGTTTCATCCTGTTCGGTAGGCTCTGTTTTTGTAGGTTTATCTTTCACACCACCAGTAGAGGCTGGTGAAAGCGACCCACAAGATTGCATAAAAACAAACACCCCAATAAGTAGTGCAAGCACACTATTCCCACTCAATAGTCGAAGGCGGTTTTGTACTGATATCATAAACAACACGATTAATTCCTTTTACATTATTAATGATCTCGCTCGATACTTTTGCCAAGAAGTCATAGGGTAGCTTGCTCCACTCGGCGGTCATCCCATCTACAGAGTTGACAGCTCTGAGTGCTACAGCTTGTTCATAGGTGCGTTCGTCTCCCATCACGCCTACACTTTGTACAGGTAGAAGGATGGTACCGGCTTGCCAAACCTGCTCGTAAAGACCAAATTTACGCAAGTTATTAATAAATATAGCATCTGCTTCTTGTAATAGTCGCACCTTTTCGGCAGTAATATCTCCCAATATGCGAATTCCTAAGCCAGGACCAGGGAATGGATGGCGTCCAACAATAAAATCTGGAAGTCCCAACTCCTTACCAACTCGCCTCACTTCATCCTTAAAAAGCATTCGTAAAGGCTCCACTATTTTCAATTTCAGTCGATCAGGAAGACCTCCCACATTATGATGTGATTTAATCGTCACAGAGGGACCATGCACCGAAACGGACTCAATCACATCTGGATAAATCGTCCCCTGTCCCAACCAGGCAATCTGGCGATCTTTCTCCTCTAGTGCATGAGCTTCCGCTTCAAAAACCTCAATAAATGCTCGACCTATGGCTTTGCGTTTAGCTTCGGGATTGGTTACCTCTTTGAGTGCAGTATAAAATTGTTCTTTGGCATCTACACCTACTACATTTAACCCCAAACCTCGATAAGAGGCCAATACATCTTCGAATTCATTCTTACGAAGCAAGCCATTATCCACGAAAAAACAAATCAATTGATCACCAATCGCTTTTTGTAAAAGCATAGCAGCTACGGAGGAGTCTACACCTCCAGACAGGCCTAAGAGCACGTGCTCTTCGCCGATTTGCTTGCTCAACTGCTCGACGGTATCTTCTACAAAGGAAGCAGGCGTCCAATCGCCACTACAGCCAGCAATACCAATGACAAAGTTCTTTATCAGTTGTGCCCCATCCAGAGAATGGGTCACCTCAGGGTGGAACTGAAGGCAATAAACGGGGGCGGAAAAAGCAGCATCTTTAGATTGGAAGGCAGCCACCGGGATGTCTTCTGTGCCGGCAATTAACTCAAACTGGCTTGGAATCTCCATGATCGTATCGCCATGCGACATCCATACTTGAGAACCTTTTTCAATACCTTTGAGTAGATCGTTATCTAAATATTGTGCGGAAAGTAGCGCCTTTCCGTACTCTCTCTTTTCGGAGCGTTGTACTTTTCCACCATATTGCTGAGCAATATACTGAGCACCATAACAAACCCCTAAGACGGGAAGTTTTCCAACCAATTGATCTAAGTCAACTTGTAAAGCCTGCGGATCTGTCACCGAAAAGGGGCTACCAGAAAGAATTACCCCTTTATAGTTGGTATCTAGATCAGGGATCTTATTGTAAGGTACAATTTCGCTATATACATTAAGTTCTCGCACTCGACGAGCAATAAGCTGCGTATATTGAGAACCAAAATCGAGAATCAAAATTTTTTCAACCATGGCGCAAAGATAGTAGTTCCTTTGGAATTAGTTGAGGAGTTTATGAGTTGATAAGATTATATAGTGAGTAGGGTAAGTAGGATTAGAAGGTTTATCAAGGTTAGGAGTGTGAATAGGGTTAGTGGGGAATTAGTTGATAAGTTGATGAGTTGATAAGGTTATATAGTGAGTAGGGTAAGTAGGATTAGAAGGTTTATCAAGGTTTGGAGGGGGGAATAGGGTTAGTGGGGAATTAGTGGAGGAGGGTTATCATTAAAATGATTTTATAGAAAAATTTTGCGATGGAAATACCTAAAGATCAATTCTTTGTAAGCTTAAAAGTAGTAGAGCTAGCAAGCGTTCTTGCAGGGCCGTCGGTAGGTATGTTTTTTGCAGAAATGGGTGCTGAAGTAATCAAAATTGAAAATAAAACGACTGGTGGAGATGTGACTAGACGTTGGAAAGTGTCCGGAGAATCTGCCAATGCTACTTTCTCCGCTTATTACCAGCAGGTGAATTATGGTAAACAGGTATTCCTCCTGAATTTAAAAGAAAAAGCAGATCAAGACCAGGCCATACAGTTGATTCAAGAAGCAGATATTGTGATCAGTAATTTCCCACCTGAAAAGGCTAGGAAAATGCGCATGGATGCCAACTATTTGCGCAAGCTCCATCCTGCCCTCATTTTTGCCCACCTTTCTGCTTTTGGCTTGGATAGTAAACGGCCAGCATTTGATGTGGTCCTCCAAGCAGAAGCGGGTTTCTTATTTATGACAGGTCATGCTGATGGGCCTCCTGCAAAGATGCCCGTTGCATTGATTGATTTGCTTGCTGCTCACCAACTCAAAGAAGGCTTATTGGTAGCCCTAATTCATAAAATGCGCACGGGGCAAGGCAGTATTGTCAGGGCCTCACTCCTAGAATCTGCTATAGCCTCCTTAGCCAACCAAGCAACGAATTGGCTAGTAGCTGGGCATATTCCTCAACGCATGGGCACCCAACATCCCAATATTGCCCCTTATGGTGATCTCTTTCAAAGCAAGGATGGCAAGCCCCTAGTTTTAGCAGCGGGTACGGAGCGTCAATTCAAGCAATTATGCCAAGTAATCCATATCGAAGAGGTGAGTCAGCAGGCAGCTTTCCAATCCAATTCCGAGCGCGTCAAAAATAGAGCCGCACTAAACCATATCTTGGCTCCAGCAATTGCTGAATGGGATAGAGCCGAACTCTTATCCCGTTTGGAAACAGCGGGCGTACCCGCGGGGGCCGTTCGAAATATGGCCGAGGTCTTCGAATTACCTCAAGCTCAGGCATTGGTCAGGAAATATTTGCTACCAGATGGTAGTACGGGCACCTGCCTCCCTAATGCTGCTTTTGATCTAGAGGTTTAAAAGTCTGTATGCAAAAGACCGGAGATTGCCCTTACTTCTACCTTGGTTTTTAAGCCTTTTGCACGCAATTCAGCTAACTTCTTTTGAGCTTCAATGAGTTTTTGCTCCCGAGAATTAATCAAGAAAAATGAACTAAAACCCAGATCAAATTTTTCTACTTCCGCATCTCTTAAGGAAGTATAATCCCGTACGGTAATAATGTATTGATCTATCTGCTTGGTGAGGTTCTCCAATTGATTATAGGCCATCTCCATCTTATTGCCTAGCTCCAGGGTTTTCTGTTGGCGCTTCCAGTCCGTCTGCTGGATTTTGATTTGATTGAGGTTGAGGTTGGCCCTTTGCTTACGCAAAAAAAGTGGAAAGGAGAGATTCACTCCAGCTTTATAATTCTCTGTAAGTAGATTATTAAAAGCCGAACGATCATCTGCTCGAAAGGCATTAAAACTGGTCCCGTCTGCCAGGAAATTATAGGAAACTGTCAGCTTGGGTTTGAGTTGCTCGCGCCGCCAGCGTTGTTCGATTTCTAATTGCTCTATTTGATATCTGTACTGTAGCAAGTCTGGTTGAGCGCTGGCAAACTGTTGGTTATATGCTTGCCATTGGGTATCTGTAAATTGCTCTACGAGTTGCTCATTTAGGGTCAAGGATCTCGTCCCTGGAATGACCTCAATAGGTGTTAGGTCTTGAGTCCATAGGAAATTAGATAATTTCAACCGGGACTTTTGCAGTTCGTTTTGGGCATCAAATAAGGCAGTTCTTCTAGTCTGCACCTGGATGCTGCTTTCTAGCGTATCAATGGCAGATTTATACCCTTGCTCCTCTTGTACCCTGAGGGCAGCGAGTCGATTGATGGCCAATTCCAAAGCATTCTGATCGATCTCTACTTTCCGCTGAGCTAAACTCCAATCCCAATAAGCATTAGCTGCTTTTAGTAATAAATCATTAAGCATACTGATTCGCTGCGCATCATTCAAATTGGCCAGTAGCTGTGCTTGTGCTAAATCAGCTCTGCGCTGATCAATCACTAATCCTTGTAGTAGATTAACCTCTATACCTAACTCCGCCTGTCCAGCATCTGGCAAGCTTCGCTCAGGGTTTAGAAAAATACCATCTGTCCAATTGAAGCCACCTTTGAGTTTGATGCCATACCAAGTAGGCACCTCCAGTTTGGCTTCACCAATGGTGAAATATTCTTTACCATCAAAAGACTTTTGCTCCAAACCTCCTTTGATCTTAGGATCAAAAGCACCCCGTGATTTTAATACGTAGGCATCTGCCTCTGCTAGCATCAAAGCAGCCTGCTTAGCCACTGGATGATTATTGATCACCAGTTTAAGGTAGTCATCCAGGGACAAGTTGTCTTGACTAGTCTGGCTCCACAGTCCATTACTGATGAATAGAATTAGAATAATCACAAAAGATCGCTTCATTTATTTTACTGATTTAAGCGGTGCTTTCAATTTATCTAATGATTTATCTGTTTCCTTATTCGCGCCTGTCAAGTCGGGTGGGAAGCCATTCAACTCTCGCCATACTTCGTACCACAATGGAACCCTACCCAGTAGGGCAATTCCCTGTGCTCCAGAACCTGGTCGTAGTGCAGATGGCCATGGCTTTTCGGTATCTTCCGGGGAGACCAATATTCTATAGCGCCCATTCGAGCTAATATTATTATCGATGGCTACTACTTTACCACTAAAGGTACCATAGGAAGCTGTAGGCCAGCCGCTAAAAACAATGGCAGGCCAGCCATCAAAAATGAATCGTACTTCATTGCCCAATTCGATTAGCGGTAGGTCCATAGGACGTACAAAAATCTCTACGGCTAGTTCAAAATCAACAGGCATTATGCTTACAATCGCATCTCCCTCTTTGATCGTTTCACCAATACCTGGAGTTAAAGCCAGTGTGATATAAGCATCTTGAGGAGAGGTGATGTAATAAAATTGGCTCCGCTGCTCGTAATTAGAAGCTTGAATCTGCAATTTATTTGCATCAGCATTGGCCGTTAACTGTTGAGAAATAGTCCCAAAGCGATCAGACTCCGCTTTTTGGATTTTTTGCTGGTACTCGTTATCAATATTATTGAAAGCAATGCGGGCATTGAGTAGCTCATTTTTACTGATGATAAACTTCTGTTCAGCGGCTACTTGCTTGGCATTGGTCTCCTGCACCTTGAGTCGCTTGGATTCCAACTCTATGAGTGGGATATAGCCTTTACCATACATGGTCTCACTCCGCTTCAACTGCTGCTTCGCGATATCGTAGTCGATCTTTGCACGCTCCACTTGGATACTATCTGAGGTGATTTTATTCTGGCTTTGAATGATCTTATTTTGCAGTTGTTCTTTTTTGAGTTTCAACTCCCTGCGCATATTCACGACTTGCTGTTCAAGGGCTACTGCTTTGTTGGCATAGGAATCAGCGCTTCCTCTTTTCGCAGCTACTTGCTCCTGCGTACGACTGACAATATCCGGATCGAAATACTCCGCTTTAATCTCCGATAGATAAGCGATGGTATCTCCTTTTTTGACCACCTCCCCTTCTCTTACGTACCACTCTTCGATCCTACCTGCAATGGTAGAGTGGATAGTCTGTGGCCGATGCTCTGGTCGGAGCGTAGTCACATTACCATCTGCTTGAATATTCTGTGTCCAGGGCAAGAAGAGAATAACGACAACCACTAAAAGCGCCCCGAGTAACCATCTGGTCAACATAGCATGAGAGTCGGTCAGATTCACTCTCGACTGGCAGGTAAAGTCCTCTAGCTTGACTTCTCCTTGTACGGTATTACTTGTTATATTTAGCATGATCTTTTTCTTTTAAAACCTTTTTCTTTTACCTGATTGATCAGGAAAATGGAGCCAGGAATCCAAGCTCAATAGGATAAGGCTAAAGGCTGAATAATTCAGAAATATCATTTTTGAATACAGGTCCAAAGTGTGGACTTCCTTGTATTTGATCGTATCGGCCCTCCTCCACAATACGGCCCTCTTGCATGATTACGGTACGGTCACAATGTTGAGCAATCAATGGATTATTAGAAACAATAACCAAGGTCCATTCATGATTTTCTCTAGTCAAAAAACGAATGATGCGGAGTTGCTCGGCTGGTTCGAGTTTCTCAAAGAACTCTTCAAAAACGATCAATTTAGGTCTGGCGGCAATCGCTCTGGCTAATAATATCTTGGCTCTGATACTACCCGGAATATTGGTACCTCCTGGCTTTAGCTCCGTATCGAAGCCATCGGGTAAATCTCTTAAGTGCTGGTTCAATCCGGCTTTTTCGGCAGCCCAAAGCACTTGTTTTAGATCTACATCATCGTAGCCAAGGTTGATGTTATCAAGGATAGAGCCCCGAAAGATGTCAGATAATTGGGTATAATTCCCAATATGTCTTCTCAAGCTTGATTTATTCAAACTCTTGAGGGGAATGCCGTTAAAACTAATTTGTCCTTGATAGTGATTATATAGACCAGAAATCAGCTGGGAAAGCGTGGCCTTACCGGAGCCATTATAGCCAGCAATATTCAGGACCTCTCCTGGCTTCATATGCAAATGAATATCCTTTACCGTGTTTTTATTAGAATCTTCAAACTTGAAGCATACTTTTTCGAGTTTGACATTCAAGCCTTTATCATTATCAATTTCCTCATAGTCAATGCCATCTCTTCTCTCAAGTGGTAGATCTACCACCGCTCCTATTTTTTCGACGGCTGTCAAGACATCATAAATGGTTTCCATACTCAGAATAAGCTTCTCTGCCGAGCTCATTATTTGTAGTACAACAATCTCCGCTGCTACAAACTGTCCGATATTGATACTGTTGTCAATCACCAAAGAACTCCCTAGCAGCAGTAAGCCCAAGGTGATGATGGTTTTAAAGGCTACAATATTTCCGTATTGCATCAATAGTATCCGGAAGTGGGCCTTGCGATTATCAAGGTAGTTCGAGACTAGATCATCCGTTTGGCGTAGTGGCAGTTTATCATCTCCGGCCATTTTGAAAGTGGTCAAAGCACGGGCCATCTCCTCCAACCAATAGACCACTTGGTATTTGTACTTAGATTCATTCAAGCTGGTTTTCAAACCACCTGGTCCCGTAATCCGGATAATAATGACTAACAAAAACAATAGAATAATGCCGAAAAAGACAAAAAATGGGTGATAAAAAGAGATCAGTAATAGACCAAATACAATGTTGAGCCCTGCTGTTGAAAAGTCCATCAGCAGCTTAGGCACTCCTTTTTGTAAAGTGAGGGTATCAAAAAAGCGGTTGACCAACTCGGGTGGATAGTCTTTAAGCATTTTCTCTAGGTTCAGCTTTGGAATCCGGTAGGCAAATTCAAAGGCTGAGCGGGCGAAAATACGACGCTGCAAGGTCTCCGTCACCGTAATTTGCATCACAGTCAAGAAACCTGTAAGTGCTGTACCTACCGTAACAACAGTAACAAGAATTAGTAAGGAAGTCGATAAGGAACCTCCTACAATAAGACCAATAATTGCCTGAATACCCAGCGGCAGAGAAAGGGTGATTAAGCCAGCGAAAATAGCATAGATATAGACATAGGTGATATCCCTATTATCCAATTTGAGCATACTAAAAAATCGCTTAACCGCCGACCATTTCGTTTCGTTGGTTGTCATAGATTTGGAATTCTTGTGGTGTTTTATTAAACATACAACACCATAACCCGACAAGCCTTAAGAAAGTTTTGCGCAAGGAATAAAACTTCCATAAAAAATAGTAATACTATCAATTAACCTTTTTATAACTCAAAATAGCCAACAAATTAAGGGCTATTGCCATGAAAACTGTGGCCCGGAAATTCCAGAGGACATCAACAAAAGTGCTCCCCTTGAGCAAGACCGATCGCATCACATGAACGAAATGGGCAATAGGATTAGGAATGGTCAGGTACTGCGCCCATTTGGGCATACTTTCGATAGGCGTAAACAAGCCTCTCATCAATATAAATATGATCACAAAGAAGAACGTGGTGAAAAGTGCTTGTTGTTGGGTATCTGAAATATTAGAGATAAAAAGGCCAGGCAGCCTTTACTACCCAGCCTAATAATCATTTTACCTTACTTTTCTATTGTCATTGCCTGCTCTAATTAGAACCTTATGGTACTTGAGAATCACTTCTTCACAGGTACCTTCAAGTCAATGACAATATCCTTGCCTACCGTAAAGCCGGCGGCATTGCCTTTGATCCCATAATCTTTTCTATTTACTGTAAAAGAGCCCTCGAATACGGCTCTAGTGCCTTTATCATTAAAAGTAAAAGGGATGGTAATTTCTTTGCTGACACCATGTAAAGTCAGCTTACCCTTCACTCTAAAGAGATCCTTATCCTTACTAAAAGCACTAGACTCAAAGCGAATCGTAGGATATTTTTCGGCATGGAACCAGCTTTTACCTTTGGCATGTTTGTTTTTGGTGGAATTCCCTGTTTCAATGGTATTCACCTCTACCGAAACATCCATTTTAGACGCAGGCAAATTATTGGGATCAAATTGAATACGACCATTTAGGCCTTCAAAGGTGCCCTTAGCGGCTCTGGTAGCAAAGGCCACTTCATAATTTCGATCAACATTCCAAGTGGTCCTACTACTGAATGCTAATGTCGTTGTAACTAAAGCTAATAAGCTAAAAAAAGTCAGTTTTCTCATGATTATCTAAGTTTTGATAATTGAATCCGGTATAGCATAAATAGGTATTATTAGTTGGTGTAATTAAAACAAGGTTTCGACCTACTAACCATTAATAAACTTGAGTTGTAGGCTTTTATTGGCTCCATTCATTTGGAAAGAAGACTTTTTGTAAGTTGGTTTACCTAATTTTGTCATATTCGAAGCACCCACTAGTTCCTTCGGAATGCCTATCATATTTCGGTCAGCAGTACCATTCCCATTTTTATCTAAAAACACAGAAACGGCGTAGGTTCCTTTCGGGACATCCTTGAAAGTGTAAGATACCTGGTCGGCGGTTTTCTCTACTTTTGCCATCTTGAAAACTTTTTCTTTTTCCATAGGAAAACCATCTTCAGTCTGAAACAGCATAAAAACTAGGGCTCCTTGATGTTTGGATTTTATTTCCGAAACCGTAACGGTCAAGTCGCTATTTTGAGCCAATAGAGGAAAGCTTAGGCCAAAGGCCAATAAGATTGCGATGAAACGATACATAGTTATTGTATTGATGAATAAATGTTCGAGTACAGCTATGCATAGCATAGTAAAAAGTGTTTATCCAATCTTATCTCTTGGTGTGTTAAGGCAATTAAGAAACGCGGGTTCCAATTATTTAGTTTAATCAATTGATTTTTTACACCTATAAAACAAGAGCCACCCCAAATGAATGGAGATGGCCCATGTTTTATACGCTTAATTTAAGCGTAGCTCTCTCTCTGAAGACAAGCTATTTTATTCTACTGTAATCATCTTCTTAGTTGCAGTAAGGTCTCCAAGCGTAAGTGTGTAGAAGAACACACCCGTAGAAGGTAAATCTGTAGCCTTTAGGCTGATTTGATTATACCCTTTGGCAAAGTCCCCTTCAATCACTTTGATTGTTTTACCAGCAATATCTTGTAAGGTGATGGTGGCCTCTCCTGCTTCTGGCAAATGGAAGCCGATCACTGTTTCTCCTTTGAAAGGATTAGGCGTATTCTGGATCAATTCGAACTCGCTATCTAGGGCTACAGCACCATCAATCGCTAGACGGACATCTAATAAATCTCCTTGCACTCTTGTATAAGCCTCTGCTGCGGTGTAGCGTGAATTCATCGTCAAGACTTCGCTCAACTTGGCATCTCTTGTGGCTCTAATAATCAGACTAAATAGCTGCGGCTGTACGTCTTCTGTACCTTTGTTGAAGGAAGTAGTGATCACTCCTTCTTGCGTAAAGACTCCAAAGTGCTCTGCAGTAGCTGCCCCGTCTATGAGTTCAACCATGTCAGCTCCATCTAGGGCCAAGGTAAATTGATATCCTTCAATCTCCGACATATCTGCCTTAAAGTCTACTCGATACTCATTACCAGTCACTAAGTCCATCTCTGGAGTGGTAACAGTGAACATTCCTTTTGCTTCACGAGCATCAACTAAAGCAGATCCATTCACATCACCCACCTTGATCGCCACAAAGGTGGCAAAGTCTTCTTCTGACAAGTTGTTGATGTTCTTGATCTCTGGGAAAGAACTTGCCCAAGGATTAGAAGCATTCGGGAAAGTATAGCTGGCATCCACAAATCTCCAACTCGTATTATTCTCGAATTCAACATCAATATTTAAAATCAATTTTCTCAATTGAATTAAATCTAGTGTAGTGACAGATTTTGAGTTGTTTACATCAGCAGCAATCATTTTATAAGGACTATCTAATAAGGCAGTACCCAAGATATGCTTTTGAATCACAATCAAATCAAAGGTAGAGATACCGTTGCGATGATTATCATCTTTCATTGGCGTCACTGAGTAATCATGACCTTGCTCTAATCTATTAAACCCAAATTCACCTTGGATATTGGTCATCACCTTTTTAGCGATATTACCCGAAAGATTGACTTCTACATCTTCGACTGGTTTTTGATCTTCGGTGTTGATTGCTCCTGCAATCAAACCACTTGAAGCATCTTGCTCACAGGAAGCATTATTATCTTGAACCAAGACGGTTGTTACACAAAAATCATTATTACCAACAGCATCCCAAGCATGCACTTCGACTTCGACTAATCCACCAGCATCCTCACAGGTAAAAGTAATTCCTGTTATAGTGTCTATCGCTGCAGAGTCTAATCTATTGATAGAAAATTGAGTAACCATTGGTTGGAAAGTTCCATTCCCTACTGATACTTCAGAATCACTCTGCCCACTACAGTCTCCAATTGGCGATGCAATAAAGTCAGATGCCCAAATAACAGCTGCAGCACCTCCGCCCTCAACAGGGCTTAATTCCACAACCATATCTTCATGGCAAATAGGAGCCGGTGCCTTATCATCAAATACATCAAACTCGGCTTCTTCTTCAATAATGTTGCCACAGCCATCATTAACGACTACTTTCACTTTGTAGTTGTCAATTACTCTGCGCTCACTTACGGTCACGACTATAGTGTCACCGTTTACAGTAGTAGTAGCATTCGCATCTTCGTTCGCACCATTCACGTATACGGTGGTAGTGATATCTTCAATCGAACAAGCATCTGTAATGGTGATCGTGAAGTTAGTATTAGCCGAACAATCGAAGTTGTTCTCTGAACCCGTATCTGGTGCATCAATCA
>JBELML010000022.1:0-51115 GCA_042095835.1 Saprospiraceae bacterium
CCAAGGTCTGTATGGTCTCCAAGGAGGTAGGCGTAAACGCCGACAATGATTTTATCCGAGAAGTGGAGCGACTAGGTTTGAAGTATTTAGTGAATTAGGTAATGTTCAAAAAATAACTTTTCGATTTTGATGGAATCTTCCCGATCAAAATGTGGGACTTATTCTTTGTCCGTTACTAAACAATAATTATTATTTTTATAGGTTTGTGAAATTCCTTACTGCACAACGAGTCGAGCTATCGCCAACCAAGCCATCAGGCCCGCTCCAACCTCTAATGCAGATTCATCAATATCAAAAGTTGGTGTATGTACTGAGGAGGTAATCCCTCTCGCTATGTTACCCGTTCCCAAGCGATAAAAGCAAGCAGGCATTTCTTGTGAATAATAGGCAAAATCTTCTGCTGACATCCGCATGGGTAGATCCACTACATTTTCCTCACCTAGATAAATAGATGCCAAGGTTTTTGCCTGCATTGTTAGTGGCTCATCATTGATCAAAGCTGGATAACCAACCCGAATGTCAAAATCACAGGTCCCTCCCATACTCACAGCCATTTCCTCCGCCATCTTTTTCATCTTCTGATGGGCTTCAAAGCGCCATTGCTCATCCATTGTACGAAAAGTCCCCTGAATCTTGACTTCTTCAGGAATAACATTCGTAGCGCCGCCAGTAGAATTGATCTTCCCAAAAGTCAGAACACTAGGAATCAATGGATTGGCTCTCCGACTGACAACCTGTTGTAGCGCTACCAGTATTTGAGCAGCAATCAAAATGGGATCATCGGTAAGATGTGGTAAAGCACCGTGTCCTCCCCTACCCTGTACTCTCATATAGATTTCATCTGCTGATGCCATATAACGGCCTGGACGAAAACCAACTTTCCCTGCCTCTAATGGTGGATGAACATGTTGCCCAAAGATACTTTCTGGACTAGGATTCTGTAAAGCGCCTTCTTTTATCATAATGGATGCCCCACCTGGTAGTTTTTCTTCACCAGGCTGAAAAAGCAATTTTACCGTGCCTTGAAATTGATCCTTATGCTGCCAAAGGATACGAGCAGCTCCTAGCAAAGAGGTAGTATGCACATCGTGACCACAGGCATGCATGATACCGTCATTTTTAGATTTATAAGGCACATCATTCGCTTCACGAATAGGTAGCGCATCGATATCAGCTCTTAGAGCAGTAGTTTTAGAGCTTGGATATTTTCCTTCAATTAATGCAATGACACCATTATCAGCAATACCATGCTGATGAGGAATGCCCCACTCTTTAAGCTTGCTGGCAATAAATTGACCAGTTGCGACTTCTTCGAAGGACAACTCTGGATATTGATGTAGATGCCTCCGTATCTGAATAAGTTCTGCTAGGAACCCTTTGGCTTGATTACGTATAGAAGCTATGAGCGATTGATCGAATTGCATATCTTTAGTTTATCCAAATAACATCGGTAGAATCCATTCGGCTAAGGCAGTCACCATGATGATGGTAATGATATTCAAAATAAAACCTACTTTAACCATCTGAGCTACCTTCAAATGACCACTGGCGAAGACAATCGCATTGGGCGGTGTAGACATAGGCAACATGAAGGCACAACTAGCCGCCAAAGTTACAGGTATACAAACGTATAAAATATTGATATCTGCCCCTAAGGCGATAGCACCAACAACTGGTAAAAAAACAGCTACTAAAGCGACGTTGGACATAATTTCGGTAAGAAATAAGGAAACGGCTGCCAAACCTATGATAATCATAAAGGAGGCGCCGCCCATACCAGTGAATTGATCCCCAATGAGTTTGATAAGGCCCGTCTCGGCTAAAGCATTCGCTAAGCTCAGCCCTCCACCAAATAAGAGGAGTATACCCCAAGGCAGCTTCTCTGTGTCTCGCCAAGCAAGGATGTATTGATGCTTTTTGAAATTGACAGGTACTACAAATAAGGCCACCGTAGCCAGCATAGCAATACCTGCATCGGATAGGTCAACGCCATCTGGCATCAGCTTTACAATTTTAGTACGGAATATCCATGCCAGAGCTGTGCAAATAAATACCAAAAGTGTCAACCTTTCTCCTTTACTAATGGGGCCCAATGCGTCTACTTCTCTTGCGATAATTTCTTGTGCGCCCTCAAACTCTCCCAAACGATTGGGGTGTAGTACCTTGACAATCAAAAAGAAGGTAAAACCAAGCAGAAGGATTGAAAAAGGAAGGCCAAAAACAATCCATTGCGCAAAGGATATTGTGGTATCAAATTGCTCTTCTAGCACTCCTGAAAAAACTACATTAGGTGGCGTACCGATTATGGTAGCTGTGCCACCTATATTGGCAGCATAGGCTATCCCGAGCATCATACTCAAGGCGAAATTATTCAAGCCCTTATTCACCATTTGCTTGGGGTCTTCAATCAATAGATTGATTACAGAAAGAGCTATAGGTAGCATTAATACCGTAGTTGCGGTATTACTAATCCACATACTCAATGCTGCCGTAGCCAACATAAAACCCAGGATAATACCATCAGCATTGGTCCCTGTCAACTTGACTATATTCAGTGCTATCCTTCGGTGCAGGGACCAGCGCTCCATGGCTAGGGCCAACATAAATCCTCCCATAAATAGAAAGACAATCGGACTAGCATAAGGTGCAGAGGCATCTCGCATCTTGAAAGCTCCCTCCACACCAACCGGATAACCATTATCTCCTAATGGTTGCACACCTAGAAGTGGCAATAAAACCAAAGGTAAAAGTGCAGCCACGGCCAATGGTACGGCTTCGGTCACCCACCAAACTAGCATAAAAGCGGCGATGGCCATTACTTTCCAAGCCTCCGTATTTAATCCAGGAGGATTAGGAATAAACAGTAGTAGGATAAAGATCAGAGGTCCTAAAAACAGGCCAATCTGCTTCACTGACATAAAGAAGTTGTTTTAATCAGATTCCGATTTCTTGAATACAGTCTTATTCATATACTTTTTCTCGCTCCACGATGATCCAAATACCTCATTTCCTGTTAGGCTGCAATACTCTTGACTAGAACCATGCAGGATTTGCAAACATAATGAATATTTAGAAATGAATACATTTTTGCGATACGGGCAAGGTTTAACACTTCTAAGCGTAATAGCATTATTCTTCAGTCCTTTCATGCGTGTAATGATCCAAGCCGATCCAATCGATGATTTTCTGATATTGGTATGGGCGTAATGGGACAAGATTTTAGATTGGACCATCTCGCCTTAGCAAGAGACTTTCAAATGTTACTACTATCTGCTCTCGCAATGAGTACCTTTCTAACCATGCTCAGTAAGGGGAAGGCTAAATTAATGCTCCTTAGTATTTTCTTAATTACTTTTCTACCTATTTGGTTAATGGCTTATCTGGAGGGTTTCTTAAGGCCACAATTTGGAGGAGCCATGCAATACGAATATTCTTTTGCCTGGCTCCTACTTGGGATAGCTTTGGTTGGCAACACCATCAATCTCCTCGTTTTAAACAAAGAAGATTATATGAATTTAGGAGCTAGAAAAAGTGCCGTGCCGCCAAAGCACATATCCAGAAATATTACCTCTATTAACGTTTGCCCATCAACCTCCATCTCCACATTCATATGGTTGAAGGTTTTGAGGATATTGGACACTCGACCACGTTGGTAGTAATCGTAGACACCATTTAGAATGACATCCTGTACTTGCATCGGCTCTGGAGAAGAAACAAGCCCGACAACTCCATTCGCACAAGTGACTCCGTAGTACTCGTTGGGGTCGATATTTTCGGCTTGGATATGCCAAGGAGAGTTGGCTATATCTTGTGCAAAAGTAAGAATGGGACTAAAGATTAATAGAAGTATAGATACTGCTTTAAACATATATAAAAATCTATATAACTTTAACAAATAATATGACATGTTGCCGGTCAATCCAACCCCTAAGCGCGTCACTCCAGGATTTTGTTGACAATATCTTCGCCGGTAGTCAAATCGGTGAATAATATCTTCACTTGGTTATCATTCTGATAATATAAAACAATCTTTCGGTTAGATTGAATAGTCAAGTAAGCTTTACCGTAGTTGAAAGGAGATTCTATAGGAACAAATGCTGCATCATACCACTCCTCCAATAAGGATTTGATATCATCAATAAGTTTATTAGAAAAAAGATGTTTGTTCCAAGGAGCCCAGCCATCATACTCTACAAAAGCTGGCATAGTAGCAATTTTCCCATCCACAAAACCCGGATAAAACTGAAAATTTGCAGGGTAGTCTAGTTCCTCTTCCAACCGGAAGCGAGCCGTTGAGTTTCCATTACCATCCAGGAGGATACCTTTTTTATTTAATTCCCAGCAATGGGTATAAAACGCTTGCTGAGGCATTCCAAAATAAACGCCCTGGAACAAGGAGTCTATTCGTTCAGGTTTAGCCAACTCTTCCTTTACCCAAGTAGCGTAATCAAGTTTCTTTTCTTTACAAGTAGTCAGTCCTACAAGGAGGAAAAGTAATAATACAGTTTTCTTCATATTTTTAAGTTTATCTAAATCTATTAACGGATAGACCTTGAAAAAGCTCATCGAATATAAATTGATTTGATCAAGATAGAAAGACCTAAAACAAAATAGAAGCGCTCCCAGTAGAGGCGAGTGAATGCTTCAAAAAAGTCTTTAGGTAGAGATAAAAAACCCGTGTCAAAATTAATCAACACGGGTCTGAACATCTTATTGATAAAACAGTATCTCGCTTCAACAATGAGAGGTTCTATTTAGCAATCAGTGACTATTAATAGCCAGGATTTTGCTGTAGGTTCGGGTTAGCATCAAGCTGCTGCTTTGGAATAGGGAAAATCTCCTTTGTTTCCGGTTGAGCAGGTCTTTCCCACCATGCATTTTGGAATACACCAAAACGAACTTGATCAGATCTACGGTGTGTTTCTGCAAACATTTCGCGACCTCTTTCTGCCAATAGGTTTTCAGCAGTCAATTCTGTGAATGGAGCCACTCCAGCACGAGCACGAACTTGGTTTACAAGATCCAATGCTTCAGCAGATCCAGCATCCTGTCTCCAAAGAGCTTCTGCTCTCATCAGTAGCACATCAGCATAACGATAGATTGGGAAGTCATTACTCATATTTTGAGTAGAACCAATACCGAATTCGAATTTTGTAATACGCGCTCCAGATTCACGCCAAGCAGTTGGGAATAACTCGTTGATTTCTTTACGAATAGTGAAAGGTACACCATCTGGGTCAGTACCAGAAGCTGCAGTTGCATCATCCACTAAACGCTTAGTACCAGCGGCATCCCACTGAGGTCCAATCAAGAAGTTACTTCTTAAAGGAGAAGGTCCATCTTCTGTATTAGGCTCTCCTTTTCTGATGTCCCCATCTTCATAAGAATCGTACATATCTTCTAAAGTACAGAAACCATTCCAAGGTTGGAAAGTCAAGTTGTAAGTCTCTTGGTTCAAGTAACTTAGCGTCATTGCTACCAAGTTGAAACCTTGTGCGAAAACCTCATCGAAAGGAATGGCCCAAATTGTTTCAGAAGAACTTCCATTATCAACATTGAAGTTAGCGAAGTAGTCTCCTTCTAGAGAATAAGCTCCAGAGTTAATGACTTCATTAGCAAAGTTTGCAGCACTTGCCCATTCTGGGCTCCCTTTGTAAACCTCTGCATTTAAGTACAATTTAGCCAAAGCCATGCGTACAACATTACGGTTTACACGACCATAGGTAGATCCATCAACTGCATCTGTAACTAGACTTAATGCAGCATTCAGTTCTGACTCAACGAAGTTATATACTTCTGATCTAGAACTTGTTGAAGGAGGATTGGTATCTGTAAAGTCTGTAGAGAGAGGAACATTTCCATAAGAATCCATTAGCCATAGGTAATAGATTGCACGAAGTGCTCTCAACTCCCCAATAAATGGATCAGTTAATGGATTTTGTAGTTCCTCAAATTGGAAAATCAGACGGTTACAAGCATTAACACCACCAAACAAGAAGTTCCAAGTAGAGTTTATAGTTGGATCTTCAGAAGTCCAGTTACCAGTGTGAAGACGTACCCAGTGACCACCGTCACCCCAGTCAGGTCCTCTAGTAGGTACAACTAATGCATCAGAAGAAACCTCCTGAGCACCGAACATAGATACGTTACCCATGTAACCATATAAGGAGGTATAGGCTGCACCTAAAGCAGAAATCAGTTCCTCCTCAGTTTGGAAAAAGTTTTCGGCCGTTACTTGGTCGAACAACTCCTCTTCCAAATCTGTACAGGCAGGCATGACTGCAATAAAGCAGACTGCTACCATAAGCATTTTAAGATTAAATTTTTTCATCTTTTGGAAAATAAAGTTTACTAATTGTTAATTAAAATCCTAGGCTCACACCAAATGTAAATCCAGTTGCTGTGAAGTACTCATTACGACGATCGATACCTGGGGCTAAAGAGCCAAAGTTCGAAGTATCAGAAAGTCTTGGTTCAGGCGAAACACCTGAGTAACCAGTGATTGTCCACAAGTTCTGACCTGTAACGAATAATCTTACTTTACTGAATCCATTAGGTAAAGCATCACTACCTAGGGTATAACCAATAGTAACCTGATCTAGTCTAATAAAGTCACCTTTTTCAACGTGACGGCTAGAAAATTGAGGCTGGTCTGTAAGATCAGCGACATCTCTTGAACTAGACAATACGTTGTAAGCAGAAATCTGCCCAGGTGCTTCGTAGAATGCACGGAATGTATTCACTAAATCGTGACCAAATACACCACGGAAGAATAGATTCACGTCAAGGTTGCCTAAGTTAAAAGTATTATTAAGACCGATATTGTATTTAGGGAAACCGTTACCAATGATATCTCTATCTAAAATATCATCCTGAACGCCATCACCATCTACATCAACAAAGTTCCAAGTTCCATCATCGTTAACAGGCTGGTCTGGATCGATCACTAAACCAATGATCTGACCAATTGGAGCACCTTCCTCTAAACGGATAAGTGGCGTACCATTCTGACCAGGAGAACCAAGGTTCGCACCATCTTGGAATCCACCAAGAGATACACCTAACTGATCATCCGTCAATGAAACTAATTCTGGTAAGAACCAACGAGATCCTGTTAAAGAGACATCCCAAGTTCTGTTATTTCCTAAATCTATCTGGTAATTAATTGTTGCTTCAATTCCTGAGTTCTGAACCTCACCTACGTTGAAGAAAGTAGTTGGGAACAAGTTTGGAGGTACAGGTACGTTGAAGTTAAAGATACCATCTTCAGTAGTAGAAGTATAGTACTCCAATGAACCAGTCAACTTGTAATCCATCAATGCAAAGTCAACACCAATATTGAAATCTGACTTCACTTCCCACTTCAAGTCTGGGTTAGGATTAGATGCAGGTCCGAAAGAAGAAACGAATGCACCATTAAAGAAGAAGTTACCACTAGGCTGGAATCTCTGTAGAGATAAGTAAGAAGACCCTACATTCGCACCAGTTACACCATAACCAGCTCTCAACTTCAATTGATTGAAACCAGTCAAGTCAGCAGCTTTCACTAGGTCAACACCAGCAGATACAGATGGGAATAAACCCCATTTGTTGTCATCTCCAAATCGAGAAGAACCATCACGACGCAAACTTGCAGAGAAGAAGTAAGTGTCATCAAGGTTAGCATTTACACGACCGAAGAAAGAAACAAGTAAGTTGGTATTCTTGTAAGAGAATACACCACCTAGACCATTTGCAAAATCCTGAGCAGCACCCAAGTTATTTGCTCCAAATGCATCAGTCAAGAAATTACCACCTGTCGCTCCAAATCCTTGGAAGGTGAAATCTTGATACTCATAACCAGCAAGAACTTTTAATTCTAAACCATTTGAGAACCCTTTATTATAGTTGGCTTCTAAACGGAAAAGTTGATCCTGGTTCTCGTCATTACGTCTTGTACCTAAACCATTTCTGTTTTGTCCTTGCCAGAAATCGAATTTAGAAAAATAAGTACTTTGCTCGATGTTAGAACGTTGAGCAGAGTAGAACATACCTACGCTCAAGTCAGGAGTTAAAGCATAATCACCACGAATGTTAGAAGCAACGGTTTTTCTGTTACCAGTATTAGAGTTTTGCTCGATCATTGCTACAGGGTTGTAGTAATCGAATAAACGCTGCTGGTAGTAGCCATCCCATTCTGCTAAAGCAGGATTATTAACATCCTGAACATAAGGAGTAGTTGGGTTGAAAATCGTAGCATAACGGAATGCCTCAACGAAACCAAACTCAGAGTCTTGAGTACTTGTTGACAAGTTGGCTTGTACAGTCAATTTGTCGTTAAGTGCTTTAGTCGTTAAGTTAGCTCTAAAGTTCAAGCGCTCAAATCCAGTTGTTCTGGCGATACCTTGTACATCACGGTAGTTACCAGAAAGACGGTAGCTAGTTTTTGAACTACCTCCACTTAATGATAAGTTGTGAATGTGAGAGATACCAGTTTGTGTCAACTCATCGAACCAATCGATGTCTCCACCCAAATCAGTACCTTGTACAGGCCAATTACGATATTCATCCGCAGTTAAAACATCAGGTGTTTGCGCTACAGACTCCATTGTAACCTGGCCGGTGTAATCAATTCTAGAAGTTCCCGCTTCACCACGCTTAGTAGTTACTACGATTACCCCAGAAGCACCACGTGTACCATAAATCGCTGCAGCAGAACCATCCTTAAGGATATCAATAGAAGCGATATCTTGAGGTTCAACACTGTTTAGATCACCACCTAGTACACCATCAATAACCACAAGTGGTTGAGTCGATGCACCTACGGTAGAAAGTCCACGAAGACGAATTTGGAAGCCACCATTAGGGTTAGAACCTGGACGAGAAATAACCAGACCACCTACTTTACCTTGTAGAAGCTGATTAACGTCGTTCACGTTACCTTGGTTGAAATCCTCTGCTTTAATAGAAGCGATGGATCCCGTCACCTCTTTTGATTTAGCAGTACCATAACCAGTCACAACGATTTCATCTAATTGAGTACCTTCCTCCAACGCTATGTCTATAACATCAGAAGCAGTAATATCAATTATTGAAGACGTGTAACCAGTATAAGAAAACTCGATTTGAGTAGCTCCGTCTGGTAATGTAAGAGAATACTTACCATCAAGATCTGTTACTGCACCACTTGAAGTACCGACAACTAAGATGTTAGCACCGATGAGTGGATCACCATTGTTAGCATCTGTTACAGTACCCGAGATGGTGCGTTGAGCAGAAGTCGCAGTCCAAAGACCAACTGCTACGAACACTAACAACCATTTTAAGGTAGTGTTAAAATTAAGTTTATTCATACATTAATTATTTAGTGAAACAAGTTTATTGTTTAGTTTGGTTTGACTATTGCTATATATAAACAATGCTTTGCCTAAAGGAAAAGAAACTCCATTTAATCCTTTGATCAACAGGAGTTTATTGATCCAATGTGTATTGGTTTAATTGATGTAGGCACTAAATTAGGATTGGGCAGGCGATTTCGCAGTCCCGAATATAATTCCTTTCTGCAAAAATCCAAAATCCCTCGAAATATCCAAAACAAAAGTAAACTAAAATGCAAAACAAAAAAAATTAATTCTCTTTAAAGCCCTCTAAAGAAGTTTTATATGGTAAAAAGGTAAAATACACTCATAATACCACAAGCACAACATCTTGGCTAAAATGGCTTTATAGCGCTCTGATTTTCAGTAACATATAATTAACTTTAAGAAGCTATTCAAGCAGATGTGTTGTTAAAATTCTTAACAACTTCCTCCCCAAAAAAATATTTCCTTTTGAAATAAGAAAAGTCCAAATGTCATTGAAATAAATAACACTTGGACTCTCTATCAGAAGGAATTCATCAGGAATACCTGGTAATTTTTACTTTAATCCTACTTTTCCTTGCTTGTAGTTGAGCTGATTGATTATAAAATTCCCGACTTTCTCCCCTTGATCAACGCCATAATCAATCGCGGGTCGGTAATGGATACCTCCATATAGTCTACTCAGAGCTGCCTCTTCGCTTGCCTCAAAAAATGAACCATAGCTCCTCACGGGTAGACCGTACTCTTCTTCAGTCGTATCATCAAAGGCAAAGTTATCTCCGTAGATAGAAGTCAGCGCCACTGCCGCCGACCTAGAAATCACGCTATGCCCACTCGTATGCTCCGGAAAGGGAGGAGTCTGTAGCGCAGGTACCCAGTCTTCATCGATATAAGTATTAATGTAGGTCTCTGGACGGACTAGTTGGCTACGGTATTTTTCATCCCAGCAACTAATAAAGGCGTCTGCCAAAGCAATCGATGTCAAAACATAAGCCTCTACCGCTTTCATAAAGTCAGCACCTGATTTCTCGGCAGCAATCTTAGCAATACCGATCCAGTGTCCACCTGGTGTGATTTTCTTAGTAGCAAACATCACATGTCCTGTATGATGAGAAACGTAGGGGTTGCAATCCCAAAACTCTGCAATAGCAATACGATCCTCCTTATCCTCTGCCTGTAAAGCTTGATAAACCTCTATCGTCTCCTCGTAGAATTTACTTTGCTTATCTGTACTAAATTCGGTGGGAGGAAGTGGCACAAATTGCTGTGCAGAATCTAAAACAAAAGGCCTGATCATTTTCCAATGCGGCTCAATTCCATCCATATAATCTGGTGGTGTAGGTTGCCATCTAGAAGGATCATCATTAATCGAAAACTTAGGATAGGACCTCGTCTCGTGATAATTATCTCCTTTCGACCAAGCTAAGATATGATCAGCCACTTCTTCTCCATAAGCTAAAGAACGATCAAAAACGGCCCTTGGCATCTTGACTGCCCTGAAAGACTCCAATAGTTCTTCTTCGTAGGCGTCGATTTTATCTTCAGAAAAAATCAGCGTTTTACCTACTTTTAGGAAGGCTTTCATGCTAGCTAAAGGATAGCAGTATTCGAGCCCTTCTTTTGGCTGAGGTACCGTTTCTAATTCCGTCAACTGTCCAGCTAAGGTTTTATACTCCGGATGCCCATGAATAATCACCTCATAAGCAGCAATACTTGGGTAAGCATAAATTCGGCTTGCTTGTGGTGGTGAGAAAATGTCATGGACAATTACATCTGTTAACTTTTTCATTGATGCATGGACCAAAGCGGCATCATTCGCATCTTCCTGAAACTCAGGATTGACCTGTTCACAGCCTAGAAATAAAAAAAGGCTTAATAGGAAAAAAGTAGTTCTCTTCATTTTCACTGTTTTAGCATAGGGTGCAAAAGTAACACGGATTTGTATGGATTACACGGATTGCACGGATAATTTGAATCACACGGATTTTTTTGGACTGTGTCGCTGCGTTTAGAGTTCTCTTACCCAGATGTTCCTGAATCTTACTTTGTCTCCGTGATCTTGTAGTAGTAGAGGTAGCTTTGCAGGGTGCTTGGTATAATAAGGCTCTCCTATATATATAGCTGGTCCTTTTAACTCTACATGATTTTGGATGATTACTCCATTATGCAATACCGTGAGATAAGCAGGACTTTCCAGGGTGCCATCCTCCTTGAAAACTGGTGCAGTAAATATCATATCATAAGCCTGCCATTCTCCTGGAGGTCGGCTTGCATTGGCTAATGGTATATGCTGCTTATAGACAGCTCCTGCTTGACCATTAGGATAGGTAGCATTTTCATAAGAGTTTAAAACCTGTACTTCGTAAAGTCCCATTAGGAAAACCCCGCTATTGGAGTAGGCTTGCCCTTCTTTTCCTGGATCTACTGGTGATAAGAATTCTAGATGGAGTTGGATATCTCCAAAAGCTTGCTTTGTTTCAATAGCTCCGCTTCCTGGCTTTACAACCATAGCACCGTCTTTGACTTCCCACATTGGTGGCGTAAAAGATGGATGGTTCAATTTTGCATTAAGAATGGATTCTACATGATCCATTCTAGCTCCATAACCAAACTTGGGCGTATGCCAATGTTCCAGGTTGTTTCCATCAAAAAGCACGATAGCATCTGAGGGAGGTGCCGTTAGAAAACCAGGTGTTACTTTTTGAGGTATAGGTTCCCATTGTTCGGTAGCTTTCCACGGTTGCGTTTTTTGCAAACCTTGCCAATCGATCTCGATAACCTCTTGGGCAAAACTATTATTCATCAGTGTAAAGCAAAAAAGTCCAATTAACAAAATTAATTTCTTCATAAATTTCAATATTATTGTGTTGTTTTGATTGCGTATGCAAAGTTATACTATCCTATTTTGCAAAAATACCGATCAATATTTTAATTCAAACGTTAGTCCTATAGTTTAACGTTATCCTAAATCTTTCCTAAGCGGAAATTAATATATCAAAACTCTATAATGAAAAAACTTTTTCTTTTGATGGCTATAGCTGGATTTATTGCTGCCTGCTCGCCTTCAACCACCAATACCGTATCAACGCCCACTGAAGAGGAAGAAGCACCACCGCTCGAGGGCTTACCTATGCAATCTCTTGCCCTTGGTACAGCTCTAGCAGAATCCAACGAGGGATGGTCAACTGTGGCCGCTGTATATAGTGATTCTTATGCAACAAAGAACCCCAATACCTCAGAGGGAGAAGGTGTACTTATCAGTCGCGTCAGTGAAGATGGTCAAATGAATACCCTAAATCTTGGAATCACTCATCAGGACCTTGATTTAGAGTTCGAGTTTTTGCTACCCTCAGAAGGTCAAGCGCAGCTTTTATTACAAGGACAATATCCAGTAAACCTCAATGACTCTTGGGGAGCATCCTCTGATTATATTGGAGCAGTACAAGGTACGGAAGTCAAGGATATGAATACCTGCAAAGCTCCTGGATTGTGGCAGCAGTTTTCTGCTTCCTTCCATGCGCCTCGCTTTGATGAATCTGGCAATCTCACACAGAAAGCGACCATTGAAGATGTAATGATTAATGGCAAAACGGTACACCATACGCTAGAGTTAGAGAGCGATAGCCCGGTTGCCACTGGGCCTCTACAAATGTTGGCCAGTGACCAAGTGGCTGTACGCAATGTCGAGTATAAAGCTTATGGTTTGGATTCTTTAAGGCTAGAAAATATCCGCTATGACTTATTCTATGGCGATTGGGATAAATTACCTGATTTTAGCCAGCTAGAAGTTGCTAAATCTGGCACAGCAGACTTTTTAGATGTCAAGGTCGCCGGTCAACCAGACAAATATGCCTTGAAGTTTTATGGTGATCTATACGTACCCACTGATGGAGAGTACTTCATACAATCAATGATAGATGACGGCGGAGAACTTTTTATTGATGGAGCATTAGTTTTACACAATGATGGCGAGCCCAACTTTGGTGTAGAACAAACATTGACCACACTTACTGCTGGCAAACACGATTTTGAAATGACTTTCTTTCAAGATCACTGGGGTACGGCTTTAGTGGTTGTCTACGAAGGTCCAGGCATTGCCAAACAAACGCTACCAAGTGATCCTGGCGTAAAAAAATGGATTTTCAGAAAAGATAATCGCAGTCTACCTGTAGTAGATGATCTTCAAGAGCCGGAGTTATTAAGAGGATTCGCCAATTTTAAAGAAAAGAAGCTGACCCATGTCATTTCGGTTGGCACTCCACAAGGCGTTCATTTTTTATACGATCTTGATCAAACTTCATTATTAAAAGTTTGGCAGGGCAATTTTGCCGATGTAGCCAAAATGTGGCTAGGTCGTGGAGAAAGTCAATTGATGGAACCCATGAATGCAGCTATTGAGCTTAACCAAGGTCTCAGTGTTGCTCCCAAGGGTAAATCCTGGCCTACAACAGCACCAGACGGCTATAAAAACAAAGGATACGATATCCAGGACAATGGTCTACCTATTTTCAAATACCTTATTGGGAACGATCAGTTCACAGATATATCTGAACCTGCGGAGGATAGGATTGGCGCTGTACGTACTATCAGCAGTAGCAATGGATCGGCTTACCGGTGTAAACTAGCAGAGGCTAACAACATCCAAGCATTAAGCCAAGAAGGACATTATAATATCGATGGACAATACTATCTGATCGTACTAGATGCTGGAGCTGTAGAACTTTTGGATGACAATACCCTGGTGGCGGACTTTGCTAATGGCAAGGTACAATACAAGGTCATTTGGTGATGCTAAGCACTAAAGCTACCAAGTAAAATTTCTTTTAGGTTTTAAAAATTAATTTGGAATGAAAAATATATTTTGCCTCCTAATTCTCTCTTTATTGACATGCCAACTGGCCTGGGGCCAGGCTGCCTTACCTGGTAAAGAGAGTGTCTATTATCAAATCAAGAAAGTGCCTATCCCTGATGACATTATCCTAGAAGTAGGCGGTTTAGCCTTTACAGAAGATGGCCAACTTGGAGCCTGTACTCGACGAGGCGAACTATGGGTAATTGATAATCCTGGCAGCGCTCAGCCAAGCTATACTAGATTTGCGCACGGACTACACGAGCCGCTGGGGTTAGCCTATCGGGATGGTAGCTTCTGGTGTGTACAGCGACCAGAGCTGACAAAAATTTCTGATAAAAATCAAGACGGAAAAGCAGATAGCTATGAGTCGATTTATACTTGGCCACTCGATGGCAACTATCATGAATATGGCTATGGCCCTATGTTTATGCCTAATGGCGACATGATTGTGACGCTCAATCTAGGTTGGGTCGGTAGAGGTATCAGCAACTCTAAATGGCGAGGATGGATGCTCAAAATCACGCAAGATGGCGAAATGACACCTATTGCCACCGGAATGCGCTCTCCTGCTGGAATGGGCTTTGATACTAAGGGTGAAATTTTCTATGCTGAAAACCAAGGCGACTGGGTGGGGTCCGGTAGAATCACACACGTAGAAACAGGAGATTTCGTAGGTAATCCAGAAGGTTTAAAGTGGTCAGGTGAGGAGGGATCTCCACTAGACTTAGCCTTTGAAGATATCACAGACACATTAGGCTACACCTTATACGAATATGCTAAAGAGGTAGAAGAGCTCAAACCGCCTACCGTCTGGTTCCCACATACCTTAATGGGTATTTCTACCTCCGATATTCTGTTGATCGACCACGATAAGTTTGGGCCTTTTCAAGGGCAGTTATTGGTTGGAGACCAAGGACATAGTAAAATCATGCGCGTTGCCTTGGAGGAAATTGATGGCACCTATCAAGGAGCGGTATTTGGTTTTAAAGAAGGTTTTAGCTCTGGTCTTTTGAGAATGATCTGGGGGCCTGATCAATCCATCTATGTAGGTATGACCAATCGAGGTTGGGCAAGTACCGGAAAGTCGCCCTATGGTCTAGAGCGATTAGAGTGGACAGGTAAGGTTCCTTTTGAAATGAAAAGCATCCAGGCACAAGCCGATGGTTTTCTGATTGAATTCACAGAAGCTGTTGATCGTGCAAGTGCAGCTAATCCAGAAAATTATAGTATCAACGATTTCACTTATCTATACCACCATTTTTATGGTAGCCCCGTTCAGGAGTTGCAAAATAGGACGGTTTATAAAGTAGAGGTCGCTCAAGATGGTCTTTCCGCAAGACTGTTTGTAGAGGGCATGCGTGAAGGCTTTATCTATGAAATTAAGGCACCTGGCCTAAAGAATACAAGCGGTCAAGCCTTATTACACGAGCTTGGATATTACACCCTTAATAAAATTCCAGGTGGAGGAAGCACTACTAGCGGCGCTACAAGCTCTGCAGGGGCCGCAACCACAACTGCTGCTAGCGCAAAGCGCGTAGCCGACATGCCTAGCGATTGGACAGATGGTCCAGACGAAGAATTGGAAATAGGAACCCAACCTGGAATGCAATACGATACTAGATTCTTGACGGTGGAGGCAGGTAGTAAAATCAAATTGACGCTCAACAATCCAGATGATATGATCCACAATTTGGTCATCACCAAACCGGATGCTGCTGATGCTGTTGGCAATGCTGCCCTAAAATTAGGATTGGAGGGACAAGCCAAAGGCTATGTACCAAATTCAGACGATGTACTCTTTCATACCAATCTCCTAGAGCCAGGTAGCTCAGATGTCATTTATTTTGTGGCACCCGATGAGCCTGGAGACTATCAATTTGTATGTACTTTTCCTGGCCATGCCGCTTCTATGCGCGGTGTTTTGAGGGTGAAATAGATTTGTATAGTATAAACTACAAGCAGCCATGCCGAAAATTCGACATGGCTGCTTTTTTCTGCGTATAGCGTAAAGCTCCTTCCTAGTTGATAGAAATCAATTCTACATCAAAAATCAAGGTGGCATAAGGTTTGATATCCTGCCCTGCTCCACGCTCTCCGTAAGCTAGGTTGTAAGGAATAAACAACCGATATTTTGCTCCTGGGCTCATCAATTGGAGCGCCTCTGTCCAACCTCCAATAACCTGTGTGACACCAAATGTTGCTGGTTGCCCTCTTTCTACAGAGCTATCAAATACAGTTCCATCTAAGAGCTTGCCAGTATAATGGACGGTCACCTTGCTACTCGATGTAGGCTTTTCTCCACTCCCCTCTTGCAAGACCTCATATTGTAAGCCTGATGCCGTAGTGGTCACTTCTGCACGCTCACCGTTGGCGGCAAGAAATTCTTTACCTTCCTTGATGATAGGTTCGTATTTTTTGCTTTGTTGGGCAGCCATAAATTGATTGACCACCTGCGTTGCTTTATCAGGATCAATATCTAAAGCTTTCTCTCCAAGTACGTCTTCTAGCGCTTTTACAAAAGATGCAGCATCTAAGGAATCTACTCCTTGATTCTTCAAATTCTTAGCGATTAAAACGCCGAAACTATAACTAACTGAATCCATGTTATTTTTTAAATTTTGACTCCATACTGAAGTCGTTGATAGTAAAATTACCGTGACTAAAAATAGTGTTGTCTTCATTATTAATGTTGTAATGTTTAATGCATGCTGACGGTTAGATTGCCCGCTAGTGATGAGGCTGAGCGAAGGAGGACTAAGCTCTATTCTCCCCATCGATAAGATTTTCGCTCTAAACCAGCTAGGTCTACTACTCTATCGACCACCGTTGCCGCTACTTCTTCAATGGTTTGTGGTCTGGAGTAAAAAGATGGACTCGCCGCACAAATAATCCCTCCAGCTTCTGTAATCGTTTGCATATTCCGGAGATGAATCAGATTATAGGGCGTGTCTCTTGGCACAAGAATCAAACGACGACGCTCCTTTAATATTACATCTGCGGCCCTCGTTATGAGATCATTAGAAATACCATTGGCTACTCTACCCATCAGCCCCATAGAACAAGGACAGATGATCATTTCTCCATATTTTGCAGAACCGGAGGCAAAGGGAGCCATAAAATCGGACTTCTCATAAAAATCGAATGGGTAATTTTCATAATCCTGATTAGCCAGCTCAAATTCCCAGTTGAATTTGGCATTATCGGTCATCACTACACCCACTTTTTCAATTTGATCCTGAAGCTCGCTTAGACGATCCATTAAAACTTTGGCGTAGATTGAGCCACTAGAACCTCCAATAGCCAGTACAATCTTTTTTTTAGAATATATCAATGCGTTTTGAATTATGAATGATGATAGAATAGCTGAAAATGTCCTCTAGAGACAGTATCTGTGTTAAAATTGATTTAACTTTAAGGCTAATAAGCAACAGTCAAGCAAAGATTACGTCTAAATGAAGAGAATCAACTGCTTAAACAACGATTTACTACACAAATAAAAGAATATGAAAAAAGTTTTATGGGGGCTATTAATTGTGGCTATTGCAGGCTCTTTTGTAGCATTCACCCTACCTCATGCGAATACGACCAGCTCAGCAGATAAGGAAACTGCAGTTACCAGCGCTGAAGAAATCAAATGGTACACCTGGGATGAGGCTATCGAACTCAATAAAAAAGAACCTAAGAAATTATTTATTGATCTCTATACCGATTGGTGCGGCTGGTGTAAGCGTATGGATGCCACTACTTTCAAAGATCCCAAAGTAGTCGCTCATATGAATGCCAACTACTACGCTATCAAATTTGATGCAGAGCAAAAGGAGGAGGTTTTATATAACAATCACACCTTCAAGTTCATCGATCAAGGGCGTAGAGGCGTGCACGAATTGGCTTACTCTCTACTCGATGGCAAGCTCAGTTATCCTTCTTATGTATACATGACCGAAAAAGTAGAGCGTATTTATGTCTCTAAAGGCTATAAACAAGCGGATCAATTCATCAAGGAATTGGACTACTTTACTCAAGAGAAATATTTGGAACAGAATCAATAAGCGGTAAACAAACAAAATCAGCTTTTTTCATAAAAAATGATGTAAAAGCTAAACAATCAATGAGTTACTGCGTTAAGACATCAGTTTTTTAATCGCTAATGTTTTTTGTTTGTTTATAGTTTATGTGGGTGCTCCTTTGGAGTACCTCTTTTTTTGTATAAGTTTTCAAACTGTTGCCACTCTACCCTTCCCTTCCTAGTCTATCTCCGCAATTTAGCTGCTAAAGCTCTTGTAATTGTCAAGTAATAAGCAGTTAATATAGCCCCTGCTTTCTTTGAAATCCTAATCCAGAGCAGTATTATTGTTGTGCCAAAAACTGAGGATAATGAATCGATTAGGTTTGCTCTTGTTTTTCTTACCAAGTCTACTTTTCGCACAATTACCTGAAGACTTTGCAGATATCGTTTATGCAGACGGGTACAGCTTCCCAACTGCCATTGAATTTGACAACAATGGCCAGCTATATATTGCGACCAAAGGGGGCAAGGTTTTTGTCATTGATAGCAGTGGAGCCAAAGTTGATCAGCCATTGGTGAATGTCGGCGAAGAGGTAACCTGGTGGGGAGATCATGGTCTGATGAGTATGACCCTCGATCCTGACTTTCTAGAGAATGGCTACTTCTACCTACTTTACTCCGTAGATTTGCACCACCTCTTATTTTATGATACGCCTCAGTATTCAAAAGACTCTATCATTCTATCTCGACCTAGCATCGGTAGAGTCACCCGCTACCAAGCTGATCGCAGCACTCAATTCACCACTCTTGTACCTGGAAGCAGAAAGATTTTGCTTGGAGAAGAGATCAACAATGGCATTCCGCTTTATTATACTTTTCACGGCATTGGCGACATCAAAGCGGCCATAGATGGCACCTTGCTCATTTCTGCAGGTGATGGTACCGGCAATAAGATTGCGGACACCGGCGGAGATGAAGGAGACGCCATGGCATCAGAAGCCATTGGATTAGGCATTATCACGGAAGATATGGACCTAGGCTCTTATAAAGCGCAGTATCCAGGGGCTTATTCTGGTAAAATTTTGCGTATCGATTCCGAGACAGGAGATGGTGTACCTAGCAACCCTTATTATGACCCTGAGCATCCACGTGCTCCACAATCTAGGGTTTGGGCTATGGGTTTTCGGAATCCTTACCGCATTGCTTTACATCCAGAGACGGGTAGTCACTATCCTAATGAAGGTGATCCAGGCACCTTATTCGTTGGAGATGTAGGCAATGGCTCCTGGGAGGAACTAAATATAGTCACCCAGGCCGGGCAAAATTTTGGTTGGCCTTTGGTAGAAGGGGTAAGTCCAAATTGGAGCTTCCTCGCCATAGATGCGCCCAAGAACCAGCTCGCCCCCAATCCTTTGGCAGCTCAAGGACCATGCAATCTTGACTTTTTCACCTTCAAGGATGTTTTTGTCAGAAAGAATGAGAAAAACAAGCAAGCTCCAAGTAATCCCTGCAACAATTTGGAAAGCATACCTGAAGAGCTATTAACCTACGAAACGCTTCCCGTTTTAGCCTGGAGTAACTCGAGATGGAATCCGCCGAATCGGGCAGTCGTAGCAGGTGTCAACCCAGAAAGTGGCAATCCTAGCCCATTGGAAGTAACTGATGCCTCTTCGCCTGTCAAAAGCGAGGCCTTTGCGGGTTATGCTAGCCTAGGCGGTGTATTTTATACGGATGGAAATTACCCCGAAGCCTATCACAATAGCTACTTTGGTGTAGATTTCAGTGGTTGGATTAAGCAGTTTCAATTTGATGATGCCCTTAATTTACAAACGGTTATTCCCTTTCATGATGCGGCAACAGATGTCATCCATATGACCCAGCACCCTAAGTCAGGAGATCTATTTTTTATCAATTTAAAAGGAGAAATTCGTACCATAGAATACGGTGGAAATCCTCCGCCGGTGGCCATCATTGAAACAGATCAATCATTTGGTCCTGGTCCTCTTACTGTCCAGTTTGATGCTAGTCAGTCTTTTGATAAAGATCAAAGTATCCATTCTTATTTCTGGGACTTTGGTGATGGAACGACCAGCGATGTCCAAAATCCACAGCACACTTTCAAGACTACTGGCAGTCAAATTAGAAGTTATACCGTTGCACTGACGGTCACAGATAGCCTTGGTGCTGCAAGCATCGTAGAAGAAATTATCTCCTTAAACAATACTCCGCCACAGGTAGAGATTACCAGTTTCCAAGACGGAGATTTATATCCAATTGATGCGACCGCTCTTTTAGCTTTAGAAGCAGAAGTCGTGGATTTAGAGCATCAGGCAGAGGAGTTGAATTATGAATGGCGAATATTTTTACACCATAATGATCATTACCATCCTGAGCCCGCTATTTATGATCCAGCCTCCTATGCTTTGGTGAGTCCTTTGGGTTGTCAGGAGGAATTGTACTGGTACAGAGTCACCCTAAAAGTGAGTGACCCCGAAGGTTTACAGACACAGTTGAGTCAAAACATTTATCCTTACTGCGGTCCTGAGTTTGTTGAAGCCACAGATTTAGAAGCAAGTCCAAGTGACCAAACGGTAGCCTTGACTTGGTCTACAAAAGAAGAATTTGAACTGTCCAGTTACCTTGTACAAAGAAGTCCAGACCTCTTTAACTTCTCCACTATCGGCAGCCTAGCACCTCAAGGAAGTGGGAGCGACTACCAATTCATCGATCAGGCTCCACTGCAAGGAAAAGCCATCTATCGGGTAAAAAGAGTCAATCAAGACAGAGCTTTCGATTATTCCAACTTAGCGACCGTTAATTTCCCTGCCGAAGTCGTATACGATCGACCTCAGATGCAGATCAGTCCAAATCCAGCCAGTGAGCAGGTAGAAATCTATATCAACCAAGCTAATGCTGAACGGGTAGATCTTCAGTTATTCGATCTGACAGGTAGAAAGTTGCTACAAACCAATTGGCAAGCTATACTGAAGCAAACTTTCCGCAAAAGTATACGCGTGAGTCAATTAGACAATGGTGTCTATTTTTATATCCTAAAAAATGGGGAGCAGGAAGAGATTGGTCAATTGTTGATCACGCGTTAGTCGCAAAATAGTGCAGGGCATCTGCCACCATAAAACTACTTCCGCCAATAAAGATCAAGTCCTTTGGCCTTGCTTGATTCAGGGCGGCTTGTATCGCCTTGTCTGATTGAGGATATAGAGTATAGTCTACCTTCTTTTCGCTAAATAAGGGTTCCAATTCAGCAACAGGTAATCGACGTGGTACCGTAGGTTGAGTGAGATAGTAAGTCGCTTCATCTGGCATTAAATCTACCAGCTTTTGATGGTCTTTTCCTGTAGAAAAACCAATCACCAAGTGCAACTGATCATAGTCATAACTTGCGATTTGCTCCATCGACAATTGGATACCAGCTTCATTATGTCCAGCATCTGTGATGATCAGAGGTTGCTCGCCCAACACCTGCCATCGTCCAATAAAATAGCTAGACTGACGAATATGCGCTAATCCCTTGCGGATTTCTGCTTCCTCGAGAGTATAATTGGGAAGCAGGGTGATAGCTGCTAGAGCCGTTTTCAAATTTTGTATTTGATAATCACCGAGCAGATCAAAGCGGAGTTGATCCAACCATAGTTTGCCTTCTTTGTTTACTTTCAAGCATTGAGCAGCTTGCTCTACCTGCAAGCTTTCGATAGTAATGATCTCGTCGGCAAAGCGTATAGGACTTTGCTCCTCCAATGCTCTACTTTTAAATACCGGAGCGGTCTCTGCTTGCGTTTCTCCAATGACTACAGGAGTACTTTTTTTTATGATGCCCGCCTTTTGGAAGGCAATTTCCGGAAGAGTACTTCCCAGAATATCCATGTGATCATAGCTGATATTGGTAATGATAGACAGCAGCGGTTGGATCACATTGGTAGAATCTAGCAAGCCTCCCAGGCCAGTCTCAATCACCGCAATATCCATTTCTGCCTGAGCGAAATAATCAAAAGCCATAGCAACGGTCATCTCAAAATAGGAAGCCTCAGTCTCTAGGATTAGATCATGATATTGGTTGACAAAATGTAACACCTTTTCCTCAGGAATCAACTGACCATTAATTTTGATCCGCTCTCTAAAATCTGCGTAATGCGGTGAGGTGTACATACCTACCTTTAAGTCCTTAGCTTGCAGCAAAGCAGCGATGATATGGGCCGTAGAGCCTTTTCCATTGGTACCCGCGATATGTATGGATTGGAATTGAAGATGAGGATTACCCATCTTTTCTAGAAAAAACTTGATATTCTCCAGGCCAGGGCGAAAAGCTCTTTTACCATGCCGTTGGTACATGGGGAGCTGCTGAAACAGAAAGTCTAAAGCATCTTGGTAGCTGGTAAAGGGCTGCATGGATACTGGGACCAAAACCACATAGGTACATAGAAATCATAGTAAAGAAAACACTATGTGGCCTATGTCTCTATGCGGTTCAAATAATTATTTTAATGAGAAAGTATATGTAATGGTACCGCACTGTTTATCAAGCTCTCCCCTAGAGAAGCGCCATTTTTTGGCATTAGTTAATGCCTGAGCTTGAGCCGAAGCACCAGCAGAAGTTCCTCTAAGCTGAACCCTAGCCTCCGTCACTGTACCCGTAGAACTTACACAAAGGTAAATGACTACCGTTCCGCGCTCCGAAGCTTTTGATATTTTCGGGCTAGATACAATCCCTCTACCTTTTAAGTTTCCTCCAACATTATTACCGACACCATCACTGACACCAGATAGATTGTCTGAATTAGGGTCACCATTAGGATCGCCTTGGTTGCCAGGGGTACCTGTATTTCCTTTGCCTTTACCATCACCGAAAAGACCACCGATTTGATCCTTGGTCTTTTGTGCGGCCTCTTGTCTTTGGCGTTCGGCTTCTGCTTCAGCTTGGCGTTGACGTTCTAGTTCTGCCTGTCTTTGTCTTTCTGCTTCTGCCTCCTGTTCTTTACGGATGCGATCCGCTTCTGCTTGTCTTTTGCGCTCCTCTTCTTGTTGTTTGAGGCGTATGGCCTCTGGGTCTTCGGTAGTGACGACCTCTTTCTCTGGCGCAGGTTCCGGTTCGGGAGCTGTTTCTTGGGCAGGTGGCGGTGGAGTGGGTTCTGGTTCTGGCGGAGTAGGAAAGGGCTCAGCAGGTTGAGCAGGGCCAGCATTATTATCTCCTTGACCTTGATCTGGTAGTCCAAGGTTCACCAAAATCCCCTCTTGTCCTGGTGGTGGAGTAGGATAAGTCAGAAGTGGCAGGAATAGTAGAATAATCACAAAGATTAAGAATGCAATACTCGCATTTCTCCCTTTCCTATTATGTTCGCGCTCTAAGGCTTCGTATACTGCTTCCATTTGCAATGAGTTAATGAGTCCGTAATCGGAATGCGGCAATGGGTAAAATGGTCAATTCAACCCTCCTATACAAGATGCAATGCTTATTAAAAATACACAAATATCCACTTGAGGTGGCTTAAAATACTGTTAAAAGCTACTTTTCGGCAGCTAATATGCCATCTGCATTGGTTTTGAGTGCAATATTCATTACCGCCACCACTGCTTCTACCGGCGTCTGTTTGGCATGTTCGATGATGAATTTATATTTTGACCTGGATCGATTCGCTCTAGAACTTAATTCGCGATCTAATAAATCCTCGCTCATCCGGCGTCCATTGAGGTAGAAACTTCCACTAGCCGTAATTTTGACTCTATCCAAATCGCTTGTAGAAGTAGTAGATGACCTAGAGCTCCCTGGCAACTTCAAGTTCAAGGAATTGGGCGCTACGAGAGAGGAGGTCAACATGAAGAAAATAAGCAGCAAGAAGATAATATCCGTCAGGGACGACATATTAAACTCTGCACTCACTTTCGATCTTTTTTTAAGTCCCATGTTTTTTGAATGTTGAATATTCAATGCGTCAATGAGAAAATATTTTTCAATTACTCATTCACTCATTGGGTCATTACATTAGGTTTCCGTAGGCTGCGTGGCGATAATCGCCTTTACTTTGAGTCTGCTGGCAATCTTCATGATATTCACTACGTAGTCAAAAGGGGTACCGATTTCAGCTACGATAGTGATGGTGTATTCTGTTTTCTCTTCCTCTTTAGCTTTCATCAATTCGCTACTCAAAGCTCTGGTGAGGGAGCGTGTAGGTACTGGAGCGCCTGCTACTTTGTGTTCGCCATCCTTATCAATGGAAACGATAACAGAAGTGGGCGCCACCGTCTTAGAATCTGACTCTGGCAACTCAAAATCGTCGATCCGCACTAAAGTGGAGGTCAACATAAAGAAGATAAGCAGCAGAAAGATAATGTCGGTCAAAGACGACATACTAAACTCCGCACTGGTTTTATTGCGCTTTTTTAAGCCCATATCACAATGATTTTATACAGTTGGTTCCTGGAGTAAATCCATGAACTCTACCGTTGTGCGCTCCATTTTAAAGATCACTTTCTCTACATTAGCTACCAAGACATTATAGCCAACAAAAGCCGTAATACCAATCGCCAAACCAATAGCCGTAGTGATGAGTGCTTGGTAGATACCTCCAGCAAGTACAGTAGGTGTCACGTTTTGCTGAGTCGACATTTCATAGAAAGCCAAGATCATACCCGTAACGGTACCAAAGAAACCAATCATCGGTGCCGCACCGGCGATACTTGCGAGTGTAGAAAGGTTTTTCTCCATTCGGAAGATTTCGAGGTTACCGACATTTTCAATGGCAGCATCGATATCGCGTAGCGGTTTACCAATACGCTGCAAGCCTTTTTCTACCATGCGCGCAACCGGAGAGTTGGAAGTTGCACAAAGGGCTTTAGCACCCTGGATATTCCCAGATTGCACATTCGACCGAATATTATTCATAAAGTTCTGATCGATTCGACCCGCTTTTTTGATTGCACTATATCTAGCAACGAAGATATAAACAGCCATAACTGCCAATACCAATAGGACAATGTAAATCACTGCACCAAGGATGTTGGTCTCGCTGATCACATTGAAAATGCTCTGTGCTTTTTCTTCGCCTTCGAACCCGTCGACTGCCTGGAAGAGAAATAAGGATTTGTAAAACATGAATTATTCGTTTTGAAAGTTGGTTAATCAACGATGGGTGATTAATTGCCAAATTTAACAATTGTCTTCTAACAACACACTCCAAACGCGAGCGTTTTTAATTTTCATATAAAGAAAGACCTAAACTATCAAACTTTGACATTTTGTTAAGAAGTTTTGAACGGGGAGCCTGGGAGGATACCTGCAAATAGCCAATGAAGATTGAAAAATGAATCAATAGTCTAGATATTCACCCCTTGACCTATTCACCCATTACATCATTATACCATTACACAACACATCACTCCTTATCTAGCAGATCGGGACGTAGCTCCTGTGTTCTTTTGAGGGCTTGATCGTAGCGCCACTCTTCTATTTTTGGAAAATTACCGGAAAGGAGGATTTCTGGCACTTTTGCCCCTTCAAAGTCTGCGGGTCTAGTGTAGACAGGTGGGGCGAGTAGATCATCCTGGAAAGAATCTGTCAAGGCTGAGCTTTCGTCACCTAGCACACCAGGTATCAATCGTCCGATGCTATCAACGAGTACAGCGGCAGCAAGTTCTCCGCCAGATAGAACAAAATCTCCAATGGATATTTCTCTGGTAACAAACAAATCTCTTACTCTTTGATCTACGCCTTTATAATGGCCGCATAGTAGCAAAAGATTCCCCTTGAGCGACAACTGATTAGAAATTGATTGGTTGAGGGTCTCTCCATCAGGTGTCAGATAGATAATCTCATCGTAGTTACGTTGCTTTTGGAGGTCTCGAATACAGTTGGCTATCGGCTCTACCATCATGACCATACCAGCACCACCGCCGTACTGGTAATCATCCAGCTGGGTATGTTTACCTAGACCATAGTCTCTCAGGTTGTGGACCTCTATTTCCAATAAACCCTTTTGCTGTGCTCTTTTCATAATAGAGTGGCTAAAGGGTCCCTCGAGCAGCTGCGGCATGACGGAGATGATATCTATATGTAATGGTGTAATATGGCTAAGATTTAATTATTGATGATGGATAAGGAATTCGAGCTTTGAAAAGATTATTGGACCGCAAAGTTAATATTTTCTTAAGCATCCGTCCAGTCATTTGACAATGGCCAATATTTTGGTTAAATTTAGAAAACTACATACTAAGACCGAAATCTTTCGTTTTAAAAGTAGTCTTATACGAACTCTCGCCTTGAAACAAAAAGATTAAAAAGAACGAACTCTTTCCCCAGAAAGATTTCTTTACTTATTCAACAACCATCCGACTATGAAAATTTTAAAAAACAAGCCAGCATTGCTGGTAACCATCCTTGGTCTATCTCTAGGTATTAGTCTAGGGCAAATCTACGTACAAAGGCAGCAAATCAAAACGTTGGAAAGCTCTCTTTTCACTCCCTTCGAATGGGAACTGAGCAAGGAAATCCATATCGAAGTACCCGATTATGAAATTGGTGTACACGAAATAGAAGTGGAAGACCTCGAAGCGATTGAGCATGATTTAGAAGCTGAAACCGAACGGCTAAAACAAAAAATGGCTAAGCTACAAGCAGAGTACGAATTGCTCCTGCAAAATCACGATCGATTTGTAGAGGAGCACTTTGGGCTACAGGTTCACTAGCGTAAAAGCATAATTTCTCCTTGATAAGTCTCCAATTCATCATCTGGAAAACGAATGGTAATCGAGTAGTAGTAGACTCCTGCTGCTGCTGATTCTCCGTTTGTTTTTCCATCCCAACCTTCTTCGTCATTGACCTTGCCTGAAGGCTTTTGATACATTAAACTTCCCCAACGATCAAATACTTGGAGGTGCTCGATACTTCCATTGTCGCCCAGCACCAGCAAGGCATCATTAATACCGTCACCATTTGGACTAAAAGCGGATGGTATAAAGATTTTCTTAGTCTTGTTGACAATGAGATTCATTTCGGCTCTAAAAGTACAGCCACGCTGATCCCTCACTTCTACTTGGATTAGATCATTCTCAATAGCTTCTACCGAAGTAGTGGCACAGTCTTGACACCCTATGCTGTTGCGCTCGTTGGTATTGGTCCATTTTACGGCTACAATTTCTTCAAGATTATCGGTAAAATCTAAAGCAACCATGGCACCCAATTTCACTTGTTGTTCCTCAATAAGGTTGATATAAAAAGGATCGGTGCGTTTCTGTACCTCTATTTCATCAAAAACGGTAAAGCATTCCGTACTTAGCGTAAGCGCATAACGACCATCTTGAGTGACCGACAGGATCGGCGCTGTAGTACCATCGCTCCATAAGTAATCTCCTTCTAAAGGCAATTGTAGAAAAACGGTATCCAAGTCGCAGGAGTAGGAAAGAAAGTCCTCCAGTTCAAAAGACTCTGAATCAAACACTTCGATGGTTGTGGGATCAGGACCAGTGGCTGTCATCGGGTCATCGGAGGGCATTTCGAAACCAAAAGCCTCAAAAAGGTTGAGTAGATGTGCTTGGCTTGACAATTCACCCGACAAAGGAGTAATTACATCGGCAACAACCTCAATTTCATTTTCAAACAATAAAATATTCCAATTATCGACGTAGAGTCGGTTGGTGCCGGGGCCCTCTTTAGTACTTACAAAAACATCTTCATGAGGTAGTCGCACCTCTTTAATGACAAACGGCTCTGGCAAGGTATCTACTAAATCTATGTTCAGAATACCCAATCCTGTTTGGTTTGTCACTTGGTATTTAATGGTCACCTCCGAACAGCCATCCGTTTGTATCGGGTCAATAATCTTACGAAAATCCATGGTGTAAGGACAGCCACAAGCATCCGTATCTCTACCGCTGACCACTTGTTGAAGTCGCTCAATAGCACCAGTATTTTTGTCAATTTTAAAAATAGTAGATTGCTCTGCCCCAATTGAGGGTGCACCTAGGCCATACATATTCCCATATTTATCGAAGAATAAGCCCCCAAAAACCCTATCTACCTGCTCAAATCGAAGATTAGTAAAGGTCTGACCTGCTGTTGAGAAGACAACTACCCTTTGTAATATTTCATCGTAACTCAACAAAGTACCAAAGATAGGATCTATGGTAAAATCAGACATCGCCACAGGCGTCTCTGCATTTAAAGGAAAAGACCCGGTTGGATATCCGGGTATGTTTACTTGAATTGAAAATAAGAGTTCATCAAAGCCTGTTTCTTTATCTCTTGCTACTAATAACAAACGGCGACCATTGGCGGTCATACTGCCCGAATGGTAGGTGTAGTTCTCATCTAATCCTGTTTTACCTAAATTGTCAAGGGAGCCATCGCTACCGATTCGTAACAGCTCATAGGTATTAAAATCAATACCGTAGAGCATTTTATCGCGCACATTGTAGCCAAGACAAGAAATGTGCCTACCGGTAGGATTATCTAAGGGTAGTTCTTGATGTACAAATTTCCCACTTCGTTCATCCAAATTTAATTGATACAATCGACTCCCAAATACAGAGTTTGTAGCTACATAGTAGATCGCCCCATCGCACTCAAACTGCTGTGCCTTGACTACGAAAGGAAGCAAGAATAAGCAAGCTAGCAATATGGACTTTCTACCCATAATATTTGAATATTATTCCAGGCCTAACCGAATTCCCAGGTAAAGTGTTTTCGCTAAAGGATAGGTATTTCGTCGATCCATGCCAGGTACTAAAGGGTTTCCAGGCTGGTGGAAAACATGGGCATAGGCTATATCTTGATCTGCCAACCTAAAATCTGGGTTCAAGCCCGAATAGCCGGTAATCGTAAATAAGTTTTGTGCCCCAACGAATATATCTATCTTTTCTAGTCCCTCTATTCGAGTAGGAATAGCATAGTTGATAGACAGGAACTCCATACGCAGAAAGGACCCATTCTCTACATCCCTCTCTGTAAACTCGGGGTAATCGGTAAGACCTCTTAAATCTTGTAATCCTTCCTCCAAGATATTATATCCATTGGCAAAAGAAGGCGCTGAATACAATGATTTGATATGATTGACAATATCATGACCAAAAAAGCCTCTTAAAAGAAAATCTACTGACCATTTGCCTTTTCGAATTTGATTGTGCCAGGCAACTCCCCATTTCGGCATGGCATTCCCAAGTAGAGCCGCATCCTCCTGATCCCAGTAGCCGTTCCCATTATTGTCTTTGATGTTCCAACTTCCATCCGCAGCCACAGGGCGACCATCGCCTGCAAATTCATAGCCCCAAATTTCGCCTAGAGCGACATCATCTCCTATGCGAAAAATTGGTGCCGTACACAAGCCCCCAATGATACCAATATAGCCTCTTGACCACCGCTCGTCATAGCCAAACATACGTGACTCGTACATCCGTGTCCCCGTAAGGGTGGCATGCCATTGCGTTTTTTCGGACTTATAGACATCAAAGCTTAAGCTAAACTCCAAACCTGCATTAGAAACGCCTGCCGAATTTCGATATTGATAATTGGCAATATTGGTATTTCTATCCAGGTAATGCCTTTGGATAATCCCTTCGGCTTTATTATTATAATAGGTAATTGACCCTGCAAGCCTGTCTTTCAAAATATTAAAGTCTGTACCAATAGTCCATTCCTTAACGAACTCCGATTGTAAATCTGGATTGGCCTCCTGCTCTTTATAATAGATTTTCTCAAAATCTCCATTATTATAAAAATAATCATAGCCTTCCTGATAAATGCCTTGTGATAAATAGGCCTGTTGGGGTAAGTTGCCAGATCGGCCTAAAGAGGCCCGAAATTGCCAATCATCATTTACTTTAGCAAAGGCATTCAGGCCATAATAAAGGCCCCATCTATGATTAAAGCCTAGATGAGAAGCCCCTTCGTAGTTGACATTGGCATTAATACCGTATTGATTATTATAGCTAAGCTGCAATTGTCCTGCTATACCTCTAAATTTTCTTATTGATCGGCCGTTATCGATGAAAGAATAACCATTGGCCGTACTCTGGGCGGCTCCAAGATTATGAACCCCAAAAGCATCGGTAAGAAAATCATGCCCTCTAATATCAATAATATGGTTTTCTAAGCTTTGATTATACATAGAAGCTTTTCCTCGAATAGACCACATCTCTGATTGCTGCTGGTATTGTAAATAGGTCGTACTAAAGGAATTTGCTCTATTAGATTGCCATCTTTCAGCAGCTCCATTCCGGTATAATCCAGTGAAAAGACTTGTTTTTGGATCGTACTTGCTCCAGTCTGCAACTTCACTTTGATAAGCATATTGAAAGCCAGCTGTTAAATTTGGTAGTAGTTGGTAATCTAACTGCACATTAGCTAAAGTAGTATTGAGTTGCTGTTCAATGTCAACCAAATCGACAAGGGCAACCGGGTTATAATTTCGCCATATTCTTTGCTCAAAATATCCTCCGTATTGATCAAACTCTGGCCCATCTCCATATACTGGAGAAGTTGGATTATACTGAGTTGCCTGGATAAAAGCTTGGTACGGAACCGCATTAGCCCCTCTTTGATTCCTATTAAAAGTTACGCTTATTTGCAGGCGATCATCAAGTGCCTGATGCTGAAAAGAAAATCTAGAATTGAGGCGGCGCATATCTGAATTATTCACTATCCCATTGACATGATCATAAGATAGCGAGCCGAAATACTTGGTTTGTTGATTTCCACCAGATATAGAAAGATAGTGGGTTTGGGCACTGGCCTTGCGCGTGATTTCATCCCACCATACCGTAGTGGCACCATTATTATAATTGAACAGGCGACGATAACTTGCTGCGGAAATTAAATCTGGCTGATTCGCTAATTTATCAAAAGAGTGGACAAGCTGATAATTAATTCTTGTAGCCCCTTCTTTTCCTTTTTTTGTTTGGATCATCAGTAAACCATTTCCGCCACGACTGCCGTACCATTCACTACTCCCTCCATCGGCTAGTAATTGTATGGAGGCGATATCTGAAGGATGAATCCCTTCTAAACCATTAACAGGAAAACCATCTAAAATAACCTGTGGAGCGGTATGGTTGAAAGATTTGACGCCACGCACCCTGAAATCGAATTGACCTATCGGGTCATTCCCTGGTTTGGAAGCGACCAAAGAAGCGAGCCTACCATGAATCAAATCAAGCGGATTGGTTATCAAGCCCTGATTAAAATGATCTGCCTCTACGAGGTTGTGTTGAAGCCGATCTTTAGGGAGCGTACCCTTGATCAAGCTAGAATCTTTGGGAACTTGGGCCTGTCCGTATTGGACAATGGGAACCAGCAATAGGCCAAGGCTGAATACCAGGAAGTACAATTGTCTCATTGTGGTAGTTTTTTAATCGAATGTAGGCGATTATTTGGAAGGGAGGATGTCTTGACTGGAGGCATCTAAAAATACACAAAATCGATTAAAATTCGAAACCTCCCCTCTGTTTATGAGCTACTACCATAAGGAGCTTGCCTAAAATCTATTCGCCCAATCCAAAACGGAGGCCTAAAAAGTAGGTACGAGCTAAAGGATAGGTATTTCGGCGCTCCATGCCTGGAACAAGATGATTGTCATTAGCTTGAAAGAGTATATCTTGATAAAAGTCCTGATCTGCAAAACGAAAATCTGGATTTAAGCCTGAATACCCGGTGATGGTAAATAGATTTTGTGCACCAAGGAATACTTCAAGATGGTCGAATATTTTTTGATTTTTCAGCGGCCACTTATAGTTTTAAACAATATTTTCCATCCTTAGAAAAGATCCTTTTTCCACATCCCGTTCTGTAAAAGTTGGTCGATCGAATAAGTCTTTGAGTTCTAGCACACTTTCCAGCAACATATTATAGCTTGCTCCATAGCCTCTAGTGCTGTATAAGGACTTAATATGGTTGACTACATCATGCCCAAAGACTCCCCTCAATACAAAATGGAGCTGCCACCTCCCGCGATGAATAGAATGCTGCATTCCCAGATTCCACTTGGGCATCGTATTACCAAGTTGCACGAATCCTAAAGCTATAATGTCCAATCGGATCACTTCCAGGATTTGAAAGACTTAGGGCGCCCAAATTCCCTTGTACAAGATCCAAAGGATGCAGCATTAAGCCTTGAATAAATTGAGTGGATTCCAATCGATTGGTGAGGAGCCTGTCCTTCGGCAAAAGAGAGCTTGGCGCTAATAAAGTATCTAAAGTGGGCCCCGTTTGCGCCAAAAGCGGAGCTGTTGGAAAGGTAATAAGGAGACAAATGAAAAGAAGTGCTTGCCTTGGTTTCATTACTGTGGTTTAAAAGGCTAAGGACTGTCCCTGATCTGACAAGATAATGCTCTAGTAGAGATTACCTTTAACAATTGATAATCAGCTATCTAAATTTACAAAAGATGCTTGTAAAATTAAAATCAATCCTGTGTTACTTCTTTTTGGTAGTCGTCTGGTCCTGTCAAGATGATCCTGTCCTAAATTTAGATGGCTCTACTACTTTTGATCCTAATGCATGGTTGGTACCGAAAGAGGAGGTCATCGATGGGGGTTCGGGACGAGACGGCATCCCCTCTATTGACGCCCCTGAATTTAGTCCCATCGAGGCATCTAATCCCGTTTTTGACGATCGCTACGTATTAGCACTCAGCTGGAATGGCGTACAAAAAATCTACCCGACTAGTATCATGGAGTTCCATGAAATTGTCAATGATGATTTTAATGGAGAAAAGATTGCCGTCACCTTCTGTCCATTGACGGATACTGGCATCGGCTGGAGACGGCAATTTGGCAATCGGATTACCACCTTTGGTGTATCAGGTCTACTCTACAACTCCAATTTAATGCCTTATGACCGACGGACGAATAGTATTTGGTCACAACAAAAACTGGAATGCGTCAATGGTACCCTTGTTGGACAGTTGCCAAGCACCTACAATATGGTCATGACTACACTGGCCACAGCTCGCAAAGCCTTCCCCGAGGCACTAATTCTTAATCCTGAGACAGGATTTGATCGCGCCTACGGTTTTAGTCCTTATGGAGATAATTATCGTACGGAAGACAACCGAATCCTCTTCCCTATTAGCATAAAAGATGACCGTCTGAATGCTAAGGCTCATGTCTTGGGTGTCGTGATTGATGGCCAAGCGAAAGCTTATCGCTTTCCTGTAGAAGAAGGTATCCAGGTGATGGAAGATACTCTCCAGGGGCGACCTCTGACCATCATCAGGTCAACAACTGATTTATTCATGGTGGCTTTTTATAACGAAGACAGCAAGCTTTTCTATCCTTTAGCAGATGCTTGGCCTGGCGTTTTTAGAGATGACGTGGACAATATTTACAATATCACTGGAGAGGTCATTCAAGGCCCATCAAAAGGGCAAGTTCTTTCAGCTCCACCATCATTCATAGGTTTCTGGTTTGCTTGGTCTTCCTTTTACGAAGGAATCGACCTAGATGACCGTTAATTTTCGAAGAAGCCTGAGTACTGTGTACCGTATCTAAAATTTGGTTATTTTAGGTACGCTACCAAGTTTACAACCAATATTATGCAACCAAAAAGTACCTTTTGCCTAATCCTTGCCTTGTTGATCGCCTGCTCTTCCTTTGGACAATCCAAGAAGCGTAAAAGGCTTCGTCAGGATGAAATTTTTGAGGCAGGTCTGCTTATTGGCATGAATTTCAGTCAACTAGATGGAGACTTTTTCACTGGTTTTGACAAACTAGGTTGGTACGGCGGTGCACGAGGTATTATCAATTTCACCCAACGCTCTAGCTTGAATATAGAAATGCTCTATAGTCAAAAAGGGAGCAAAATTCCTCATGGCGTAAGGTTAGAAAGTAATATTGAAGTCAGGGATCGATTGATTTCGCTGAACTATATCGATGTCCCCCTGCTCTTTAAAACCAAACTTACGACCAATCCACGTAGCGCCTTCCTTGAGACTGGTCCGGTGCTATCCAGACTCCTTAAATCAGCAGTCGAGGAAAGAGAACGGGCTAGAATACCAGGTACTAGTTATAAAGAGATTGAACAGGAATTTAAAACGCTGGATGTAAGCTGGATGATTGGGATCGGCATCAACCCTGTAGAACATATAGACCTTTCTCTTCGCTACAGCTACTCATTTAGCAAGCTCTATCTAAATGAAGATTACGAAGCTCCCTTTGCATTTTCAAGCCAAACCAGGCAGGTAGCGTTTCTTAGAAATTATTTTGCCTCCGTAGTCCTCTCCTATGACCTTTTTAGTGCTAAGAGATAGTCATTGTTGCGAGCGACCAAATAGATACTTTCTCCGGCCACTTGTATTTTCAGAAAGTCCCTAATCTCTCCTTTTACCTCTATTTGATGATCCGACGAGGAGGCAAAATTCAGTTGCCCATCTCCTAGTAGTAATAAACCTCGGCTGGCATCATAGATACCTATCTCAGGTTTGGAGCGATAAAAATTTCCACCCAATAAAATATCCAGCTTTCCATCTGAATTAAAGTCATCAACGAGAATAGCATGTATGGGTGTCATTTGTGCTTCCTTCGGCAGTGCTTTTAGGGTAAAACTACCTGTGCCATCATTAATGGCGATAGCTGATTGGGTTTCATAGATATAGGCCTTGGCAGCAGTCCGTACCTTTTTGTCATCAAAAATATCTTCTACCGTTTTCTCCTTATAATCTTTATAATACAGGTAGTCTTTTTTGAGGCTGGGTAATTGCATCACCAGATCGTGCCGCAGGGCCAGCGGGTAGCTTTTATCCCCATTATACATGGTCAGAATTTGTTCAGCCGTACGATTATCATCAAAGTCATTGACCAGGAGTCCTAGTGGTTTGTCCTTAGATGCCTTTAATCTAGAATTCAAGCCATGATTTCCAATAAGCAAATCCAGGTCACCATCTTGGTCAAGATCGGCGACTTCGAGGGTATTCCAGAAGCCATTACTTTTATCTAGTTGCTTGGATGGTTTTAATACTAATTTGCCATTTTTATTTTCAAAAACGCTAATAGGCATCCACTCTCCTATGGCTACTAAATCATCATCTTGGTCATTATCAATGTCGATCCATTGCAAATCTGTAACCATACCAATCTGCTCTAGCTCTGGTGCTAAGCTAGCTGTAGCATTGCTAAAATTCCCCTGCCCATCATTCAAGAGCAAATAGGTATTCACGGCTACGCCATAAACAGAAGGCTTTAAGCGGGTACCTACTACCAGGTCAAGGTCGCCATCCTGATCGAAATCGCTGGCACGTACACAGGAGGTGCTTTCCGGCTTATTAATAGGTAATTGCTGATTGGATTTTGAAAAATCTCCCTGCCCATCGTTGAGGTATAAATGATCAAACTGGCTACCCGAAATCATACTGTATTCGTTGGTTCCGTTACAGACATATAAGTCTTGATCACCGTCTTGGTCGGCGTCAAAAAAGAGAGCGTCTACGCCTTCGCTAAGTTGGTCTTTCACAAAAGCTTGCTGTGGAGATGGTGTAAAACGACCATCGTTTTGTTGGAGGAAAAGTTGGGCTGCCTGACCCGCTGCTCCACAGATATATACATCTGACAAGCCATCTCCATTCACATCAGCCTTGGCCATTTGTGGTCCATCTGCCGACACCACTTGAAATAGCAAACGGTCTCGATCAAAATCGATAAAATCGCTTTCTTGATGTTTAAATCGTAGGCCCGATAGCTCGGTCTGTTCTATTTTATTTTGCGCTGGACCAGAGGCTTCGGTACTAGCAGCTGAAGCATCCTGCTGATTTAAAGAGAGGACCTGATTTACGGGCACATTTTCCAAAATCGTCTTATTACCATTCGGCCATAACACCTCCACTCGATCAATTTGCTCAAGGTCTCCCAGCCCAAAATGCATTTTATAGTCCACACAGGAAAGAAAGCCTCGCATAGGGGCTAGTTCTTGATAAAACTGCTGTTGATCACTATAGATGGTAATCTGTGTCCCTATGGCTTTAGAGTTTTTATCTTCTCCCACTAATTGAAATTGCAAAAAATTGGCCCCTGGTTGCGCTGTGGCTTTATTTTCATAAACAAAGGGGCGCATATTAATATTATTAACCAGTAGATCAAGATCACCATCATTATCCAAATCGCCATAGGCCGAACCATTAGAATGGCTAGGAGTGCTAAGGCCCCAATCTTTTGAAACATCTTGAAAAGATAAATTTCCGACATTCTTAAAAGCAAAGTTCGGGATACGCTCTGAAGGTAGTTGATCAATCAAATCGAGAATACCTTGTGGGTTTCGATTTCGGAGTGCTTGTAAAATTTCAGGATTGTTAGAATCATAGTTGATATAATCCTGATCCATGAGGTCTTTGTGAATACCATTGGCTACATATATGTCTTTCGCTCCGTCATTGTCGAAGTCAGCCATGAGTGCGCCCCAACTCCAGTCGGTTGCATGGACATTGGACATACGGCTGATCTCACTAAAATATCCTTGCTGATTATTAAGATGTAAGGCATTGCGCGTGAATTGGTGATGGTATCCATTCTTTACATTTAATTGATACTTGTCCCAATTTTCGAAGGTCATCTTGGTTTTGTAGCGGGCCTCTGACCTGGGCAACATTTCTGTTACAAAAATCTCAGGTAATCCATCATTGTTAATGTCAGCGATGTCGGCTCCCATTGAACCCATGCTGATTTCGCCCATCCAATCTGTTAGCTCTTCCCGAAAAGTGCCATCTTTCTGATTGATATAGAGGTAATCTCTTTCAAAAAAATCATTGGAGACAAAAATATCTTGCCAGCCATCTCGATCTACATCTCCAATACTGACCCCTAGACCGAAGCCAATTTCGCTGCCATAGATTCCCGCCTGTTCACTCACATCTGTGAAAGAATCGCCATCATTTCTGTAAAGCTTATTGCCACCCAATGTGTCCCGAATTTCTCTCAAACCAGGACGCATATCGTAGTTCCCAACTGGCCGGAAGGAATTATTCAAAAGGTAACAATCTAAATCGCCATCCTTGTCGTAATCAAAAAATGCTGCGTGGCTAGAAAATCCTTCGTCTGCTATTCCAAAAGCCTTTGCTTGTTCTGAGAAAGTAAGGTCGCCATTGTTAATAAACAGCTCATTGTAGCGCCTTTCACCACCAGGTTTTCCCGATTTACAAACATAAATATCTAGCCAGCCATCTCCATTAACATCAGCAAAACTGACACCAGTAGACCATACATTCTGAGAGGCAACGCCTGCTTGTTCCGTGATATCTTCGAATTGAAAATCTCCCTTATTGAGGTAGAGTTTATTATCCACTAAATTTCCACAAAAGAAAACATCTGCTAAACCATCATTATTAATATCACCTATACCTACTCCAGCACCATTATAAAAATTGCGGTAAGTATACATATTAAATTCTGCCGTATGCTCTAGCTGATTGATAAAGTCAATACCTGTTTCGTCAGCGCTGTGCTCAATGAAAAGTTGAGGTTCACTAGAAAGATCATTTTCAGAGGTGCAAGTAAACATTACAAGCGCACAAATGATGGTACTCGTTATGGTTTTAAGCAGCACTTGATAAGCTTTATTGTAGTTCATTTTCTCCATACTGAATCTCCATAATTTGTAGAGCTTGATTGTTCCTAGCAATTAATAAGTAGTACTTACCTGCGCTTTCCAACAATTTTAGATCTCTGATTTGTCCCTCTAGCCAAAGCCCTGATTGGTGATTTGCATTTATTTTAAAATTACCGTCCTTATATTTTAGAAGGGTTCCGTAGCTAGCATCCATGCGACCAATAGCCGGTTGTAATTCAAAGAAGTTGCCACCTAAAATTAAAGCCTGTGCATCCTGTTGTTGAGGAATCGGACAAAAGGCAAAAACGGTACTCATCTGAGCCATTTCTGGAAGGACTTGTGCCTTGAGGTTCCCCTCTCCATCATTAAGCAATACCATAGAGGAAAAGGTTTTTGCCTCTAATTTCTTTGTTCTCTGCAGCTCCTCGGGTTTAATGACCTCTTGTAGGCTACTCTGGGCAAATGTCTCATATTGCCTAAAGCGCTTTTTAAGGAGTACCAGTTGTTTACTGAGGGCATCTAAGCCTTCAAAAGTATATTCTTTGTCCTCCTGATAATAAGTCAGAATAGGATCTTTACTAAGGTTGCCATCGATATCGCCGACGTATAAACGTATAGGTTGCTCAGGACTAGGCTGTAGGTTGCTATTTTTACCAAAGTTCCCTAACAGGATATCTAGATCACCATCTCCTTCGAGATCAATAATTTCTAGTGCACTCCACCAACCTTCTGTATAAGGCAAAATCGACTGTTCAAAGCCCTTGTCATTTTGCTTGATCAAAGTGATCGGCATCCAGTCTCCAACAGCTACAATATCTAAGCGATTATCTTGGTCTAAGTCTATCCATCTAAGCTGGGTAACCATCCCTAATTTCGCTAACATTGGAATAGTATTTTCATTGATATGAAAAGTACCATCTCCTTGGTTTTCCAACAAATAGCTATCTGGAGCCATTCCGTAGCTAACAGGTATACTTCTACCTCCAACTAGTATATCTAAATCGCCATCATTGTCGAAATCGCCGGCGTCTACACTTGAAGTTTGCCCATAAAATTCAGGCAGCCTCGCAGGAGCAAAAGAGAAATTCCCTTGGCCATCATTCAAATAAAGGCGATCCCTCAGGCGTTGATCTTGGCGATAATATTCGTTGCCAGCAGAAGCTATATAAATATCCTGGTCCCCATCTCCATCAGCATCAAAAAAGAGCAAATCGGTATCTTCAGACTCCCGATGGGCTTCCAGATCATCGATGGGGCGAGGAGCCCAAGTGCCATTCTCATCTTGGACAAAAAGTTTTCCAAGTTGTCCGCTCGCACCACCAACAAAGAAATCATCCTTACCGTCTCCGTTGACATCTGCCACTGCTAATTTAGGTCCTTGAGTAGAGAGTAAATAGGGTATAAGGGTTTCCCGGCTATTATCGTAGAAGTTATTTTCTTGATGATTAAATTGCCCCCTTAATTCTTTATCATTCAAAAGTCGGAAAAGAGGTACTGGGAGCTCATACTGTTTTTCTTTTATCACATCAGCAGTAGCCTTACTGTAGGGAATCATCACCTTTTGGTTGACTGCTATCCCTATTTTTTTTTCCCTTTTCCCATCGGGCCAAACGATTATAATAGAATCTATTTCCTGAGCCTGATCTATACCAAAATGTAAGGTATACCCTACACTTGATTGAAAACCTCTTGTTGGAAAAAGGGACTGCTGTTGCCGATTTTCTCCAGTAAACACTTGGACTTTTGCACCTATAGCAGAAGGATTGCGGTCGGGCCCTTGCAATTCAAGTTGGAGGTAGTTTTTTTCTTGCTGATCAGCGTGGTTTTGATATAAATAAGCCTCGGCATTGATGTTGTTCACAACGATATCGAGATCACCATCATTATCCAGATCAGCAATAGCACTGCCATTGGAAAAAGAAGGGCGCAATAATCCCCATTGATCTGTTAAATCTTCAAAACCAATGCCTCCCCTATTTTTAAAGACATAGTTACTGACCTTACCTTCTGGCATTTGGGCGGCAAGTTCTAAATCAGAGGCGTTTTCTTGAATCTGCCTAGAAGAAATAAATTTGAGGTAATCGAGATTATTTGGTCGACGTACAATACCATTACTAATATGGATATCTTTCCATCCATCATTATCTAAATCCGTCAAGAGCACCGACCAACTCCAGTCGGTAGCTGCTACACCAAACTGCTGCCCTATCTCACTAAACCGAGGCAAATTATCTGGACCCAAGCCTCGGTGCATTTGTAACATATTCCTAGGAATCTGATCCTGGTAACCAAAGCTTCTCTTAAATCGATAAATATCATAGGGATCACTCCCCATAGCATTTTTAAGTTCAAATTCTGAGGCTGGCTTCATGTCTAAGGTCATGATATCGGGCCAAAAGTCATTGTTTAAATCAGCGATATCATTTCCCATTGAGAAATTGGAAATATGTCCAAAGGCAGTAGCGTTGACTTGCTCAAAACGACCGTCGCAAGCGTTTAGATATAAAAAATCATCTTCATGAAAATCATTACTGATATACAAATCAGGGCAGCCGTTTTGATCTATATCTGCGACCGCTACTCCTAATCCATATCCTGCGATACCGCTGATGATACCAGCCTCCTGGGTCACCTCTATAAATTGTGTCCCATCGTTTCTGTACAATTTATCTCCAGCGTTTGGATCAGGCTGTCGAGTAGCGCTGGTATCGCGATAAGTTTCTGTCGAATGAACCGAATGGTTTAATAAATATAGATCAAGGTCGCCATCCATATCATAATCAAAAAAAGCAGATTGAGTAGAAAATCCTTGAAAATCCAGTCCATATACAGTAGCTTGCTCAATAAATGTGGGGTGCTCTGCGCTAGCTTTTTCTCCTTGATTGATGAACAATTGATTCCGCCCATTAAAGGATTTATAGCCTCCTACTTGGCAGACGTAAATATCCAACCATCCATCTCCATTGACATCAACAATATTAGCTCCAGTAGACCAATTTCCTTGTGGTATTATACCTGCTTTCAAGGTAATATCCTCAAAGGAGAGATTACCCTTATTGAGAAATAGTTTATTTTCTTGCTGATTGGCAGTAAAAAAAAGGTCTTGGAGACCATCCTTATTGATATCCCCAACCGCTACTCCACCACCATTATAAAAATATAGATACTGGATAATATTCATACTATCCTGATCAATGACTTCATTGACGAAATGGAGACCCGTTTGCTGAGAAGGCAGCAGGGTGAAAAGCGTCTTATTCTGGTGGTTTGTACAAGACCAACAAAGCAGAAGTAAAAGTCCAAATTTATAAATAGCTACACCTCTAATCATATCTCATTTAGTAGGTAAATACTTGCATTATATCGTTATTCTTAGCCACTAAAAGGTGCCGTTTTCCATTGATTTCTATCACCTCGAAGTCTCTAACTTCTCCCTTGAGGTTCATCCCAGATGCTTTAGATTTGACTGCTTGGAAAGTGCCGTCGCCATTCCCTTTTAACCACAGCCCATAATTAGCATCATAGCGCCCCACCTCAGGTTTTACTCTATATTGGTTTCCACCAACTAGCACATCTAAGTTTCCATCGCGATCAACGTCTTCTACCAACAAGCCAAAGGCAGGAGCATATTGAGCTTCTAAAGGCAATGCTTTGACCTCAAATCGACCATCTCCCTGATTGAGCAGAATCGAGGATTCTAATTGATATACCTCTTTAACAACGGTCCCTTTCCGTTCTTCATCGGTGAAGATATCATCTACTGTTTGTTCCTTAAAATCGTGGTATTTGAGGTATTTTTTCTTCAATTTAGGTAGCTGCATAACCAAATCATGCCGCAATACTAATGGGTAACTTTCATCGCCATTATATTGAGTGATGAGTTGCTCGGGTGTACCATTATCATCAAAATCATTGATATAAATCGAGATAGGTTTTTCTTTACTAGCTCGAAAGCGCGAGTTGAGACCGTGATTACCTACGATCAAATCAATATCTCCATCATTATCAAAATCTCCCGGACGGATACAATTCCACCATCCATTTGTTTTGGGATCACTTAAAGCAGATCGATCGATTCTAAATTCACCATCTTTATTCTCAAAGACAGTGATAGGCATCCACTCTCCAACGACTACAAAGTCCAAGTCCTCGTCGGCATCATAATCTAGCCAATAAACATCCGTAACCATCCCTATTCGATCCAACTCTGGAACAACCTCTTTAGTAACATTCGTAAATTTCCCTTTTCCATCATTGGCTAATAAATAAGCATTGGCATTGAGGCCATAATATCCTGGAATAATGCGAATCCCTACTAGTAAATCTTGATCACCATCATTATCAAAATCGGCTGCGCGCACACAGGAGCTACTTTCTGGTTTAAGAGTAGGTAAAAATTGGGGAGACCTGGAAAAGTTGCCTACTCCATCATTAAAAAAGAGCTGGTCGACTAATACCTGGCTACTACCTAGAAACTCGTTTCCTCCTCTAGCTACGTATAAATCCAAATCTTCATCGCCGTCAGCATCAAAAAATATACAATCCGTATCTTCTCCATACCGATCAAAATTCAGCACCGCTTCATTAGATCGTTGAAAAGTACCATCGCTTTGCTGGACCAACATCACTGCTGAAGACTGAGCAGCGCCACCAACAAAAATATCTTCTAATCCATCGCCATTCACATCTCCTACTGCTACCTTGGGGCCCTCATTAGAGATCATATGATAGATCAATCGATCCCGATCAAAATCAACGAACTGATTTTCACGGTGTCGATAACCCCAGGCCAAATCATCTGTCACCTCTGTAAAAACAGGAGCTGCTGAGGGTTTGGAGAAATCTACTGCTTGCTGATCAGCATCACGCTGCTGCAACCTAAGCGTCTGGTTAACAGCTACATTTGTAAGAAGTGTTTGTTTAGCATTTGGCCAATTTACGATCAAGGTATCGACAAGATCAATTGTACCAAGACCAAAATTAAGCCGATCATCCACATTGGATTGAAAACCTCGTACACCTATTTTTTCTAAATAAAACGTTTGCTTTGCAGCCCTTAATTCTACATTAGCACCTATGGCTTGAGTATTGGCCGACTCTCCAATCAATTCTACTTTAAGATAATTGCGATCTGGGTAAACTTGCCTGGTTTCGTTTTTAAAGACAAAAGCAGGAGCATTGACATTGTTGACAATCAAATCAAGGTCCCCATCATTATCTAGGTCTCCATATGCTGCTCCATTAGAATGACTTGGTATAGCTAAGCCCCAATCTTGAGCGACATTTTCAAAGGTTACATCTCCTTTGTTTTGGAACATATAATTGGATATAGGGGTGGACGGAATGGTATCAATCAATTTTTTAAAATTGACCCCTTCTTTTGTGATCACTTGGCGGGCAACTTCTTCACTAGAGACAAAATTGATATAGTCCTGATCAATAATGTCTTGATATAAGCCATTGGCAACGTATAGGTCTGGTTCTCCATCATTATCGTAGTCGGCTAATAATGCCCCCCAACTCCAGTCTGTTGCTTCTATATCTGCTAGTCTTCCAATTTCACTGAAGCTACTATCTGCATTATTCAATTGTAAAACGTTTCTGGTAAACTGATGATAGTAACCATTACGAAGATTGGATTGGTACCGATCCCAATTCTCAAAGGTCATCTTCGTTTTATATCGATCATCTTGCTCTGGAAGCATCTCCGTTACGAATAATTCAGGATAGCCATCGTGGTTCAAGTCAGCCATATCCGCTCCCATCGATGCCACACTTAGCGATAATATTTGATTTTCTAAATCTTCTTTAAAAGTGCCATCTCCATTATTCACATATAGATAATCTCGCTCAAAAAAGTCGTTAGAAACAAACATATCAATCCAGCCATCTCGGTTGACATCACCCAAGGTAATTCCAAGACCGAAGCCAATTTCGCTTCCATAAATCCCTACTTGCTCGCTGACATCTACAAATCCACTTCCTGCTTGTCCTCCTTCAGCAACCAAGTCATTTCTAAAGAATTTATCTCCTCCAAGCGAATCTCTAATTGGCCGTTGATCTTTTTTCTGATTAAAATCAAAAATACTGCGATAGGAATTATTGAGTAGATAAACATCAAGATCTCCATCCTTGTCGTAATCGAAAAATGCCGCATGAGTGCCATAACCTTTATCTGCCAGGCCATATTTCGTAGCTTCTTCTTCGAAAGCGACTCCGGGCAATGCCTCCCCTAAGTTATTGGTACTTCCTTGATTGATAAACAGCTCGTTTTCTTTATTATCTCCTTCGATATCTCCGGAATTACAGACGTAGATATCCAACCAACCATCGCCATTGACATCTGCCATAACCGCCCCAGTAGACCAGGCCTTTTCACCACCAACACCAGCTTGTTCGGTAACATCTATGAACTCGAAATTCCCCTTATTGAGGTATAGACGATTACTTTCCATATTGGCCGTAAGGTAGATATCCATCAAGCCATCATTATTGACATCTCCAATAGAGACTCCTCCTCCATTGTAGAAGTTGCGGTAGGTATAAATATTAAACTCCCGATTGTAGGTAAGGTTATTGGCAAAATCTATTCCCGTCTGCGTTGCATCCATTCGCGTAAACAACTTTGGTCCAGAATAGGAGCTTTCCTTATCGCAGGAGGCCAATGAAAAAACAGCCAACATCATTATGAATAGTCCAAAAGACAGCTGCCTTACAATCATTTTTCCAAATAAATCCTTCTTCATAAAGTATAGTCTAAGCTCAATTAATTAAGAGTCGTTCTAATGGGGAATATAGGTTTTGGTAGGGAAATGCAAAAATACACTTTATTATGAGTCTGGGAGGTGAAAAAAATCAATAAGCCTTGGCCCCTACCTATCTTGACACTTTTCTGAGCCTTTCTCCAAATGGAAGGCCTATCTTTCTATTGAAGAATTGTCAAAGGATCGTTAGTATTCATCTATCAATCCAAAATCCTTGTTTTTGAACGAAAATAGACCGAGCTTTAATTGATTGCTGATATTGAAGCCATGCTAGCGTATTAGCCGATGATATCTAATCGATTTGTACTAGTTCTTTGAGCTGCTTTTAATTTATTTTGTACGATTTCAAGCGGCTATCAGGATACCATGTGGGAATAGATTGATTTATTCTTTGCGGCTAAGCAGTGAATTTCCCAAAACAGGAGTATGAAAAAGGTTATTTCGCTATACCTATTACTAGTCTGTCTTTACCAACCTTTGAGTGGGCAAATACTAAAGGTATTTGATCCTTTTGAGAAAAAAGGTAAAATCGAAATTCCCTTTGAATATGAGAACGACCTCCTTGTCGTAAAGGTCGTTTTTAATGGCATCTTTCCTCTAAAATTCATTTTTGATACCGGAGCTGAGCATACCATCCTCACTCGTCGTGAGATCACCGACCTCTTGGCGGTCAACTATCGCCGAAAGTTCACCTTATATGGTGCCGATTTAACCACTCCACTGACTGCCTACCTCGCTACTGGCATCAGTATGGAAGTAGGCAATCTGCTCGTCAACCATCAAAATATGCTGGTCCTGGAAGAGGACTATCTCAACTTTGATGAGTTTAATGGTATTGATGTACACGGTATTCTTGGTGCAGATATGTTCAGAAGGTTTGTTGTCACTATCAATTATCCACGCAGGACCATCCAACTTACGCCCGCCAATAAATTCAAGCCTCCAAAGAAAAACTGGGAGCAATATCCCATTGAAATACACAGGAGCAAACCTTACCTCAATGTTCCGATTAGTACCCCGGGACAAGATATCATGGTGGCGACCAAGCTGCTGGTCGATTCGGGCTCTAGCTTACCTTTAATCATTTATCCAGAAACCGTGGCAGGACTTACCATTCCAGAGAATACTATCCCCGCAGAACTAGGTTTGGGTCTTGGTGGCTACCTGGAGGGTGTCATTGGTAGAGTAGGTAAAATGGAGATAGGCCAAACCCAATTGATTGATGTGGTGACGAGTTTTCAAAGTCTAAGCATTAGCTTAGATTCTAATGCTCTCAATAATCGGAATGGTATTATAGGCAATAAAACTTTGGAGCATTTCCACATTATTATCGATTATATTAATGATGTATTTTATCTAAAGCCGCTGAATAAGAGGAAACCACCCAAGTTTCAGTTTGACAAGAGTGGTTTGTTTATTGTAGCGGGTGGAAAAAATGTCAATAAATTTAAAATCGCATCCGTCGTCCCTAATAGCCCAGGAGAGGAAGCAGGTCTACAAAAAGGAGACGATATAATGGCCATCAATGGTTTTCCGCTCAGTCTTTCCAGGCTAAGTGCTATCCAGCGCAAATTCAGAAAAAAGGAAGGAAAGGTATTTAAAATCACCTACAAACGCGATGGGCAGCGCTACAAAACGGAGATCATCCTCAAAAAGTTGATTTAGTTTCACTTAATCCAAGCCGAGGGTTTTGATTCTCAGGGATTAGTATTATCTTTGCAGCCAATTTAAGAATAAGTTTAAAACCAAAGAAAATGTTCGCAATTGTGACTATTGCTGGTCAGCAGTTTAAAGTCGAGGAAGGGCAGAAGCTTTTCGTCCACCAGCTAGATGCATCAGAAGGCGATAAGATTACGCTTGATCAAGTCCATCTCATCGAGAAGGAAGGTGCAGTAAGTATTGGTAAACCTACATTAGAAGCATCTATCAATGCTACTGTTTTGGGTCACCAAAAAGGAGATAAAGTAATCGTATTCAAAAAGAAGAGACGTAAAGGCTATAAAGTCAAAAATGGTCATCGCCAGCGTTTCACACAAATCCAAATTGACAATATCGTCGGTTAATTTCGGATCAACTGATTTTTAAACTAGAAAAACTAAAATATCATGGCTCATAAAAAAGGTGTCGGTAGTACGGATAATGGTAGAGACAGTAAAAGCAAACGCCTAGGTGTGAAACTTTTCGGTGGCCAGTACGCAAAAGCTGGCAACATTCTTGTCAGACAAAGAGGTACCAAGTACCATCCTGGTGAAAATGTATATATGGGTAAAGATTTTACCCTTCACGCAAAAGTAGCAGGTACGGTTACTTTCGCTAAAAAGAGACAAAACAGAACCTACGTCAATATTCTTCCTGAAGGTGTAGTACTAGAAGCACCTGCTCCAGCTCCGGCACCAAAAGTTGCCAAGGAAGCTCCTGTTGCGGTTGCTCCAGAAGTTGTTGAAGCACCAGCTCCTGTTGTAGTAGAGGCTCCAGCGCCTACTCCAGAAGTTGTAGAAGAAAAGCCTAAAGCAGAGAAGCCTAAAAAAGCAGCAAAAATCGCTCTCCCTTCTGGAAAGAAGATCAAAGTAGACGATTTGAAAGTTGTAGAAGGTATCGGTCCTAAAATTGAAGGTTTACTGCACGAAGCAGGCATCAAAACTTGGGCTGATCTTGCGGATGCTCCTACTGAAAAAGTACAAGAGGTATTAGATGCTGCTGGTCCTCGTTACCGCATGCACAACCCCGCTACTTGGGCGAAGCAAGCTGCACTTTGTGTAGCAGAAAGCTGGGCAGAGTTGGAAGAATACCAAGATCGCCTGAAAGGTGGTAAAGAAGAATAAGAAATTAGAAGCTATTTACTAGCGCATTTGAAATATCTATCTGGATTTGCAAAAAAGCGGAGTTTAGCTATCTTTACGATACAATAGTTTTAGTTTTCATAGCTTTATTTATCTAGCCTCATCAAGGATGAGGCTTTTTTTATGCCATTAGCTGCTTTTTTTCTACTACGACCAATAAATACAGAAATCCTGCTAGGGGAAGTGGCTTTCATGATAAAACTAGGGGAAAAGACAAAAATGTACAAAACAAAAACAGCTCCACCGAAATTTTCGGTGGAGCTGTTTTTGTAGCTAGAGCTGCTTTATCAACAGGCTAGTACGACCAAAGGTCATGCTCGAAGTTAAATATTTGCTGCTTCAACTTCTCGGCTTCCAAAAGTTGTTGTCTTGGATTATCGTATAAGTTTCTCAAGTACTGGTCTTGTACATTAGAAACTTTGATAATAAAGCTGGAGAAATAGCGCATTTCAAATACATTCTCCCAAGTCACTTTAGAGGCGTCGTTAAACTCGTTGAAATAGGCTTCGGTAGCCAAGTATTCTCTAATATTCGGGTAGTTAACCCAGAATAAAGGACGCTCACCAATCACTCGATTATCTTCTGCTTCACTATATACTGGAATCAGGGGAGCGATACCAAGGATACGCACTTTCATCTCACCGGCACCTTTGTCGAAATACCACATTTCAGATACACGGAATCGCTTGATATCGTCGTAGTTAATTTCGTCTTTCACTACTTGCGTATCTACTTCATAAGTTACAGGGTTGGTAACATAAACTTCCTTTTCCTGGTATAATTCTCTACTCAATTCAAGGGTATCGATTTGCTCCTCAAAGGACTCATCGCGGTAAGCAGCAATAGGACTTTCTGAGTCATAGATACCATCCAATAAAATTTCTACGAAGTAGCGCTTGGGATAGCGGAAAGGTAAGTTCATCTTTTCTCTGGTATCCAACTGGCGCCATACTCTTCTTTGCCACATGATATCATCTTCGCGTGGCGTATCGTAAGCTAAAATCTTCTTAGAGGTAATTATTTTTTCCTCAACAATACCATTAATTGGTTTCGGTTTAGGGGCCTCAATGATGGAGCCATCCTCGCGCATCATATTTCCAGCTCCTTGACCAAAGGAGGCAGTAGCGATGCAACATAACACTAGAAACAGACCAAATTTTCCTACAAACTTCATAGTGATGTCCTTGAATAAATTAGAATAAAATCAAAATATTTTATCAAAAATGAGGGAGCTTCCTATTCCAGGAAACTTCCTCACTTTGATCAGCATCTATCTAACGGTGAAGTCAAATAGATTAGTGCAATCTTAACGCTTTTTTTAGCGAATTTTAAATACCATTGGATTAATCTGGCGTGTGCTACTTCCATCACCAGGGCATTTAGCCCGTACATTATTGAAATAGAAGGTATCACCCGGCTTTGCTCGGCTAATCAGACCTTTAGAAGCACCCGTGAAAGCTTGGCCTACATTCACAATTTCTTGTAAATCTTCACGTGGCGGCTGATAAACCAAAGTAAATCCAGCAATGGTACAACGTGCATCAAAGTCAAAGTTGTCCAACTCTGCAAACACACCACCTTGTGCCCGGAACTCCCCGTTACCAATCAAACCTCCAGTTTTACCTGCGATTCGAGCAACTGGATCAGGAATACGCTTGACACGGAAATCAAAGCTAGTTGGTGTTAGCCCACCACCAGAAACGTTCACTTTAGTAGCACCAACACTAGATACTTTCACATTGTATTTTCCTTGTCCAGTACGGCTGAGTTGAATACCGCCACCATTTCCTGAAACCCTCAAGTCGTTGGAAGAAACACCCGCTGCTGATACCGAGATGGGATTATCTACTCCAATATAAAATACATTCATTTTATCAGCCGATACTGCTACGGAGCGACGTCCTACTTCGTATTCAAATTCCTCAGTGTACGTATCTCTCTCCCCTGTAGTTGGGTTGGTTAGAGATACATTTACATTGTACTTTTGAATACCCGTGCGGGAGGTTCTTACCGAATAAGAAGCTTTACCATCAGTAACAGAAAGACTTTGTCCATTCACATTGATACTAACATTCTCATTAATAGAGGTAGATCTCGCACCAACAGATATCTCCGTTTCAAAGGTCTCTCCTGCAATTATGTAACTTTTCTTAGGAGAAGAAATAGGAATAAAATCATCCACTTTAAATGAGGTCTTTCCTAATTGATCTACCAAGAAGTTCAAAATAGCAGCCTCTGAGGACTTCATATCATTCGTATACTGTGAAAGCAATGGAAACATAGCCGCTACTGGAAGTTGGTTAAAGGTGAAATACTCCCAAGAAACAGAATCTTTACCAGGTACTTTTTCCTTTTTATACGCGTCAGAAATTTTCAAAGAGATTTGAGTCTCCAACTCTGCAAGCGTTGTATCATTGATCTGAGTTCCCTCAGCACCGTTCAATTCATTAACGATTGCTAATAAATCTTCTTTGGCATTAGAGATTCGATCTTTCATTTCGCCGCCTAGTCCCTGGTTGACTAAAATACGAGTAGTAACTTCTTTGTTTTTATAGCCCTTTGGCTGTCCGGCATGCTTTACATCATCTTCAGGGTAATAGCCACCAGATGCAGAAACAACGGTATCTCTCACCGTCTCAATAAAAGAAGTAAATTCACCAGATACTCTTCTTACTTCTCTAGCAGCCTCTACTAGCTTATTATATTTCTCAGGATCTTGTTCAGCATTTTTCTCTAAGGCACTTAGAGTAAATGTATTCGAATCGTCCGTAATGGTATTATTCGCTTGAATACCGTCATTAATTCGGAAAAAGGCATTGATAATCTTGGCAGAAACGTTGAGGGCAAGCATCGCCGTCAAAACCAGATACATCAGGTTGATCATCAGCTGCCGCGGTTCCTTTGGAATTGACATAGTTTAAAAAATTTTGTCAGTTATGAAATTGGATTGCGGAGGATGATTATCCTTTATTGACATTAGACATCGCAGAGATGACATTGCCATATACATTGTTCAAGCTACTATAAGTGCTATTCAAACGACCAACATTGGCATTCAATGCAGTGAGGTTGTCTTTATATTGCTTAGTTGCTTCTACGCTATCAGACAAGTCTGCCATCGCTTCATTCATTTTAGAATAGAAGTTAGACATGGCTTGTAGCTGGTCTTTGGTACCAGAGAAATCAACTTCTTGCAGTGATTTCAAAGAAGAAAGGCTTTTAGACATCGTTTGTAGCTCTGTCAACATTCCACCTAATTGCTGCTCTACTACTTCGCCATTTAAAGATGGCGCAGAAGAACCAACAGGACCAGCTGCTAGTGGCTGTATCTGAGCACCATACTTATCCAAGCCTGGGTACAATTTCTCCCAGTAGTAATCTTTTTCTGGAGGGATGATACCTAGTAAAAGGAAAATACCAGCTTCCGTGAACATACCGATCATCAGCATAAGGTCGGCACCTTCCCAAGATAGGATTTTGTATAGTGCTCCTAAAAGTACGAGTGCCGCACCAGCACCAATAATAAAGTTCTTGAGATACTTAAAAAAACTTGATTTGAAGAAAGACATCTTGTTTATTATTTTAGGTTAGTGAATCTTTTTCTATCAGACACTTACATAATGAGTGAAACGTGAAAGGTTACAAACTGATAGAATTTTTTTTTTGCTTTTTTCTTAGGAATGAGTCAATAATAAATTAAACATCTTTACTTTATTAATGCCCCATTCCTTAATAAAGAAGTTGGTTTAATAGAGAAACCTTTTTCGAAAGATTAGTATTATT
>JBELML010000022.1:51215-60336 GCA_042095835.1 Saprospiraceae bacterium
CTTAATAAAGAAGTTGGTTTAATAGAGAAACCTTTTTCGAAAGATTAGTATTATTTGTTGGCCAACTAAAATAGTCGCCTACCAACAAAACCAATCCTTCAAAAAAGGCTTATATCGATCTAGTGATTAATGCTATCTAAAAGTCATCATTTATCGAACGTCCCATGAAGGTCAACACATTACGGAAACCAATATGGGCTTTTGTTGTATCCTGATACTCGTAATCTCTAGCAGTAGTTTGTAGGAAGTAATAAACATCCTTCCAAGAACCACCTCTAGTTACTTTACGCTTATCGATTGAAGGCGCCTCATCTGGCACTCTCGATACAATAGAAGGATTCAAATCACTTACGAAAGAGTAAGCGTTCTCATCATATACAGAGCTTGTCCATTCTGAAACGTTACCAGACATGTTGAACAAACCGTACTCATTAGGGAAATAAGCGTCTGCTTTCACCGTATAGAAGCCACCATCTTCAGGATAATTACCTCTACCTGGCTTAAAGTTAGCTAATAGACACCCTTTAGCATTTCTGGCATAGTATCCACCCCAAGGATAAGGTGCACGATCATGACCACCTCTAGCCGCATACTCCCACTCAAACTCTGTAGGTAGGCGATAATCTTCGGTTTGGATCACTCCTTTTTGGCCAGCATTATACTTATTCCAAAGCTCCGTACGCCAGTGGCTGAAAGCCATAGCCATGTGCCAGTCAACACCTACTACAGGATAATCATCATAAGCAGGGTGCATAAAGTAGTTACGCGCCATTGGCTCATTATAACTGTAGGCAAAATCTCTCACCCATACCAAGGTATCAGGATAGATAGAAACTTCCTTTTCACCAATGAAATCACTTCTTGATGTATTAGGATCTTTATTATGCGCTGCTTTCTGCCAATCGTACCAATAGTAGGTATATTGTAGCTTGCGGGTATCGATCTGTTTTTTACCATTGATGCGGTCATCTCCCTCATAAAACATCTCTTCTAGAACACCCGCATCTTCTTCTTCATCCCATTCGATCGGGTAGTCCCAATCGATTGGTGGATGTTCCATATGATCAGGCTGCTCTGCGTCTTCCACAAAGTGCTGCAACAACACGTGTGCAATAGAGTCTCTCACCCAATTGGTATACTGACGATATTCGTTATTGGTAATTTCGGTTTCATCCATATAGAATCCTTGGATAGAGATATCTTTTGGTCTTTGGACGAAGGTATTCATGACATCCTGATCACCAATACCTACAGTGAGGGTACCAGAGGGGATATTCACCATCCCATACGGGTTGATTCCTTTCCATTGAGGGCGGTCAAGTACCCCGGTGAGATCACCGTTTTCACGGGCCCCTCCACAAGCAGAAAGGATAAATACTGATACTACGACTAGTAATGCGTTAATTGTTCTTTTCATTGTAACACCCGAGTTTTCCTTCAGATTTAAAGTATTAAAATGCTTAAATGACATATGTATACAATCTAAGGCTCAAAATTTGAGTCCGTAAAGATAGATCGTTCGTAAAATATACCAAATTTGCAGCCTGGCTTTTGTGACATTTTTGCCAATAAATTACCCTAAGTAGGTAATTACAAGGCAGTCCAATCCATTTGGCATTTCTCTAACGCCCTATTTCCAAGGCTTATTATTGTGTTAAAATAAAAAAATGAAGAATTGCTCATTTTTTTCCAAACCCCATTAAAGAAGGGGCTCCTACTGGCGAAACACAGTCTTAAAACGCCCTTGGATTGTAAATGGTATTTGGAGGCTTAGAAAAAATATACCTTTTATTGAGGTTGTAGTTGATTAGTATTTCGTGCGTACCACTACTCACTTGTTGTAGGCCCGAAAGCGTAACGTCATAAGCGTAGGCTAGTTTAATATTGTTGCCTATTTTAAGACCTGCCATGATAAATAAGGCATCCTGGTTGTCTGCACCGAAACCTCGGTAGCCTAAGCCACCAAAATAGTTCTCATTATACTCAGCTAATAAAGCTGCCGTCATTTGTGTTTGTACCAAATCACTTTGTACGATCGCATGAGGGCGCAGACGTACATTATAAGTCAGCTCATAATTGTAGGCAGCATTAAAGGAGATCGTTCGGGCATCGGTAAGGGAGATATCATTAAGGTCGGTTACCGATTCGGTAAGATTATTGACACCTACGCCTAATTCCAATACCTCATTTTTATAATAAAGACCGAAATCAAAGCTGGGACTAGAGCCAGAGATCGCCCCATTTGGCAATATGGGATCATTATGATTTATATTACCCCCAATATAGCTGCCTTCGGGTGTGCGGAGTAAACTACCATCTAAAGTGTACTGCTGTATATTCGCTCTGGCACCAATCGCTAGAGTCCCTTCTCCTAGTGGCAAATGATAGGCATAGCCAATACCAACCCGCGTCCGCTGTAAGGCCCCAAAATCATCATTATCAAAATTGAGCCCTAGACCACCACTAATCGATGCCGTTGGAGCATGGACATTGAGTTGCTGCGTCGTAGGTGTAAAATCTAAATCTACCCATTGTCTTCTAAAAACACCCGTAGCACTCAGCGAATAATCCATACCGGCAAATCCAGCATTATAGGCATAGGGGTTTAAAATAGAAAGGCTGTATTGACTTTCTTGTTGCCCACTAAGTATTCCAGTAGAAGCAATAAAAAGAAGCAGGAGTAAGGGTAGACTTTTTCTAATCATAAATTTGATATTATATAGGTATCAAAGGGCTGTCCAGCTTAGTAGTGCTTGTTCCAATGTATCAACGGGCCTTTCGCAGGTAAAGTTTTGGCAAATATAAATCTGAGCCAATTTATCTACTGGTTTGTCAGCTAGGAGAGGATATTCGCTCTGCTCTTGCTCACTGGCCATGATTACACAATGATAAATTCCCGCATGTTGTAATTGACTGGCTCTTGCTTTCGCATTCTTGCCAACCACAGCAATTTCTTTTCTGGGATAGGCCAGCCCCAAACTTGCCGTAGCCCAATTCGCAAAGGAACTAGGATACCTTTCTATCCCTTTCAACATTTTAGTAGTCATACGCTGCGCACGATCTTGATAGCTTTGTTGATCTAGTAATAAACCAAGATCCATCAGATTATGTAGCATCATAGAGTTCCCAGAAGGTAATGCATTATCGGTCACATCAACCCGTCGAATCGGGATATCTTGCTGTTGGCTGGAAGTAAAATAAAATAAATCTTCGTTTTCATCGCTAAACTGCTCTATAACATAATCGCATAGGTCGGCTGCCTTGCGAATCCATTGTGTATCGAAATCTAGCGTGTACACCTGCAGCATGGCCGCAATTAGATGACTATAATCCTCCAAATAGGCATCATACTGTGGCTTCCATTCTTCGCCTTTAAACACTCCTACATGATAATAATCTGATCGGTCAGCGCCCTTTCGAAAATATTGCTCGATAAAGTAAATATTGTCCCATGCTGCTTTTTCATAAGCAGGATCAAGTGTGGCATGGTAGGCCTTGACGTAGGCAGTACACATCAGCGCATTCCAAGATAATAGAATTTTATGGTCTAAGCCAGGACGTATTCTCTTTGCTCTGATAGAAAGCAGTTTCGCCCTGTTTTCAGCGAGTTGTTCTTGCAGCTTTTCTACAGATATTCCATGCTTCGCAGCGAAAGACTTGATCTCCATCGGACGCCAGAGGATATTGGTATGCTCCCAGTTGCCCTCAGGTGTAATATCATAAAAAGTACAAAACAAATTGGCCTGTGCTCCTAAAGCAGCCTGCACCTCAGCAAAAGACCACACATAAAACTTGCCTTCCACTCCTTCGGAGTCGGCATCTAAGGCCGAATAAAACCCACCAGATGAATGGGTCATTTCTCGTTGGACAAAAGCTAAAGTTTCTACAATAGCCTCTTGGTACAAGTCTCTCTTATCAAAACGTAAGGTATCGGCCAGTAAGCCTACGATTAGGGCATTATCATAAAGCATTTTCTCAAAATGAGGAATCAACCAGTTTTGATCGGTCGCATAACGAGCAAAGCCACCACCCAACTGATCATAAATCCCACCTCTAATCATTTTTTCTAATGAAAAATGCAGGTGCTCAAGAGCAAGCTCTTCCTTTGTAAGTTGATGATAGCGAAGCAAAAAATCCAAAGCCATAGTTGAGGGAAATTTTGGTGCTCCACCAAAACCACCGGAGAGTTTATCTGCGTAGCCATCCACTTTTTCAAACAGGGTAGCCATTAAAGCTGGATGAAAAAGCCTGCCATTTGGCCCCTCTAAAATCATCTCATCGCTAAAAAATGTGCTACTACTGTTTCGAACGAGCTTGGTAAGCCGATCTGCCTGATCATATACCTTTTCTCGCTGTTCCTTAAATACTCGACTTACATGCATCAAAAGCTGCATCCAACTAGGTCGGTTTCCTCTAGGCATGGGCGGATAATAGGTCCCCGCCAAAAAGGGTCTACCGTCTGGCGTGAGAAAGCAATTTAAAGGCCAACCGCCGCCGCCAGTGATGGCCTGGCAAGCTTCCATATATATTTGATCTAGATCAGGTCGCTCTTCTCGATCTATTTTGATGTTGACAAAATGCTCATTCATAAAGGCCGCTATCTCCGCATCTTCAAAAGATTCTCGCTCCATCACATGGCACCAATGGCAAGTAGAATAGCCAATACTTACCAAGATGGGCTTATCTTCTCGTTTGGCTTTTTCTAAAGCTTCCTCCTTCCAAGCAAACCAATCGACCGGATTGTGGGCATGTTGCAGTAAATAAGGACTGGTTTCGTATTGTAGATGGTTCATTGTCGAATGATGCGGTGATGTAATATTTTAGTGATGTCTACCTGCCGTAGCTTAGGTAATTACAAATATCCTTGCGCCTGTAAATTAAACAATTCAGCATATTTTCCTTCTTTTGCGAGTAACTCTTCGTGAGAACCTAGCTCTAATAGTTGTCCATTTTCCAGGAAGAGGATGCGATCAGCCATACGTACGGTGGAGAATCTATGAGAAATCAACACTGCACTTTTCCCTTGGATTAAATCTGCAAACCGCACAAACACCTCATGTTCAGCTCTAGCATCTAGAGCGGCTGTGGGTTCGTCGAGGATCAGCATCTGGGCATCGCGCATATAAGCTCTTGCCAGCGCTATTTTCTGCCATTGGCCGCCCGATAGTTCGAGACCATCTTTAAATCGTTTGCCGAGAAATTGTTCATACTTTTCGGGCAAAGTTTCGATGACGTATTCGGCTAGGCTCTTTTGAGCGGCCGTTTCTATAGGCTCCATATTATCTACTTGATCAATACTCCCGATGGCGATATTTTCTCGGACTTTCAGCTGAAAGCGCACAAAATCCTGAAAGATGATGCCTACGTTGTTCCGTAAGGTGTCGAGCTCGATATCTCTAAGATCAATCCCATCTACCAGAATTCTACCTTCGGTGGGTTCATACAATCGAGCTAGGAGTTTTACTAAAGTGGTTTTCCCTGCTCCATTTTCGCCAACTAAGGCCATTTTTTCTCCTGGATTAATATGAAAAGATAAATGCCGGATAGCCCATTGATCGGTCCCAGGATACTTGAATCCCACATTCTCGAAGGTAAAGCCTTGTTGAATTGTTGCAGGGAAGGGCTTACTTTCCTTTTTGGAGATAATCGTTGGTTGGATGTCAAAAAAGTCGAATAGGTCTTGCAAATACATGGCGCTATCGGTGATTCGCGAAAAGCGTCCCATGATACCCTGTAGCATATTTCTCATTCGACTAAAAGAACCCGTTAAGAAGGTCAAAGTACCCAAAGTGATCGCTCCGTTGATAGTCTGAACTGCAATGACCACATAGGCCAAGTAATAAGCAAAGGTTCCCACCACCGCGAGCAGACTACCTATAAAGGTTCTTTGGATGGCAATCTTTCTGTTTTCTTTATAATACTGATCTGCTAAATGATAAAATCGCTTAGCTAGGAAGTCGGAGAGATTAAAGACTTTGACCTCTTTGGCCGTCGTGTCACTGGCTCCGATATATCGCAAATAATCCAGTTCTCTGCGTTGGGGTGTCCAAGCTCTGGTCAAAGAATACACCTTCTGGTTAAAATAAGTCTCTCCTAAAAAGGCGGGGATGACTGCAATGATCAAAATGAGGATCAACCAAGGATTAAAAAAGACCAGACCTGCGCCTAGAAACAAAATAGTGATGATATCCTGAAATTGTTGCAGCGTCTGGGACATCAAGGCGGTACGGCCCGTAGTTTGGCGCCTCGCTCTTTCTAATTTATCATAAAAAACAGGGTTTTCAAATTGGTACATATCCAGTTTGGCTGCGTGCTCAATCAGCTTCATGGAGGTATTATTAGCGAATAGATCGCCTAGCAAGGTCTCTGTTAGGGCTATCCCTCTACTAATCAGGTCAGAAAAAATAGCCAAGCCCAACTCAATACCTAACAAAGTCCAAAGGTAGCGCGCTTCAGACATGGGGTCCGACAGGTCGATCAAGCGCACGACTTCATCAATGATTTCTTTTCCTACATATAGCATCAATAAGGGGATGACTGATTTTACCAACCTCAGCATCATATTCCCTAATGCCAAACGTTTGTCTGTTTGCCAAATTAATTGGAAAAATGGTCTTAAGTTTCCGAGTGCCGCAAACTGTTCTTTTAATGATTTAGATTCTTTATCTCGATTTTTTGCCATATAATAATATCAATGAATTAATTTCCTGATGGCCTTTATCATCTCTTGTCCCTCACTGGGAGAAATATTCCCCTCGAAAGCGGGTTTAGGAATGAGTCAATAATAAATTAAACATCTTTATTAATGCCCCATTCCTTAGAGAAGAGAAGCCTAGGGTGAAATAGTTATATTTTACTTTTAAGCAAAGAAAACATTCTTAAACTTGAACGCTTATAGAATAAGTCCTGTTGATATGCAAACACATCAACTACACCGCAAAGTTTCATCCAATGTCAGCATCTTTGAAAGGCTTTGACCAATTACTAGAAGCCTTATTACTTGAAAAGCAGGCCGATCTAGAAAATTTCAAGGAAAAAATCCTGAAATTATCCCTACAAGAGCGTACCTCTTCTGGTGTCGCTTGGTATCCTTTAAATGTAATCAAAAAGGGCTATACGATTGGTGAGCGGGTTTTCATCACCGTTGAGCGGACAAAAAACTTGGATTCCCAGCATCGGTTTAGATCGGGCAAACCTGTACGGCTTTTTACTATGCAATCCGTTAATGGCAAACCTGAGCAGAATGGCGTTATTTATTTTGTAAAAAGGAACAGGATGAAAATCATCCTCAATAGTAAAGATGCACCGGAATGGCTAGGCCAAGGCTTACTAGGAGTCGATTTATTATTTGATGACCGCACCTATTTAGAAATGGAGAAAGCCTTGAAGCGAGTCATGAAAGCTAAAGGCGATCGATTAGCCGAACTACGAGATATCTTTCTAGGAAAGCAGCCACCTGCTTTTTATCCAGTCAACCATCCTCTTGAGCTTCCAGGTTTAAATCCTTCTCAGAATAATGCAGTCAACCAAATCAACCACTCTTCCGATGTGACTATTGTGCACGGCCCACCAGGTACTGGCAAAACAACAACGATTGTACAGGCTATCAAACAATTAACAAAAACCGAACGCTGCGTACTAGTCACGGCTCCTAGTAATACAGCGGTAGACTTGATTACGGAACGTATTGCAATGGAAGGTCTGGTAGTGGTCCGAATCGGCAATATCTCCAGGGTGGATGAGAACGTGATCAATAACACCCTGGAAATGCGTATCTCAAGGCACCCAGAGTCTAAAAACATCAAAAAACTAAAGGTCCAAGCTGCGGATAAACGTAAACAAGCTCAACGCTACAGACGCAAATTTGGAAGGGAAGAATCGATCGAAAGGAGACAAAACTACCAAGAAGCCAGAGAACTGATGGATTGGGCCAATCAACTAGAAACTCGTGTACTCGAGCAAATCCTTGAGAGCGCACAAGTCATCACCTGTACCTTAATTGGCGCTGCTGATAAGGTATTGATGAATAAAAAGTTCCGAACAGTCATCATTGACGAGGCCGCACAGGCTTTAGAGCCCGCAAGTTGGGTTCCTATCCTAAAAGCATCAAGAGTCGTACTGACCGGCGATCCTTTCCAACTACCACCTACCGTAAAGTCTCGAAAAGCGTCCAAACAAGGCCTGGAAGTCACTTTGATTGAAAAAGCCATCCAGACGATACGCCCAATCTTCCTATTAGATACCCAATATAGGATGCACCAAACCATCATGAGTTTCTCTAATGAGCACTTTTATCAAGGCAAGCTCAAAGCGCACGAAAGTGTGGCTCTACACCAATTACCCATCGAGCAAAATGATCCTTTGATATTTATCGATACGGCAGGAAGTGGCTTTGAAGAAAAGGTCCATCACGCCTATAAAAGTCGCTACAATCCTGATGAATTTCAGATACTCTGCGAGCACCTACAACAACTCATCAAAAGCTATGCTGGTATTGGTTTACCTTCCATAGCCATCATTTCGCCCTATAGAGAACAAGTTTTGCATATGCAAGACATCATCGATAATGATCCTACTTTCAGCGAACTCCCCATTGTCGTCAATACTATCGATGGTTTTCAGGGCCAAGAGAAAGACGTGGTCTACATTTCCCTAGTTCGCTCCAATAGCAAAGGAGAGATTGGTTTCTTGAAAGACTATCGCCGAATTAATGTCGCTATGACTAGGGCCAAAAAACAACTGATTATTGTAGGAGACAGTGCCACTATCGGAGCAGATAAGTTCTACATGGACTTGTTAGCACACTGTGAGGCTTTTGGTTCCTATCAGACAGCTTGGGATTATATGGCGTAGTTAACAGGTGTCGAATGACTAGTGTCAGGTGGTATGTGCTATGTATTATGTGTTATGTGGTTCAGGATTTCTATGTTTCCTATCTGCTCTATGTGGTTCAAAAAACCTTAAATGCCCTTATAATCCCTTATATGGTTATGCATTATGTGGTATGTGGTATGTGTTATGTGCTATGTATCATGTGGTTCAGGGTATCTATGTTTCCTATCTGCTCTATGTGGTTCAAAAAACCTTAAATGCCCTTATAATCCCTTATATGGTTATGCAT
>JBELML010000023.1:0-59365 GCA_042095835.1 Saprospiraceae bacterium
ATTCTAGTATTTTTACTGATCGGCACGATTACTTTATCGATACTCGATAGTGTATTTTTCTCGATTTATTTTGATTTGGTGAGTTGGATTGCAGACTTTAGTGACGAGCAACTCAGCAATATTAGCGCGGTCCTACAGACGGGTAGTGCTTTGTTTTTTCTCATGACAATTTTAGGCCTCATCGCCATTGGGTACGGCATTTTGTATTTTACTTTATTAGAAGTGCAGGAAGCACCAGGTATACTTCGTGCTATAGCTAATATCGGTAAGCAAAACCGCATTCGGGGCATAGAAAAAGAAGATACTAGTTTATGATTTGGAGGTGTATAATAATCTTGTTGATCGTATCAAAAGTTTTGCCAGCTCAAAACCTGGATAGCCTATTTGGAGAGGATTCCTACCTAGAAGAGTCTATCGATAATCAAGTTTTGGAGGAAGATAAATGGGTAGAATTGGTTGCGGATTTAGATTACGGCATAGAGGAGGAGGAAGGGACCCAAAGCCAGGAAGAACCAGAGCGGAACTATTCTACGCGGTACCTATTTAGTATTCTGGCTATCATCGCGCTAGCGATCATTATTGCAGTAGCGGTCGCCTATTTTAGCGGCTTTATGCTAAAGAATAAAAAGGTGGATAAAAAGCTGGAGATTTCTATTGAAGAAGCTCAGCAAAACGTATTAGAATCCGATCTAGACGACCTTTTAGGCAAGGCTTTAAAGGAGGAAAGCTACACACTAGCAGCAAGATTATATTTTCTAAAAGCACTCAAAGAATTGGCTAAGCACAAACGAATAAACTGGAATAAAGATAAAACCAATAGAAAATACTACTATGAATTGGGTGGAAGCCCGCTTGCCACACCATTTGCTAGCCTTAGCTTGATATTTGATCGCCTTACCTACCGTGGCGATACAATAGATCGATCTGAATTCTTAGCTATTGAAGCACAGTTTCAATCCTTTTTTCAGGCTATCCCTCAAACGCCCCAAAGCCTATGATGTCGAGAAGAGAACAACGGATATTGGCCATTTTTCTCCTCCTCTTGGTGGCGGCGCTAGTTGCTGCGATCGTTTATTCTGATCCGCCGACGAGCTGGTCCGAGAATTATTATATGAAAAATGAAGGCCCCTATGGAACCTATGTGATCAAAGAACTCCTAGAAGATGATACCGATGATGGTAGCCTGATCGTCAATGAAAAAAGGTTGGAAGAACAAACAGCAGATGCCAGCAATTATGTCTTCATCGGAGCTCAACAGTTTTTGGATAGCATCGGGATCGCCTATTTAGCTAATTTTGTCTATGAAGGTAATACGGCATTCATCAGTGCGCGTACACTACCAGATGAGCTGGTGGAGTATTTCTATGACTATAATTGTGACTCCTATGATTGGTTGGGATATCTGGATACGCAAAAGGCATCAATTCGCTCCAATCTTTGGCATCCGGACTTGAAACTTGATTCGGCAGTCACCTCTTTATATTTATATTATAGAGATACCATAAAGACGGCTTGGCAATTTTTTGATCGAGCCTATTTATGCGGCGAAGAGGATGGCTTTATTCCTTTGGGGGCTTTCAACGAGAACTTCATCAATTTTGTGCGTATTCCCTACGGCGACGGTTATTTCTACCTACACACTACGCCTATGTTATTCTCTAATATCAGTTTGCTGGAAAAAGAAAACCTGGACTATGCTAGTGCTATTTTCTCTCACCTCCAGCCAGGAAGTATTATCTGGGACGAGCATAGCAAAGTACTGTCGTTTAGAAGAGGCGGGCGGAGTAGGTTGACTGGCCGTACGCCACTGTCGTATATTTTGAGCCAACCCGCACTGGCCTGGGCTTGGTATTTACTACTAGCTACGACCGTGCTCTTTTTATTGTTCAGGACCAAACGGCGTCAACGGATTATTCCGGTATTGGAGTCGGACCATAATACCTCGATGGAGTTTTTGCAGACGATCGGTAATTTATATTTTTTGCAAAAAGACCACAAAAAAATAGCTTTACACAAAATGCGCCTCTTTTTGACCTTTATCCGCGAGCGGTATCAACTCCAAACCACACAGTTGGATGAAGCTTTTGTCGATCAGCTATTGGCCAAATCACAGGTCTCTGAAAAAGAAGTCAAAGACCTTTTTCTAATTCATAGGAATATCAGTTCCTCCAGTTTTGTGTCTGAGAATACCTTGATCAAATTCAACCTCTTAATCGAACACTTTTATAAAACAGCTAAATAATGCATATAGAAGATCCGAATGAAAACCAGGAGCAGCAATCAACTCCTCAAGACATGCAGAGCCTCCAAACGAATGGAGAAGATCTAGCGACACCTCAGCTAGACCGAAAGGCTATAGATGTCTCTTTGATCCAGCAAGCTGTTCGTCAGATTAAAGGAGAGCTATCTAAGGTGATAGTCGGGCAGCAGGAAATGATTGATATCATTCTGGCTGCATTCTTTACCAATGGCCACGTGCTGCTAGAAGGTGTGCCGGGGATTGCCAAGACATTGACGGCCAAGTTGATTGCCCAAACGCTAGATGCTGATTTTTCTCGTCTCCAATTTACGCCCGATTTGATGCCGAGTGATGTCATCGGTACTACCGTTTATGATATGAAGAATGCGGAATTCTCCTTTAGCGCTGGGCCTATATTCTCCAATCTTATTCTAATAGATGAGATCAATCGAGCACCTGCTAAAACCCAAGCCGCCCTTTTTGAAGTGATGGAAGAGCACCAAGTCACCATTGATGGAGTCACTTATCCGATGGAGTATCCTTTCTTTGTGATGGCTACCCAGAATCCCATCGAACAAGAGGGAACCTACAAGCTGCCGGAGGCACAATTGGATCGCTTTGTAGCCAAGATCAACTTGCAATATCCCAGTTTAGAAGAGGAGAAATTGATCCTTTATCGCTTTAAAAATGATTTCCAGCAGACCGTCAAAGCAGACGTAAGCCAAGTGCTAAGTGTAAAAGAAATCAAAAGCTGCCGGCAACTAGTAGAGCAGGTCCACATTGAGGATGATTTGGTAGATTACATCGCTACCATCATTCATGATACCCGCAATAATGGTGACCTCTACTTGGGAGCTTCTCCGAGAGCTTCTTTGGCTATTCTCAAGATGTCTAAGGCCGTGGCAGCCATGGCAGGGCGTGATTTTGTGACACCAGAAGATATACAATACGTTGCCTATCCGGTGTTGAATCATCGGGTTATTCTACAGCCAGAAAGAGAAATGGAAGGTTATCAGACAGAAGATGTTATTAAGGATCTTATCCAAAAACTAGAGGTGCCTAGATAATGCTGCGAGCAATACGACAAGTCTATCTGACGGACCGCTTCTTTTGGACGCTTTCCGTACTCATTGGAATCTTTGTTTTAGGGTTCCCCTTCCCTTTATTTTTTATAATTGGCAAGGCGCTCCTCATCGTACTGTTGGGAGTAGTGATGCTAGAGTTTTATCTACTATTCCGTGGAAAGATTAAAATAGACTGCAAGCGTATCGTTCCCAAATTGCTCAACTTGGGCGATGAAAATACTATTCGTATCCACCTTGAACATTTGGGAGATATCCCCTTTGTGCTACGTATTCTAGATGAGGTGCCCATTCAATTTCAAATTAGAGATTTTGATAAAAAACTGAATTTAAAGCCTCGTCAGACCGAGGTATTGAGCTACCCATTGCGCCCTAATAAACGCGGCCGCTATACCTTTGGAGCAACCCACTTGTTTGTGTCAACTTGGATCAAGTTATTAGAGCGTCGGATTAGTGTTGGGGAGGAGGGCCAAGAAGTAGCGGTTTATCCCTCGGTTCTACAGATGAAGAATATGGAGCTGATGGCCTTTCAAAGAACAAATTTAGAAGGCGGTATTAAAAAGATTCGGCGGATTGGTCATAGCTATGAGTTTGAGCAAATCAAAAATTATGTGCGAGGCGATGATTACCGCAGTATCAACTGGAAAGCCAGTAGTCGGAAGGGGAATTTAATGGTCAATCAGTACGAAGATGAAAGGGCTCAACAAGTCTACTGCGTTATTGATAAAAGTCGCGTGATGCGTATGCCATTTGAGGGCCTGAGTCTAGTAGATTATGCGATCAATTCCACCTTGGTACTTTCTAATATTATCCTCAAAAAACACGATAAGGCTGGTTTAATTACTTTCTCCGATAAACTAGGATCAACGATCAAAGCAGATACAAAAGTGACGCAGTTGAACAAGATTCTAGAGGCGCTTTATAAGGAAAAAGAACGGCCATTGGAGGCCAACTATGAATTGCTGTACTATGCTTCGCGCAAATTGATTTCGGGGCGTTCTTTGTTATTGCTGTTTACCAACTTTGAGAGCAATTATGCTTTGGATCGGGTCTTACCCATACTTCGCAAAATCAATCGTATTCACCTATTGGTAGTGGTGTTTTTTGAAAATACAGAAATCAAATCTTTTGCGGAGGAGCCTGCCAAAGACTTGGAAGGTATTTACTACAAAACGGTAGCCGAAAAATTCTTGGCCGAGAAACAACAAATGGTCCACAAACTTCGCCAATACGGAATCCAATCTGTCTTGACCAAACCGGAGGAGCTCTCTATTAATTCGGTAAATAAGTACTTGGAGCTAAAGTCGCGGGGCCTGATTTAATTATGGTGCACAGAAAGATATCCTCAAAAAACTTAATTTGGTAAATTTGGGGAGTGGTATAAGCGAAATACAAGCAACTTTTGATAAAATGTTGCGTTTCTTTAAGGTAAAGTGTCATACGGTTTAAATTTAGAATTATGCGTGTATTGTTGACAGTCCTGTTTTTGACTACCGTTACTTTTGCTATTGGACAAAATGCGAAATTAGCTCAGCGTTATTATAATGATGGAGAGTACGAAAAGGCGGCCAGTCTTTACGAAAAGCTATACGCTGCCAATGCACGCAACGATTATTACTTCGATCGTTTCACGAGCTGTCTTTTTCAACTAGAGGAATATGATCAAGCAGAGAAAGTTATTAAAAAACAGCTAAAAGCCTTTCCTGAAAATGTACGCCTTTACGTCACCTACGGCAAGCTTTATGAGAATCAATACCTCGATGAGAAAGCAGACGAGATGTACGAGCTAGCCATCAATCGACTGACCAACAACAAATACCAAATCACCAAACTAGCCAATATCTTTACCTCTAATTCGAAGTATGATCTAGCTATTCGAACCTATGAGAAAGGAGCTAATCTACTCAAGGATAAACAGGTCTTTGCTTATAACTTGGGTGAGCTGTATCGTAGGAAAGGAGATGGTGAACTGATGATAGAGCAATACCTCAATAGCTTAGAGGCCAATCCCCAAAGGATGGGAACCTTGCGAACCATTTTCCAACGCTACCTCTCCGAAGACGATTTCAAAATCTTGCAAACCCAGCTGTACGCGCGTATTCAAGAAAAACGTAATGCACTCTATTATCCAGAGTTGCTCGCTTGGGTTTTTATTCAAAATAAAGATTACAAAGGTGCGCTACGACAAGTAAGAGCAATCGATCGTCGCCTGAAAGAAAACGGCCAACGCATTTATCAACTAGCAGAAATTGCAGCTAATGATAATGACTACGATGCCGCCATTGCTGCCTACGATTATATTGTGGAAGAAAAAGGAACGACTTCCAGCTTCTATATTGATGCAAAAAGAGAGTCGCTTCGCTGTCGTCGTTATCGATTGACAGAAGGTTATAATTATCAACAATCCGATTTAGAGGAATTGGAACTGATGTATGAAACCTTTTTGAATGAGTTCGGGAAGTCGAAAGAGACAGGACAGATTATCATTGAGTTCGCCGAGTTAGAAGCTTTATACCTGAATGATTTAGACAAGGCCGTTAGCTTGTTGAATGAGTTGGTAGAGATGCCTGGCCTGAATACCTATATCCAATCAAATGCCAAGTTAGATCTTGCAGATTGTTACCTCATCAAAGGAGAAATCTGGGAAGCTACGCTCTTATATTCTCAAGTAGATAAATTGTATAAAGACGATTTGTTGGGGCACGAGGCGCGGTATCGCAATGCCAAGCTATCTTATTTTAATGGAGATTTTCAGTGGGCGCAGTCGCAGTTTGATATTCTCAAGACTTCTACCTCTAAATTGATCGCTAATGATGCTCTAGATCTTTCCGTTTTTATCATGGATAACCTAGGTTTAGATACCACCACTCGAGCATTGGCCTTATATGCTGAAGGAGAACTACTCGTTTTCCAAAATCGCTTTGAAGAGGCTTTCGCCAAAATGGATACCCTTACTCGGGAGTTTCCTAATCATTCTTTACAAGATGATATCGCCTACCTGAAAGCAGGTATCTATGTGAGGCAAAGAGATTATGAGCAAGCGATCAGCTACTACCAAAATATTATCGATAACCATCGCGAAGAAATTCGGGCCGATAATGCCTTGTATGCACTAGCTCAGCTCTACGAAAAGCAGCTCGATGATAAAGCAAAAGCTATGGAGCTGTATGAGAAATTATTCATTGAGTTCAATTCTAGCGTCTTGGCCGTCGAAGCCAGAAAGCGCTTCCGCCTCCTCCGTGGTGATGATGTGTAAATTGGATGGGAAATGTCTTGGATGGTGACAAACGTCACCTTTATTAGAAAATCCTATCATCGAACGGCATAGCAAGCCTTTCTAATTTGCAGGCATTGAATCATTAAAATGCCTGCAATGAAGCTTTTTTGGAGAAAAATAATCATGGCTCTTACGGGCTTGTTTCTCTGCCTTTTCTTAATTGTCCATCTTTCCGCTAATTGTATTCTACTATTACCAGAAGCTCATCAGAGAGTGTTGGATATGTCCCAGCAAATGGAACAAGAGGGTTTTTGTCATTGCTCTTTTACAGGAGCCTGTGAGGTGGAGTGCCCAGAGGGCATCTCGATCGCTAATATCGCTGAAATGAATGCGAGAGTGATTCTAGCAAAAATATTTGGGTAGATACAGAACCCCATATCAAATTCAATTGATATGGGGATTCTTATTCCGCTAAGATTTTCGTTATTAGAACCGCGTAGGTTGCTAATAAAAATCTATCTATTCGCAGCCTTTGGGTGCGTCTCATCAGAAACCGTAAGTCTAGCACGACCTTTAGCTCTGCGCTTTGCTAATACTTTACGACCGTTTTTGCTGGCCATACGTGCACGGAATCCGTGCTTATTCTTACGTTTTCTTTTCGATGGTTGAAATGTCCGTTTCATTGAATTAAATATTTAATGGGTAGATACCCATTTCCTCTACTCGATTATATCATCTTCTTCAAAAGTGGGGCAAAAGTAAGACTATTATCCCAATATCACAAAATTACTTGCGATTAAATCGTCATGATATCCTGCTCTTTTGAAGTGAAAATCTGGTCTACAGAATTGGTATGCTTCGTTGTCATATCATTGATGGAAGCCTCCTGGCGCTTGCCTTCATCCTCTGGATAGCCATCTTTCACGGCTTTTTTAATCACCTCCATGATGTCTCGTCGAGCATTACGAATACTCACTTTAGCATCTTCTCCCAAGCTCTTTGCTTGTTTTACTAGCTGTTTACGACGCTCTTCGGTCAATGGTGGAATAGAAATTCTTACAATTTCACCATCGTTTTGTGGAGTCACTCCAAGGTTGGCCTCGAAAATAGATTTCTCAATAGGCGCCAACATTGATTTTTCCCAAGGCTGAATAGCCAATGTGCGAGAATCGGAAGTAGAGATATTGGCTACCTGATTCATGGGTGTCATTGTGCCATAGTAGTTGACTTGCAAGTCTCTCACCATTGCAGGGTTGGCTTTACCTGTAGAGATTTTTTGTAGTTCCTTTTTTAAATGATCGAGAGAGTGATCCATTTTCTCCTGGGCTTCCTCGATATACATCATTAGTTCTTCCTGGTCCATGATTTTGACTTTATTGTATGTGCAATTGCTGCACGTTTATTTCTAGTAACAGTCAAAAAATAATTTTTCGATTTTGATGGAATCTTTTGTACCAATACTGCGCCTGCCTACCGAAGCTTCGGCGCAGGCAGGTTTTTTGCCTTGTCTTGGCACGAATTTATCCCGACCTTGCGTCGGGAATCTTCTCGATCAAAATGCGAGACTTATTTCCTTGGCCGTTACTTAAAAGAGTAATTTATGAGTACTGATCAACTATAAGTTATAATTGAGTACTTGCCTAAAGGTCTTCACTTAGACCCATAAATATAAGAGAGATTATAAAATTAAATTAGGAAAAGTGCAATGACTTCATCACACTTTTCCTAATTGATCTCTTCTTTCAGGCAAAATAGCCAGGCTAGTCGCCTATTTCTTTTATTTAATTCCTGGTAGCAGCCATATAGCGCATGGCTAGGTAAAGTACCATTACTAAAGCAGAAAGCGCTGCTGAAACGTAGGTCATCGCTGCCCACCATAAGGCATCTTTTGCGCCGTCGTATTCCTGACCTTGGGTGATACCAGTTTGATCGAGCCAAGCCAAAGCCCTACGACTAGCGTCAAACTCAACGGGTAAGGTGACCAAGCTAAACAAGGCTGTTATACCAAATAAAACGATCGTGAAAAGCATGATCTGTGGAAACTGATTTAAAAGCAAAAAAGCTGCAATTAAAGCAATCTGCTGGAACTGAGAAGAAGCCTGAACCAAAGGAACAATCCTCGACCGAAATTGCAACATACTATATTGAGTAGCATGCTGTACAGCATGGCCACACTCGTGCGCTGCTACGGCTGCTGCTGCTACACTCGCTGTCTGGTATACCGCTGGACTCAGGGAGACCGTTTTGGTGACAGGATTGTAGTGATCGGTCAACATGCCTTTACCTTGGACGATTTTTACATCATGGATACCATAATGCTGTAGCATCATTTGGGCAATCTCTGCACCGGTCCTGTTCACTCTTAATCGAACCCGACTGTATTTATTGAATTTTGCTTTAAGCCTACCAGAAATGAACATACCAATCACCGTAAAGAAACCAGCAATCAGCATGTAACCCATGTCATAACCAACCATTTGCTTCGGAGTTTATATATTAATGAATCTATTTATGCTCTATTATTCGACGCTCATAGGCTAGCAAAAGTCACTATCAATCAATCCTTTCAAAACCTGTATAGTCTTGCAGTACTTTAGGAATAACAATACCTTCTGGACTTTGATTGTTTTCTAATACGGAGGCCAATATTCTTGCTAAAGCCAGTGCACTACCATTAAGCGTATGCGCCAAGTGCTTTTTCTTAGAGTCTTTTTCTTTATAGCGTAGCTTTAATCGATTCGCCTGGAACGTCTCAAAGTTAGAAACCGAACTTACTTCCAACCAGCGTTGTTGAGCAGCTGAGTAGACCTCAAAGTCAAAGGTCAAGGCAGATGTAAATCCTAGGTCGCCTCCACAAAGTCGCAAAATGCGATAGGGAAGCTCTAATTTTGCTAACAAACTAGCAACGTGATCCATCATCTCGTGCAGTACCTCGTAAGATTTATCTGGATGCGCAATTTGCACAATCTCAATTTTATCAAACTGGTGTACGCGATTCAAACCTCTGACGTGCGCTCCGTATGATCCAGCCTCTCTTCTAAAACAGGGTGTATATCCAGTTAGTTTGATGGGTAGCTCCACTTCATCTAAGATGACATCTCGATAGATGTTGGTAATAGGAACCTCCGCAGTGGGTATGAGGTATAGGTTATCTCTTTCGACATAATACATCTGCCCCTCTTTATCTGGCAGTTGCCCCGTCGCACGAGCGGTATCTTCATTGACCAATAAAGGTGGAATGACTTCTTCGTATCCGGCTTTGCTGGCTTCGTCAAGAAAGAAGCTGATGAGGGCGCGTTGCAATTTGGCTCCTTTTCCACGATAAAGTGGAAAGCCAGCTCCAGCAATTTTGGTCCCTAATTTTAAATCGAAGATATTATATTTTTCAGCCAGTTCCCAGTGGGGCAGCGCGCTATCTGGCAGGCTGGGAAGATCAGTAGACCAATCCTTGAAAACCTCATTATCTTCATCGGTGTTACCCGCTGGTACACTTTCGTGTGGGATGTTGGGTATTTGTAGAAGGAGGTCTTCTAGTGCAATTTTGGTACTTTTGAGCTTTTCTTCAGAGGTAGAAATATCTGTTTTGAGTAAAGCTACTTTATGCTTGATTTCTTGTGCTTGGTCACCTTTGCCTGCTTTGAAGAGTTGACCGACTTGAGCTGAAAGGGTATTGCGTTCAGCTAATAATTGGTCTAGAGAGGTTTGTACTGCCTTTCGCTGTTCGTCTAAATTGATGACCTCGTCGATAATATGGAGGTCTTCAGTTTTGTAGTTACGCTTCAGTAGTCGCTCAAGGATTAATGCCTTATTGGCTTTGATGTAGTTGACTTGTAGCATTGTCTGTTTATTCGTGTTTGGACTTAACGCAAATTAAGTAAGATTGATGAGAAAGAGCGGATTATTTGCTCTTTCCTCAGAACCAAATCAGTGTTTTTTCCGTTCCCATTCTAATAGATTATCGGAAAAAGTCTCATTTTTTGCAAAGATACTACTTGATTTTAAAAATTAAATGTATTTTTGCGTTCAGGACAACTTGCACACCATTTTGTACGTTTAAGGTTTATTAGGTTACAGATTGGAAAATCCATCCTTATTGTTCCTTTTCATTTCCAGGTTTTATCCTCTAAGATCGTTTCTTTATCACAGGTTAAAAGTCTTGGATTGCTCCTTAAATATTCTTTCTATCGTTTTTGTATGCTCTTTTTTGCTCGTCAAAGAAGGTAAGCCTTCGGTAAGTAAGTAGTTGTCCCATTATAAAGGATCAAGCAACAAATCTAAATCATCAAATCATAAAATTTCTCACCTTTTTCACGCTAATCGAATTGAGAACTAACGATTATTACTATGTATGACATTTTGCAATTGAATGATATGCTCGTGCCTGAATTGCGCGAGCTAGCGGAGAGTTTGGGCTTAAAAGGGTATAAACGCCTCAATAAAAAAGAACTGATTTACAAAATATTAGACGAGCAAGCTATCTCTGGCGATGCTCCTAAAAGTAAAGAGGCGAAGTCCAAATCTAACGGAGCAAAAGAAAAAAAATCTAAGCAAGCAGAAGCTCCAAAAGCTAAAAAAGCACCACCAGTTAAAGAAAAAGCGGAAAGCAAAGCAACTAAATCCAAACCTAAAGATCAACCTGAGAAAAACCAGGAAGAAGAGGAGGCAAGGGCTGATCGCCAACAACGTAGAGCTCCAAGACGTCGGGTAGACAAAGCCGAACTAGAAGCTCAAAAGAAAACCGTTGAAGATCAACCTGTAGAGGAAAAAGTAGTTGCGGACAATGATCGTCGTGGTGGCGGAGATTATAAAGAACGTAAACCACGCCCAGAACGTCAAGATCGTCCGGAGCGTCAAGATCGCCCAGAGCGCTCAGATCGTCCGGAACGTCAAGATCGTCCAGAGCGCCAAGATCGTAGACCAGAGGCACCAAGACAAGAAGCACCAAAAGCACCGAAGTTCGATATCGAACTAGATGGGATCATTGAGGGAGAAGGTATCTTAGAGATGATGCCCGATGGCTATGGTTTCTTGAGGTCATCTGATTATAACTACCTCACCTCTCCGGATGATATTTACGTGTCTCCATCTCAAATCAAGTTGTTTGGCTTGAAGACAGGTGATACGGTTAAAGGAGCTATTCGTCCTCCGAAAGAGGGTGAAAAGTATTTTGCCTTATTGCGTGTATCCCAAATCAATGGCTTAGAGCCTAAAGATATTCGCGAGCGGGTTCCTTTCGATTATTTAACACCACTCTTCCCAACAGAGAAGTTCCATTTGTCTTCTTCACCAACGGGTAGAGATTATGGTAATAGACTGATCGACTTATTTACACCTATTGGAAAGGGACAAAGGGGCTTGATTGTTGCCCAACCTAAAACAGGTAAAACCTTTTTACTAAAGGACCTTTCTAATGCGATTTCTAGAAACCACCCAGAGTGCTACATCATTGTATTATTGATCGATGAGCGCCCAGAGGAGGTGACAGATTTCAAGCGTAGTGTGAATGCAGAGGTCGTAGCCTCTACTTTTGATGAGCCTGCTGACAACCACGTACGAGTAGCCAATATTGTCTTGGAAAAAGCCAAAAGGCTAGTAGAATGTGGCCATGATGTAGTGATCATGTTGGACTCTATTACCCGCTTGGCTAGAGCCTACAACACGGTTGCTCCTGCTAGTGGTAAGGTATTGTCTGGTGGTGTAGAAGCCAATGCCCTACACAAGCCGAAGAAATTCTTTGGTGCAGCTCGGAATATTGAGAATGGAGGTTCTCTTACGATCCTAGCTACTGCCTTGATTGATACTGGTTCTAAGATGGACGGTGTGATCTTTGAAGAATTCAAAGGTACAGGTAACATGGAGCTTCAATTGGATAGAGGTTTGGCTAACAAACGTATCTACCCAGCGGTTGACCTCACCAAGTCTAGCACTAGACGTGAAGACCTATTATTCGATAAGGATACGCTACAGCGTATGTTCATCTTACGCAATCACCTAGCTGATATGAAGCCAGATGAGGCGATGGCCTTCCTTAGAAAACATATGCAAGGAACAACTAATAATGAAGAGTTTTTGACCTCTATGAATGGTTAAAAACCGATTTTTATCATAAATCGACTTTGGGTGAATCTATAACTGTAGGTTCACCCATTTTTTTGCTCCTTAGGATTTTTCTTACTCCAACTTCGCAATTTTTTACCCTTCTCTTAAGATACCTACCTCTACTTTTACGCAATAACATAAAATTTCTTCAAAAAGTAGGCATAAGGTTGGTCCTGTCTTTTATTGTTTGGAGCGTAGAAGGATTACCAAAAAGCTTTTAAAGATTGAATTGATAATACAGCAAATGATCATAAGAAAGTTCTTGCTTAGTTGGGTACTCCTACTGGGGCTGTTTTCTTCGGGTAATGCTCAACAATATTTATCCAGCCAGCAAGCGGTTGAAGATTTAGCCTATTTATTAAAAAAGGTAGAAGAAGCACATTTCAACCCTTTCGTTTTTAACTCAAAAGAGGTCTGGACAAGGCAAGCGTCTAAGTTGCATTCAAGATGGGAGACCCTGGATTCAATTGCTATACAAAACCTAGCTCTGGATTATATGCAATTGTTAGCCTTGGCCAATTGCGGGCATACCAATATACAATGGTTTTCTAGTGCACTAATTAAGGATAAGCAAAACGCCATTTTCTTTCCCTATGAACTCGAATCTACCCAAGAAGGTAGCCTAGTCCTTTTGGATCAAGAAAATAACTCGAAAGAACTATTGCTTATAAATGGACAGCAAGTCGCTCCTCTTTACGAAAAAGCAATTTCCTCTTTAGGAGGTTTGCCTTCTTATAAACAGCAGCTATTAAAGAAAATTTTCTTTCCTGTTTACCTCTACCTCTCCAATCTGCAAGCGCCATTTGAGATAGGATTTAAGGATGGTACTTCATCGATAGTCGCTAAGGAAGAGGCGGTAAGTTTTATGGATTTATGGCAGCGCCTCAAGGGAGGAAGAGCAGATTATACTTTTGAAATCCTTGATGGAGATGTAGCCTATATCGCCTATAATAGTTGCAATAATTATGATCAATTTGAAGTCTTCCTAGCGGAAACTTTCAAGACTATTAAAACCGCTGATATCAAGAAGTTGATCATCGATTTACGCAATAATTCTGGAGGAGATTCTTCGCTCAACGATTTATTGATTGCTTATCTGTACGATCAACCTTATCGACAAATGAGTAGACGCCTCTGGCGCTTAAGTGAGTCGGCAGAGCAGCTCCTCATTAAGCAAGGCTATAAAACTTACTTTGGAGATGATTATATTGAAGAAGCTAGGACTTCTAGTGATAGCCTTATTTTAGAATTTGACATCGGCGATGGATTTATGACCCCTGAGAAGCCCAAGGACTTTTTTCAGGGAAAAAGTTGCATACTGATTGGCCCTGCGACTTACTCCAGTGCTAATATGCTGGCTGATGCAGTCAAAGAATTTCAAATAAGTACTTTGATAGGATCTCCTACCGGGCAATGGACCAATGATTTTGGTGAAATGGCTAATTTTATTTTGCCCCATTCACAATTACCTTTTACGGTAGCTATGACGATGGATGTAGGAGCAAGTGGGCAAGCTGAACATTTAGAAGCTGTACAGCCCGATATTCTAGTCCAGGAAAAGGTCCGTAGTTATGCTATAGAATGGTTAGAAAAGAAAAATTGACCCTTATTCCAATTCCTTGCATGCACGATATAAGTCTTCCCAGCCTTTCCTTTCGCGCATGACGGTTTCTAGATATTCCTTCCAGATGAGCTGATCTTGTACGGGGTCTTTGACCACTGCACCAAGGAGGCCGGCCGCCAGATCGTTGGCTTTCATGGTGCCATCACCAAAATGGGTTGCCAAAGATTGGCCATGGTTTACTACCGAAATGGCTTCTGCTGCGCTGAGGGTGCTACTAGGTGTTTTGAGTTTAGTGCGGCCATCTTCTGTTTTTCCAGAGCGCAATTCTCTAAAGATCGTGACTAGCCTTTTGATCTCTTCTACCGGCGCGGTACTGGTTGGGAGGTCGAGGGATTGCCCCAAAGCTTCAACTCTGTTTTTAACAATTTTGACTTCCTCTTCGAGATTAGAAGGTAGGGGCATTACTACGGTATTAAAGCGTCTACGCAAGGCACTCGACAACTCATTGACGCCCTTGTCACGATCATTGGCGGTAGCAATGATGTTAAAACCCTTTCGTGCCTGTATCTCTGTATTTAATTCTGGAATGGGAAGAATTTTCTCAGAAAGAATAGTGATTAGGGTGTCTTGTACATCGGAGGGAACCCTGGTGAGCTCTTCAATGCGGGCAATCCTTCCTTGCTCCATAGCCGCCATAATAGGACTAGCCACTAGGGCTTTAGTTGAAGGCCCTTCTGCTAGGAGCTGTGCATAGTTCCAACTGTAGCGAAGGGAGTCTTCAGCTAGGCCAGCACTTCCCTGTACCAAAAGCTTTGAGTTGCCACTAATCGCTGCGCTTAGGTGCTCGGCGACCCAAGTTTTGGCCGTACCAGGAATACCCACTAAGAGTAATGCCCGATCAGTGGCTAGGGTAGCGATAGCAATTTCAATAATCCTCCTGTTGCCATAATACTTGGGACTAACGTCAGTACCATCCTCCAGCTTTCCGCCCATAATATAGGTCGCTACTGCCCAGGGCGAAAGTTGCCAATTGGGCGGTTTCTGCTGCTGATCCTGAGCTTTGAGTGCTTCTAGTTCTGCTAAAAAAGCTTGTTCTGCATGAGGGCGAAGGACATTTTCTGCCATCTAATGTGTAGTTTTAGGTAGGTAAATTAAGCTATTTTCCAGGCTCTACAAAATAGACCACAATGGATACCAATCATCCGAAAAAAATATATTGGCAAGCTATACTTCCGGTGCTTGCCTTGCATTTAATATTGCATTTTTATGCTAATGCCATTTATGGATTCCATCGAGATGAATTGTTACCTACGTTTTTTGCCTTGTCTTGGTTCAAAATCTTCTCGATCAAAATGCGATACTTATTCTTGGCCCCTTACTAAGGAAAAACTCGCTTATTAATTTTGAGGCCTTCGCTAATCTTGATCTATAAAAGGATCAGAAAATTTCTCATCAGTGAGTAATACTTCATCCGTTAGCGTCTCCAGGAATGCTACTAATGCCTGTTTTTCTTCTTCTGTTAAGTTCAATCGACGCGGTTGATTATTCATTGGCCCACCAGGACCACCCGCACGTAGGCGAGGGTCTAAATTTGGATGCGCCTGCACACCACTATTATAATGCTCTACCACCTCCGCCAAAGTAGCAAAACGTCCGTCGTGCATATAAGGCCCCGTAACTCCAATATTCCGTAAAGAAGGCGACTTGAATTTGCCATCATCTCTTGGATCACCAGTGACTGCTCCTAGACCCTCGTCTGTTGTTTGGGCGTCGAGGCCGTTATTTTGAGCACCAATACCGATTTGTAATGGAGTCGTATGGCAAACACCACAGTTTGGGCCATTGAACAATTGCATCCCAAGATTCTCTAGGGCTGAGAAATTAGGTAAGCCATTTTGGGCGTTACCACGAGCCATTTCTAAGCCTCGATCATATTTCGATTGGTAGGAAACAATAGATCTGACGAATTGCGATAAAGCCAAAGAAATACGCTCGCTGGTTACAATAGAGTCTCCAAAAGCTCTTTCGAATAAGATGTGGTAGTAGTCTTCTGCCTGTAGCTTGGGGACTAACTCCTCTAGTGTCATACCCATTTCTACATGATCTTGGATAGGCATCAAGACTTGATCTTCCAAAGTAGCCGCCCGCTCATCCCAAAAGAAGGCCCCATTTTCGTAGTAGCGGGCATTGGATAAACCCATAGAGTTTCTTCCGGTCAAACCTCCCTCAAAACCCGTGCTGAATTGATCAGGGTCTGTGAAGCCTTTCTCTTGTAAATGGCAAGATGCACAGGCAATAGAATTGTTGGCTGACATTTTTTTATCATAAAAAAGGACCCTTCCTAAAGTTGCTCCATCGTTGGTGATCCGATTGACCGTAGGCGTGTTATCCAGCTCAGTAGTATTTTCATTGGTGAAATGCATCGGTAAGTCAGGATTGGTATAGTTGAAGTTGCTAGTAGGTAGACTGAGGGTTTGGGCAAGGATTTCCTCTGCACTTAGTGGCTCAGATCCGCCTGTGTCGGTAGGGCCATTATCCTGAATAGTCATGTCATCGATCGGATCGAAAAGACTAGGACTGGAACTATCAGATTCACAGCCTGTGATGAAGCCGATTGTTATAATGATGTATAGTGCTTTTATAGTGGTTTTCATACGGCTAGTTTAATTAGAGATAAGTAGATGTGCTTTCTTAGATAAGCAGGATAATAGGGTTTTGTAATGCTCTTGAGCGGAATAAAATGGAAGGAAAGCGTTAAAGTTTTCTTACTGGATTAAACGCATAGTCGCTTTTAGGGTCGAAAGGCTGTATTCGGAGAGGAGGTGTTTGGGAGTTGGCCTGTATGGACTGCGGTGGAGTAATTAATTTCTAACGGTTAAAAACATTTGGAAGAAGATGTCGAAAATAAATCATTTATACTGGAGAGCTGGATTTGGTCTTAGTCCTGAAGAGTGGTCCGAGCGTAAAGATTGGCCCCTTAAGCGAGCAGTTGATGAACTCTTTCTACAGGCTAGAAAAGCACCAGTATTGGAATTGCCAAAACTATCTATCAATAAGGATTTTCGGTCGCTTAGTAAAAAAGAACGGCAGGAGGTTTTAAAAAAGGAACGGCAAAATGTGTTAACGCAAAATGTCAATTGGGTCAAACGGATGGCTGATCCCAGCTCCTCGGCATTGCTAGAAAAGATGACCTTATTTTGGCATGGGCATTTTGCCTGCCGTGCGCGGTCTGGAAAGTTGGCAGCACAGCAGATCGCTACCATTCGCGCCAATGCTTTGGGAGGTTTTAAATCCCTAGTGCTCGGTATTGCACGTGATCCAGCAATGATTCGCTACCTCAATAATCAACAAAATAAAAAACAACAAGCCAACGAAAATTTTGCCCGAGAACTGATGGAGCTTTTTACCATCGGCAGAGGCCATTATACGGAGTCGGATATCAAGGAGGCCGCTCGTGCTTTTACGGGCTGGTCCTCCACTTTAGATGGGCAGTTTATTTTTAGAAAGGCTTGGCACGATTACGGGCCAAAAACTTTCATGGGTAAAACCGGGCGCTTAGATGGTGAAGATGTTATTGATATTATTCTGGAGCAACCAGCTACAGCAACCTTCATCGTGCGTAAAATCTATCAGTATTTTGTAAATGATCAAGTGAACGAGCGTCATATAGACGTACTCAGCCGAATATTTTATGAGTCGAATTATAATATCGAGCTTTTGATGCGGACTATCTTGGAAAGTGCCTGGTTCTATCATCCTCAGCATATGGGAAATAAAATAAAATCGCCCGTAGAATTATTAGTAGGTATGATGCGTGCCTTGAATGTCCAATTCGAAAACGAGTTGAATATTCTTTTTGTAGAAAAAGCGCTAGGGCAGGTACTCTTCAATCCGCCGAATGTAGCAGGCTGGCCAGGTGGTCAGAGCTGGATCGACAACTCTACCCTGATGATGCGCCTCAATCTCGCCTCCTTGATTATTGGTGCTAGTGAATTTGACTTCCAAGCCAAAATGGATTTAGAAGAAAAATCACAAGGGCAGCGCCGCCGCAAAATAGAGGCTCAGGCTGACCTCTCGCCCTTAACTCAACTGATCAAAGGAAAATCTGATGAGGAAAAGATTGCCAGTCTTGGGGCTTATTTCCTCCTGAAAGCACCAAAGGTAGGACCAGACTTTATCAAAGACTATGTAAAAGGTCAAAACCCGAACGCAGAAGTAGCCATAGCCTGTATGCGCTTGCTCTCGCTACCAGAGTATCAATTGTGCTAAAAGCATCACCTCTGCTGACGAGAAGATTCCTAGCGGCATACTGACAAGAATTTATAAAATTACACCATTGAATAAATGAAGAGAAGAAATTTCCTACAAGCATCGGCACTCGCTTCCACCAGCTTAATGGTGCCCTCCTTTTTACAAGGTGCAAATCATAGAAAATTGATGCGCTCCCGCAGCGGAAAGGTATTAATCGTGGTCCAATTATCAGGTGGTAATGATGGACTGAATACAGTCGTGCCTTATCAAAATGATATCTATTATCAAATGCGCCCGCGCTTGGCGGTACAATCAAATCAAGTCCTACGATTGAATGACGATTTGGGCTTGAATCCGGTGATGGCTTCCTTGAGAGATTTATACAATGAGGGTTATTTGTCTATAGTCAATAGTGTTGGCTATCCCAATCCTGATCGTTCTCACTTTAGGTCTATGGATATTTGGCATACAGCCAGCGATAGTAATGCCTATTGGCAAACAGGTTGGTTGGGGCGCTACCTGGATAATGCTTGTCAGGGCTGTGAGCTGCCCTACCATGCAATTGAAGTAGATGATAGCTTGAGCCTTGCTATGAAAGGAGAACAGCGTAATGGTTTCGCGATGAGTAATGCCAAGCAACTACAAAAAGCCAATCGCAATCAATTTCTGCAAGCACTGGGGCAGCACAGGCACCATCATGAAGAAGAGAATGTCGCTTATCTCTACAAGACGATGGTCGACAGTCAGTCCTCAGCCCAATATCTATTCGAAAAATCAAAGGTGTATCAATCGAGGGTTGCTTATCCCAATACGGCTTTTGGTAAAAACCTCCAACAAATCGCCGAATTGATAACGGCGAATACCGATACCCAAATCTACTATGCTAGCCTCGGTGGGTTCGATACCCACGCCAACCAAAAGAACCAACAAGAACGCTTGTTGAAGCAATATGCTGATGGCATGAAAGCACTAGTTACAGATTTAAAAAAGAATGGCCTTTTTAAGGATACCCTTATCATGACTTTTTCAGAGTTTGGCCGTAGAGTCAAGCAGAATGCTAGTAGTGGTACAGATCATGGTACGGCCAATAATCTCTTTCTGATAGGAGAGGGGCTGCGCAAGCCAGGCTTTTATAATCAAGCAGCTAATCTTGCAGATTTAGATAATGGAGACTTGAAGTATCAGGTAGATTTTAGGAATATCTACGCTACCGTTTTACAAGATTGGTTAGCCACTCCGGCACCAGCTGTATTAGGTAAGCAATTCGATACCTTAGGATTGTTATAGGAGAAGCAACTTTAAGCAAATAAATAGTTTATAGGTTTTGTAGGAATCTTCTCCCTGCTGAAACCAAATGATTTTCCATACGGTTAACTATTGGCGCAAAAAATATAATCTTTCGATTTGGCCTTGACTTTTAAGGCTAAGTGTTACATTTTAAGCGTGACTCTAAAAGTCATGGGCTAGTTAAATCGAAAGTTTATTTTTTGCTTACTACTAGGTCATGGTCAAAATACTATTGTATTTTTGGCCACAACTTTTTGAAATGACTTGGTTTAAAAATCTATCCCGCCTCTTGGGCTGGGAGAAAGAAGAAATAGTAGCTGATCCAATGAAGTATTTAATTGTTGGTCTTGGAAATATTGGTGCGAAGTATGACAATACCCGTCATAATGTTGGTTTTGAAGTAGTTGATCATTTAGCGAAAGCTTTTGAAGTGGCTTTCAAAACTGATCAGCTTGGCGATATTGCGCGTTTCAAGCACAAAGGACGCACCTTTATACTTCTCAAGCCAAGCACTTATATGAACCGTAGTGGCAAAGCCGTACGCTATTGGTTGCAAAAAGAAAAAATCGAAAAGGCCAATCTACTGGTCGTGCTAGATGATTTAAACCTGCCTTTCGGCAAACAAAGACTACGTGGAAAAGGCAGCGACGGAGGACATAATGGCCTTAAAGATATCGATCAAATGACGGGAGGAAATAATTATGCTCGCCTACGATTTGGTATTGGGAGTGATTACCACAAAGGGCAGCAAGTCGATTATGTGCTGGGAGAATGGTCAAATGAAGAAGCCCAAGAGCTACCCGATTTGATCAAGTACGCGGGCGATACCATCAAGGCTTTCGGTACCATCGGACTGAACCATACTATGAATCAGTATAATAAGAAGTAAAGGAGCTTATGGGGTGATAAGTTGATGAGCTTATAAGTTCTATCTTGCTTCTTATAACCTTCTCAACTTATCAACCCTTCAACTTCTACACCATATACATCCGCTCATAATACTCATCGAGCATACGCTTCACGGCGAACTCATCTTTACAACGTAGAATACTATTGCGCATCATTTCTACCCACTTGTCTCGGTCTTCATAATAAGTAGGAATGACTTCATCTAGGAGCACTTTGTATAAAGCAGCTAGATCATGGCTGTCCTGCTCTGCGACGTCTTCACTTTCAAAAGCATCAGAGAACTGCCAGCCGTTAACACCGTGCTCACAGGCCTCAGGCCACCAGCCATCTAAGATGCTGAAATTCAGTACACCATTGATAGCGGCTTTCATTCCGGAAGTGCCACTTGCCTCTTTGGGTCTACGTGGATTGTTTAGCCAGATATCTGATCCTCTGGTCAGCATAGCTCCTGTAGGAATGTCGTAGTTCTGAATAAAGACGACAGATTCTGGGTATTTCTTAGACATGGCGACGAGTCTAGCAACCAGTCCTTTGCCAGTATCATCTAGCGGATGTGCCTTGCCAGAAAAGACAATCTGTACCTTCTGTTCTTTAAGGAGTGGTCCAATGATCTCCGGATCTTGGAAGATAAGGTCGGCACGTTTATAAGGTGCTGCTCTACGGCTAAAACCAATCAGGAGTTTGTCTTCGGCTAAGGTGACGCCATTTCTTTCTTTTACAAATTCGATCAGGTCTCTTTTGTTTTTCATATGAGCCGCCCAAAGGTCTCCGTCAGCTTCGGCCATATCGATCATGTTTTGGTCTACCCAAGTTGGGAGGTGTACCGCATTGGTGATGGCTATGATTTCAGCCCGATTATCGACGTGGGCCCACATTTTCTGGGCAGTCTCACCGTGCAACTGTGCTACGGCATTCGAAATTTTGGCTAAGCGCAGGGCGCCTACGGTCATATTGAATGGCGCACCTCCAAGTTGTACCAATTGCTCAATGGTCAAACCTTGATTGGCACCCATGTAGAGGATTCTATCGATAGGGTGGGATTCGTTTCCTTGTACAACCGGTGTATGTGTGGTGAAGACGATCTCCTCTTTACTTGCGGCTAGCGCCTCCTCGAAAGACATTCCCTCGCCTTGCATTTTCTCCCGCAGGAGTTCAAAGCCTGCAAATAGTGCATGCCCTTCGTTGAAGTGATAGATGTCAACATCCATACCTAAAGCTCTTAATGCTCGTACGCCTCCAATGCCTAAGACGATCTCCTGAGCGATACGTTCTTCGCCAAACCAACCATAAAGTTGACCACAAACCCAGGAATCAGGATTACCAGGAATGTCCGTATCTAATAAGTACAAAGGCACATTGCCAAAGTTTTCGCATTTCCAGACCTTACATTTTACTTTGGTGCGGCGAATATCTACTTCCACGATTACGCCGGTATCTTCTAAAAAGTCGTAATCATAATTTCTAAAAGAGTCAAAGGGTTGGCCGTTTTCATCGACGTACTGATCGGTGTAGCCTTGTTTCCATTTGATTCCGATGGCCACTATCGGGAAATCGTGATCCTTGGCACCTTTGATGTAATCACCAGCTAGGATGCCCAAGCCACCAGCATAGGTTTTGAGGGAATGGTCTAGACCGTATTCCATACAGAAATAGGCCACTTTAGGTAATGTTTTTTGTGTAGACATTATGTTTGGATTTGTCAAAGAATGAAGTTCTAGTCGGATTGACCATCTAAAGATAAAAAGGAATGAGATAAAGCGGGAGAGAATCTGGTGATAAAAAAAACAGCGACCCCCCGAAGGGAGCCGCTGCAAAAGATCGCCATTAAAGGCGTACCTAGTACCGGTTAATTTATTTTATCGAGTGTGGCTTGCACACTATCGACTTTTTGTTGTTGAGATTTAATTTCATCCGAAGCGGTGATCTGGTCTAATTCATTCTTGATAATGTTGTCTTCCATCTGTAGGATACGTTGCTTAGCGAGTTCGATCTCTTTATGATATCTCGCATTGGCTCGTTCGAGTCTTGCTAATTGATGTTCGAGCTTGCGTAGTGCTTTTTGTTCTTCCAGAAGATGTAGGCGTACTTTTTCCTTTTCGACTTGTATGTGAAAATCGTTGAGGAGGTCTTGTACTGCTCCAACTTTACCAGGGTTTTGCGCAGAAGTGAGGTAGGTTTCACCCTGGTCTAACCACAGCGTGAATTTAACCTGCCCTCCAAATTTTTCTGTTTTACTTACTAAATTAATTGGGTACGATGTCACCGGAGTCATTACTTCTTCGGAGATAAACTCCTTTGCTTTTCTATTGTATTTAGCTCGTCCATTAAAGCGAGAACTGACATAATCTTTCCACACTTTGGTGGCGAGCTTGGGGTTGTCTGTTGGTAAATAAATGGAAAAAGCATTTTCAAAACCAGTACTTCGTTTTTCAGAAGCTTCCTGGATAGCTGAAAATTCTAATCCTTTTTGGTACTCTTCTACCTGGGCCTGAGCTTGAAAACTTAGGAGGATGATAAAAGAGAATAGTATTAAATTCTTCATAGCGAAATATGGAATTACTTAAGCAATTCTTAACATTTGGTGTTTTGACGCGTTGGAAGAGCAGAAGTCACAGTATTAATTGTGCTCAACCCTTATTGTCCAATTTTTTTCTAATCGAATAATTGAATTACTCCATAGAAAATTAGTTGGTCTTAAAAGAAGAATGTTTAGTTTAAGCCGAATTTGTGCAAAATACATTACACGCTATGGATCAAATTTTGACTTTAGAGAATGTCGTTAAAACCTACGACAAACATACCGCGGTGGATCAGGTAAGCTTTAGTGTGCCCAAGGGCTCTATCTTTGGTTTGCTAGGTCCCAATGGTGCTGGCAAGACCTCACTTATCCGAATTATTACCACCATTACTAGAGCAGATGAGGGCAAGGTTTTTCTGGATGGAGAAGCCCTCAATAGTAGGCATCCTACTCAGATTGGGTATATGCCCGAGGAGAGAGGTCTTTATAAAAAAATGAAGGTGGGGAACCATCTGATGTACCTCGCCCAACTGAAGGGACTTTCTAAGCAAGAGGCGAAAGCACGCATCGATCATTGGTTCAGTAAGTTTGAAATCGAAGACTGGTGGGACAAAAAAGTAGATGAGCTGTCTAAAGGGATGCAACAGAAAATTCAATTTATTGCTACCGTTATCCATCAACCTAAGCTCCTGATTCTTGATGAACCCTTTTCCGGATTGGACCCCATCAACACCAACCTCATTAAAGACGAAATCTACCAGCTTAAAGAAGAAGGAACGAGTATTATCTTCTCTACTCACCGAATGGAGCAAGTAGAGGAAATTTGTGAGCATATTGTCCTGATCAATCAAGGCAAAAATATCTTGCAAGGTAAAGTGAAGGATGTAAAAAGTGAGTTTAAAAACAATGATTATAAAATCGTATACGAGGGAGATCTTCCTGAGAATCTAGGAGATCATTTTGAAATCAAAAAGCAGCAATCTAATCAATTGACTATTCATTTGAGTCAAGAAGATCAATCTGGAGCCTTGCTACAGCGCTTGATTCAATCTGGCGTACGCATCGTTTCGTTCAATGAAATTCTGCCATCACTGAATGAGATATTCATCCGTCAGGTAGAAGAGTATAATGCAGCCGCAGTTGTTTAATGTTTAAAACCTCCATTCGATATGAATAATCTAGGACTAATTATAAAAAGAGAGTATCTCACCCGCGTCACTAAACGCACTTTTATCCTTGCCACCTTACTTACGCCACTAGCTTTTGCGGTTTTCTTCGCAGTTGTTGGTTTGATCTTTACTTATGAGTCAGATGATACCCAACGTATTGCCGTCATTGATGAAGGAGACATTCTCAACAAGGTCATTAAGGATGAGAAAAACCTCTACTTCAAATTTGTAAAAGAGGATTTAGAGGACCTCAAAGCCAATTTTAAGGAAACCGATTATGATGCTATTCTTCAAATACCAGCGATCGATGATGTGATGAAGCAGAAGCATACGATCTACTATTACTCTGAAGGGCAACCTTCTTTGGATATCGAGATTATGATTAAATCCCGAATTTCATCGGCGATTCGCAATTATAAAATTGACGAGCTACAATTTGAGCGCTCCCAATTGGAAGCCTTAAATACGAATGTGGTGCTTGAGCCGGAGCCCTTAACGGAAAAAGGAGAAGATGCTACCCGTATGACGGGCGCAATAGCCGCTTTTCTAGGTATGATTATGGGTTTTATTATGTACCTCACGGTCTTTATTTATGGTATGATGGTGATGCGCTCGGTAATGGAAGAGAAAACGAGTCGAATCGTCGAGGTGATGATTTCTTCGGTCAAACCATTTACCCTGATGTTGGGCAAAATTATTGGGGTAGGAGCGGTTGGTCTTACACAGGTAGCGATCTGGGCTATCCTTATTCCTTCCTTAATGTTTTTGGTGCAGTTGATTTTTGGAATTGATCCGGCAGCTTATCAGATGGGCAACCCAGAAATGGCCGGTGCAGCGGCAGAAATTGATCCAGATGACATGGAGGCGATGGCAGCCTTAGTGATGGGTGAGTTGAGTAATATCAACTGGTGGGTCATATTACCGCTGTTTATCCTTTATTTCTTAGGTGGCTATTTCTTGTACAGCTCTCTTTTTGCGGCAGTAGGTTCTGCCATTGGCGATGATTTAGGTGAGGGGCAGTCATTGACACTTCCGATTACGATTCCAGTCATCCTGGCTTTGTATATTATGATCGTTGCTGTACAGGCACCGAATTCTAGTTTAGCGGTGTGGTCTTCAATGTTTCCACTCTTTTCACCCATTGTGATGCCTGCGCGTCTGGCTTTTAGCCCACCAGTGTGGGAGGTGGTCTTGTCGATGTCATTGCTTATAGGTACTGCTTTGTTTTTCGTATGGTTGTCAGGTAGAATCTATCGAGTGGGTATTTTAATGTATGGTAAAAAATCAGGCATCAAGGAGATCGTAAAATGGATTTTCAGAAACGACTAGTAGCTTAAGGCTCTACGCTATATAAAACAAGGCTCTATTACCGAATGAGGTGATAGGGCCTTTTTGGTGCTTGCATATAATTTCTGATTTATACTATAAATAAATATGTGTTTACTTGCTTGACATTGGCTGATAAAAACTTTACTTTACGATTGCAAAAGCACCAATAAGACCCATCTTATCTCTATCAAAGTTTACATTTTTTACAAGTCTGTTATTTTTTTTGAACTAGTAAGTAAAGATTACTGCAAGGAAACTGTAATTATTTAATGGTTCAGGGTTCTCCCCTATGACAAAAACAATAGTACAATGCAGAAAATACTGTATTTGTGCCTGGTGCTAGTATGTTGTAATCTCAAGGTAGGTGCACAGGTAAGCTTTGTAAGTAATGATGATTTTGAAGGTGTCAAACCTTTAGCGCTTTTTAAGGAAAAAGTCGATTTAAGACAAGTGAATCAACTTCCTCCATCCTATGAAGTACACGCAAGTCTAAGCTTAGATAAGTCCTTGCTTAAAAGATTTTCAGCAAATCCATCAAATAGATTGGTGCTACGTATTCCAGGTGAAAAAGAATTTACTTTACAATTAGAAAAAGTTGAACTAGTGTCACCTGAAGCTAGACTAATCACTCCTGATGGTTTAGCATCTGAGCTAGTAGATCAGGAAATGCTCTTCTACCAAGGCCAATTGAAAGGCATTGATAAGTCCAGCGTGAGTTTAAGCATTATAGATCATCGGATTGTGGGCCTGATAAGCCACCCTGTCCTTGGTGATCTACAAATCGCTCCACTAGGAGATAGTCCAACATACATCTTCTACCGTACCAATGACTGGGCCGATAAAATCGGCGTCTTTTGTGACACACCTGATGAACCCACACGATATCTTCCAGAGCAATTAGTTAATTCGACCAATTTACGATCGGCGGATATACCACTCACCTTATATCTAGAGATCGATTATGACGTTTTTTTACATTACGGCGATGTGAACAGCACCAAAGCATTCGCCCTCACCCTCTTTAATCAGTTAAGAGGTCTGTATAGCGGGGAGCATATCAATGTGCTCCTCGCTGATCTCTTCATCTGGAATGCGCCTAGTCCTTATAGTGGAGAATCCAGCTATGAAATGTTGAATCAATTTCAAGAACTCCGGAAAACTTTTAATGGCGATCTTGGTCAGCTTCTTTCTTTTAAAGCTTCGGGAGGTCTGGCAGCAAGTTTTGATGGCCTATGTCATCCTGATCGCTCCCAAAGCCTTAGTTTTAGCCACATTGAACCACCGGTCTACTCAAGTGAAGGTCTGAGTGAGTCAACCATTGTGGTAGCTCATGAGATTGGTCATCTTTTGGGGTCGCGACATACTCATGCTTGTGTTTGGAATGGAAATAATACAGCGATTGATGGCTGTGCAGGGTATGTAGAGGGCGCTTGCGGAGTACCCCCTACGCCTAAAAACGGCGGTACGGTAATGTCCTATTGCCATCTCCAAAATCAAGGTAGCCAGATCAATAATGGATACGGACATCAACCTGGAAATGTAATCCGATATGAGCTATTCAATCGTCCATGCACCAACCAGACTAATGATATAGACAATAGTACTTGTGAAGATGAGAAGCTGATTATCAAATTGCTGCCAGACCGATACGGAATTGAGACGACTTGGGCTTTCAAAGATTCTCTGGGTAATAGCCTGGTGGTAGGAGGGCCTTATGAAAACGCCGCCCATCAGCAGCCTTTCATTGATACGATTTGTGTCTCTGAGGGCTGCTATACTTTTTCCATTTTTGATAGTTATGGCGATGGTATTTGTTGCAAATATGGAGAAGGCTATTTCCAGATTGAAACGGAGGACGGTGAAGTTTTAGCTCAAGGTGGTAGTTTTGGGAACCAAAGTAGTCAACAAATTTGTATCTCCAATTCCGAAGACCTAGAAGAAGATCAAGAGGAAAAGGTGATACCTTGTATTGATCTACTTCTAGAAGAAGAAGCCATTACCATTTTATCTGGCAACGAAAGCTATGCCTATAATTTGCATAACCAAAACAAACTACTAAGACTCAATAGAAATGTAAGCTTAGGCCATGATATCGATCACGAGATCAACGAAGCTTCGCTCTTGGTTTTTGAGTTCGGCGCGACTAGGAGAGGCAAGCTACATAGCATAGGCATCCGTATGGCTGGCGAAACTGAAGAGGAATACACTTTTGATCTCTATGGTGCAGAGATGAAATATCCAGACGATTATGTCACCTATCAAAGTAAGGGTAGATGGCAAACGATGACCATTCCTATCGGCAGTTATGCTCAAGGAAAGCTGGATCAGCTGATTTTTAACTCGCAAAGAGAAAGTTCTTATTTCCGAAATATTAGAATCATTCAAGCAGATGGTTGCCCGCTTAATCAAAAGGCCAATAGAATTGCGCCGGGTGATGCACAATTAGAGATGGTCCCAGATATGATCATCTATCCCAATCCAGCAAAAAATGTTTTACGGGTTGATGTCGGTAATTTGCTTCTAGAAGAGGAGGCAGGCCTTTCAGTAGAGCTGTATACCAGTAGCGGTGTATTAATGCAGCGGCAGAATATGTCGCAAGGTAGCTCGCTGTTAGAGATGGATGTTACCCAATTGCCCAAAGGTGTTTACAGTATCAAGGTCTTTAACGAAGCTTATGCCCAGGTAGAGAAGGTCCTTATTTTTTGAAACGCTTTCAAAAGCTGAGCGTAATAAGCTCCTTAAAGAAGTGTTAAATTTTGTTTAAGAAAAGAGCATTCGTGATTGTATGTCCATTTTTTAAATACATTTGTATTGTCCTTGTTAACACAATTCGAGATTATTTTTCTCAATAATTTGGAAAAAGACTCGAATTAAACTTCTTTTGCAAAGTACTAGATGCACTCCACTAAGAGGTGCACGTGTCAATACCATCTCTCAATTCAAAACAAAGTCTACCCTAACGAAGTATGTTGCTCAGCGGAGCACTTCCAAACCTATGCCCTAAGTAGACTTGACATTTAACTTTTTTTTATAAAAATTTTTACTCATACGAGTTGTAACCTTTTGGGGATACTCAATTATGGGTTTGTGACCGATTAATTTATTATACCAAAAACCGATTTACAGACATGAGAGTAATGTTATTTACATTCATGCTTGGCCTATTTGCATGTATAGGCTTAAGCCAAGCGCAGTTGCCCCCTCAACAAGTACTTACAGAGCTTAAAAAAGAAGGAACGCGTTTTACGACCTTCTCGCCTTTTTCTACTGCTTCCGAACTGAGAAATCAAGCGTTCGCAGATATTTGCGACGATTGTATTGTCCTCAACTTTGATCCTACTGCTAACTTACGAGTACTCAACCAGCAATCCGATTTCCTTAACTTGACTTTACCAGACACCGATGGTAGTACACTCGAATTAGAGTTGTACCGCGCAGACCCTTTTCAGGAGCATAATTTTGTGCTGGAGACGACCGATGGGCGTCAAATACCAGCTTCCGAACTGAAAGGGCAGCACTATCGAGGACAGGTCAAAGGTATAGAGGCTTCTTTAGCTGCGGTCAGTGTTTATCAGAATCAGATCATGATTCTGTTGAGTACGCCAGAGCGAGGAAATTGGGTCGCTGCAGCCATAGAAGGAGAGCCTAGTACCTATCTCTTTTATGAAGCGAGTGACCTCGACGATCGCCATGCTTTTGATTGTGCCACACCCGATAGCTACGAGCCTTATCGGCCTGAAGAGTTGAGCCCACAAGCGGGTTTGCGTAGTGCCGATGCTTGTGTACAGATCTACCTGGAAATAGATCACGATATCTATCTCGATAAAGGTGGTGTCGACCAAACGGCTGAGTATATTGTTGGTATTTTCAATGAGGTAGCCTTGCTTTATGCCAACGAAAATATCAATATCGAACTGTCAAAAATATTGATTTGGACTCAACCTAGTCCCTATAGCGCCACCAATTCCTACGATATGCTGCTCCAGTTCCAGCGTACACGTACAAGTTTTGATGGCGATTTAGGACAGTTGATTTCCTACCAAGCTAGCGGTGGTATCGCGGTAGTCGATGGCCTCTGTCGTAGCCGAACAGAATTCAAACTGAGTTTTTCAAGTATCAACCGCAGCTACCGAAAGGTGCCTACCTTTTCCTATACCGTAATGGTGGTCGCTCATGAATTGGGCCATCTATTTGGTTCACAACATACGCACGCCTGTGTATGGAATGGAAACGGTACCGCACTAGATGGATGCGCGGGTTTTGTAGAAGGAAACTGCAATCTCCCGACCACACTACCAAGTGATGGAGGGACGATTATGTCTTATTGCCACATCACCAATGTTGGGATTAGCTTTCTTAATGGTTTTGGTGATCAACCTGCCCAACTGATGCGGAATCGCGTTTCTGGTGCTAGTTGTCTGCAAGTTTGTAGTACACCTGGTGACAATGGCGGCGGCGACAGTGGTGGTGGCGATAATGGCGGAAATCCGGATGCCTGTGTTGACGTGACGCTGAAGCTTACCCTCGATCTATTTGGTAGCGAGACCAGCTGGGAGCTACGAGATGAACAAGGCGGATTGCTGGCCTCAGGCTCAGGATATGATAATAAAAAGGAAGGACAGCTAATTACGCAAGACTTTTGCCTCACTGAAGGCTGCTATTCGCTAAAAGTAAGTGATAGCGACGGAGATGGGATGTGCTGCCAATATGGTAATGGTGGTTTTGAAATCGTCGATGCGACAGGGACGGTCCTGGCTTCTGGAGGTAGTTTTGATTTCCAAACTACTAAACAGTTTTGTGTCGCTCCAGCTGGGAATGATGGTGAGGAAGAAGAGGAAGAGGAACCGGAAGTCGGTAGCTGCCTGAATGTCAACTTTAATGATTACGCTGTTGGCCGTTTTGGAGGAACCCAAGATAAAGGTGGCGTGTCTATTATCGAAGGTGGCAATGGTATTAAAATTGCCAATAACGCTTGGAAAGGCGTAGGCTTGAAATATGAAATTACGGAAAATACGATGCTGCGTTTTGAGTTTTTATCGACACGTAGACCCGAAATAGCAGGTATTGGTATGGATGAAAATACCACGATTTCTTCGGCTCGAACTTTTATTCTTTATGGTTCTCAAAATTGGGGGATTCGCGATTTTAAAGACTATAATGGAAATGGCGAGTGGAAAGTCTACGACATCCCTATTGGCCAGTTTTATACAGGAGAAATGAATAACATGTTCTTCGCAGCAGATCATGATAGATCTCCCGCTAATGGTAATGCTTCTTTCCGGAACATTTATCTATACGAAGGAGCACCTTGTAGCAATATGCCACAAGTTTTGCCGCCAACGACAGCCAATCTCGTAGAAGAGCAAGGAGTAAGTCTTTATCCTAATCCTAGCAATGATCACGTTTATTTCGATTTGAGATTAAATGAAACGCCTGATACCGACGGGCATATTGATATATACAATTTATATGGACAAAAAGTAAAAGCTGTCATGGTTGAGGAGGCAGGTACGATTAAAATTAATACCGCCGACCTGCCCAACGGAACCTACATGTATCAGCTAAAGGGATTTGAATCTGAGTATACTGGCAAATTTAGCGTTCATCGCTAAGACCGCCACAGATGGTATTTCTGGGCCGTTCCATTTTTGGTTCGGCCTTTTTTTTGTCTCTTTTGGGCAAAAGATTCGGTCATTCAGCTACTATTTTTTGTGACCCTTTTTATTTCCTTAATTTTATACACTCAATAATGGAATGTAGTGTTGTAGATGAGGTACCTGATTGTTTTTTTAATACAGATAGCCTGCTTACCAGCTTTGCAAGCTCAAATTCTGCAAGTCAATGATGTACAGACGAGTGAGCCACTCTCTTATGTCAGTATTACTGACCAGCTGAATGCAAAGTTTACGCTTAGTGATCAAGATGGTCGAGCTGATTTAAGCACATTTGAGCCTGGCGATACGCTGGTTTTACAAATTATGGGCTTTAATACCATCAGGATTAGCTATGCTGACTTGCAAGCCCAAGCTTTCAAAATAGACTTAGAACCCAGTGTTTTTTCTTTTGATCAAATCATGATTTCTGCCAACCGTTGGAGTCAGCGGCGCAGTAACTATCCAGGTAAAATACGACAGCTGAGTCAGAAGGAGTTTCAATCCCATCATCCTCAGACTGCTGCCGATTTGTTGGAGAGTACGGGGGAGGTTTTTATTCAGAAAAGCCAAATGGGTGGAGGTAGTCCTATGATCAGAGGTTTCTCAGCCAATCGACTGCTGTATGCGGTAGATGGCGTACGTATGAATACCGCCATTTTCCGTAGTGGGAATGTCCATAATGTGATTTCGCTTGATCCTTTTTCAGTAGAAAGTACGGAGATTGTCTACGGCCCAGGAGCTATTTTATACGGTAGTGATGCTATTGGGGCCGTGATGGCTTTTCAAACCAAACAGGCTCAATTTAGTGAGCGGGGCACTTTATTGGCTAAAGGAAATGCCGAGTTGAGGCTGGCTACAGCCAATCAAGAATTCACAGGCCATTTTGACTTAAATCTAGGTACTAAAAAATGGGCTTTCCTGACTAGTTTTACCTGGAATGAGTTTGGGGATTTAAAAATGGGAAGTCACGGCCCAGAGGAGTTTCTAAGAAACTTTAGGGTGATTCAAACAGGTAATAGACAAGATACCCTTTCCAAGATTATTGATCCTCGCATCCAAGTGCCTACATCTTACGATCAAATCAATTTTTTACAAAAAATAGCCTTTCAAGCGAACCCGTATCTAAGGATAGATTATGCTTTCCATCATAGCCAAACCACCAATATTCCCCGCTTTGATCGCTTGATTGAGCTGACTAATGGAGCACCCAGCTTTGCAGAATGGTACTATGGTCCTCAGAAATGGATGATGAATTATCTCAGTTTGGCTTATGCCAAACCTTCTAAATGGTTTGATAAAATGAGACTGGTAGCGGCGCAGCAATTATTTGAAGAAAGCCGATTGAGTAGGCGCTATAAACAGCCTACTAGAATAGTTCAAGAAGAACAGGTGCAAGCCTATTCTATTAATCTGGATTTTAATAAGGCCATCTCTCCCAAAATGAACCTATTCTATGGTCTTGAGGGCCTACTTAATCAAGTTCAATCCGCAGGTTCACTAGAAAATATATTTGGAGAATCAAGAGGATCTACGGTAGCAAGATATCCAGAGGCCGATTGGTGGTCAGCTGCTTTATATGGGAATCTAGAGTTGCGAAGCTCCCCGCAGTGGCTTTGGCGAGCGGGGCTACGACTCAATTATTTCGGATTAAGTGCTGATTTTACAGCCAATCAGGATTTTCTTTCTCTACCATTCAGTAGTACCGCTTTTGATAAATTAGCATTCAATGGAAGTTTAGGCTTTGTTTTCAAACCGGAGTTTTCTTGGCAATTGCATACCAATTTTTCAACAGGTTTTCGCAGTCCCAATGTCGATGATATAGGCAAGGTTTTTGACTCTGAACCTGGAGCTGTCGTGGTTCCCAATCCAGCTTTAAATCCTGAATATGCCTATAATTTTGAATTAGGTTTAGAAAAAATATTTTCAGAACGCTTCTTCCTGGATATTTCCGCCTATTATACTCACCTGGATGATGCACTGGTGCGGAGAGATTTTCAATTAGCAGGGCAGGATAGTATACTCTATCAGGGCATTTTGAGTAGAGTACAGGCTATCCAAAATGCGAGTGCAGTAGATGTGTGGGGCCTACAATTTGGCTTAGAATGGCAAGTGTTTAGACATTTGAAATGGGTGGCCAGGTATAATTATCAGCAAGGAAAGGAGCTAAGCGTAGATGGCCTGCGTACGCCTAGCCGACACGCGCCACCTGCTTTTGGTCATATTGAATTTCAGTACAAAAAGAAAGGCCGACAAATTGCGCTACGGTATCAATTTCAAAGTACTTTTGACTTTGAAGATTTACCGATTGGAGAGCAGAATAAACCACATCTTTATGCCTTGGATGGTCAGGGGCGCCCCTTTGCTCCTAGCTGGTATAGCCTCGATCTACGCACCTCTTTTCAGTTGCATCCACAGTTCCAGATCGGACTCAATCTTGAGAATATCACAGACCAGAGATATAGAACCTATAGCTCTGGTATAGCCGCCCCAGGACGTAATTTAAGTCTTCGGCTCAAGGGGCAATTCTAAAACTTTGATTGGCTGAGCTTCCCTTTTCCTTTTTTGAATTGAACTTTAAAAAGATCACCATAATCTTTTTCGCCAAGCTGCTGTAGTTGCGCATCCGCAGACAACCAATTGACCATATTCGGGACCGTATTGGAGTGACCAACCACCAATACTTTTTGGCCCTGATTGTTGGCTAGGATATCAAAAATATGAGTAGCATACGATGGATTGTAACTTCGGATTTCAAGGCCTAATTGTTTGGCGAGGACTTGTCCTGTTTGCTGGGTGCGTTTATAGGGCGTACTGTAGATTGCGGAGATGCCCGCCTGCCCTAATTCGCTAGCAAGATTGGCAGCTCGCTCCTGGCCTTGAGTAGATAAACTGGGATTGCGCGGATGGTCATTGCCTTTTTCAGCGTGGCGAACTAGATATAAAGTGGTCTTTTTATAAGCTTTATTTTTTTGGATATAAAAAGGCAGAATGGTTTCTAAAAGATCGAATAGAGAAAATCGTTCTTTGACATTTGAATTATAAGGATCGGTATTGATTTGCATACCTATCGCTAGATCGTAGTCTGGTAAGTAAGCCATCAAGGATAAAAAGCCCGGCATGAAACCAGTGTGCCCATAGGCAATGCCGTATTTTGTGGCAAATATTTCTGCTCCCAGGCCATAGCCGGTCAAGTCTCCGTATTGACCAGTTGTACGATTAACTGGTGTGTAAATCTCTTTTGTCAAATTTGGTGATACGACCTGCCCCGTATATAATTGTTGAATCCATTTTGCCAAATCTGCGGAGTTGGTGATGAAACCGCCGCCTGTCCATTCGAATTGAGGTGCTAAACCATATTGACCTATTTCTGATACTTTATCACCGAAAATATTGCCAAATAATCTACCGGTATAGGCGGCTGTAATGCCTTCTAATTCTGCTTGGGTAGATGGACTTGTTTCACGGAGTTCAAGTGGGTTTAAAATATTTTCCTGAACGAGCTCATAGACTTTTCTGCCCGTGATTTTTTCCATAATTGCGCCAAGGATAATGTAGTTCGCATCGGCATAAGACCAACCTTGGCCAACTGGAAAATGAGGGTCTTGGTTTTGGACAAACGCTAGTCGTTCGGCAGGGGTCCATTGTTTATTAGGGTTGGCTTTGATCTGCTTCCACAGATCTTCAGCGTAGACGTATTCGGGGACACCAGAAGTGTGGTTCATCATACTACGCACCGTAATGTCTTTAGCATTTTGCACCGTCTTGAACCAAGCATCATCTTTGAGGTAATCGATGGCTTTTTTATCCAGATCCAACTTCCCTTCTGCTACGAGCATCATTGCTTGAGCTGCAAAGTAGGTTTTGCCGATACTACCCGAAAGCATCCGATGCTCCTTGGTTAAAGGTATGGTTTGTTCGCGGTCGGCCAAACCAGCGACCGTGGTTTCCAGCTTTCCCTTTTGGATAATGCTAAGGCTAATGCCTGGTATGCCTTTTTCTTCAAGTAGTTGGTTTAAATGTTGTTCTAGGGCCTTATCAGATTGTGCTATAGTAGTAATAGAAAGGAGAAGACAAAAAAGGATACTTAAATTTTTCATTGGCTTTGGTTTTGTTTGATCTGTCGATTAGGGTTTTGCCCCAAGAGCATAGTGTTCTCAGCTTGAAATTAAGCTAAAACAATGAAATCTTAGGTAGAAGCAGACGAGAAGAGAAAAAGTGTCTGCTTATTTCAGGTCGATCGTGTCGAAATTGGCCACGGCCGGGTATTGGTCATCTGCTACTGTACCTGGTCGAAGCAGGTGTAAAATTTGGAATCCCGCCATTTTTGCTGCTTCCAATTCCTGGACTACATCAGAGAGGAATAAAATATTACTAGCCGGAACGGCTAAGGCTTGCTGAATATTTTGATAAGCAGCAAGGGTGCGTTTATGGCCGATTTTGGTATCGAAGTAATGAGAAAGATAAGGCTGTAAATCGCCTTTCTCAGAATAGCCGAATAGCAACTTCTGCGCCGCTACAGAGCCTGATGAGTAAATCCCAAGTCCTATGTTTTTAGCTTGCCATCTCTCCCAAGCTGGAACGACATCCTCGTAGATATGTCCTTGGTATTGGCCTGTTTCGTAGCCCGACTTCCAGAGGAATCCTTGCAGGCTTTTCAGGGCTGTATGCTTGCGATCTTCTTGAATCCAACTAAGCAATAGCTCAATAGCTTCTTGATCAGAAAGGTGTTTTTTAGATTCTTCTAAAGCGGTAGCTTTCACGGCTTCCATTTGCGCTAGAACTTGCGGCAGCTCAGCATTGTCACGCAGGTAGTCTTCCAAATGCGCACTCGCATAAGGAAATAGAACCTCATGGACAAAGGAGATCGAAGTGGTCGTCCCCTCAATGTCCATCAATACAAAACGTATATTCTGAAATATTGCGATTAGCTGATTTTTTTAATGAATACTATTTATTCTAAGGGCCTGGAAATATCTCGATCCAAACACTTTCCTCTATCACGCTGACAAGCCCAATTCATTGTACTTATCATCGACACCTGATGTGGTATACTGAGGTACCCAACCCGATTGGTCAATAAAAACTCTGATAGCTTTCACAGATAGTTTAGGACCGAAGTCAAACCAGTGCTTGGTATTCGCAGGGACCGAAATGAGATCACCTTTCTGGCAAATGACACAGAACACAGGATGATCATCCATATTGAACCAGAAAAGCCCTTCTCCATCTACAAAGAAGCGGACTTCATCTTCAGAGTGGGTATGCTCCGAAAGAAACTTATTTTTCAATACATCAATGTTTTCCATTTTCGGATGTACACTGATGACATCTGCTGTTTGATAGCCATTAGATGCCATGTAAGGTGCTAAAACATGGTTATAGGCTGCTAGTACCGTTTCTTGATCTGCTCCGTCTTCTAGCGTAGCATTGGCTTCCCATTGGTCAAACCAAACGCCTTTATCTGCTAAGAAAGATTTTATCTCCGACTGATCGCTTAGTCTTTTATCTTGATCGGGAATATGAAGTATTGCCATGGTTGTATAGTTATGTAGTGATGTAATGATATAGTGATGTCTGCCTACGCTAAAGCTACGGCAGATGAATAATGATTTAATAACTTCTTGTCAGTAGGTGCTGGAAGACTTAAGTGCTTTTTTCGAATAGTTGGATTTTATAATAGCACTCTAGTAGAAACTCCAACACCTCTACCTGTCTTTTCGCCGCTTTGATTGAATCGGCCCAAGTATAAAGACCGTGACCTGCCAGTAGAAAGCCACACATTTGTGGATGCTCTTGCCAGTAGTCTTCTACTTCTTTTGCTAAGGTAGAAATATCTTGAGAATTTTCGAAAATTGGGAGGTCAACATAAGCTTCATGAGTGTCGATTCCCTGTATCCCTTTGAGTACCTCGAAACCTTCGAGGCGTATATTTTTACTGTAGCGATATATCGTAGATAATACGGTATTGTAGATCGTGTGGGTATGCAAAATGCAGGTGACCTCTGGTTTGTTGCGATAAATCATCGTGTGAATCAAGGTCTCCGCAGAAGACTTGCGAGCGTCTTTGATGGGGTAACCTTGCAGATCAATGTGCATTAAATCTTCGGCAGAGAAGCTGCCTTTATCGATGCCAGATGCTGAAATAATGATTTCGGTACTTCCAGGAAGTTTAAAGGAGTAGTTGGAACTGGTTGCCGGAGCGTAGCCCTTTTGGTGTAAAAAGTGAATACAGTCAACCAAATGTACTTTCCAGGTATTGATAGGGTCAATTGTTTTCAAGGCTTTGGTTTTTATAAAAAAAAGAATGGCCTACTTCAAATGATTGAAATAGGCCATTGTTTGCTTATCTAGCGTAGCTCACGGCTCGTTTCTCTCGAATCACGGTCACTTTTATCTGTCCAGGATATTGCATTTCATCCTGTATCTTTTGTGAAATCATGAAGGAGAGGTCATCTGCATAGCTATCAGTCACTTTCTCACTCTCCACAATGACGCGTAATTCGCGACCTGCTTGCATAGCAAAAGCTTTAGAGACCCCTTCATGAGCCATTGCTAATTCTTCTAGCTCCCCGATACGCTTTAGGTAACTCTCCAGTATCTCTCTACGTGCACCTGGTCTTGCACCAGAAATGGCATCACAAGCTTGTATGATTGGAGAGAGGATATTGTTCATTTCGATCTCGTCGTGGTGAGCACCTACTGCATTTATTACGGCAGGATTTTCTTTGTATTTCTCACAAAACTTCATCCCGAGTAATGCGTGTGACAATTCGCTTTCTTCCTCTGCTACTTTACCAATATCGTGTAATAGACCAGCGCGTTTGGCTAGTTTGATTTGCTTAGGAGAAAGACCTAATTCGGCAGCCATGATGGCACAAAGGTTGGCCGTTTCTATGGAGTGTTTCAACAAGTTTTGTCCGTAAGAAGAACGGAAGCGCATACGCCCAACCATTTTCACTAAGTAAGGATCGAGACCATGAATGTCTAATTCGATCACGGTGCGCTCTCCAATTTCTACGATTTGCTCGTTGAGTTGTTTGCGTGTTTTGGCGACTACTTCCTCAATACGAGCAGGGTGGATACGACCGTCTGCTACCAATTTCTTGAGAGAAAGGCGGCAAATCTCGCGACGGATCGGGTCGAAAGAAGAAATGACTATAGCTTCTGGTGTGTCGTCTACAACGATCTCAGCACCTGTTGCGGCTTCCAAAGCACGAATATTACGCCCTTCTCTACCAATAATTTGCCCTTTGAGATCATCGGATTCCAGATTGAAAACAGAGACGGTGTTTTCAATGGTGTATTCTGCACACATCCTTTGAATAGATTGGATGACGATCTTTTTCGCTTCTTTATTAGCGGTATGTTTAGCTTGCTCGATCGTAGATTTGATCAGCGCCATGGAGTCGGTTTCAGCTTTAGCTTTTACGGCCTCCAGTAGTCTTTCTTTAGCTTCTGCTTCAGAAAGGTTAGCCACTTTTTCTAATTCTTTGATGCGTTCTTCGTTCGCAAAATCGAGTTGTTCCTTTTTCTTAGCGACGATTTTAAGTTGTTTTTCCAGGTTTTGGCGGATAGTCGAAAGATCTGCTTCACGTTGTTCGAGGTCTGCTTTTTCTGCATCGATCCATTTCTCCCGTTCTTTGAACTTATTCATGCGTTGCTTCAGATCGGCCTCTTGCTCTTTTACACCTATTTCTCGGTCTTTTAACTCTACTCTATGCTTAGATTTTTCAGTATCCAGCTCCGAGCGTAAGCGATTAAATTTCGTTTTGGCTTCCTGGATTTTCCTTTGCTTGATACGCTCATTCTTCGCTTCGGCTTGGCTATTGATTTTTTCTGCCTTTGTTTCTGCTTCATCTACAATACGCTTAGCCGTCAGGCGAGCTTCTTTCACCTCTAAGTCTACTTTGGTATTGATATCGGCTACTTTCTTTTTTATGGTATTGCGCATAATCAATTGCGCTACCACAAAGCCGACTACCAAACCACCAACTAATCCTATGATTACTGCGGTTCCTAAACCCATAATTGTTCATTTTAAATCTTCGACCAAGCGCCATAGCTTGTCAAAGAAGGTTAAGTTTTCAACGGTTCAACAAATGGAAAGAGTGTTTATTCGTCCAAAGCAGAGCCGAGTAGCGTATCGAGTTGGGAGAGCTTGGAGGAGACGATGCTGTCTGTAACAGTACTTTGTTGACTTTTATATAAATCTACAGCATAGGTCAATACCGCCATTGCCAGACAATCTTGCTTGTCTTTATTAGAATAGGTCAATTGAAAGCGATTAACTTTCTCATTAATTTCTTTAATAATTTTTCTAATCGCTGGCTCATCCTCTTCTTTTACTTTGAGAGGATAGGGCCTACTTGCAATGACAACTGTGATATTTTTAGTCGCTTGACTGTCCATCTATCAGTTATTGGTTAGCCATTCGATACAGCGATCAATCTCTTTAGTGTATTGATCTATAGCTGATCTTAATTGGCTAGAATGCTCCTCTTCCTTTTCCAACTTCTCCGCTAATACCTGCTTAGTTTGGGCGAGTTCTTGCTGCAATTTTTCATTAGCTTCTTTTTGAGCTTTAAAAGCAGCTTCCAACTCTTCCTTATTTTTTCGCAAAGCCGTATTCACTAATTGCACTTGTTGCAATTTGAGTACGACCTGCTTAATTTTTATTTCAATACCTTCGATTTTATCAATAAGGTCCATGCCACACGCTTTATCTCCTAATCGTAGCTCCCAATTTACTTTCGTATTGTTTGATGAGCTGATTCATGACCTTATCGATGTCTTTATCTCTAAGGGTCTTACTATTATCTTCGAATACAAAACTGACGGCATAGGAGGCTTTACCTGCTCCTAATTGCTCCTCATTTTTATAAACGTCAAATAAGTTAATTTCTTTCACCAACTTCTTGGCAATTTTCTTACCGATTACTGCAATATCTGTAAATTTTACAGAATTATCAATTATTAGGGCTAAATCTCTCCGCACCGAAGGATACTTGCTGATCGGCGTATAAGAAATTTTGTGCTTGGCGAGTGCTTTCATCACATTAGCCCAGTAAATATCAGCGTAGAAAACTTCATTTTTAATATCCAATCCTTTACTCAAAGTAGCTTGTACTAAACCTAATTGAGCGATGGTTTGCGTTCCTCTGTGCCACTTTACTCCGTAGGCAAAAACGTCGTCCTGGATTAAAGTTTCTTGGTAATTACTGACTCCCAAACGAGTCAATAATTGCTGGGTATAACTCTTGAGCGTATAGAAAGACATTTTCTTGTTGCCGGTATCTAACCAGCTCTCTGAATGCCGAGCACCAGATAAGAAAAGTGTGAGGTGCTCTTGCTCAATGATGTCAGTCTCTCCGTGCTGGTAGTTGCGCCCCAGTTCATACAGCTTGATATCTGAAGTTTGCCTGTTTTGGTTATGCAGAATGGCCTCCAAACCGCTGAAGACCATTTCTGGCCGCATGATATCGAGGTGTACATTCGAGGTGTTGTTGATATAAACCAGTTGCTCTGCTTGGATACTTGGCAATAAGTCTGTGTAGTATTTTGACTGACTTAATGACAAAGCCATCATTTCATTGAAGCCGTTCGCTGCCAACCAATCTCCCGCTTTGTTCCGTAAGACAACTGGGTCTGGGTGTTTTCCTACGGTTATAGCCGTATTGATATTGGTTGGGATGGGCACTTTATTTAAACCATAAATGCGCAAAACTTCCTCTACAATATCTGCTGGTCTCAAGACATCAGACTTGTTGGTCGGTACGGCTACGGTGAAGGTTTCGGCGGTTTCTCTTACGATCTCCATCTCAATAGCTTCCAGGATGTTTTTGATCTCTACCTTGCTCAAATCAACACCAATCAAGTCGCTGACATACTGGTACTTGACCTCAATTTGTTTAGGCTGCACAGGATGGGGATAAATATCTACTACTTCACTAGAGATCATTCCACCAGCAAGTTCCTGCATCAGTAAAGCTGCACGTTTGAGCGCATACAGTGTGATGTTGGGATCACTACCTTTCTCAAACACCTTGGCAGCATCGGTACGCAAGTTGTGGCGCATACTCGATCTCCTGATGTATTTGGGATTGAAGTGAGCCGCTTCCAGGAAAATAGCTGTCGTCTGATCGGTTACACCAGAATTAATACCGCCAAAGACGCCACCGATACACATGCCTTTGCTGTCGCCATCACAGATCATCAAATCTTCGGCGTGTAGGCTGCGTTCTACCTCGTCAAGAGTAGTGAACTTACTGCCTTTGGCTAGCGTCTTGACAATGATTTTTTGGCCAGTGATTTTGTCTAGATCGAAGGCGTGTAATGGTTGTCCCAGTTCGTGCAGAATGAAGTTGGTGATATCTACTACATTGCTAATCGAACGTACACCGATGGCTTCCAATCGATTACGCAACCAATCTGGTGATGGGCCAATCTTTAAGCCGCTGATCACAACGCCTGTATATCTAGGACAGGCTTCGGTGTTTTCTACAGATACCTCAACGTTATGCTGAGTGTTATCAATTTTAAATTGGCTAACATCCGGTGCTTTTACGCCCTCTTTGAGATCGTAGTTGATCAGTAAGGCACCTGCTAAATCTTTGGCTACACCAAGATGATTGGTCGCATCCGAACGGTTGGGTGTCAGCCCTATTTCATAAATATAATCCGTCTCTAGTTGTAGGTAATCTTTGCCAGCCATTCCGATGGGTGTCTCTGCGGGGAGTACCATGATGCCATCGTGATCATCTCCAATGCCGAGCTCGTCTTCAGCGCAAATCATACCTTGAGATACTTCGCCACGAATCTTACCCTTCTTGATTTTAAGCGGCTCTTCACTGCCTTGAGGATGCAGTACCGTACCTACAGTAGCGACCAAAACTTTTTGACCTTGAGCTACATTAGGTGCTCCACATACAATTTGGAGTAGGTCTTCTTGGCCTACATTCACTTTGGTGAGAGAGAGGCGGTCTGCATTGGGGTGTTGCCCACATTCTACGACTTCTCCTACTACCACTCCTTGTAATCCACCAGGAATACTTTCAACGGTTTCTTCTCCTTCTACTTCCAGCCCGATTTCGGTAAGAATTTCTCCTACTTTGACAGGGTCTAGATTTATATCGATATAATCTTTAAGCCAGTTTAATGAAACGTTCATTTTTTCTAATGATGTATTGTTGTCAACCTACGCTAAGGCTTCGGCAGATGAATAATGGTATTGATGATGTAATGGCCTTATCATCAAAATCGTTCCTAAGTAGCAGGCAAAATATTTCGCCTTAACTCGGTTAGTTATTTTTGATCGCTACTTAAGGCGGCAAAGATAGCTTTTCTGCCTATGAAAGTGAAGTAGCTACGGACTTTTGGTCATTTGATAGCGCTCTTATCCAAAAATAAACTGCTCCCGTAGATAAAATTCGGCTTTGCTTGGCTTAGAAAGCAAATTACAAGGAAGTGGTTTAAGAAAGTCTATGCACTCATCGAGTTTAGACCTACCCTTTTCAGCACCACTTCCTTAAGTAAATAAGAAATGGAGCACATTATCAAGACCCAGTCTTTGTCCTTTGGTTATGGCAAAAAGACTATTCTCAAAGATATTCATCTATCCGTACCTCAAAATAGTATCTACGGTTTCTTGGGACCAAATGGAGCAGGAAAATCAACCACCATCAAAGTGTTGCTAGGGCTACTACGAGTACCTGCCGAGCATGTCTTTTTATTTGATCAGGATATTAGAAAGCAGCGAATTTCGATATTATCCAGGATTGGAAGCTTGATTGAAAGCCCTTCGATCTATAGCCATCTTACGGCATTGGATAATCTCAAAGTAGCTCAAACACTTTACCCTCAACATAAAAATAGGCTAGAGGAGGTCTTGGAACTTGTTGGTCTCAAACAGGCTGCACGGAAGAAAGTCAAGCACTTTTCGATGGGAATGAAGCAACGACTTGGGATTGGTGTTGCTCTATTTCATGATCCGGAGTTGCTCATCTTAGACGAGCCCGTCAATGGTCTTGATCCTAGTGGGATTCATGAAATGCGGCAGCTGTTTTTAAGACTGCAAGAACAGGGGAAAACCGTTTTTATATCGAGTCACCTGCTATCAGAAATTGAAAAAACCTGTACCCATCTCGGTATCATCAAGGAAGGGGAGTTGATTTTTCAAGGAGAGATTGGAGAAATGCAGTCCTCTACGCGGCGTACGATTAAAATCAAGACCGAGGCAGTGGAAATGGCGAAAAATAAGGTATCTGAAACAATTGAAAATGTGATCATTGAAGATGGTTTACTGAATATCGATATCAGCGATGATCAACATTTTGATCAGGTCATGAAAGCACTGGTTGCTGCTGAAATTCCATTATTAGATATGGAGCGGACCTCTCCTAGCTTGGAAGATCTTTTTATTGATCTTACTGGCAACTGAAAGCTCCCAGCAATCCACCTTTAAAATTCTAAACATGTCTATTCCTTTTTCACGAGTATTAAAAGCGGAGTTTCAAAAGACTAAAAATATCTGGGGCCTCACCTTGTCTGTATTGGGGCCGGTCGGGGTATCGATTATTGTGATGTTAGGTTTTTTGAACAATGCGGATCAGGCGAGTAATGCGACTAATCCTTGGTTTGATTTTGCTAAGGTGTCTTATCAGTTTTATGCTTTTTTATATCCACTGTTTGCTACCTTAATTACCTTTCTGATCGCCAATATTGAGCATAAAAATCGGGGCTTTAAACATATATTTAGCCTTCCAGCTCCTAAGATTTACTTTTATCTAAGTAAGGTGATTATCTTGATTTTTTGGATTTTTTGCTCCTTGCTGACCGCCTTGGCATGTTTATATATATTTGGACATCTGGTAGGCGCTATAGTGCCAGCTTATGGTTTTCAGGAGTATACACCTACAGCGACTAGCTTTTCCTTTCTATTTAGGTTATTTGTATTGCTGCTAAGTATCATCTCTATACATTTCTTTTTGAGCTTGTATTGGGATAACTTTATAGTCGCCGTTGGCGTAGGTGTGTTTTTGGTGGTATTCGGCTTGATTGTTTACAGCAACTGGCGGTATGATTACATGATTCCCTACACCCATTCTATTGCCAATTATATTGATTATAATGCCAATAAAGTGGTCTGGATATCGAGAGAAACTTGGATTAGTCTAGCCTATGCCTTGGTCTTTTTTACAGGAGGCTACTTTTTAATGGCAAGGAAGAATATTAATTAAAACTCATTTTTATCATGAATGCACACGAAATTGATTACAAAATTTATGGCGAAGAGATGCAATTCGTAGAGATCGAATTGGATCCATTAGAAACAGTGATTGCTGAGGCCGGGAGTTTTATGATGATGGAAGATGGCGTAGAAATGGCCACTCTTTTTGGTGACGGTACCCAGCCACAACAAGGGCTATGGGGAAAAGTACTTTCCGCAGGTAAGCGCTTGATTACTGGTGAGAGCCTGTTTATGACGGCCTATACCCATAATGGAGATGGTAAAAGAAAGGTCTCCTTCGCTGCGCCTTATCCAGGTCGTATTATCGCCATTGACTTGCAAGACAATGAAGGTAAAGTGATTTGTCAGAAAGATGCTTTCCTCTGCGCTGCGAAAGGCGTATCTGTAGGTATTGAGTTTTCTAGAAAACTGGGTCGTGGATTTTTTGGTGGCGAAGGGTTTATTATGCAAAAAGTAGAAGGCGATGGTTTGGCCTTTTTGCACGCGGGCGGTACTGTGGTAGAACGTAAGTTGGAACTCGGCGAAAAGCTGAGAATCGATACGGGCTGTCTAGTCGGCTTTACTAGTGATGTGCGCTACGATATCGAAATGGTCAAGGGGGTACGTAATATGATCTTTGGAGGTGAAGGTTTCTTTTTTGCTACACTTGAGGGACCTGGTACCGTTTGGATCCAATCGCTTCCGTTTAGTCGTATGGCAGATCGCGTGATTAGAGCGACTAAGCACTACGGTGCTGGAGGCAGTAAGGGTGAAGGGAGTATTTTGGGTGGTATAGGTGATTTATTGGATGGCGATGGATGGTAGCAGACGGGCATGTGTTGACATGGAGGTGTGGTGATGTGTTGACATGGAGATTTGTTGATGTAGTGACATGGAGGTGTGTTGATGTGGAGATTTTTTGATGTAGTGATATGAGGGCTATGCTGACTAGGGCGAGGTTAGGAGTCTTTCGTCAGTAGAGATGTGATGAATCTTTCGAGAGTAGTGGGAATTGCAGGGGCTTTTCCAATTGTTTTGATAATTTTGCAGCACATTTTCAAAATTCGACATTTGGAGCAAATATTAAAATACTTCCCTAAGCTTTCCGAACTGCAAATCCAGCAGTTGGAGCAGTTGGGGCCACTCTACCAGGAATGGAATCAAAAAATCAATGTGATTTCTCGTAAGGATATTGATCAAGTCTATCCACATCATATCCTACATGCTATGGCGATTGCTAAATTCACCCCTTTTAAACCAGGAGCTCAGATCTTGGATTTGGGAACAGGTGGTGGACTGCCAGGAATCCCCTTGGCGATTCTATTTCCAGAGACGCAGTTTCATTTGATTGATGGCACGCGTAAGAAAATTAGTGTCGTACAAGCCATTGTAGAGGCAATAGGTTTAGAAAATGTAAAGGCTGAGCACATCCGCGCAGAAGAAGTAAAGACAAAATATGATTTTGTCGTCTGTCGTGCTGTAGCCAGTCTTGATAAACTGGTGGATTGGAGCTTCCCTTTGATTAGTAAAAAGCAGCAACATGGCCTGCCTAATGGCCTTATTACACTCAAAGGAGGAAATCTAAAAGCGGAGGAAAAACTGTTGCCGAGAGGTAGCTACGTCGATATCGTTTCGGTGAGTCGTTTTTTTCCGATGCCTTATTATGAAGAAAAGGCTATTGTCTACGTCCAAAAATGATTGGATATAAACTTTTTCTTACATTTGCCACTGATTCAATTAACCGCATAGACTAGAATATTATGTCCTTCGAAGTAACAGGAAAGCTGATCAAGAAATTTGATACCGAAAGCAAGACACAGACCTTTCAAGCTAGAGAATTTGTCATCGAAGTCGCCGATGGGAATTATCCGCAGATGGTTAAGTTCCAATTGGTACAAGACCGTTGTAGTTTGGTAGATGATTACAATGATGGTGATCAAATCAAAGTTTACTTTGATCTACGCGGTAGAGAATGGCAGGGGCGCTACTTCACCAACCTCAATGCCTGGAAAATTGAACGCCCTGATAATGCAGCAGCTCCACAGGCGCCTCCAAGTATGGACAATTCCTTCCCTAGTGCAACAGATGAGCCAACAGCACAAGAAGCTGATGATGATGATTTACCTTTCTAAATAAAGGTTGATGGAGTTACTAATTGGCGATTAGTGCTTTGACAATGAGGCTCAGCTTGGTAGTCGCTACTTTGGCTACTTCTATGACCTCTTCGACCGTAGTGGGGGTCAACTCGCTCAATGGATAACATCTATTGGTGGCCACCGAAGCTACGAATACTGGCAAACCCATGTGTCGAGCGACAATCACTTCTGGAATGGTAGACATACCGATCACATCTGCTCCGATAATGTGCGCAAAATTATATTCGGCCGGTGTCTCCAGATTTGGACCTTGCAAACCAAGATAGACGCCTTCGTGGGCACGGATATTATTCGCCTGAGCGATAGCGAGCGCTTTGTCATTCATGGCGCGGTCGTAGGTATGCATCATATCCGGGAAGCGCGGCCCTAAGCGTTCATCATTTACGCCTCTTAGCGGATTTTCAGCATGAAGATTAATATGGTCTTTAATAAAAACCAAATCTCCTGCATAAATATGCTGGTTGACACTACCCGCAGCATTACTCATTAATATTTGCTCGATGGCCAGGAATTTCATCACACGAATGGGGAAGGTGACCTCTTTCATGCTATAGCCTTCGTAGTAATGAAAACGTCCAGCCATAGCCACAATAGGTACGCCCTCAAGGTGCCCCAGTAATAAACGCCCCTGGTGACTTTCTACCGTAGATTCCGGGAAATAGGGAATGTCTTTGTAGTTGATAGAGGCATCGACCACAATCTCCTCCGCTAAACCTCCCAAACCTGTTCCTAAAACAATACCGTATTTAGGCTGCAAGTTTGTCTGCTGACGTATGAAGGCAACGGCTTCCTGTATTTGCGTGTAGAGCATGGTTTCAATGTGTAAATGACGGAATGGGGCAATGTGTCAATACGCCCAATTGAGCCATTGACACATTGATGTATTGACGCATTTTCCTAATAAAGCACTCGCAACCAGATGGTGCCGTCGATGGCGCGGAGTTGCTCCATAGTAGCCTCATCGTAGGCAAGATTGACATCAGTAATTACATAGCCCATCCTTTCGTTGGTTTTCAAGTGTTGACCTAGGATGTTGACACCATTGCTGGCCAAAATGTTATTGATTTGTGCCAATACATTAGGAACATTCTGGTGGATGTGCAGTAAGCGATGGGCCTCTTTAACGGGTGCCAACTGCACTTGGGGTAAATTTACACTACCATTTGTACTGCCAGTATTGATGTACTGGATGATTTTATTGGGTACGTAATTACCAATATTCTTTTGTGCCTCGTAAGTGCTACCACCGATGTGTGGCGTCAGAATCGTATTGGGTAGTCCCATGAGTTCTGATTCGAAAGGTTCATCGTTGCTCTTGGGTTCCTTAGGGAATACGTCGATAGCGCAGCCTTTCAGTTTTCCAGATTGAACAGCATCTTTTAAGGCAGGTATGTCTACCGTTTTTCCTCTAGCTAAGTTGATGAAGATGGAGTTATCTTGCATCATCGCAAACTGTTCTGCACCAAAGAAATTGTTGTTTTCTGGACGACCATCGATGTGTAGAGATAAAATCTCGACTGTTCCAAGCAGCTCCTCCAGGGTTTCGCATTTGGTGGCATTACCAAGGGCGAGTTTATCTTCTAAATCATAGAAGTAAACATCTAAACCCATTGCTTCTGCAAGTACTGATAGTTGAGAACCAATATTGCCATAGCCGATAATCCCCAATTTTTTTCCACGCACTTCATTGGAGTTGACAGCAGATTTCTCCCACTTACCTAGGTGCATGGCGCGAGATTTATCGGGTATATTGCGCACGAGAAAGATAATCTCGGCAATCGCCAATTCTACAACCGATCTCGTATTCATATAAGGCGCATTGAATACTGTCACACCGTGCTCGCTGCAAGCTTCCAGATCGATTTGATTGGTTCCAATACAGAAAGCGCCGATATTGATCAAGCGTTTGGCAGACTCAATGACTTTGCGGGTAGCTTGTGTCTTAGAGCGAATCCCGAGGATGTTTACGTTCACAATTTTCTCACACAACTCCTCCTCTGAAAGGGCGGTTTCTAAATATTCTACATTGTATCCTTCGTCTTCAAAAATCTTGATCGCATCTTTATGTACGCCTTCTAGTAGCAGTACATTGATGCGATTCTTTGGATAAGAAAGTGCTCTACTCATTTGTAATTCGTATAAGATATCATCAACACTGGGCGCTTCGTGGTCTGCTATTGCTAGCACCTTGGCGCGCCGTACGTTTTCAGTGAATAAATAAAATTTATTGGCGAAGCCCTCTTTTTTGATTTCAAAATCGTTGTATCCATCTCCAATGACGTATACTTCACCCTGCAAATCTAAAGACTTTATTACTTTTGGTTTGCCTCCACTTTCAGAAAGTGGTATGTCTTGGTTGAAACCTATCACATATCCTTCTTCATCATAGACAAATTCGTTGGCGTAGACCTGCTCAGGAATCAAACCATAAGCCTCAATCACCGGTACGATAAAGTCTTTGAATCCATTGGAGACTACATAGACTTCCTCTTTGTGATCTACAATAAAGGAGCGATTGCGGACAAAAGAATCGGAGACGAGCTTTTTGAGCTCCACAATGAGGGTCTGGATATCGTCTCGGTGTGGTTTGAGTAAGGCTAGACGCCTTTCGAGAGAGGCTCTGAAGTCAATACTTCCATCCATGCCTAGGTTGGTGATGTGCTGGATTTCAGCTAAGACCTCATCTCGTTGAGGAGAATCTTCTAAGACGATCTCACATAATAAATCGAGTGCCTCTAGTTTGGTAAAGGTACTATCGAAATCGATAATGAAGTACTGCTTGTTCATAGTGGCGCAAAAATAAAGATACTTCCAACATTCTGCCGTTAATTTTACTTAACATACTATTCCATTGTATCTTTATTTCCAATATCAAAAAAGCATTTTTGGACAAAGATCATTCTAGAACGATTCTCATCGCGCCTTTAGACTGGGGCTTGGGGCATGCCTCTAGGTGCATTCCTATTATCCAGTTTTTATTAGGTATAGGGCACTCAGTAGTGATCGCTAGTAGTGGCCAAGCGCTATTGATGTTGCAAAAAAGGTTTCCGGACTTGCGATTTATCGAATTGCCATCTTATCGTGTGAGGTATCGATTTCGGGACCCTGTTTTTAATTTTTTGTGGATGAGCCCTTGGGTTCTTTGGGCAGTATGGAAAGAGCGGCAAATTGTTCGACGGGTTGTGCGTGAATATGGAGTTAACCTTGTCATTAGTGATAATCGTTTGGGATGTTACACCAAGAAGGTGCCTTCTGTGTATATGACCCATCAGTTGCAATTTGCTTTTCGGCAAAAATGGCTGAGTAAGCTAGCGGCCTTTTTACATTTATTATGGTATAAAAATTATGATGAAGTTTGGATTCCTGACAATGAGCATGAGCCAAAGATTGCAGGCGAGCTTTCCCAACCAAGGTTTAAAGGGCAGTACCGATACCTTGGGCCGCTTTCTCAATTGTCTAAGCTTGAGGAGGGCATTACATTTCAGGCTATGGTAATCTTATCGGGCCCAGAACCTAGTCGTACAAACTTAGAGTACAAGTTGGTTGAGCAACTCAAAGCAAAAGAAGGAAAGTACCTCATTGTGAGAGGTCTGCCTCAGCTTTCTGAAACGCCCTGGCAAGAGGATGGATTGCAGTTCTATAATTTTATGGGACCTGAGCAGCTAAGTACAGCCATCGCTCAGACTGCGTTGGTGATCTGCCGATCTGGGTATAGTAGTATTATGGATTTGATGTTTTTGGGCAAATCCGCCATTCTCATTCCTACTCCAGGTCAGCCAGAACAGGAATATTTGGCGAGGTATCATCAAGAGACCCCAGGTTTTCGAAGCCAAAAACAAGCTACTCTAGATCTGAAAAGCGATTTAAAAGCTGAGCATTTTCCTGTTTCGCAGCGCCAAGTAAAGCATAACCTTCCCGAGGTCGCTCAATGGATCGATGATTTATGTTGATCTTTACTTTTTTTCGACCTCGATCACTATGCTCGCCTCGCCTAATTGTCCATTTGGACTTACTCCGAAGACCTTTGCTTCATAGCTGCCTAAAGCATCACTCGTATAGAATTGAATCGTTGCTTGGCCGTTCTTATCTGTAGTGATCTGAGGGTTCCAATAGAGTGTATTTCTGAAATCGGGTAGGGTGCTGGTCTTGGCATCCTGTTCGTAGCTAGGCGCATCGAATTGCTTTTCGGGCAAGTAGGTGAGAAATGATTGACGGAGAGCTGTAGCAGGTAAGTCAAAACTGCGCGCATCACCCTCAAAGGAACTTAGCTGGATCATTCCGTTGAAGAAACTTGGATTGAGCCAGATTGGATCGGTAATAATTTCTACCGACTCAATCAATTTATTATTGATTTTTAAAAAAGCATCTTGATCAAAAACGGGAACTCCATCGACTAGCATTAATGGCGGTACACCTATATTATTGTTTCCTAATTCTGATACAATAGAAATACGCTCTTCTCCAAATTTTCCGCGCACGCGCACTTCCGGAACGATCTCAAAGAAAAATTCAGGAATAGGAAAGCGGGTATAGTCATCCAGGAGGTATTGTTTTTCAGGACGTCCAAAAAAGGAAATACCGTCATAGGGCATCTCTACTTGGAATCGGGCTGGGCTTTGGAAGGCCTCATACGCTTGCCCCACTTGTGTGTTGATCATCAATTCCTCCAGGTAGGAAAGCCAATTCGCAGACAATTTTATGGGCGTATTTTTCTTTTCCGAGGCGGATAAAAAATGATCATCAATGGATACTTTAAGTGGTGGACCCTCCTTTTCGGTAATTTGGATGACCACTTGTTTTAGACCATATAGCTTCGGTAAAATGGTAGAGAATTGCCCTTGGGAGTTGGTGATGGCCGTATAAGTGATAGACCGCTTGCCTGGAAAAGCAATAAACACCTCTACATTGGGTTCTCCTTGCTGTGTTTGTTCGTTCAATACTTTACCACTCAAGCGCATACCCCGATTTTCGGTAGGTATTTGTACCTCAGCAAGTTCAGTTGCTATACTAGGATAATTATCAGCTTTTTTGAGCAGAGAGTTAGGTTCTGGCGCTTTTCGGGCTACACTAAGCGCTAGGTCAGCAGCAATGGGATTTCCGGCTTGATCTTTGGCCGTGATATTTAGCGTGCAGAGCGTTCGTTGAGCAAGGCTGCTTGTATTGGAATTTATCTCTATCGTGATGGCTTCCTGATTAGATACAGGTCGTCTGGTTTGTTTTATTTGAAAATCAGAAACTTGATCAATGGCCGGTAAAATCAATGGTTCCTGTGGATTCAGCACAAATACCTCTTGCTCATAGAAGGCAGGGTTTTCAAAATTGAGCATCGATTGGGTATGAGCTCTTATAGTATAAAGGCCCGTTCTAAGCGCTGCTGCTAGTTCCAAGTTTCCAAGACCACGACCTTCTTCAAGGTGAATCTTAGCTTGTGCGATAGATTGACCATTGCCGTCTTGCATGTCTACGTAAGCCACTTTGCTAAAAGTAGATACTGCTGTTTGTTCCAGTCGCATATTGGTAAGACTCAACCAGACCGTCTCACCACTGATATAGGCAGGTCGATCCGTTTGTACCAATAACTGCTCAGAAACGGCTTGGCCAAAACCACTCAAAGCTAAAAATAGCAAGGAGAGCATCGCTGCGTTTTTTATAAATCGACCCAAAGCTTTCGTATAGACACACTTATTGAAAAATCTCATTAAATCGTTGATTCATTAATACATGATAGATTACCAAAAATCAGGCCTTTCATTCGAAGCATCATTGTCTTCACAGAAGATGCACTTGGGTTCGGAAACCAAATAGCCAATTATGGCTCCGCCTATTTCAGCTCGCAGGTAGTTGTAAAAAACTTTATTTCCTGACTCTGTGAAATCGTGTAATAGCTCAAATTCTCCCAAGCCAATGGTGTCTTCCAAACATACAGGACTTGGTGGCGCATTAAAGCCTATAGGGAGGTCCTCACGGGTTACAAAAATGCGCTTCTCGCTCACTCCTGCAACGCCAAAATAGCCTAACACAGGTCGATTATTATCGCTGGTACTCTGCACATTGCCGAAAATTTCATTCGGGATGGGATCAAATAGACTACCAGTAGTTTGATTAACTTCTACGACCTTTCTTAAAAACTCGTGGTATTCTTTATCCAAAGCATACTGCTTTACTAAAAGGCTATAGCGTATGTACAAACGCGGGCTGCTATCATCGACAAAATGTAGTGGAAAATCTTTTACATTGTTTTCGGTAAGCCCTTCTGTACTTTCGATGAGTATGGAGGTAGATTTGTTCGATTTCCAACAATTGAAACCCTCAAATTCATCGAGCGGAACATCTTCGAAAACGGCGCGCTTGCGGGCTGGGAAAGTCACCGTTACATATTGCGGTTTGGGATGATTGTAAATATAAGTCTCTTCCCATTCCCAACGATAAAAGGGATTGGCATCTCCATCTGAAGCTGTATTTAAGTAAAACTGAATGCCTCGTACGAGGGGTGCCCCAATTTCATCTACCTCGCGAGTCTCTAATTCGTAGGTGATATCTCCAATAGGAGCCGCCGCCGTCATCATTGCCCATTCGGTCTCGTATTCCTCTCCATCGGGCAGACGAATCCGCAAGCGGTAGCTATTGCCAATGACGCCTTTGAATTCCTCAGGATTGGTCTCATAGGTTCCAGGTTCTACCTCACTCAGTTGGTGATTAGGGCCATTCTGTTCTTCAATGACTACTGTGGCATCACTGATGTAGGGGACTTCGTCCTCGTCATAGGCAAAGCTGGTCGACAGGATAACACGCGAGGGCGAATCGCTATCACTAAAAAGCCCATCGACGACCAAGGAGCTTTCATAGTCTCCTACTTCAGGCTCATAGGTTTCGACACAACTATTGAGGCAAGCCAGGCAAATAAGCGTAATCAATACCCTCTTCATATCTTAAAGTTAAAGGTAAGCGTTAAAAAAGGTCTTCCGAAAATAGAGAGCTGATAGCCTTGGGCTTCCTCTCCATTGCTTACAAAATAAATGGAGTAGACATTTTGCCGCCCCGTTACATTATAGAGTGATAAAGACCAGGAGCTATGTGCAAATTTGGATTTTTTGTGGTTGCCATCGAGGTTGATCGACAAGTCCCATCGAAAGTAATCAGGTACTCTAAACTCATTCCTGCGCGAGTATTGGAGGCGCTCTCCATTCCCAAAGTTGTATTTGGCCACTGGAATGGTAATGGGCCTTCCGGTGCTATAAGTGAGATTGGTAGAGATACTGAATCGTTTGGATGCTTTGTAAAAACTCACCAAACTCACATCGTGTGGTTGATCGAAGTTGGTGTTGAACCAGTCGTTCTGGTTTATTTGATCCTCTAGAAAGGTACTTTCAGATCTAAAACGAGAACGAGAATAGGTATAAGAAAGCCAACCATTCAAGCGGCGGCCTTTTTTCTTCAATAAGACCTCCAAACCATAAGCTTGTCCTTGTCCATTGACGAGCTGGGCTTCCAGGTTTTCGTTGAGCAGCAAATCTGCACCCGCTTTATAATCCAACATATCTTGAATCGATTTAAAGTAGGCTTCGATGGAGAATTCATATTCATCATTCCGCATATTCCTAAAATAGCCAATCGAGAATTGGTCACCGGTTTGTGGTAGGATGTGATTGTCAGCAAGTTTCCAGGTTGCGGTCGGGGAAATCGTCGCAGAGTTGAAAAGCATACTTAAATACTGGCGATTTCTATTAAAAGCTGCTTTGAAAGAGTTGTTGGGGTCGAGGATATAGCGCATAGACAAACGATACTCTGGACCACCGTAGCGCTGGATCAACTCTCCCGAACTATAGTTGGTGGTACCAATGATATTGTTTTCGGTGCGAGCGGCATCGGGCCGGTATTCGTTGACTTCTCTGGGTCCGAGATAATAATATTGAGTAAATCGAAGACCAGCTGATATAGAAAAACTAGGCGATACGGTCCAATCGTCACTCACATAAATACTAGCTTCTATGGCATTCTCACGTGCTAATGTTTCTGGCTCCACTAGGGATTCCGGATCGGTTGGTGCTATTTGGCCAGGATCTAATTGATAGTTGATAGCGCTTATACCAAAATTAACCTGGTGATTATCAGCTGGCGCATAAGAGAAGTGTCCTTTTCCTTCCCAATAATTTATCAAGTAGGATAAATCAAATGCCGAAGCGGGTTGTTCTTGGCTTTCTACATTGAATTGATATTGACTATATACACCTGAGAAGGTACCAAATAATTGATCGTTGAAGGCTTTTTGATAATGAACAGCCAGGTTGCGGTTTTGGTAGGCAAAAGTGGTGTCGCCATTCAGTTTGAAATCATCATTACTGATGTAGCCTGAAATATCCAGGTAGTCATTCTGTGCCAACCTAGTCCTTACTCTAGCCGTAAGGTCAGCATAGTTGGCCCTGCTGTTTCTAATGGAAGCATCCTCGATTTGATCTAAAATCCAATCGGCATAAGTACTTCGCCCACTGATGATGACAGAGGTATGGTCTTTAATGATGGGCCCTTCGAGTGTCAATCTACCAGTGACGGGGCTGATCCCTCCACTTAAGGACCATTTCTCTTGGTTGCCTTCTTTCATGCCTACCTCCAAAACGGAAGATACTCTACCTCCAAACTTAGCAGGTATGGAACTTTTATAAAGCTCGAACCCATCGACAACATCCGAGCTAAAGGCCGATGAAAAACCAAATAAGTGGGAGGCATTAAATACTGGAGCACCGTTTAATAAGACCAAGTTTTGGTCTGCTCCTCCTCCTCTGACGTTGATGCCCGCCGAGAACTCACCCGCGGTTTGCACACCAGGTAGCATCAAGGCAGACCTGACGACATCAACTTCCCCAAAAAGAGTAGGTAGCTCTTTGATGGTCTCGGTAGTGAGAGCCTCGACGCCCATATTGACACTTTCTATGGCCTTCTTTTTATCTGCTCGAACAGTGATTTCTTCAATATTCAAAACGAGTGCCCCCAATTGCAAATCCATCTGACCACTGCTATACAATTGTAGCTTCTGTGATTTTTCTTTAAGTCCGACACTTTGCACAATTACTTGGTAGCGACCTTGGGGAATAAAAAATTCATAATATCCAGCAGAGTCAGTTGTGACCCCATTTCTGAGTTCTTCGATATAGACGATTGCCGCCTCAAGAGGTTCTTGGGTTTCTTCATTACGTACATAGCCACTCAGGCGCACTTTGGGCTCTTGCTCTGGTGCAGAGGGATCACCAATCACAAACCACTCCGATTCAAAATCGGTCAGAGCAGATTGGGTACTTGGGCTAATGCTTTGACTTACTTGCGCTTGATTGGCCGTAGTAGCTTCACTGGCTTCCTGATAGGTCAAGTTTCCATTGATATTAAGACCAGCGGTTAATAGGAGTTGTCGATTTTTGTTGATAAAGTATCGATAGCTAGTTGATGCGAGGGTAGCGTCTAGGATCTCTTCTAAACGAGCGGGCGCTTGGCTTTGCTGGATAGTGATGTTTTTAACCCAACCTCCAAAATAGAAAGACTGGATATCATACTGCTCTTCCAGGATTTTTGCAAAGCTTTCAAAGGCTATTGTATTATAGTTTTCTTGGATTAAAATGTCTTGCTGGGTGCTTTGTCCATTGAGCGTATATATGCCTATGAGAAAGCAAATGAGGTAGCAGTATTTTCTCATAGGTTTTTCTTTTCTAGGGTATTAAGAAATTGGATAATGGATTTCCACTGTTGGTCTGTGGCCGTCTTATAACTGAAGTTTTGTTCTTTCAACATTTTCTGGATGGCTTTTTTATCCGTCTCTAGAGAAAAGCTGTAAATATCTTTTTTGGATCGGAGCCGTTTGATCTCGTTCTCCTTTACCAAATAATAAGCATCTCTTCGGAGAAAATAGGCTTCACCATTATCGGGTTGAATTTTCAGAAATCGCTTGACTAATAAGCTAATCGGTCCAGCTTCAATCAATTCGTAAAAGCCTGGTTCGAGTGTTGTACTAGCGTAGGAACTATAGGCAAGATTAAGGAAAGTACGGTCTTCAAGTGTAAAAGCTTTGATATAGCCTTCATTAAGTCTGATGAAGTCAAAGGTGTTGGGTTGACGGCGCACGTAGATGACAGCATCTAAAAAGACGTCATAGTATAAAGGTAGGCCTTCATACATCTGGTCAAGCACGACAATATTCCCCAATTGCCAATTCTCATTGAGATATTGAGACCCTTTTATACCTTCATATTTGGGTACATATAATCTACCTTGTACTAAATTATCGACATTCGTTACTGGAATATTCACTGCTACGCCTTGGGGCTGCGCAAGAAGTCCAGCATAGAGGAAAAGAAGAAAGGAGATGGAAAAAAACCAAACCGTTAGGCATTTAAATCGCATCGGGTGCGTATTGAGTGTTATTAAACTTGTCGAACTTATTAAAATAGTGGCGGATAAAAAAACTCAAGTCTTCTTTTTTAGTCGTACATCAGCTATTCCTAGGGATATAACTTCTTAAACATTACGAAGGCGACATTTTGCTTCTTATCTTTTAGTGTTCTTTGCAAAGTTTACAACTAAAATCCAGGCAAGGAGTTTGGATAATCAGATACTATTACTAATCTAGACTATGTCGAATAGAAAAAAATTTGGTTTTGAGACACGTATGCTGCACGCAGGCCACATCCCAGATGCGGTGACTGGGGCGCGAGCAGTACCCATTTACCAAACCACTTCCTACGTTTTTGATGATGTAGATAAGGCCGCTCAACTATTTGAGCTGAAACAGTATGGCAATATTTATACAAGGATCAATAATCCCACAACCGCCGTATTCGAGGAGAGAATGGCTTCTCTGGAGGGAGGTACAGGTGCCTTGGCGACTGCTAGTGGCATGGCTGCACAGTTTACAGCTTTGCTTACTCTGCTGGAACCTGGGGATGAGATCGTTGCTTCTTCTCATTTATACGGAGGTACGTATACGCAGTTTGAGCATACGCTCAAAAAATTATCGATCAAAGCTCATTTTGTTGATCCTACAGCTATTAAGCATTGGGAAGCCGCCATCACGCCTAAAACCAAAGCACTCTACGGTGAAACGATCGGCAACCCGAAAGGGTCTATTCTAGACATTCGAAAGATTGCTGACCTAGCCGATAGTCACGGTATTCCATTGATTGTTGATAATACCTTTGGATCACCTTATTTATGTAGGCCGATTGAACACGGGGCGACAATCGTTGTACACTCCGCAACCAAATTTATTGGTGGTCACGGCAATTCAGTTGGAGGTGTGATCGTAGAATCTGGTGAATTTGATTATAGCAACTTTCCTAGTATCGCCGATCCAACAGCCGCCTATCATAATCTTAAGTTTTACGAGACTTTTGGGCACTATGGTTTCTTGATGAAAGCTCGTGCGGTGACCCTGAGAGACACTGGTGGTTGCATTTCTCCATTTAATGCCTTCATGTTGATCCAAGGCTTGGAGACCCTCTCTTTGAGAATGGATCGCCATGTGCAGAATGCCTTAGCTATTGCTCAATTTTTGAATCAGCATGAGCAGGTAGCTTGGGTGCATTATGCAGGTTTGGAAGATAGCCCGTACTACGATTTGGCGCAGCAATATACGCCTAAAGGTCCAGGGGCAGTTTTCTCTTTTGGTTTAAAAGGAGAGGGAGAGGCTGTACGGAAAAAAGGGAAGGATTTTATTGAAAATCTGCAATTATTTTCTCACTTAGCCAATGTAGGAGATGCACGTAGTTTGGTGATTCATCCAGCAAGTACAACGCATCAACAATTATCTGCTGAAGAATTAGTCAAAGCAGGAGTTGGACCAGAATTGATCCGACTTTCTGTAGGTTTAGAAACAACAAATGATTTAATATGGGATCTGGAACAAGCCTTTCAATCGATATCTCACTCAACACTAGCCTCAGTGAGCTAGAGCGTCAATACTATCAAGATCCTAGTGATATTCGGCAATTGTTGGGAACTGCACACACGGTTGCTATCGTCGGGCTCTCTAAGAAACCCGAACGGGCGAGTAACTTTGTAGCCAATTACTTGATGTCTGAAGGATATAAAGTGATACCGGTCAATCCAAGAGAGACGGAGATTCTCGGCCAAAAGTGCTATCCTGACCTCAAGAGCGTACCCGAAAAAGTAGATGTCGTCGACATTTTTCGCAAGCCAAGCGAGTGTGAGGCTATCGTTCAGGATGCCATCGCCATCGGTGCCAAAGCGGTCTGGATGCAATTGACGGTGATCAATCTAGAAGCTGCAGCGTCTGCCCGCAAAGCAGGGTTGACCACCATTGTAGATCGCTGCATCAAAATGGAGCATGGCCGCTATAATGGCAACCTGCATTGGGTAGGTATGAATACCGAGATCATTAGTGCGCGGAAAGCGAAAAGGCTTTTTTAGTTTATGAGTTGATAAGTTTATAGGGGTTATGAGGTTTAAGAGGTTATAAGTTGATGAGGGGAAATGGTATTTTTATAAAGCGTTGGGTTTTCGGATAGGCCGCGACAAACAGGTCAAGTAACCATTTTGTAAAAAATCAACGGTAACAGAGGCTTGGATTTAGTGCAACCGCATTAAAATAAAAACTTAAAAAGAAATGGTTATTACTCGAAATTAAGTGTGAAAAAGGTGATAAGCGAAGTGCGGGATGCCGCC
>JBELML010000024.1:0-14518 GCA_042095835.1 Saprospiraceae bacterium
TGTATCGAATGACAAAAATGAAGATGCTAGAGCGGTTTTGAATTGGAGGCTCAGTTTAAATAGAAATTATGCTAGGTGTTTTTGTGCGTTTGCCCTAGGATGGATACCATGTTATAAAAGACTAAGCAATGATTTTTAATAAAAAGTAAAACTATCCAATACCCTGTTACCAAGTCGTTATTGATACCTCCGACTTTTGGAGATAAGACACCCTTTCCTTAGCTTTCTAAGCGTATCTAAATACCTTTCAATCAATGGGCAGACTTTCCTTGTATCCAATAGCTTATCTACTTGTATTTGCAGGTGTGTTTATCAGTTCGTGTCAGGGCCAAGTGCGGCAAAACCAGGTCAAAAAAGGAGGCGATATCTCTACCGTGATCTCCGAATTAGTGCCTACGCCCGCTACTCCAATCAATCCATTAAACGACACCAGCTTGGTCAGTCAATACATCAGAACGATCTTCCAGGACTCGAAAGGGCATTACTGGTTTGGACCCGCTGGGCAGAGTGTAGCACGCTACGATGGTGCTACTTTAGCGTATTTTAGCAAAGAGGACTTTTTTCGGGGCAATGATTTGATCGATCGCGACTTTGGAAATAGCGTACACTCAACTGCCGAAGACCAAGCAGGGAATATCTGGTTTGGAACCTACCTCGGATTGATCAAGTATGATGGCCAAGGTTTTAAGAGTTATACTCAAAAAAGTGGATTGACGAATACCGATATTAGCCGCAACAGTATGCTACTCGATAAATCTGGGCGCTTTTGGGTAGGTACAAAGGGCGGTCTTTTTCAGTATAGCCCAGCGGCTGATCGTGCGGGCGAGCCCTGTTTTTCCCTATTCGAAAAGTTGCCACCAATCAATGTTAAAGACATCATGGAAGATCAGCAAGGCAACATCTGGGTGACCTCAGAAGCTCGTGGTGTCTTTCGCTACGATGGCAAAACAGTAGCGCAATTTTCGGATACAAGTGGACTCGGAAACAACTACGCAGGTGGTATCGCCGAGGATAGTGCTGGGAATATTTGGTTCACCATCGAGGGTGGTATCAGTCGCTATGATGGCACAAGCTTTACGGAGTTTAAGGAGGAGATTGGTATTCCAAGTTATGATGTCTGGGGTATTCTGATAGAACGAGATGCTGATATCATTTGGATCACCGCGAGAGGTCGCACGATAAGGTTTGATCCCTCGCTTCCACTCACGGCGCCAAATGCTTTCCGGGTCTTCACACCAGCAGATGGCCTGAATTGTTGTGTACAGAGTATGTATCAAGATCAGGCGGGTCGTGTTTGGTGGGGAGCTGGCGCAGGACTCTACCAGTTTGACGGAGAGCATTTTTACCAAATAAAGAAGAAAGGGCCCTGGCCGGAGTAGTCGGAATCGATTAAATATACAGTAACTCTCGAGCCAAGAGTAGTTCTTGAATTTAACCATCAATGCCTCAACCCTATGCTGAATACAAAAGAAAACCTAGGCTATGCTATATGCATGGTTGTTCTATCAATAAGTATCATCGGATGTAGCAACTTGTCTCCTAACCCTTGGCAAAGGGAGGCTACTTTAGAAAATCTAGATTGTTATGAGGCCTTTATAAGGGAAATTGTCAGTGACTCTGCCTTCTCTAAGAAAATGATAAAAATCAGAGATTCAAAGAAAAAAGGGAGACCAGACCCGGTGACTGTTCAGCAAGCCTATCGCTTAATAGCACCCGCTGAATTTTTGGGAGACCTCAGTACCGAATGGCAGGCATCATGTTGGGAAAAGCTATCCAAAAAAGATGATTTCAGAGGTATTCGATACATCGATCAAAATTTCGTTATTATTGAAGTAGATGAGATAGATAGGTATACACTCACAGAGCAGTATGCTAAAGAACGGACCAGAGAGTTCCATAGATTAATCATTGGAGATAAGCCATTTGAGCGCAGCCACTTCTATTTCGGGAACGAATTCAAATGGATAAGTGATACTTTAGGAAATAATTGGATTTACGAGGTGAGCCAAATGAAAATGGCGTATTAGGGTAGAAATCTTGTTTGGAGAAAGCTCCAAAAATAGATGCCATAGCTGGAACTTTCTGTCCTTTATAATAGTAGTTACTCTTACATCAAAAAAAGCCATTCTTAATAAGCCAATATGAACTACTGGACCGGCCAAAAGATCAGACTACGCGGTATCGAACCTGAAGACTACGAATTTTTCTACCACTGGAACCAAGATACAGAAACGGCGAGGCGGATTGCTTGGCTCTGGTTTCCCACCTCCAAAGAGAATGTCAAGGAATGGGCGAAAAATGAAAGCCTGAAGAAAGGCGAAAACGACGAATATTTCTTTGTGATTGAGACCTTAGCGGGTGAGCCCGTTGGTAGTATCAACGCCAATATGATTAGTAAGATAGACGGCTCCTTTCGCTATGGAATAGGCATTATAGAAAAGGTGAGACGCAAAGGTTTTGCCAAAGAAGCTATTAGTATCTTTCTGAATTATTACTTCAATGAGTTGCGCTTCAACAAGGTGAATGCGGCCGTTTATGACTTCAACGAGGACTCCATCCGGCTCCACGAGAAAATGGGATTTGAGCTAGAAGGCAGGTTGCGACAAATCAAATATAGCCAAGGACGATATTGGGATATTCTCCTCTACGGCATGACGCGCGATGAATTTAATGCGCTAAACAAAAGAAAATAAACTTCCTGAGGAACTTAAATTGCCTATAATGAATTGGTCAAGAATAAATAAACTACCCAAATCATGTCAGCCTCACCAAAGAAATTCAAACTACTATTAATAGATATCCAAGAAGGAATGTGCCAAGCATGGGAGAAGCATTTTAGTAAGCATGAAGAAGTTGAGATTATTAATGATAGATTTGAAAATGTAAGAGAATATGACTGCTTAGTTAGTCCAGCAAATGGATATGGGCTAATGGATGGTGGAATAGACTTGGCAATACGGAACTACTTTGGGATGCAACTACAATATTCAGTTCACAAGATAATTCAGAAAGAATATTATGGTGAGCAGCCAGTAGGAACTTCCTTCATTATCTATACGAATAATGATGAATATCCATTCCTTGCGCATACACCAACTATGAGAGTACCAACAGATATAAGAAGAACACAAAATGCTTATGAAGCAATGTTTGCCATGTTAAGAGCTGTGGCAAATTATAATAAGGAAAACAAGCATCCAATAAATAAGGTGTTGTGTCCAGGTTTGGGAACAGCTACAGGAGGAATGGATTTTAATGAATCAGCTAGACAAATGTATTTGGCCTGGAAAAACTTTAAGCATCCAACGACGAATATGAATTGGAAAAATTTGCACGAGAAAAATTTAGAGATTGTCGGTGAAATTAATAATTCTGCACCCAGCAAGGCATAGCTGACCATGGTATCTACAGCAGCTATGCAGACTGACCTTTGAGTTGTTTATTGATAAGCAAGAAAAGATTAAACCTTATTTTACGATGTACGAAGTTCATATAACAATCAATCCAATTGAAGAATCTGAAATAGAAAGGTTTGTTTCGTTTTGTAATTCAATAGCGGCTAAACCGATTTTAATTGAACTGCCAAAAGGACAGACAAGCCAGCAGCCAATGATCAGTAAGGTGTTTAAATCACTTCAAGAAGGAGCGTTAGAGCACCAAATAAATCTCTTGAAATCAGAATTCGCGAATAACTCCTATGATATAGTAAGGACGAAAGTTGAAGTTCCATTGGATTTTATAAATAGAGGAAGAAGGGAATTCCCGGATTATTATGGTCAATACTTCGAATGGCATGGAAAAGTTGAATTTGAAGAAATTGAGCAATTGAAAAAATCTATTCAATATTTGGACGCTCATATCAGCAGGAATGCTCTAAAGAATAACTCCAATAGAAGGTTTGTAACCGTAAGAGCTTATCAAAATAAGCGATTTTTCCTGAATAAAGTTGATACCATAAAGACAGCTCTTCGACATGCAGGACTTCGTCTAATTAAAGACGAATATGAGTATTGCATTTACGATTCTAACAAAACAACGGATGCTGGTTGGATAGATACACCTAAAATTACGGATAGGAACTATCTCAATTTGTTAGCCTTTGAAGGGTTTTTAAGAAGATCAGTTGATCTAGAAGAAAAATTCATTTTAAAAGGTAGTCTTTTAACAAGACAATACCTTCAAGACAAAACCATAAGAGAAGCGTTGGATCTAGATTATATCTATGGAGATTTCATTGATAAGGATGGCGATGCTGAAAGTATATTTACGGATTGGGTAACCAAGGTTACAGAGACAAGTGTAAAAGACAATATTGAATATAGAAGTTTTAAAGAAAATGAATTTTGGAGAAGTATAGATTATGCAATGCATGATGATTTCCCAACAACGAATACCGACTTGACTTGCTCCGTAAATGGCTTCGAAATTCCAGTAGTAGAGCTTGATATCAGTTGGAATTTACCTCTTCAAGAAAACCCAATTCCTTTCTTATATAAACCTGTAAAAGGGGAGGCATTTGTGATTCCCTATTCAGTTCCTTTACCTACCCAAATTGCTTGGAAATTGCATCAATCCATTGTCAGGCCAAGAGCAAAAGATTTGATAGACATTATTTTAATGCTCCAATCAAATAAGTTAACCAAAGAGCAGATAGCCACTATTGGACAAGTCTTAGTTAGTGAATGTTTAAAAGACAAAATTGACCATTTAAGATTAAATTATTTTACAGAAGGAAGGGTATCTGAGTTTTTAATAGAAAAGAAGAACAATTTGGATGAATCATACGGTACTTATTGGTCTTTGCAAACTCCGTTTGGCTTTGAAATTACAACACCAATGAAATTGATTTTCCTTGACGGCGTATTTAAAAAGGATTTTGAATTTGAGGATGTCCAAGGGCTTACTAAATGTTTTGAAAAGTCTTTAGTGGACTCTGGCATTGGCTTGGAAATTAGTAAAATGAGATCTAATTTTTCGGAGAAAGAATTCGATCCTAACACTGTAGAGGAGGATAAAAAAGATAATCAAACATTTTTTGATAAACTGAATAGTATCTTTAAAAGTAGAAAAACGAACTAAAAAGCTCTACACAAATCACATCTACAAAACTACCGCAAGTTGTTTGATAGTTTTAAAGATATAGACAACAAGGAGACAAAAGATGAAATCTATAATTCCACTTATCCTATCGATACTTATCAGCAGCAACTTAATGGCACAAGATGACCTAGTGGGTCAAATAAGATCTGAGGGAGAGGTTTTAATTGGCGTTAACCTTATGGTGGAAGGAACCATAAATGGAAGCGTGTCGGATGTGAAGGGAAACTTTACCATCCACAATGTACCCAATGTGCCCTATACACTGATTATTAATCCATGTTGTACTTGTATGCATTCTACAGAAATCGAAATTCAAAGGCCATTATCTAAAATTGAAATCAAGTGCAACTGCAAAAAATCGAAAGTTTTAATCAAAAAGCATTTTCTAGAGAAAGGGCAATTGAAAACAAAGAAAGCAAGAATCAGGATATAGGGGATGCCGCCTAGGCCTTGTTTGAGCGGAGCAGGTTTGGCTAGGTAATATTTTTTTGTGCGTAACTCCTAATCTCAAGCAAAAGTTGTTAACTGCGGCTACACAGATCGTAGGGCGAAATAAAATATAAATCGAGTTGTTTTTTGTGTTGAACTTGTGTATTTTTAAAGAAATAAAGCAAAAAAGACAATGTTGGTTAGTTTTAAGGTCGGGAACTATCGTTCTATTGGGGATGAACAGATCATTAGTTTGATTCCCGCTAAAGGGCAAACAGAGTATCGAGAAAATGTTTATACCATTGGTAAGTATGCAGCGTTAAATGCTCTAGTTTTGTATGGCGCAAACAGCAGTGGGAAGTCAAACATCTTGAAGGCGATAGAGTTATTGGATCGTTTGGTTTATCTATCTGCGCGATCAAATTCAACTACAGCTCTTCCTTATGACCCTAATCTATTGATTGATGGATTTGTTGGTAAACCGACGACCTTTGAGGTTACTTTTGTCATAGATAAGTGGCGGTACCGTTACGGTGTCTCTTTTGACACTAACAGCGTGCAAAATGAATGGTTATATAGAAAGGCCACTGGAAGAGAAGTAGAGCTGTTTTATAGAGAGGATGATGTTATTCAGGTCTCCAGTGGTTTTGATCGTAGGTCAAGAATTATCGATGCAGCCATCGAGGCAACTAGAGAAAACGCATTATTCTTGTCAACGTGTGATATTTTTAATATAGCTGAAGCAAAGAGAATATTTGGATGGTTTGATCAACTAATAAGTATAGATGGACTCGATACCACACGAGAAGAAATTAACACCATAAGTCTCTTCGAAAACAATGAGAAGTATCGATTTAGGATTAATGAATATTTAAAGCAGTTAGATTTGGGCTTAGAGGGAGTTGAATTGGTTAAAAAAGAATTCAATCCACCTGAGGTTCCAGAAGGTATTGAATCATCGATTAGAGCAAGACTGATTCAAGAACTCACGGGTAAAATGGGGACACAAGTTAATGCTATTCATAAGACTTACGACAAAAGCGGAGGTCTGAAGAAGAGCACTAAGGCTTGGGCATTAGAGGAGCGGGAATCAGCTGGAACAAAAAAAGCTTTTCAGTTAAGTGGGCCAATTATTTATACCTTAATAAATGGAGGTGTTCTAGTAATTGATGAGATTGAAGCAAAATTACACACTAAGATCACCAAGGAAATTATAGCACTATTCTTAAGTTCTGATACCAATCCTAACAAGGCACAATTGTTAGTTGCTACACATGATACCAATCTTTTAAAGTATAGTAAATTAAGACGAGATCAGATTAACTTTGTGGAGAAGAATGCTAGAGAAGAAACTGAGGTCTACTCACTATCTGATTTCAGGTATTTCAAAGGTAATAAGGAAAGACCTGATGCTGATAAGGAGAAAAGATATCTAGAAGGCCGGTATGGAGCGGTACCAAAAGTTCAAGTTGATAAAAAACTATTAGAGGTACTGTAATGGCAAAACGTGGTGAAATAAGAGGTAGAAAAGGTCGAGCTAGAAGTACTACAAAGCGGCCGATCAGGTTTCGAAGATATGATCAAATATTCTTGATTGTTTGCGAAGATGAAAACACAGAACCTTCATATTTTCGCCGGTTCCTTGAGCTTGTACCTGAAGAAACGCTTTATTTAGAATGTATAGGTACAGGTAAAGATCCATTGGGTGTAGTTGAATCAACAATCGAGGAATCTAAGAGGCTGAGTGCCAAGGCAAAAAAAGAGGTAGATTTTGTTTGGGCAGTATTTGATAAGGATGATGCGGATTTAAATGATACCAGAATTAGAAGGTTTCAAGCTGCATTTGCACTGTCAAAGGAGCATTCAATAAATCTAGCTTATAGCAATGAAGCTTTTGAATTATGGTTGCTATTGCATTTTACGGAGATTGATCCTACAGTCCCTCGGCCACGACAAGAGTTGTATTCACTACTAGAGCTTGAAATACGTAAACTTGATAGCACATTTGAATATATACATGGTGACCTTTCGGTTCTAGAAAGGGTTTACGCTTTGGGCGATGAAGAGGCCGCAATTGATAGAGCGGCTGTACTGAATAACTATTTTGAGGGAATTGATCCTATACAGGCCAACCCTAGTACATGGGTTTCAAAACTGATAAAAGAGCTAAATGATTGGGTGAAGTATTATAATTGGGAAGAATGATTCGCCCAATTTAGCTTGTGCGACTTTAGCCGATCGGAGGTTGTTTTCGCTAAGTGAAGAAAAACCAATGGTATTTGTCTGGATGCCATCCATATCCATTTATTTCAGTGATCCAGATGGACACGAGCTGGAATTTATAGGGGTGCTACCTGGCCAAACTAGATCCAATCAAGAAAAACGAGTAGTTACTTATGAGGAGTGGTTGATAATCAAAGAAGATTAAAAATAATCTAATTCCTACTAACTTTACGGGCATCCAAAACTTCAAAGCATGATCCTAGCCATCACAGGTGCTTCCGGCGTCGGCAAAACATCCATCCTGAAAGCACTTTCTCATAAAATGCAAGACGATAGTTCCCTGCGATTTTTTCACTTCGACGAAATGGAACTGCCCAATTGGGAGGAAGTAGAAGATGCCCAAAAATGGCAAGAAGAAGCTACCATCGCATGGGTAGACCAACTCGTGGCTGCTGCTCAAAAAGACCAGGTACATGTACTCTTCGAGGGCTCTACAAATATGAAGTTTTACCACCAAGGCTTCGAGAAACATGGCTATTCCGACTATGAAATCCTGCTCTTTGATTGTAGCGAAAAGACAATGGAGGAACGTTTGATTCAGCGCGGACAACCGGAGCTATACCAAGCACAAATGGTAAATTGGCTCCATTATCTAAGACGAGAAGCCATCGCCCAACAAATCGAAATCATCAAAACAGATGAGGCATCGATAGCGGAAATTGGACAATATATTGTAGAAAAGTTGAAATAGAAACAATGCGCTAAGCTCGCTTAGCTGAGACGAAGTCCCAAGCCTTTACATCAAAATATCTCCACTTTCCTACACCACTACTTAATCATAAGACAAGCCATGCCCAAATGGATATAAAGGCGCCTTAGAATCATAAGGTACATCCTCCAACTGCTGCTCTACGGCTTCAACTGAAGAGGGAATTTCTAAAGGTAGTTTTCCAGTTGGATTGAATTTTCCAAAGACCATTTCCAGGATGATGTCTTCCTGACATTCAAAGTTGGCGATCATCGCTTTACTCGCTGCATTAATTTCAGGGACCACTGGTGGACGGGTGATGGTCAATACCGTAATTGTTGGTTTTTTGGCCATCCTAGCAAGGATTTTTTCTCGCTCTTTAGGTTCAAAATCGAGACGACCTTGTGGAATCATACGCTCCAATAGATTCGCTCCTTCGGGAGGTGAAGAAGGCGTCTGTAGCATTTGTACAAGCACATCGGCTTCGGCTATAGACCCGACAATTTGAGGATATTTATCGGAGAGGCCTTTCTCACTAAAGCCTTCCAGGTAGATTTTAGTATCTGTAGCCAAGGGGAGAAAGTTGTCTTCATTTTTTAGAAGTACCATAGATTTCCGCTGCGCGGCTTTCCCTTTTTCCACGAAAGTGGGATTCCCTACAATGTCCACTTTGTCTAAATCGACATAGGGATTGTCAAATAAACCAAGCGTGAATTTATCTCTCAAGACACGCTTCACGGATACATCAATGCGAGACTCCGGTACTTGACCCTCTTTGACCAAGGCTACAATATGTTCCATTACATATTCTCCGCCGAATACATCACATCCTGCTTCTAATGCCTTTTTTACCCGCTCTTTTTCGCTGAGTTCTTCCACTCCCCAAGCCGAAGCTTCTTTGACCATCATGTCTGAGATAATACCCCAATCGGATGCAACTACACCTTCAAAGCCTAAAGAATCTCTCAACAAGTCTTGGATGATAGCTTTATTAAAACCAAAACCTACTTCTTCTACACCTATGCCTTTGGGTACACCATAATAGGGCATCATCTGAGCGGCATTAGCTGCCAGGGCTCCGTCTACAAAAGGTTTCAAATGATAATCGAATCGATTGCCAGGATAGACTTGCCCCTTGCCACTGGCGAAGTGGGCATCCCAACCGTTTTCTTGTGGGCCGCCACCTGGGAAATGTTTGACTTGACAAGCTACACTAGTATTACTCAAGGTGTCTCCCTGGAAACCTAGGATATAGGCTTTAATCAATTTTGTACTAAGTTCGGCATCCTCCCCAAAGGTGCCATTGACTCTAGCCCATCTTGGGTCGGTGCCAATATCGGCCATCGGGTGCTGTGCCAATCGAATACCTAGGGCCAAATACTCCTGGCGGGCAATGTCTCCAAACTCCTGTACCAGGGCCGAATCTCCAGTCGCAGCTAGTCCAAGCTGGGAAGGCCAAACCGATATCCACTTCGCGCCAACACTCGCACCGGCCATGCCCGTAGCGCCATGACGAGGATCAGAAATCAAGGTGACGGGTATGCCCAATCGAGTTTTCTCGGCTAGTTGCTGGAGATTATTATTCCATTTGGCATAGTTGAGGGCTGATTTGCCACCGAGGTTTTGTACGGCGTTCATTTTCTTTTTGAGTAGGGTCGTGGAGGTGCTTTCGGTCATAAAAGAAAAGGGATCAGAGGGCGTTGGCATTTCCAAAAGCGAGCCGTCAGGTTTCATGCCCAGAAAATGAGCGAATAGCATTCCTGCTTTTTCCTCTATATCCATTTGATTCACGAGATCTTCCACTCGGTCTTCAATGGGAGCGTCTACATTCTCATAGACATCGAGTTGACCATTTTTATTGAGATCTCTGAAAGTCTTTCCATCTAGGCTTAGTGTGGGCGCTTCTGCGCCTACTAGTTTCATGTTGCGAGAGGTCGTAAGGCCCCATTTGATTCTAAAATAACCGAAAGCAATAAGTACGAGTAATAAAATAGCTCCAATGAGGTAGCCGATTATTTTGAAGAATCTTTTCATAGCAACAGGTTGTTTGAATAAGTTTCATTGTGTCAAGGATACACAATTAAGTAATAATTTTTAATGTGTCAAGTTTACACAAAAGATATTATATTTGTTTTATGGACAGATCGGAAACAAATTGGCTAGCTGAGCACCCATTAGAAGAATATCTTCAGGAGAATTCTATTGACTGTGTCATTTTGGGCTATGATGCTGGCCGACTCAAGGTCTTATTGCTTCGCTGGAAGTTATCGGAGATGTGGTCGCTTCCGGGTGGCTATATTCATCGCTCCGAAAGTTTTGATGAGGCCGCTAGCCGTATTCTAAAATGGAGAACAGGTTTGGAATCTATTTTCTTGAAGCAATTCCATACTTTCAGTGCAGTAGATCGCAATCATTCGACCGAAGCAGAAATAGAGAAGATGTCTAAAAATATGGCCAATAAACCGTCCCCTTTTGGTGATTTGGACCCTAAATGGTTTACCAAGCGATTCATCACAACCGGCTATTTTGCTTTGGTAAATGTGAAGAAAACAACACCTAATCCAGATTTCTTAAGCGACCGTTGTGAGTGGATCGACATAGAAGAGGTGCCCAAGCTTTTAAATGACCACAATCAAATACTAGACAAGGCGCTAGAGTACCTAAGAAGCCAGATTAATTATTTGCCAATTGGTATTTCCTTGCTGCCAGAGAAGTTTACAATGAAGGAACTGAGACAAGTCTACGAAGCTATCCTGAAAATGCCATTGGAGCGCAGTAATTTCCAGCGAAAAATGTTGAGACTAGACTTTCTAGTAAGACAGGAAAAAAAGATGACAGGGGCAGCCAACAAGGCACCTTATCTTTACAGTTTTGATCCTATAAAGTATAAAACGCTGGTGGAAAAGGGCATGGGTTTTTACTTTTTACAGGGCCTCCATACTATTTCTTGAAAGCCATATTGCTCCAGCCCTTATCCACTGCCTGCTGCCGTAGCTAATCGCTTCTTATTGATTATCGTAGTAAAACTCTTCGTGAACGATCTGATCACCTTCCCACTGCTGTACTGCTACCTGATTCATCTGGGCACGATGGCCTCCTTTGAAGGTGACATCCATTAAACTTTGTACAAAGGTGGTTGCTGCTGCCTCATCTGAGCCTACATTCTTTATTTCCAGATTATGGAAAGCTTCGATATTATTCAAAAACTGCTCTTCGTAGGCGCGACATACTGCCTTGCCAGTACGAGTACCACGGGGCTCTGTCATCACTACATTTTCTGCATAATACTTGTCAAATGCATCCAGTAGTTGACCTTTTCCTAGCATATTGTAAATGTCTTGCGCTTTTTCTTTGTAAGTCATCGTACGTATTTTTTGGTGATGGTTGAAATTAATTAATGTCTCTATTTTAATTGTATATACATCAAATGTAAAAACAAGAAATTTTGTTTTAAGGAAGATTCATTTTTTTATAAAAAATTAGAAAAAGAGGGAGGAGATAGGAGCAGGCGCTAAAAAATGTTTGCACGACGAATACAGCGTTAAGGTATTCATCGTGCAATATTACTCAGATAAGCTTTCGCTAAAGCGTCCAGACGCCACCTACTTCGTCTAGCGGAATGCATCCTTGATAAGGGCCAGGAATGGGATCGTACTTCAATTGGTTTTGGCCAATATCAGCCGCCGTGCAATATCCCATGATAGCTAGGGACTTGAAGCCGCGATAGAAACCAACAGGCTCCTGCTCCTCTACGGTATAGCCCCAAACACCTCGAGCAAATTTAGGAGAATTGGCTTCTTCTTCCTCTAGAAAAGCTTGCTTTTGTTCGGCTTCTAATTGGTAGAAAGGTTTTCCAAACTGCTCTTTACTTTTTGCTAAGAATCCATCTATCTCTGCTTTGATCCCTTCTTGCCCGTCTTTGTCAAATACCTTGGCGTAGAAAAGGTCAATGAGGATATCAACCTTCATATCCAGGCCACCGGGCGTATCTGTTTTAGGTAGCAGGGTATCCACCAGCGCAGATACTAATTGTGCCTGATTGGTGCTTAAAAATTGGGGCGTCCAAGTCAAGCGCTCTTGCGTTTGACAAGACTGTAAGATCGATGATAAAATAGTGGTGGAGAAGAGGGCCGAGCCTCCAATCATACCTGTATTTTTTAATGCTTCTCTTCTGTTCATATTGTTAAATAGTGATGTTTTGAAATAATGATGTACGAATACTTCCTACCAGCCGTACAGGGAAGGAGACAAGTCACAGATTCATCTTCTTCAACTCTGAGATCGCGTGTGCTGCCGCTCTTGCGGTCAAGGCCATGTAGGTCAAAGATGGGTTCACACAACTACTTGAGGTCATACAAGCTCCATCGGTGACATATACATTTTTACAAGCGTGGATTTGATTGAACTCGTTGAGTACCGAAGTTTTGGGATCGCGGCCCATACGTGCGGTACCCATCTCATGTATACCAAAGCCTTGTTCGTGTTTATTATCGAAGCCAATGATATCTTTCAGTCCGGCTTTCTCCAGCATCTCTACGGCATCTTCCTGGATCTGTTTGTTGAGAGCGAGTTCGTTGTCTTTCCATTCAGAATCAATAGCCAGCGTGGCTTGTCCCCATTTATCTAAGTTGTCTTTATCAAGCATGACCCTGTTTTCATGGTAGGGTAGGCATTCTGCAAAACCAGTGATAAAGAACTCCCAATGACCGGGATCTTTGAACATCGCTTCCTTGAAGTCGGCACCAAAGCCGTCTCGATTGGCAGCGCCACCCCAACCAGCGCGATAAGCTCCTCCTTGATAGCCAAAGCCTCTTAGGAATTTATCAGATTTGGTTTCTTCGCTGATGTTCCAATAGCGAGGTATATAGATGCCATTGGGCCTGCGGCCTTTATAGTATTTGTCTTCGTGTCCCTCGAAGGTGCCCATTGCGCCAACTCGGTAGGTATGATCCATAAGGTTGCGGCCTAGGGCGTCGCTATCATTACCTAGTCCATTCGGAAAGCGATCAGAGGTAGAGTTAAGCAAGATGCGCGTCGAGCTGAGGGTGGAGGCATTTACAAAAATGATCTTGGCGTAGTATTCCATCATTTCGCCTGTCTCGGCATCTATTACACGTACGCCGGTGGCCTTTGCTTGATCTTCATCATAGATGATCGAGTTGGCAATCGACCAGGGACGGATAGTCATATTGCCAGTCGCATTGGCAGCGGGTAGCGTTACTGAGCTGGCACTGAAAAAGGCACTGTAAGGGCAGCCATCTTTACATTTGTTTCTTGATTGACATTGGCCTCGACCATTATGGGGTACGGTGAGGTGAGCTACTCGACCAATAGTCATAGTACGGCCAGGGAAGCTCTTTTCTATTCGAGCTTTTACGTCTTGCTCAACGCAGTTGAGGTCCATCGGAGGCAGGAACTCACTATCTGGTAGTTGAGGTAAGCCCAATTTCTGTCCACTGATCCCTACATATTTTTCTACATAGGAGTACCAGGGCGCAATATCTTTATAGCGAATGGGCCAGTCTACACCTACGCCTTCCTTGGCATTGGCCTCAAAGTCGATGTCACTCCACCGGTAGGTTTGTTTCCCCCAGAGTTGAGATCGCCCTCCCATCTGATGGGCACGTAGCCACATAAAGGGCTTAATTTCGGTATAAGGATTTTCTTCATCATTGGCGAGCCATTTTTTCATCGTTTCGCCCACCCAGTTTGATCGGATCGCTTTATAATGCTTTTGGCGATCTTCTGGAGTGATGGCACCACGTAGTTCATGGTCCCAGTTTTCTTTGTTCATATCAGGATAGTCCGTGATATGTTGAATGATACGCCCGCGTTCCAACACCAAGGTTTTAAGACCGGCTTCACAAAGTTCTTTTGCTGCCCAGCCGCCACTCATGCCCGATCCGATGACGATAGCATCATAGGTCATGTTCTTCTTGGCGTCGATGTTGTAATTGTAATCGTAGTTAAATTCTGCCATGTATTAATGATGTATTGTTGTAATGATTCAATGTGTGA
>JBELML010000024.1:14618-56868 GCA_042095835.1 Saprospiraceae bacterium
CCACGGTCTCCCAGTCCCATGGTCTCCCAGTCTCAAGGTCTCAAGGTCTCCCCAACACTCACAACTCCATACGCTTCAATGCCGAAACGGCGTGATCGACAGCTCTAGCGGTCAGCGCCATATAGGTCAGTGATGGATTCACACAACTACTAGAAGTCATGCAGGCACCGTCGGTGACATATACATTTTTACAAGCGTGGATTTGATTAAATTCGTTGAGTACCGAAGTTTTGGGATCGCGGCCCATACGTGCAGTACCCATTTCATGAATGCCGAACCCTGGCTCGTGATGTGCATCAAAACCTAAGACGTTTTTCAAACCTGCTTTCTCTAACATCTCTACGGCATCTACTTGGATTTGTTGATTGAGTGCAAGCTCATTATCTTTCCATTCGCAGTCAATAGCCAAGGTGGGTTGCCCCCATTTATCTAGTAGCTCCTTATTTAAGCTTACTTTATTTTCATGATAGGGAAGGCATTCTGCAAAACCTGTAATGAAGAATTCCCATGGCCCAGCTTCTTTGAAGAGGTTCTCCTTAAAAGCTGCTCCAAAACCTTCGCGATTAGCTCCACCTCTCCATCCTGATCTATAGGCTCCGCCCTGAAAACCAAAACCTCTCAAAAATCGATCAGATTTCGTCTCTTCACTAACATTCCAGTAGCGTGGTATGTAGATGCCGTTGGGTCTGCGACCTTTATAATATTTGTCTTCATGCCCTTCGAAGGTACCTAGTGCACCGATGCGACAAGTATGATCCATGAGGTTGTGCCCTAATTCGCCACTATCATTTCCTAATCCATTTGGAAAGCGGCTAGAAGTAGAGTTTAATAGAATCCTAGTGGTGCTGAGGGTAGAGGCGTTTACAAAAATGATCTTAGCGTAAAACTCCACCATCTCGCCCGATGGAGCGTCAATTACTTTTACGCCCGTTGCTTTACCTTGTTGTTCATCATAAATGAGAGAATGGGCAATCGACCAAGGACGAATTGTCATATTGCCAGTGGCATTGGCAGCAGGTAGGGTCACCGAATTGGCACTAAAATAAGCACTATACGGACAACCAGAGCCACATTTATTTCTGGTCTGACATTGCCCTCTACCGTTGTGTGGAACAGTCAAATGAGCTACTCGACCTATAGTCATAACTCGATCGGGGAAGTTTTGCTCAATACTGGTTTTCACATCTTGCTCGACACAGTTGAGTTCCATCGGTGGTAGAAACTCGCTATCGGGGAGCTGTGGCAAACCTAAAGCTTGTCCGCTGATCCCCACATACTTTTCCACGTAGGAGTACCAAGGCGCAATATCTTTATAGCGAATGGGCCAGTCTACACCTACGCCTTCTTTAGCATTGGCTTCAAAATCGATATCACTCAAGCGATAAGTCTGCTTGCCCCAAAGTTGGGATCGCCCACCCATTTGATGTGCCCGCAACCACATGAAGGGTTTGATCTCGGTGAAAGGATTTTCCTCATCGTTTGCCAACCAGTCTTTAGTGGTTTGGCCAACCATATTGGAGCGCAGCGCCTTGTAGTGTTTTTTTTGGTCTTCAGGTGTGATAGCTCCTCTCAATTTATGATCCCAAGCTTCTTTGTTTATATCGGGATAATCTTTGATGTGTTGGATGATCCGGCCTCTTTCTAAGACAAGTGTTTTAAGACCCGCCTCGCAAAGTTCTTTAGCTGCCCAGCCGCCACTCATACCCGAACCAATGACAATCGCATCATAAGTTCTATTGTCTTTGGTGATAATATTGTAATCGTAATCGTATTTGAATTCTGCCATGTATTAAGGATGTAATTAAGATGTTTTGAACCACATAGGACATATAGGAATCATAGAAGTTTTGAACCATATAAGGTATAGCACATAAGACATAACACATATTATATAGCCCATAAGAAAACCATATAAGGGATTATAAGGGCATTTAAGATGTTTTGAACCACATAGGGCATATAGGAATCATAGAAGCCTTGAACCACATAATACATAGCACATAACACATATTATATAACCCATAATAATTACCATATAAGGGATTACAAGGGCATTTAAGATGTTTTGAACGACATAGGGCATATAAGAATCATAGAAGCCTTGAACCACATCATACATAACACATAACACATAACACCTGGCACCTGACACTTGGCACCTGAAACTTGTTCCCCTGACCAAGGCTGCTAAAGCATCGGGTCTCATTAATCTGTTCCCTAATCTTTGCTAGCGAAATAAAACATGGTTTATGTCTAATAGGTGCATATAAAATTAGCTAATTATTCCAATTTCTTTATAATTCTAGTTTCATTGTGTCAGAAAATTTACCATTCTGAACGAATTGGTCCTGGCATTAAGCAGAAAATGCGCAGCTATTTATTCGGAGTAGTTCCGAGAAGGCAATCTAGGGTGAGTATGGCTGTGGTTTTTAAAGGAATGATAGCGAGCGTAAGGCTGGAAGATGTTTAAATAGGAAAAAATAAATACAAAATGTTTTAAAATGAAGACTATTTTTGTATTTTGCATAGTGTCTTCAATCTAAAAATTGCCTACCGCAGTCTAATCAAAACGTAGGTCTAATCAGATTAAAATGAAAATCGAAGCGAATTCACCTGATGAATATATCCAGAAAGCACCAGCAGAGCGCCATGCAGCTTTAAGTGAACTCCGGCAGACGGTACTCAATAACCTCCCAGAGGGATTTGAAGAATGCATGAACTATGGTATGATCGGCTATGTTGTGCCACACTCTATATATCCTGCGGGGTACCACTGCAACACTTCTTTGCCGCTACCTTTTATGAATATTGCCTCCCAGAAGAACTTCATAGCCTTTTACCATAGTGGTATTTATGCCAATGAAGCCCTGAAAGATTGGTTTGTCAATGAGTATCCGAAGCATTGTAAACGCAAACTAGATATGGGGAAGAGTTGCATCCGTTTCAAAAAAATAGACGACATACCCTATGAGCTTATTGGTCAGCTTGTTTCAAAAGTTCCTGTAGAGGAGTGGATTGAAACTTATGAGCGGAACATAAAAAAATAAGCTTACCCTCTCTAGGAAGCGCAAGTTTTTCGTTAGGGATGCTCCTATTTATGGAGTGCCTGGTCGGCCAATTCTTTAAACTCTGTGTATAAAGCAGCTCCTGTTTTGCGTACAAGTACTTCTCCTTTTGGATTAATAAAAAGTAAGGTTGGTAGAGATTTTACTTCAAAGATGGTCATGAGTCTACCTCCACTTTCGGTATCAGCATCAACCCGATAATTCACAAAAGAAGCATTCATCAAATCTGCTAATTCTTGATTTTTGTAAACCTCCTCCTCCATGAGTTTACAAGGGGCGCACCAATCGGCATGAAAATCTACATAAACCAATTTCTTTTCGGCAGCTGCCATCTCTAAAACGGGTGATAAAAAGTCTGATTCTGTGAAATTAAAGAGGTAAAGTGGGGCTTCAACTGGCTTTTTTTCACTGATTTTTTCTGTCACTTCCTCGGTAGGAAGTTTTGTGGTTGAGCAACTACAAAGTGCTAGTAACGAGAAAATTAGCACACAAGTTGCCCAGTTTAAATGATTCATAAGAGAAGATTTTGCAGTATTAAATCAATATTAATTTGTAAAAAATGGAGGAACCTAGGCGTGACTTTGTTACAGATGCTCGTCATAAGCGTGTAAATCGAATGAATGGCATCTCAAGATAAGGATATTTTTAATATAGAACTTTACAGCTTCTTAATGAGAACTTCACTTTTATAACAGATGAACACTCTATTTTTGATCCAGCCAGTTAGCCATATACCAAATAGATACCCACCCGTTTGGCAAATTAAATAAAGAATCATTGATCGCCTTTTTTTAAATAAATGTAAAATCAACATGAGATTATTAACATTAACTCTAATTGTTGCCCTCGCAACAGTATTCCCAACTTTTGGCCAAGCTCCAGAAGGATTACCAGCAGATGCAGAAGCTGGTAAATGCTACGCCAAATGTATGATCGCTGACGATTATGAAACGGTTACAGAACGTGTAGTTGTAAAAGCAGCCTCTAAAAAAGTAGAGATTGTACCTGCAAAATTCGAAACCGTTACACAGCGAATTCTAATCAAGGAGCCTTCTAAGCGTATCGCTTCAGCTTCTCTTTCTAATGACCTTTACGAATCAGCTACGGAGCGCGTGATGATCAAGCCCGCTTATGTGCGTTACGAGTATGTGCCAGCTGAGTACGAAACGGTTACTGAAAGAATTTTGGTCAGAGAAGCTTCTAAGCGCTATGTACCAAAAGGTGCCAAATTCAAAACAGTACGTACACAAGTAGAGACAGAGCCCGAAGTAAAATACGCTGTAGGTACCGCTGCTCAATTCGAGACAGTCACTGAAAGTGTGGTGGTGAAAGAAGCTTCGACTCGCCTAGAGAGAGTAGATCCTATCTACGAAACTCAAACAGATAGAGTAATGGTGACGCCTGCTACAACTAAGTGGGTACAAAAGAAAGCGGACCCTAACTGTCTTTCTGCGGATCCTAACGACTGTTTGGTATGGTGTCTAGTAGAAGTACCAGCTACCTACAAGTCTATCTCTAAGAAAGTCGCAGCTGGCTGCCCTGCTGGTTACGAGTCTAAAGATGGCGACTGTGTACGTACCATTGAGATTCCTGCGGAGTACACCACTATTCGTAAGCAAGTTGTCAAAAATGATGCTACCGCTAACGAAAGAGTAAAATCTGCGAAATTCCAAACTGTAGTTGCGGAAGAATTGGAAGCAGAAGCTGGATTCGAAGAAATTGAGATTCCTGCGGAGTACGAAACGGTACGTGTCCGCAAAGTAAAGACGGCTGCTAAGATCAATAAAATTGAAGTTCCTGCCGAGTACCGCAATGTTTCTGTCAAAAGAATGAAAGCGTCGGCTACAGCTTCTTTAGCTGGTGCGGCTTCTAGTGTAGAAGGTGAATACCGCGAAATTCAAGTACAGAAGATGGTCACTCCTGCTACAACCAGAGTAGTAGATGTACCTGCCGAGTACGAGGAAGTAACCACTAGAAAATTGGTGAAAAAGGGTGGTTTTGAAGAGTGGAAAGAAATCTTATGTGCTGAGGAAGTAACCAGCTATACCATTCGCCAGATTCAAACCGCTTTGAAAGAGCGTGGCTACGAGCCAGGACCATTGGATAATATCCTTGGTACTCAGACCAAAGCAGCTTTGGTACAATTCCAAAAAGATAACAACTTACCTATCGGTAATTTGAACTTGGAAACACTGAAAGCTTTGGGTGTACAATACTAGGCCGAATAGATAATTATTAGGCAACCAGTCCCTTATACTTTTAGGCAGTTAGCATAAGCTAGCTGCCTAATTTTTTGTTTCAATCATTAGCGTACTTCGCCTCTTTCTACCATCAGCTCATCTATAAACATAAAGGGATTTCCACCAAAGGAGGGATGATCCGTAGGGAGACTAGTTGGTCGTACAGCCACTACCCGCAAAAATTGATATTTATCGGTGCCTACTTCAATGCGAAGCCGCTCTACCTTGGCAGAGGCGGTGAATGGTGCAGCGGCAATAGCCATTTCCTTGATCTTTTTATAGCGTTTTCCTTTTTTGGAGCCGTAGATTTCAATTTGTACTGGAGAGCAAATCCAATTGCTATGATCTCTCAAATAATTCAAATGAAGCGCACCGACTGGAATTGCCTCACCCAGGTCTAGGCGCACATCTAAATTTCCATTATTCCATCCCTGCCATTTTTTATCCGAAAAACGCTCGCTTCCAAGTAGTCCATCAATTAAGCCTTTTTCTCCTCCTGCATTATATTTATCATAAAAAGGGTAGACATACGCTACGGTTTCAATGGGCCACATATTGACGACTATCGATCGCTTGTTCTCCCATTGTAAATTCCCTTTCACAACAGCAGCTCTAAGCGTCATAGGCCTATTTACAACCAAGGGCCCAGTATAGGGAATACTGGTAATATTGGGTGCTGTACCGTCGGTCGTATAGTGAATAGATATGGATGGGTCTGTTGCTTGAGCAGCATTGATCTCGACCGTGGTACTTTGAGCAAAGGGATTATCTACTAGGTCTATTCTCGGTTCTGGGCTGATTTGGACCAAATCTATCCAAGCCTTGCCTTGCGAAATAAGAGAAAAGATGATATTGGTCTTGTCGTTGCGCGTGGCTTCGTTGGCACGAGCATTAAATACCCATTGATAGGAACGCCAATAAGGACTCAGCTGGAAACGCTGCTCTCTGCCATAAGGCCCAATTCGGAAAGAAAGTTCCTCTTGCCCCTGACCACCTCTGGCCCAAAAAGTAATGGCATAGGCATCTCCTGGGCGAAGTTGAACAGGGAATAGAGATACATCTAAACCTTCGTTATAGGTCGATGTCTGAAGCCGTAGAGATTGCTGGCCGTGCATGGCCATTCGGGTATCTAGTTCTGCGTTGGCACCCCGATCACCTCTCAATTTAAAATAGCAGGCAGCTGGTGTAAGGGGCACTTGTTGCTGCTCAAAACTGGGATCAATAATTGTATTTTGACTATAAATAGGTTGTACATTTTTCAGTTCCCTACTTTCAAAAAAATAAATCCGGCGGCCGTACCCTTCTATGATGTCTTGTATTCTGCCATTGAGGAGGGGAAGCCTCCTGTCTTCATAACGAACTTGTAGGGAGTCGGGCAATCCTTGTGGCGGCAATTGGATTTGGAAATTTTTGGGTTTGTTTTGCGTATTGAGTACTACCAAGATATTTTGCCCTGCCCTTTTATACCAATGGGCTTCTAAACTTGGATCAAAAACCTTTAGGTCAAGATGCTCCTCGTAGTCCAATAAGAAAGGTGTTAAAGCTTTGATCTCTTTACAGGCTTGACTAGCGGCGTCCCAGGTGAGACTAGATTTAGGAAAGGAATTATAGCCATTGCGGATAAAATATTGAATCCCTCTGGCACCATTCAAGACCCCTTGCCAAGTCATTAGTCTTATTTCAGCAGGATTAGGCTCTCGCGCCCAATGTTCTCCACCACCAAAGGCTTGTGGGACGAGCCAGACAGGAATATCGTATTGAAAAGTATCAACTAATCTAGCTATAATGCGCCCAACTTCATCTGGAGAGCGATTCGGAATCGGGTAGGGATCGGCCATCACAATATCCATCACCTCACGGTATTGACTAGCAGCCTTGGGATTCATGAAGACAATAGAAACAGGATGATAAGGGTCAATAGATTTGATTAGATCGTAGGTGTATTGTAAATCTTCTGGCCGAATTTGCCGCCCTGTAGGTTCATCGCAGATATACCATCCCAATAGAGCAGGATGATCTTTGAATGCCAAGATTTCTTGACGCAGAAGTAGGGCTTTCTGGCTTGCCTCATAGTCGTTCCTGCTTTGTCCAACGCCTCCACCACCAGCTATACTGAGCAGGTTGTAGTGGACTTTCATACCTAGCGCAGCGCATCGGTCCATATATTTTTTACGTTCAGCTATGTTTCCAGCACTGATTTCTTGGTAGGGAGATATCATATTAAAACCTCGATGCACTTCTTCTTCTGCTAGGGTTTCTTGTACTGGAGAGTAGCAGTAAAACCCTAATGGGAAGTAGGGGAGTTGATCGACAATTAGGCTCCCCGTATGGCGATTGATTTTTACGGCATTGGCTCGGTAAGGCCGTTTTCGGAGCAAGACCTCTCCTCTTAATTGTTGGGTTCCTCGTTGTAGAATGACCTGTATACGTGTAGAATCATGAAGTGGTGCCAAGCCAATGGCGATCTTGTTGGAAGACTTGACCGGAATCATCTGATTGATGCGTGGCAAGTTGGTCCCAAGTAGCGTTATCTCGGCAGTGCTCCCTAGCCATCGTTGGGGGGGCACAATCACGAGATTGGCGGTTGCTTCGGTAGTGTAGTAATCTTGCTCCAGGAAACATTTCCACTCTTGAGCAAATGAAAAAACAGGTAATAGGATGATGAGGGAAAATAGAATCTGCTTCATAAAATCAATATAGGTACCTAATTTTTTGATAGGTAGGGAAAAGATATAAAAGACTTCTGAACACTTTAAACTTTTCAATATTGAATAGACTATAGTAACAGTCAAAAAATGACTTTTCGATTTTGATGGAACCTTTTGCACCAAATACTGCGTTAAAAAGCCTCGCTAATGCCCTGCATTAGCTACGTTTTTTGCCTTGTCTTGGTACAAAATTTTCTCGATCAAAATGCGATATTTATTCTTTGTCCGTTACATAATTAATCATCATGTATATAGAAATATTGTTCCGTTACCTTCATTTCATTAGTTTATTTGCCTTGGTTGCTTCAGTTGTTGGGGAGCATCTCCTCCTCAAACCACAAATGACCAGAGGCGAAATCAAAAGAATGGCCATTATTGATGGCATTTATGGGCTAGCAGCTATCTTGGCCGTTGGTGCCGGGCTGACCCTTTGGTTTGGTGTAGGAAAACCGGAAGAAGTTTACACCCAAAACTGGATATTTCACACCAAGGTGGGACTTGCTATTTTAATGGGCCTCCTATCTATATACCCAACGGTATTCTTCATCCGACAACGTAAAGGAGACGCCGCTGAGTTGGTGACGATACCATCGGCTATCAAATGGACGATTAGGATGGAACTCTTGATTATTTTTACTATTCCATTATTAGCGACTATGATGGCACGGGGTATTGGGCGTTTTTAGTTGCATTATTCTGCAAATCATGCCTAATAATTCCCTAAATTGAGGTATTTACCATAAAGCCTGTACGGTACGGGTCTACAGAAACTTTTCTTTCCATTGAAAACACGTACCAGTACACCTAAAACCTTAAAAATGAACGAAGTTCTCAATTCGCGGATTTGGATCAGCGACGGTACCACTTACCACTATCCAGAACAAGATTTACCAGAAATTCAGCAAAAATTAAACGTCGCCATCTGTATGTCAGGTGGAGGGAATCGGGCTATGTCTGCATCAATGGGGCAGCTACGTGCCTTAGAGAATTTAGGCTATCTGGATAAAATCCGCTACCTATCCTGTGTGTCTGGAGGTTCCTGGGCGAGCACTATTTATACCTATTATCAATCTGGTCCAAAAAATGATCAAGAGTTGCTTGGTCCTGTCACTAGTACCAAGGACATCACAGAGGCACACCTGCAAAACAGCCTAAATCCTAAAAACCTGGCCTATCCAGCTAGTTCCTCTATGTACAACACACTTAAAACGCTACTAGAGGAGAAATTAGATCCCCTGAAAAAACATACTTACAACTACGATGAAATCTGGATCATTGCCATTGGAGAAAATTACTTGGCTCCATTCGGTATGTACAATCAATCAGGAGATAAACCTGATTTACAGAAGCTGCGATTCTTTAGTTATGATCATGATACGCTCCAAAGTATACTCAGGTGTAATCCTAATTTAAAGGCTGATCAATTCTTACTTACCCAAGCTAATCGGCCATTTCTGGTGATCAATTCCTCTGTTTTACCAACGAATGATGCGGAGGCAGCAGATTTGCTGAGTTTTGAGTATACACCACTAAGCATTGGTCGCCCGTATCTTTCCACCGCAGCTAGTAACGGTCAACAATACGGCGGTGGGTTTATCGAGCCCTTTGCTTTTCGTGGTTTGAAACCTAGTCAAATTACTTCTGCTTGTGACCCTTCTGCAAATACTGAAATTGAGGTAGCTCCTAAACGGCGAAGTTTCTTACAACGATTGCTAGATTGGCTATTAGGTAGAAAGAGAAAAAAAACCGCGATTTCTGCTGATCTTGATACTACACCCTTTGCAGGTACTACCGGCTACGCCAGCATCACCAATAGTGATCGCCCACAAAATATTAGTGATGCGACCGGTACAAGTAGTTTTGCCGTAGCAGAAATTCTTGCTCATATTGCAAGTGACTTAGGTTCTGATGGAACCATTGATCCGCAATCCATCTATTGGCCAGTAACGCCTAGTCTGAAAAATACCGATAATAATACCTTCTTTGGTGATGCTGGACTACTCGATAACTATGGATTGATTTCCATGATTCAAAGAGGTGTAAAAACCGCTATCGTCTTTATTAATACAGATGCTCCATTAAAGCCCGGCTACGTAGCAAGTTCGGAAAGAGACAATGATCCAAAGCACTTTATTGACGAGTCCCTCCCTGCGCTATTTGGTTTTGCGAATTCGCATTGGTCCTATACTTATCCGACTAATCAGGTATTTCCTTCCAGTGATTGCCAGCAGGTTGTGGATGCCCTTTATGCCAGACAAAGTAATGGAGAGGCACTGATTGTCACTACAACGCACGATATTCAACCAAATAGCTATTGGGGCATTCCTTCTGGTATGGGTACGATCGACGTCATTTGGTGCTATTTAGGCACATCTAGTCATTGGGAAAGTCAATTGCCAAAGCCGGTACAAAATGATATTAATCAAGGTAAAAATGGCGGCTACGCCCATTTTCCAAATTATAAAACCTTTAATCAGAATGCTGTTTTAACTATTAATCTGACGCCACAACAGATTACGCTACTGGCTGATTTTACTTGTAATATCATTTTAGATGATAAGAACCAGACTATTAAAAAGGCCCTGGAGGCCGCTACGACTAAAACTGTATAAAAAGCCTTATCTTTTTGAAAAATTAGCACATGGATAAGGCAACAGTAGATTCCTTGCAATCAATACAAGCTGGAAATCAATATAGTTACGAGGAGCTTATGCAGCTTTTCGATCACTTGGAGCCCGTCTCTATCGATCAAATGATTGGTCGCTGGCGGGGAGCGGAGTTTGTCACGGGCCATTATATTGAAGGCGCACTCGCAACAAGCGGTTGGTACGGAAAAGAATTCAGAGATGCTGAAAGCGTACATCCTTTGGTCTATTATGCGGATAAAAATCGGACGAAAACCTTCCAGATTAATCCCATGCTCACTTCCTTTCATCCCTTGTTAATCAACTTGATGAAAAAAGGATATGCGCACAGCATTGTGCGTGCAGTGAAAGGGTTGGTTGGTACTAAGAAGTATACTGCCAGACTACGCATGCAAGAACACCGAGGAAAAGTCAGTGCTACGATGATCTACGACGCATTGCCCATTTGTGATGTTTTTCGAAAAATCGATGACAAACGAGTGCTGGGGTTGATGGACTTACGAGGTATGGAGGAGCCGTATTTTTTTATACTGGAACGTGTTTTGGAGTAGATGTGGCCACGTTGTGATGTGGTGACATGGAGATGTGGGGATATTGTGATGTGGGGATGTGATGACATGGAGATGTGGGGACGTTGTGATGTGGAGATGTGAAGATGTTGTGATGTAGAGATGTGATGACATGGAGATGTTTTTGATTGTGTTGGGGAGAGTCCTTCGTTTTGTAATGTGGGATCAACTATGCGAGGTGTTTTATTATTGGGTAAACTTAATTAGCGTTTTTGAGTCTTGTTTGTAAATAATTTTGGTCTATACTTTTATGGGGATAGGACCTTTAAACAATTCTATCTTTCTTTGTAGCCTATGAGTTCTAAGAAATCACCTCAAACTTTGGCTGTCCAAGCAGCGGAGAATGCATTTCGTACGGCGAAACCAGTGAGTACGCCGATCTATTTGTCTACTACTTTTCATAGAGAAGCAGATGGTTCCTATGAGCATGGATTCGTGTATAGCCGTATGCAAAATCCCAATCGTAAAATCTTGGAGGAGGGCATTGCTCAATTGGAGCAAGGTGATCGATGTTTGGCTTTTTCCTCAGGTATGGCGGCTATTTCTGCTATCTTTCAGGCGCTCAAACCTGGAGATCATGTCTTATTGCCAGACGATGTCTATTACAATATCTATGCTTTAATCAAGGAAGTATATGCGCCCTGGGGTCTGAGCTATGACTTGGTAGATATGTCTGATAATAAAGCCGTAAAAGCTGCACTACAAGCGAATACCAAGCTCGTTTGGTTGGAGACACCATCCAACCCGCAGCTCAAGATATCTGATATTACTGTTATCGCTCAGCTAGTAAAACAGCATAACCCACAAGCGCTGCTTGCAGTAGATAATACTTGGCCGAGCCCGGTATTACAATTGCCATTAAACTTAGGCGCTGATATCTCTATTCACTCCACCACCAAATATTTTGGTGGGCACTCCGATGTGCTAAGTGGTGCCATAGTAGTCAAAGGGCATCCTGAATTTACCCATCAATTAGAACGCATCCAAATTTTAGGAGGAGCGGTACCGTCGCCCTTTGATGCTTGGCTTGTCAGCAGAGGTATGCAGACCCTTTATACCAGAGTGAATGCACAGACTGAAACAGCCCAGCAGCTTGCTCAATTCTTAGATGAACACCCTGCTATTGAATCGGTCAATTATCCTGGGCTAGAAAGCCACCCTCAGCATGAGATCGCCAAAAAACAAATGCCCAATGGCTTTGGTGCTATGCTATCTGTGCTAGTGAAAGGAGATGCCCAGCGGGCCATTGAAGTCAGCAATCGACTACAGCTCTTTACTACCGCTACCAGCTTGGGTGGTGTAGAAAGTCTTGTTGAGCACCGCAAGTCCGTAGAAGGAGAGGATAGCCCGACGCCCGAGAACCTGTTGAGGATATCAGTTGGTCTAGAGGCTTTTGAGGATTTGAAGAGAGATTGGGAGCGCGCTTTGGTGACTGGATGACATAGACCTCATTACTTCACCATATCATAGGGCATCCATGCCATCCTATCAATCCATCGCCGCCACTTCCTCTACATAGTAGTAGATATCATCGAGTTCCTCGTCTTTCAGATTGGGAAAAGCATTCATGGCAGTAGGTGACCAATCTTCCCATAATTTTAAGGCAAGGGGATCGCCATCGGCAATCATTTTACCACTATTCCGAGTAAAGGCATATAACCACTCTTTCTCATATTTTTTAGTTACGCCTGCCAGCGCAGGGCCGGTAAAGTTGCTTTTTATATCATGGCAAGTTCCACAGTAGTTGATAAATAGCCGCTTGCCATTATTAAAGCTCGCAGTATCTTGCTGTAGCATATTCTGCGCAATAATATTCTCTTCGCCTTGATCTTTCCACTGGTATTTGATGGAAGGCTTTACTTCAATTTCTGGTTGTTGGATGGGCGGTAAATCCATAAATACGGTATCCATTTTAAAGGAACCATCTGCACAAAACGAAGTGTCGATTAATAAGATAAGTCGATCACTTGGCGTAGGAGGTGCCTCGGGTAGAGAAGCCTCTTTTTGTATAAAAAAACTAAGAGAGAACAAGGCTGCGGTAATAATCGCTACCCAAGCACTCATGGACAATATATTCGGGAACCGCAATCGCCAGAAGATGTTGGTCCATAGAGACTCCGGAGGAGCTGCTTCAAATTGCTCAAACCGATCACGCAACGCTTTTTCAAAATTTGAATCCATCATGGTAATGCTCTTTGATTAAGTTCCTGTTTTACCTGTTTGGCCAATAGTTTTCTCGCTCGTGCATACTGCGACCGAGAAGTACCTGCGGAGATGCTCATGATCTCACTGATCTCCTGATGATCATAGCCCTCGATAGCGTACAAGTTGAAAACTGCCCGATAACCTTCGGGAAGCTTTTGGATGAAATGCAATAATTGGGTGGTGGAGAGTTGGCTGGTGTCTAAGGTCGCTTGTCCTTCCTCCTTCAGCTCTCCAATGGTCTCAATGGGTAATGCCTGGTTGAGTGGTTCTTTTTTTCGACGCAGCTCAGAGATGCAAGCATTCACAATGATACGTTTCATCCAATACTCTACGGGCACCTCAAATCGGTATTGGCTAAGGCTTTTAAAAACCTTCAAAAACCCTTCTTGTAAAAAATCTTGAGCTTGTGCTTCGGATTTAGCATACCGCAGACAGACGCCATACATCTTCCCTTTGTAGTGATTATACAAGGTCGTTTGTGCCCTCCGCTTATTCGCTAAGCAGGCACGGATAAGTTGTCTTTCGTCATTAAATGCTGGCATCGAAGTCAAACCTGATTTTGATAAAGGTCTTTCACTAATGAAGACGCGCTTTTAAAAAGGGTGTTGCATTCGCACCTGTTAATAACCAAATAGGGTGAGTACATTTGCAATAAGTAATGGCCAGTTCATCATATTTTGCTAAAAATGTTAAAGAAAAAGTAGTGCGTGGTCTCCTAGCCAATATTATGCCGTGCCATCCATTGTTGGATATTATTTCGATTAATAGCGGCGGCCATTAGACTAGGGAAAAGGTCAGGCGTACAGCCAAAAACGGGGATGTCTAGCGCCTGGAAGTTGCTGGCCATATTCCGATCATAGACGGGCTTCCCTTTATCACTTAGGGCCAGCAGACTAATCAATTGTACACCACTCGCTTTGACACTCGCTGCTGTACGTATTAAGGATTGCTCACTCAGGCCTTCCATTAAATCGGAGACCAAAACCAGGATAGTGTCTTGTGGATTGACAATTAACTGTTGAGCATATTTCAGCGCTTTGTCGATGTGGGTGCCTCCTCCCAATTGGGTCGTAAACAACAATTCGACAGGATCGCTCAATTTATCAGAAAGGTCCACTACGCTGGTATCAAATACCACTAGATTCGTTTTTACACTAGAAAGTGAAGCGATAATGGAGCCGATCACGCCAGAGTAGACCATAGAAGAAGCCATCGAACCACTCTGGTCAACTAGTAGTATAATATGCTTCAGTTGCCGCCTGCGTTTACCATGTCCAATAAGCTTTTCTGGAATGATGGTCTTATAATCTGCTTGGTAATGCTTTAGATTCGCTTTAATGGTCTGGTGCCAGTCTACTTCTCGCATTTTGGGGCGTAGTTTGCGAGCCGCCTTATTGAGGCTTCCATTGATAGCTTCTCGCAAGGGATTACGCAGGCGTTTTTCTAATTGTCGTACGACTTTCTCCACAACGATACGAGCACTTTCCCTCGTTTTGCCTGGCAAGACCTTATTGAGACTGAGTAAGGTGCCCACTAACTCTACATCTGCTTCAATGGTTTCTAGTAATTCTGGTTCTAGGAGCATTTCCTTAAGGCCTAAACGCTCCAGCGCATCCTTCTGTAAAACCTGAACTACGGAAGAGGGGAAATACTTGCGGATGTCACCGAGCCAGCGATTCACATAAGGAGAGGTATCGCCTAGGCCGCGGTCTTTCTCACTATCGTAGAGGGCATCTAAGACATCGCTCATCCCTTGCTCAAGGGCGTTGAGGCTGATAAACTCTTCAGGGTCAGAAGGTGATCCGAGAATGAGTTTCCATTTTTTAAGATTTTCGTCTTCCTTCTTAATAGTGTATAGTTGTAAAGATGAATTCGTCTTAGGAATATCTCCTAATCAACAGTTTTTTCAAACCTTGGGTTCCTTTCGGGCAACTGTGCCCCAACTTCCTTCTGCCAATTTAATAAAGCTTTATAAAGCGAATCCCTTATTTGGGGGTTTTTCTCACTCAAATCTCTTGTCTCACTTAAATCTTTCTTCAGATTATACAATTCGCTTGTACCAGCCTCGTACCAATGGATCAATTTATAGTCTCCACTCCGAATAGCCGCCGAAGGTAAACTCCCCGAACCGTGGTAGTGTGGAAAATGCCAGAAGACTTGCCTTTCTATTGCTTGTGCCTTGCCGAGAATTTGGGGAGACAAATCATCACCATCTACCTCGTGTTTTGAGGCGTCTAGACCAGCTAAACCAATGAGCGTAGAGAAAATATCAATGCCCGAAATCGGTAGGTTAGAGACCTTGCCGTGGGCAATTTTCCCGGGCCAATGCATAATCATGGGTACCCGAATACCGCCTTCGTACAACCAACCTTTACCTGCTCGTAAAGGAGGCCCTGCCGTCGGTGCTTCTCGCCTGGCAGGTAAGGTAGTCAGGCCACCATTGTCGGAAGTAAAAACGATGATGGTTTCTTCTTCTATATCTAAAGTTTCCAAAGTCTTTAGAATCGAAGCTACACTTTCATCCATACTCTTGATCATGGCCGCATAAGTGGGATTGTCTTGTTGCAGTTTGGTGCGGGCATCACCTTCGGCGCTAAAAGCAATGGTGTCTAGTCTGGATTTGGGCTTGTTTTGGTAATATTCGATGTCCTCTTCTTTGGCTTGGATAGGTGTATGTACGGTGTAATGAGAAAGCATTACAAAAAACGGTTGCTCCTTTTGTTGTTGGATAAAATCGATGGCTTCATTCGCCAGCCGATCCGTCAGGTATTCTCCTTCTTCTCCACCTTCGAGCCCTGGCACATCCCAGCGTTTGCGGTCATTTTTATAAGGATAAAAATAAGAAGCTGGCTGGCCTGCCCAATGCCCTCCTTTATTGAGATCAAATCCTTGATCTTCTGGGAAGAAACCCTCTTCTCCTAAATGCCATTTCCCAAAGAAAGCTGTAGCATAGCCTTCTGCTTTGAAAACTTCTGCTATCGTTGTAGAAGCCAAAGGGAGCTGGTGCTCATCCTTTGCTCCAAGGAGTATTCGGTTCTGCGGATCACTCCCTGGAATCCAATCTGTAATATTCAAGCGCGCTGGATATTGGCCGGTGATCAAACCCGCCCTGGCTGGAGAACAAATCGCTGCGGCTGCGTAGGCATCTGTAAAACGAACACCCTGACTCGCCAAGCGGTCTATGGCTGGTGTTTCATAATAAGTGCTTCCGTAGCAACTTAAATCGGCCCAGCCTAAATCGTCGATAAGGATTAAAACTACATTGGGTGGGCGATCCGAAGATGGTAGCGTACAAGAAGATAAAATCAAGACAGAAAGGAATAGGCATCTGTGCATTTGAAAGCTTTTCCAAAAAATACAGAACTTACATTATAATTTCTGTTTGCATGATGATAATTTGCTTATACGCTACAAAAAAGATCGACGGTTTGAGGAAATGATGTCACCTGATCTCAAAATTCATGCCTGGAGGCTTGAATTTTTTTGATCAATAGAGGAGATTAATCATCTAAAAGATGTGCAATTATTCTTCCAAACAATTCCACTCCTTTCTCAATTAGGGCATCTGGAAAATCGTAGTCTGGATTGTGCAAGGCAGGACAATCTTTACCTGCTCCCAAGCCGAAGAAAGCACCCAGAAATCGCTGGGTGAAGTAGCCAAAGTCTTCGCCCCATTTGAGTGGATAATCCAATAGCCTGAGTGGATAATCCAATTGTTGAGTAGCCTCTAAAACGGCATCAACTGCATCGTCATCATTGGTATTTCCCAAAAAAGCATCGGTCCATTCGATGCTTGATTTTAGATCATACAGCTGGCACTGTTGATTGATCTCTTGCATGATTTCCTCAATGAGGTCTTGCATGATTTCTTCTGACCAGGAGCGAATAGTCAGGTGAAGCTCTCCATAGCCTGCTGCTACACCATAAGCCTTTTCACCAACCGTGATATGCACTGGCGTGATCACTTTAAAGTCTGCTCTAGAGAGATCATTATTAGAAAATTGCTGGATTTCTTGAAGTAGATTAGCGATGACAAAGCTGGGGTTATTCCCATTTTCAGGTTCGGCAGCGTGGGCGGTTTTACCATGTAGTTTAATGATCATACTGCGTACTGCTGCGGTAATTGGACCTCTTCGGATCAAGACTTCACCGAGGGGATGCCCAGGTAGATTGTGCAGTGCAAAAACGTAATCGGGCTGGATATCCTGCATCTTAGGATCAGCTAGCATGGCCGCTGCACCAGCTCCCGTTTCTTCGGCAGGTTGAAAAAGGAGGCTGACTTTTCCACTTTTAGGTCTATGCTTACAAAGCCAGATTGCCAGCCCCATTAGGATACAGCTGTGCCCTTCGTGGCCACATTTATGGGAGACTCCAGGATATTGGGAGGCATAATCGAAGGTATTGACTTCTTGGATCGGTAGGGCATCTATTTCTGCCCGAAACAACAAATGCAAACCCGGACGACCACTATCAAAAGTAGCAATGATGCCGTGCCCTCCAACATCTGTGATGATCTGATCGGGACGAAGAGGGCTTAGGTTTTTAAGGATCACGCGTGCCGTCTGTCGCTCTTGACCAGAGACTTCTGGATGCTGGTGTAGGTAGTGGCGCAAAATGGTCAGGTCTTTGAGCTGGAAATCAGAAAGCATAATTTTTATATAAAATCAAAAGTAGAAATATAAGGAATCCCTGCTTTAAGTTTGCTTTGCTGCTCGGGAGTGAGATACTGATCATCAACGGCTAGGTAGGCATTGGCATCTTTTACAAATTGGTGAATCAAGCCTAGTTGACCTTTTTGAATTAAAAATGGATACAAAGGGTGACTTTCGGCGAGCCACAAGATGGCGGTTTTCAGTTGCTCTTGCGCGAGTAGGCCTTCCATGAGTTCAAGTAGGACGCCTTCCTTTCCTGTCTGGTAATAAATCCCCTCGAAGGTGATGAACTCAAAATGCTGTGGGTGGATCATTTTATTCAATACCGGGATGTGTGGTACTGCATAGATGAGGAATTTACCAGACAAGCCGGGCATAGAAGCGACTCGCCAGATGGTCTTGTGCATTTGTACACCAGCTAGAATTTCTCCCTGATTCTTAATGATGTAATATTGGCCCTTTTGGAAAATATTATGGAAATGGACGAGGCTGTAATTTTGGTAGAAAGATTCAAGATGATGAATCACTTGCTCTTCTTCTTCTCGATGCACCACACGACTGATGCGATTGCTTTTCTTCGGAAAGAAACGGCTAAAACCTAGCGTTTTAAAAGGAGCTAGTTTTTTGAATCCGACGCGCTCTACAATATTGATGGAGCGGCCGTTTCCATCTTCCATTGCTGCATAAAAGAGGACTTTTCCAGGTAAATGCTTTCTCAACTCCTCTATAAAAAGGATGCTGAGCTTTTTAGTGATTCCCTGCCCTTTATATTTCGGATGAGCATTAAAGTAGCGGATATAGTAGCTATCGACCCGCTCTCCCTGTTGTCTACTTGTTACTCGATTTAGAAGGATACAAGCGACCAAATCTTCATCAAAAGTGGCGTAGGCCAGGTGTGGATCGTGCATATGCTGGATACGATCAGCAACCATCAGGTGCTCGTAAACTGCTCCGTCTGTACCATAGCGGGCGGTCTCCAGGAAGTCGACAATGTGCTTAGGAATACCTTTTTTGAGCCAGATTTTAAAGTTATCTAGTTCGGCTACTAATTTGGGTTCGGTGGTAATCATGAATCTGGGAACGTTTGAAAAAGAGCAAGGGCGGGCTCTATTTTGAAAATAGAATCATTTATTAAGCTTTATCATGAGTACCCATCCCTTGCAGAAAATCTTTGACTCGGTCTTTAGAGAACATAGATTGGTATTTGGGTAATAGATAAATTTTTACGGTACTTAAATGTTTAATAATTAAGCTAGGGCAAACGCACCAAAAAATCACCCTGCAATTTTTTATAATTCCTACTGACACTCCAATTCAAAACCGCTCTAGCATCTTCATTTTTGTCATTCGATACAAAAACGAAGCAAAAAAATCTTGCCTAGCCAAACTCGTTCCACTCGAACAGTGCCTAGGCGGCCTCCCGCACTTCGCTTATCACCTTTTTCATACTTAATTTTGGGTAATAAGCATTTCTTTTTAAGATTTTATTTTAATGCGTTTGCTCTATAATTAAGCAAATATACAGTCATTCTCCATAAAATGACAGTACTATAGCTAAATTCTGATCTTCAGGCTTTTACATAATAAGAAAGCCCCTCACACTACTGCGCAAAGGGCTTTCAAAAATCAAAGAACTAGATCAACTAGTCTATACTTAAAGTTTATTGCTTCACTACAGGAAGTGCAGCAACTCTATTGTTTACACGTACGAGCACATAATAGATGCCAGGAACAAGATTAGCTGTACGCACGTCGAAGTTGTATGCACCACTTGCCTGTTGCTCATTCACGACGTTTTGTACAAAGCGACCTTTTACATCAATTAAGTTCACAGATACTCTACTTGTATTCTCCAACTCATAGCTGATGTTCATATTGTCAACAAATGGGTTTGGACCAACTTTTACATCGAACTGTGCTAAGTTCAAGATATCACGTGTAGAAGTAGGTAACATATTCACTGCAAAGATGGTCACTGTACCAGATACTTCATTTGCTGTCAATACCAATGGTACATCTACTGGAGAATCATCTACTGGAATGTAACGGATGTCTTCCACACCAAGATCACCTACTGCTGAAGTTGTTACATCTTCTACAGAGAAGTCACGATTGTTCAAATAGCTTACAAAAGCGGGAGCCGTTGGATTGGTGATGTCAAATACCATCACACCACCTACCCGCTCAAGACCTACCAAAGCGAACACACTACCATCTTGTCTGGCAATCTCGATTGCTTCAGGCTCAGGACCTTTGTCATCAGAACGGTTTTTCAAAGAACCATTCTCATCGTTTGTAGAGTTGAAGTCATCAGGGATTAATTCTGCTAGCTTTTGCTCAATGAAGTCTCCTGAATCAAAGATTAAATTACCTGCGGCATCCCAGATAGAGAAAGAACGAGCACCGTAAGACAAGATCGGCGCCACACCACTGATTTCAACACCTGCAATCGTGGTAATTGATTTCTCAGGATTGGTGGTAGTTGTTTTTAATCTACCCAAGTTCTCTTCCATCAATACATCGCGGAAGTTAGGGTAATCGAAGTTGTATAAGAATAGGTCTTCTACTCTCAGTTCTTCAGAGAAGCCGTCATAATCGCGAGAATCTCCTTCATTCGCCGTCACAAAGTAATCTGTTCCATCAATATTTACAGACTTGATTGCATCAGGTTGATACATACCCAAAGTAGGCTGAGGTTTGATGTCAATACCTGCCGAACGATTGGAAGCATCAAAGCCATTGAAGGCCAAACCGTGGTTTTTATATCCTAATGGCAATACATCGATGAGGGTATTATTACTCAAATCGATACGAGCAATAGCGTTGTTTTCTTGTAGAACCGCTACTGCGATCTGGCTATTTTCTGTGACTGCAATATATTCAGGCTCTAAATCCTGCGCTACACTTGCTCCTGGGCCGTAAATACGGACACCTGCTTCGCGTAGGGCGTCAATATCACCATTCAAACTTTCGAAAGTGACATTAGTAACTGAAGCCGCATTTACACCACCAGAGATGTCAATGATTGAAACAGAACCTTCTGGATCAATGGTATAATCATCACTTGGCTCCCCTTCATTGGCAGTTAATACTTTGTTGCCATCAGGCGTGAAGGTAAGCATGTCAGGAAGTACACCTACTGTGACCTGACCTGTAACATTCCCGTCCGTATCCATGAATACAACTGTACCATTATCGTCTACTGCGTTTCCTTGAACTGCAGCGGCTACAATACCATTCTGTACAGCTACACTGTTGATACCTCCGCCGAAGCTTGACACATCAATATCTGAGACTAATGTAGGCGTGGAAGGATTAGAAACATCTAAGATAGTTACACTATTCGCATTGGCGTTGGTAAAGAACACGCGCTGAGAAGCAGGATCATAAGCCACAATTTCAGCAGCAGACTCATCAAATGCTCCCGTTTCATAGGTGCCAATTGGAATCAAAGTGAAATCTTTGTCGCTATCCTCACCGAATAAAGGCATTGCCCCTGTACGGATGATCCGGCCTTCTCCTCCTGCTGGATATTGCTCGGCGGTGATTAAAGAATCGAGACCATCTTCAGCAATGATATAATCTAATACCGCTTTAAAGTAAGAGCTACCTAGGTTCGCTAGTAATTCTACCTGACGGAACTCATCAAAGTCATCGCCTACAGGTCCGGCAAGACCAGCAGAGAAGTTATTGGTCACCACATATACCGAAGGCGCACCATCAACGATCTCATAGTTCTCGATCATCATCGTGCCATCGTCCAACATGGCCGATTGTACCCGACCAAAACCAGGAAGACCTAAAGTATCCCATACAAAAGAGAAACCAGCAACCTGTAAGAAACGACCATCTGTATCTTCAACTTGTGATACAGAGTTCTCTAGCATATCCCTAAATAACTGTGGAGACAATGGCTCCATTAGCACCATGTCATTATCAAATGCTTGGATACCACGAACCGTTGATACAGTAATTTCAGAGTTCGCCGGAATCACAACATCTAGGCGCATACCACCTGAGTTTTGCACAGCGATTACTGGAATATCTGGATCAAGGTCTGGCGCATTTTTCTCTACTAACCAAAGGTAAGAATCTGCCACTAAGTTACCTTGGTTGGTCTCGAAGCGACGCTTTGCAGGACGTGTACCATCCATTTCTACCTCGGTGAAAGCAACTACAGTAGTCGCTAATTCGTCAATGTAAGCAACTACGGAATCTTGTACCACTTTAATCGCCGTATCCGGAATGGCATCTGCCACTAGGATTGGATTAGACTCCGCACCTACAGCGAAGATTTCACCATTTTCATCAAATGCCAACTCTAGGTTACCTACGTATTTGTACTCACCAGGAGTGGTTACAATGTAGGTCGTTTTACCTTCCGCATTTGGTACTTGTAGTGGATACTCTCCAAAGATTTCGGCACCTTGTAAAGCAATGGAAGGATCATTACTCAATAACTCATCACCACCACCTGCGATGATGACGTCAATGTCTGTCAACTCACCTGCTAATTCAATCTCACGATTGATGGACTGTAGGTGAGAGACCAAGATGATTTTGTTTACACCTTCTGCTTTCAAGGCAGCTACTTGAGCATCTACAATGATTTTGTAGGGCTCCATTGATACAATTGCATTACGTGGACTAGTAATAGAAGCAACTCGATCGTAGATCAATCCAATAATACCAATTTGTTCACCTTCCACTTCTACAATCGTACGAGGAGCGATGCGACCAGCATCAACCAATGCTTGTAGACCAGGCTCACCAGAGAAGTCGATATTAGCAGAAAGATATGGAGGTTGAGTTGTTTGGAAGGAGTTGATAAATTGCTCTAGTACATCTGGGCCAAAGTCAAAGTCATGGTTGCCGATTGCTACGGCATCGTATCCAATAGAATCCATCACAATAGCATCGTAGAATGGCTCCCCATCAGGTAAAGATAAAGAAGCGTCGAAAGCATTACCTGCCAAGAAGTTGTCACCTGAAGATAAGGTCACCGAAGGTAAGTTATCGCTGGCGCGCAAATCGTTAACTACAGTTACAAACTCCGCAGCACCTCCGATCATACGACCGTCGATTTCGGTAGGAAGCAACTTAGACTCCCCGTCGTTGTTGTGGACAATTCTCAAAGAAAACTCAGCGGCTGCGAAAGGATCGTTTACAGAGAACAAAGAAACTGTACCTGATACTTCGTTGGCGGTGATTACTAGTGGAGAACCCGTTGGAGAATCAGCTGCTTCTACATAAACAACGTCTTCCACGCCCAAGTCACCTACTGAATCTAAACCATTTTCTATATCAACTATACTAAAGTCACGGTTATTCACATAGCTCGAGAATAAGGGTGCAGTAGGGTCCGTGATATCGAATACCATTACACCACCTACCCGCTCTAGACCTACTAGTGCGAAAACGTTTTCGCCCATAGTTACTAGTTCAATGGCTTCTGGCTCAGGGCCTTTATCATCAGAACGGCTCTTGAAAGAGTCGTTTTCGTCGTTATTGGAGTTGAAATCGTTGGGTAGTAATTCCGCAACTTTTCTTTCGATCATATCGCCAGAATCCCAAACAAGTGCACCAGTTGCAGCATCCCAAATCGTGAAGGAACGCGCACCGTAAGAATAGATTTGATCGAAGTCTCCATCGCCATCGGTATCACCTGTCGCATCCGTTGTGCGTAAGCGACCTAGGTTCTCATCCATCTGTAAAGAATCTGCATCTGGATAAGCAGTTGGATCAAGTGTTAAATCAGCTACGCGTACTTCCTCAGAGAAGCCGTCGTAGTCACGTGCATCACCTTCATTGGCAGTCACCAGGTAAGTCGTACCGTCGATATCGATCGATTTGATCGCATCTGGCTGATACATACCCAATACTGGATGAGTAGTAATATTAATGGAGTCAGAACGATTACTAGCATCAAAACCATTACCTTCTAGACTATGGTCTTTAAAACCTAATGGTAAAATCGCAGTCGCTGCTTCAGTAGCCATATCGATAATTACTAAAGCGTTGTTCTCTTGACAAACGACAGCAGCAATACCATCATCAGGCGTAATCGTGATATATTCTGGCTCTAAATCTTGTGCTACAGAAGCACCAGGTCCGAAGATGCGAACGCCAGCCGCAACTAAGGCAGCAGAATCCGCATTGAAACCTTCAAAAGTAATGTTATTTACAGTGGCATTGGCTACACCATTACTCAGATCGATGATAGAAACTGAACCTTCTGGGTCAGTTAAATAATCATCACTTGGTTGACCTTCGTTGGCCGTTAATACTTTATCACCAGCACGGTTGAAAGTAACCATGTCAGGCAAAACACCAACGGGCACTAAGTTTAAAGAGTCACCATTTAGATCGGTGAATAGTACATTGCCCGCACCATCTACATCATCAGCTTCAATAGCAATCGCAACGATAGAATCATTGATGGCTACAGAGTTTACACCACCACCGTAAGCCGCAAGGCTGATCTCTCTTACCAAAGTAGGATTCTTTGGAGCGGAGATATCGATGATAGAAACAGAGTTGGCATCGGCATTGGTGGCAAATACATTTTGGTTAATTGCGTCATAAGCTACAATTTCTGCAGCTCCTTCGTCAAATACACCAGTAGAGAAACTAGAGATTGGGAACAACTCGAAACGAGCAGCAACTGGCTCAGGCTCTTCTGCATTTACGATGGTTACGATTAATTCAGCGGCAGATTCTGGCTCCCCTTCAAAAGATTCAGCCGTACGAGTACCTGTACCAGCGAAAGTGAATACAACAGAATTACCTTCTTGCCATCCTTCTCTGTTGACAATTTCTTGTAATAAAGAAGAAAGGTCTGGTGTTTGCTGATCAGCACCTGCTTGATCAACTGCATCCCAAGTACCTGCAGCGATATCCCACTGAACCGTGGCATCTAAAGTAGGACGAGATGATACGTTGAAAGCTTCCTCAGCAAAAGCAGGAGCATTGTCATCATCCTGTACTTTGATCATTAAGCTGGCAGGATCAGCATTATCCGTTTCATCAACCGTAAATTGGATATATGCGTTAGAGATCACAGCACCTTGAGGTATCGCTAAATCTCTAAAGCGAATACCTACCAACTGAGTACCATTTCCACTTTGTCTTTCATTACCGAACTCTAAGTCAGAAGAACCTGCATCTACATTACCAACGGTTTCTGATTGGTTAGGGCCGTCGATATATTCTTCTAAATCATCTTCGGAAGCTGCAACTCTTTTACGAATCTGAGTCGCATTTACATATCTAACGGTAAGTAGCGGAGCTTGTGTTGGCTCGCCACTGTAAGACTCAGCGGTGCGTACACCTTCACCATAAAAAGTAAAAGCCATAGCGTTACCAGCAGTCCATGCACCTTTATTTACTAAAGCTTGGACTAAGCTAGAGATGTCTGAAGTTTGTTGGTCAGGACCAGCGGTACCAGCACCAACATCAGCCCAAGAACCTTCGCGCACATCCCAAATTACAGAATCTGCTAGTGTTGAGCGTCCGGAGATATTAAAAGGCATATCCGCAAAAGTGACCGGATTCTCAGAATCTTCGGCTTTGATGACAAAGCTAGCTGGATCTAAACTTTTGTCTGGCTCATCTACAGAGAACTGAATGTTAGCACCTAGAACTACTGCACCTTGAGGGATATCTACAGAAGTAAAGCGTACACCTACCATTTGAGGTCTTGCACCACTTGTTCTTTCGTTACCCAATTCTAAATCAGAAGAACCTACATCTTGCGCACCTTCTACTAATTCAGAACCAGCAAGCACTTCCTCTTGAGTATCTGTACTTTGGTTAACTCTCACTGTGACCATTTGAGCTTCGATGTAGTCTACTACCAATCTTGCGGCTTGAGTAGGGTCGCCATCATAAGACTCCGCAGTACGGGTACCTGTACCTTCCACAGTAAACACCATCGCATTACCAGCCGCCCATCCTGTACGGTCAACTAAGGCCTGTACTAAAGCTGTTAAATCTGGACTTGTAGTAGCTGGACTTGCTTCGCCCGCAGCTGTCCATGAACCGTCTTCAATGGTCCAATTGACCATCATGCCTAGAGTAGCTCTCGAAGAGATATCAAAAGGAGTCGTTGTGAATGTACCAGGATTATCCGAATCCTGAGCGCGAATGATTAGATTGGTAGGGTCTGTTTTCTTGTCTGGCTCATCTACAGAAAAAACGATTCTTGCGCCAGTGATTAATGCTCCTTGTGGAATACTCACACTAGCGAATCGCAATCCAACCAACTGAGGTCTGGAACCATCTGTTCTTTCTGAGCCCAACTCCAGGTCAGAGGAACCGTCATCGATACCTCCCTCGGCTTGGTCGTTACCGGGAAGAAATTCTTCCATGTCATCTGAACTATTATTGATTTGCACACTCACCTGAGTTTGTGCCATCAATCCTACTGTACAGAGACTTAGAATAAATGTCAGTAAAATGTTTTTCATAAAAAAAGTTTGGATTTAAAAGGAATTCTCAAAGTTAACAGCATAGGAAAGGGGAAGCTGTTGACTAAGTTTTAAGCTTTCTTTAAGAATGCGTTAAGCGACTTATGCGTTTATTAAGTAGATGTAAACGGAAGGAGCATATTGATGGCTGGAACCTATCATGCAGCATAAATGGCTTAAAGGATAAAAAAAGTCGTTATTTTTTGCGACCTTTAACCCTTTAGTATCGTATCTTATATGAAAATAGACTTCCTTCATTGACAAAACTACGGCGCTTTGCCACCCAAAGGTCTCAACTTTTGAAATCACCATTTTAAATTCAACTACACTTGAAGTTTACAGAATTTGGATTCGAGCAACCCCTACTGGACGGATTAGATGCCATGGGTTTTGAAACGGCCACACCTATCCAATCCCAGGCTATTCCTTTTATCATGGACCAAAGAGATGTCTTGGCTTGTGCCCAAACTGGTACAGGCAAAACAGCGGCATTTCTCTTGCCCGTCATCAACGCAATATCAAAATCAGATCATAAAGGCATTCATACAATGGTCATCGGCCCTACGCGCGAACTTGTCATGCAGGTAGAGCAGCAATTGGAGGCCTTCTCTTACTTTACCAATGTGAGTGGTATCCCCATTTATGGAGGGCGAGGTGGCCAAGAAATGGAGCAGGAAAAGAGGGCCTTAAAAGGAGGTACCGAAATGGTCATCGCTACACCCGGTCGATTAAAAATGCACTTGGAATTGGGCTATGTCGATCTCAGTACCATCAGATGTGTCATCCTGGATGAGGCTGATCGAATGTTGGATATGGGTTTTGCTCCTGATATCATGCAGATCATCAATAAACTACCCAAGGATCGGCAAACCTTACTTTTCTCTGCAACAATGCCTCCTCAGATTCGGAAGTTTGCGCGCCAGCTCCTCAATAATCCAGAAGAAATCAGTATCGCCATTTCTAAACCGGCTGAGAAGATTATTCAAGGTGTCTATGAGGTGATGGACGAAGGGAAAATCCCACTAACGGTAAGTTTGCTGAAAGATAAAGCCGATAAAAAAGCGATCATTTTTGCTAGCACAAAGAAAAAAGTTCGCTCCCTGGCTGAGGCCCTAAAACGGAATGGCCTGAATATATGTGCAGTACACTCGGACTTGGATCAATCTTCCAGAGAAGAGGCGCTGCTCTCTTTCAAAAATGGCTCTACGAAAATTGCGGTAGCAACGGATGTACTAGCTCGTGGGATAGATATCAACGATATCGAATTGGTCATTAATTATGATGTGCCCGGAGATGGCGAAGATTATGTCCACCGGATTGGCCGTACCGCCCGCGCCGAAGCTTCCGGTGTCGCTTTGACCTATGTCAATGGGGAAGAAGCCTACAAGTTCAAAAAAATAGAACAACTCATAGAAACCGAAGTCTTTCGTATTCCATTACCACCAGATCTAAAAGAGTACAAAGCAGATATGAGTAGATCTTCTAATCGTGGAAGAGGTAGAGGCGGCTACTCCTCAAGAGGTCGCAAAGGTGGCGGTTATAGGAAGTCTTCTTCTAGAAGGAGATAGGTCGAAGACAACTCGCGACAACTCGACAGCAGGCGTTTAGTTGTTTAGACGGATTCCTCTAAACAACTAAACTTTCTAAACATCTGCCCTAAACTACTCCTGCCCCGCATCATACAGCAGCTCCATACCAGTAGACGAGCGCGGTACAAATCCAGGCCAGGTTTCTACATTAGAATCCGCCTTGATCTGAAGGTATTGGCTTTGATCTTTCCCTTTCAACTTCGTATCTAGAAATGCCGTAACGAAGTGTTGGTTGATATTATTCATCCGGCGCTGATCCCATGATGGCTCCGCATAGCGATAATACTCATCAATGTGTAGGCCCGGCTGAAAAGCTTCTGCTGGTGGAGGATTCGGTGCTACGTTATGACGGGCATTCCTATAGGTCAATAAATAACGTTCTGCATTGGTGGCTCCTTCGTAGATGGCTTTGATCCCTTTCTCATACCCTGAAACATCATCCTGACTTCCGGCTACAAAAAAAGTAGGCACTTTCAAACCTTTGAGCGTTTCCGCATCCCAGACACCGCGCTCCATGCCCCAAGGTGCAAAAGCAACAATGGCTTTAATGCGAGGGTCCATCGTTTTCTGATAAGCTTCACCTGCGCCACGGCTAGCCAAGGCAGTACTACCTCCAGACATCGCTCCAAATAATTTAATGGCATTCTCACTGTAGGCGGCTCCTCCTACATTGAGTGCTCCGTAGCCACCCATAGAAAAGCCAATTACAGCCGTGTTGTCTCCATCTACTACACCAGATAGAAAACCATCGCCTTTTGTCTTGCCTTCATTGGCGATTTCGTCTATTACAAATAGGATGTCTTTCGAGCGATTAAGCAGCGTGCTCGTGAAACCGTTGGCGTCTTTAAACGTCGATTCGGTATGGTCAATGGCCACCACTACGTAACCTTTAGAAGCTAAATTCTCCGTAAGGTAAGTCATGAGATAGCGAGAACCTACATAGCCGTGAGATACTACGACCAAAGGGAAAGTACCATCACCAGCTACCGGATCGGCATCTCTCGTTGCTCTTCCCAAAAATTGAAATGGAATGAGTGGCCTTTTCTCATCACCTCGGGTACCCATCACTTCATCGTATTTGAGCAAATTGGTCTTGTCGGCTTGTGCGGGGTACCACACCTCTACCTTGAGCGGGCGATCATAAAGTGGTGCTTCCCCATCTTTAATGTTGAGGATATCAATTTGATCTTTATGGACCAAGTCTAGTGTACGTACACCTACTGCATAATCGCCTCGTGGTGCGAGCTCAGGTGCATCAAGTAATGGATCGCCGTAGACGAAAGTAGCTTCAGTAGATTGGGCATTCAAAAAAGGGCCTAGCAATAAGACCATTAAGAAGGTAAAAAAAGGAGCTAATTTTCTAGTCGGTTGTGTTTGCATATTTTGGTTTTATTTGGAAAAATGAACAGTAAGATAGAAAGTTCATTCTTTGTATATGAAAGTTTAACTGTTTAGTGTATCATTCAATACTAGACTTTTTAGAGAAAGCATAGTTTTAGGCTGGGTTAAAGGGTTATGGCGCTTTCAGCGCCTTGGTTTAATTCATCAGGCTTTGCCCGCTTCTTGGGTTTAAACCAAAACGATAATAGTAGATACACTTTGACTAAGGAAAAAATCCAATTCAGTAGGAATTATAAAAAATTGCAGGGTGATTTTTTGGTGCGTTTGCCTTTATCTAAGTCTAAAAACCAAGCATTGAAAAAGTTCAGCCTTATTCAATTTACGCTTAAGTAGGAGGCTTTTTTGTAGTGGGCATCAAAGAGAATAAATAAGGCACCGAGACGGTAAGATGAGAAAAATGGTGGAAAAGAATTATATTCGTCAAAGTTAAGTGCAGACGAAATAAAAACCACGCCATGAAGCTATTCTCGCATCTATTGAAAAAGAAATCTTTTCATATTGATTTCCAATGGGGATTAGGTCTATTGTTTTGGGGAATCCTATTTCTTAATCATAGCCCTGCCCAAACTACACCACAATATCCGGTCCAACCCATCCCTTTTTCTCAGGTAGACTTAATGGATGATTTTTGGTTACCTAAAATCAAGACCAACCACGAGGTAACCATACCCATCGCAATTGAGCAAAGCCAATCTACTGGTCGCTTAGATAATTTTCGGATTGCTGGTGGTCTACAAGAGGGGAAATTCTGCTCCGTTTATCCTTTTGACGATTCTGATGTCTTCAAGATTTTAGAGGCAAGCAGTTATTCTCTCCAGACCTATAAAGACGAAACGCTTGAACAGAAGCTAGATTCTCTCATCTACATCATTGCGGCTTCCCAGGAAGAAGATGGCTATTTATACACCAACCGAACCATAGGCAAAAATGTACACGAGTGGGCCGGAGAACAACGCTGGGAACTGGTACACGAATTGAGCCACGAATTGTATAATCTCGGGCATTTATATGAAGCTGCCGTAGCGCACTTCCTTTCTACTGGCAAGCGCTCCCTACTGGATGTGGCGATCAAAAGTGCCAACTTAGTGTGTGAGGTATTTGGTCCTGGAAAAATGCAAAATGTACCCGGCCATCAAGAGATTGAAATCGGCTTGGTGAAGTTATATCTGGTCACCAAAGATGTTCGCTATTTGGATAGGGCCAAGTTTTTCTTAGATATCAGAGGTAAAGAAGGTGTCGGGAATCCCAAAGAGTACGACCAATCTCATCTGCCCGTCACTCAACAAACCAAAGCGGTAGGGCATGCTGTGAGAGGGGCTTATATGTGGACAGCTATGGCCGACATTGCCGCCATCACGGGTGATGATTCCTATTTCAAGGCCATCAATCATATTTGGGAGGACGTCGTTGGAGGTAAGTATTATATCAATGGTGGTATAGGTGCCAGCAACCAGGGAGAAGCCTTTGGCAGTAGTTTTGAGTTGCCCAATATGAGTGCCTATTGTGAGACTTGTGCGGCAGTAGGCAATGCGTTTTGGAACTATCGTATGTTTTTGATGACGGGCAAGGCGCAGTTTATTGATGTACTCGAAAGAAGCATGTACAATAATGTTATTTCTGGAGTATCTATTTCTGGTGATCGCTTTTTCTACCCCAATCCTTTAGCTTCGGCAGGACAACATGAAAGACAGGCATGGTTTGGATGTGCCTGCTGCCCCCCGAATGTAGCGCGATTTCTACCTTCAATGCCAGGCTATATCTACGCTAAAAAAGGAAATGACCTTTATGTCAATCTATATATCTCTAGTAAAACAAGTATCCAAGTCGAAAACGGAAGCCTAGAGCTACAACAGACATCTGGCTTCCCTTATGAAGGGAATGTGCAGATAGAGGTAAAGGCAGAGAAAGCTACTAAAGCTCAATTAAAACTAAGAGTCCCAGGTTATACTCAGCATCGCCCTGTACCCAGCGCACTTTACAGCTATAAAAATCAAAAAAACCAAGTGATCACCTTATCACTCAATGGTAAAAAACAGAAAGTAAAGGTGGATTCAGATGGTTATATCAAACTCCAAAGAAAGTGGAAAAACGATATGATTAAGATTCATTTTCCATTTGAGGTCAATGTTGTAGAAGCGAGAAAGGAGGTCAAAATGAATAGAGGCAAGGTTGCCATTGAGCGTGGCCCCATCCTATATTGTGCAGAAGAGAAAGATAATCCAGAAGGCATCTTGAGTGCTTTCCTACAGAAGGATCAAGCCTTCGCTATCGCGCCAAACCAACACTTTGAAGGGGCGCCTATCATCCAGGGAAAAGTCCAGACCGTCGCGCAACAACTAGATGGCTCTACCACCATCAGTGAAGCCCAAAACTTAAAATTGATTCCCTATCATCTTTGGAATAATCGCGGTCCGGGAGAAATGAGTGTTTGGCTAGCAACGGAACCAAGTGCCGCCAAGGCCAAGCCAGCACCAACTATTGCCTATACTAGCGAAGTTTCTGCTTCTAAAACAACCAAAGCACTGCGCACCATGGTTGATCAAGACTTTCCAGATTCCTCCAACCAGTTCAAAGCGATGTACTACCACTGGTGGCCCCAAAACAATTCTGTCGAATGGGTGCAATTTGATTTTGCGCAAAGCAGTGAAATCAGCGAGGTACAAGTCTATTGGTTTGACGACGGGCCCCACGGAGGTTGTCGTATTCCGGTTGATTGGAAAGTGCTTTACCAAGATGGGCAGGATTTTCGACCCGTTACGGTCCTGGACAAGGATCAACCTTCCAAGGATAATTTCAATCGACTACGATTTAAACCCGTACAAGCCCAGGCGCTTAAACTGGAAATTCAACTTTCTCAACAATTTTCTACAGGTATCTATGAGGTCATTATTAAATAGAACACAAAACCAAGCCGCCTTTCTTCTATTATTCGCTGTTGCGGGTACCCTTTTTTGGGGCTGCCAGCCTAGCATCCAATCGATAGATGAAAGTAATGCTCCAGCGGTTCATACTTTTCCGCTTGATCAAGTCCGACTACTTGCTGGCCCCTTTCAAAAAGCCAGCGCACTCAATGTGGATATCTTGCTCAACTATGAACCAGACCGATTACTCTCCAAATTTAGAACGGAGGCCGGTTTGCTGGCTTTGGCTCCACCTTACGAAGGCTGGGAAGGTATGTCTCTAGCAGGGCATAGCCTTGGTCATTACCTCAGCGCCTGCGCCCTGATGTATCAATCAACAGGAGATCAGCAATTCTTAGAACGGGTCAATTATATCGTAGCGCAATTAGATGAAGTACAAAATGCTAATGGCAATGGCTATATCGGAGCGGCTCCCGGCACCATGCGGATGTTTGAAGAAGAAGTCGCCAAAGGAGAAATCCGCTCCCAGAGTTTTGATCTCAACGGCACTTGGGCTCCTTTTTATACCTACCATAAAATCATGGCGGGCCTCAGAGACGCCTATAGGATTTGTAGTAATAGCAAAGCCTTAGCAATTGAAAAAAGCTTTGCAGATTGGATGTACACTATCCTTAAAGATTTAACGAATGACCAAATTCAGGACATGCTTAATTGTGAATTTGGTGGTGTCCAAGAGACTTTGGTTGATCTATCTGTTGACACACAAGAAGAAAAATACCTCCAACTCGCTCAATTATTCCATCACGAAGCAGTACTCGATCCACTTAGCAAAGGAGACGATATCCTACCAGGCATCCACGGCAACACCCAAATTCCTAAACTAATTGCTTCTACAAAACTATATGAACAAACCAGCGAATCTAGCTACGAAAAGCAAGCACGCTTCTTTTGGGACAGGGTCGTCAACCACCACTCCTATGTCACCGGAGGCCACGGAAACCACGAGTATTTTGGAGCCCCTGACCAGCTCAATCATCGACTGAGTACAGAAACAACGGAGACTTGTAATGTCTATAATATGCTCAAGCTTTCTCAGCAATTGTTCAGTTGGTCGCCTAAAGCAGCCATTGCCGATTTTTATGAACGAGCGCTTTTCAACCATATTCTGGCCACTCAGCATCCGACATCAGGAAAGGTGATGTATTTCCTCTCTCTAGAAATGGGTGGACATAAGGAATATCAAGACCCTTTTGGCTTTACCTGTTGTGTAGGCTCAGGCATGGAGACGCACAGTAAGCACGGTGAGCATATTTACTATTCGAATGCGACAGACCTTTACGTAAGTCAATATATTGCTTCCGAACTAGACTGGAAAGAGAAGGGTATCCAGCTTACTCAAACGACTGCTTTTCCGCAATCTCAGGAGACCCAATTTAGGATACAGACCGATAGGCCACAGACTTTTCGATTGTTACTGCGTTACCCGCATTGGGCGAGTGATGGTATTCAAATTCGAATCAATGGGAAGCCTCAAAAAATCGATGGAGAGGCCGGCTCCTTTGTTGCATTAGAAAGGGAATGGCAAGATGGTGATGTTGTGCAACTCGCTTTCCCCTTTAGTCTTCGCTACGAAGCGATGCCTGATAATCCTCAGCGGGTAGCCTTCTTCTATGGGCCAATTGTCCTGGCAGGACTGTTAGGTCCTGAGGAAGATACACTGGCTTTCACACCAGCTTATGTGCCTGCCATTGTGAGCGAAGATCAGCAAATCAGCAATTGGCTCATCCCAGAAAATGGTGCTGACAATGTCTTTAAATTGCAAGGAGTGGGCAGGCCCAGGGACATCCAGTTCAAACCATTGTACCAGGTGCATGATATCCGCTATTCGGTATACTTTGACCTGTATAACTTAGACAGCTGGGCTAAGCATCAGGAGGCTATGGCTAAAAAAGATAATGCTTTTCAAGCTTTAGAAAAAAGAACAATGGATCTTTTTATACCAGGTGATGAAGCCCAAGAAGACCAGCATCAATTGAAGGGTGAAAAATTGAACTTCACCAGGAATTTTAAAGGCCGTAATGCTCGGGGCACGGAGCGTGGAGGGTGGCTTTCTTTCGATATGGCGATCAAAAAAGGGCAATCTACAGACCTTGTTTTAGAATACTGGGGTGGATTTACGGGTTCCAAGACCTTTGATATTTTGGTGAATGATGTCAAAGTTGCTACGGAGAATATCAGCGGTAAAAAAGATGGTTTCTTTCTGAGAGAGACCTATGCTATACCAGAGGAGATCAGTAGTGAGCAGGAGTCGATAACTGTTCGATTCAGCCCTCATGTTGGGCATCGATCAGGTCCGTTTTTTGAGGCGCGCACCGTTTATAGGCTCGATTAAGAGGGCACTTTTAGCTCCTTAATCACCAAATCAAAGGCTTTTTTGGCAGCGGGCATCAAAGGCAATAATGGAAAAATATGGGGCATCAGAGGTTCATCAATCAAGGTCAAGTCGACTTGGGCAGCTTGTATTTTCTCCACGCCTAAAAGGCCATCTGGATAGTTGATATCGTAGCCACCAAGGAACAGGACGGTAGAAGGGAAACCTGAAAAATCGCCATACAAAGGCGAGATTGCTGGGTTCTTTAAGCTCGTTTCCTGGACGCACATTTGCTTTGCCGACAGGGCACCTACTTTGCTCAGCATAGGATCTTTAGCATCTATTTCATCAACTTTTGGATTAGACAAACTGGAGTCAAATACAGGCGTGATTAAGAGTAATTTAGCTGGGATAGCGCCATTTTTTTGCACAAGCCTCTGGATCAGTGACATAATAAGCGCAGCTCCAGCAGAATCACCAATCAGTTGGATTTGATCTGCCGAATAAGCCTGAGTTGCTTCCTCAAAGACGTGATCCATATTTACACTAATGCGGTGAATATCTGCTTCGGGTGCTTTGGGATAATCGACCATCCAAACCGTTTTGCCAGTTTGTCGTACCATCTTGGCAATAGCTTCCCAATGGTGCTGGACGGGGCCAGAAATAAAGGCACCTCCTGGTACGAAAAGGACTAAGCCTTCCTTTTTAGGACTCACCTTAGGTGATACAACGGTAATGCTGGAATCATGCAAACCCAAAGTGTACACATTGAATTTTTTAAACAAACGCACTGGTGCAGCTTTTACATCCGTTTTTCGCAATTTCATGAAGTCAATGGGATCATGCGAAAAAATCTTTTTAACACCCAGGAGTTTTAAGATGAAAAACACTAAAGATCTACTCATTCTGGTTTATTTCATGATCTTGAAGATGGGCTCAAAATGAATTCATTTAATTAGATAAAGAGAAGTGTGCCTTTAGGTACACGATACGGGCAAGATAAGATGGCTAAAGTATTCTGATTGTGCCTTTAGGTACAAAATATACAGTCACAAAAGCCTCAAACGCTGTACTTAAATGCACAGTTTACTCTCTAGCTTCATTGCTTTCTCGGATGCTTAAGGGCACTGATTTCTTCTTTTAAAAAATTGAATTGAATAAATCATCTAGAACCTGAAATTGAATAAACAAGGTGCAAAATTTTGCCCTTACTTATAGAAAAACAAACCCATTTTTTGACAAACTTCTTTATATTTAAAGTAATTACTAACTCTAGAATACGGCCATGGTAGCAACACAATTTGGAACTTTTGATGATTTTTAACGATTACTCCTGAGGAGCTACTACCTATCGTAGCAGCTTTGAAACAAGTCATCGAAGAAATCGATCCCAACACTTGTGAGGTGGTCCGCTTAGGAGATCGAGCGGCTACTTATGGCGTAGGCCCTAAAAAAATGAAAGAAGGCTACGTCTATGTATTGCCGCATACATCTTGGGTAAACCTGGGCTTTTACCAAGGCGCTTTTTTAGATGATCCCGAAGGCTTACTTGAAGGTACAGGCAAGAAACTCCGACACATCAAAATCAAGTCCTTGGAGCAGACGAATCAGGCTGCGGTCAAAGCATTGATCCAGGCTGCTCTAGAGGAACGGAAAACAGCAATAGGGCAATAAATAAACACTACCTCAGTATGAAAAAAGCATTCCTAATTCTTGGCATCCTAGTCGGATTGATCCTCCTTATTATCATCTATAATGAATAAAAAAAGGCTTTTCATTTTTATTGGAGTAGTGATTGGTAGCCTTATTTTCCTTCTTTCTTTTTGGAAGACTCGAGATTATCTTCTACAAACACTTTATGATTTAAACCACTCTAATCCAGACCTCTATTCCTCTAAGTCGATAGATAGCCTCCTGGCCAACTTAGAAATGGTAGCTTTTAAAGACCTAGAAAAAAGTTATTTAGACTTTACCAAATCAAATGAAGTACCCTATCGGAACCTTTTACAATCTAAAAGATATTATAAGGTCAGGCGAAGGGATCTGTATCGGAAAGTAGTCGGCCCCATTCGCGTCAAGCATTTGTTGTGTAAAGATCGATATTACAGAGATTGTTTATATGACAAGAATGCTTATCAGTATTGGCTAATTGATAAAAAACTCCTGTATCGTCTATTGGCTTTAAAGACATTGTTGAAGAAAGAAGGCTATGACCCTAATGGCTTTGACGTCATTTCAGGGTATCGACATCCACTTCATAATGAACAGGTAGGTGGAGCCAGGAGTAGTAAGCATATAAAAGGAGAAGCTGTAGATCTTTTGATCAGAGACATTAATCAAGATGGTCGATACAAGGATGCAGATAAGGCTATTATACTCCAACTTGTGGACCAAAAGATTATAGGAGATCGTGGAGGAGTAGGCAGATATCCCGGCTCTAGAGTGATCCATATAGACGTACGCGGGCACCGTGCAAGATGGGATAGTTATTAAACTAAAAAACTAGATATCATGAATTTCGACCTCCAAAAATCTATCGAAATCTTAAGTAGGACACCTTTTGTCCTGGAAGCTTTGCTCTCCAACCTCTCTTCAGATTGGTGGCAAAATAATGAAGGGAAGGACAGCTGGAGCCCCTACGATGTATTAGGGCACCTCATCCACGGTGAAAAGACAGATTGGGTGGTCAGAGCAAAAATTATACTCTCCGATAGCGCGGACAAAACTTTCGAACCTTTCGACCGCTTTGCGCAAATGCAAAGAGATGAGCAAAAAACCATAGAGGACTTGCTACAAGAATTTAAGATGTTAAGAGCAGCCAATATAAAAGAACTGCAAAGCTTAGCAATCAATGCGCAAACGTTGTCGTGGAAGGGCATACATCCCGCTTTGGGCGAAGCCAACTTGAAGGAACTCCTCTCTACCTGGACGGTCCACGATCTGGGACATATTGCGCAGATCACCAGAGTGATGGCCAAGCAATACCAAACAGAGGTTGGGCCTTGGAAGGCTTATTTGGGTATTTTGAAGTAAAAAAATAAAGGGGTGTTTCTCCTAAGAAATTAGGGCAAACGCATTGAAGTTGTCTAAGGTTTTCTGTTGCAGGCGAGAAAACAGTATTTTAAGGCTAATCGAGGCAAAAAACGTAAGCTATGCATCGCATAGCTGAGGCTTTTTAACGAAGAGTAGTCTTAAAAGATGTTTTTGATAGCCCAACAAGGAAACTTTAAACAGCTTCATTAAAATAAAAACTTAAAAAGAAATGCTTATTGTCGAAAATCAAGTGTGAAAAAGTCATAAGCAAAGTGCGGGATGCCGCCTAGGCACTGTTTGAGTGGAACGAGTTTGGCTAGGCAAGATTTTTTTGCTTCGTTTTTGTATCGAATGACAAAAATGAAGACGCTAGAGCGGTTTTGAATTGGAGTTTCAGTAGGAATAATAAAAAGCGAAGGTGTGATTTTTTGGTGCGTTTACCTTAGGTATAAAAAAATAAAGAGGTGTTTCTACTAGGAAATACCTCTTCATTTTTTATAAATCGCGTCCGCATTCCTACTGTAGCAATATCTTAAACTGCTTCTATCGCTCTGGTGAACCCAAAAATATTCGGTGCAAAGGTAGCATCCAAGCCCATACCTTTAGCAGCTTGCTGTAATTCTTCGGCTACCTCACCAAGAAATAAAAATGCTCCAGGCACGGCTACTTGTAATAAGGTAGGAAAATGACCGGCTGCGGTTGTGCTCAAGTGTAGTCCTAAAGCTGCATTATCTGCAAATAGATCGTAAACGACGAGCGTTCGGGTACTTTCGTCAAAGTAACATTCTACTCGTAAAGCATTGGGTTCGTTGGCCTCCATTTGTTGGCTTACTTCTTCATAAATCGCTTTAAGTGCTTCTGATTGACCTTCATTTGCTGTCCATTTGTACACTACGGTAATTTGTTGATTCGTCATGATTTAATTTTTTGCGCTGAATATGCTTAGGAATGAGTCAATAATAAATTAAACATCTTTACTTGTTCTTTTGCCGCCCAGTTTCGTTAAAAAGCCTCGTCTATGCGCTGCATCGCCTACGTTTTTTGCCTCACTGAACAGCAAAATACCTGCGTAAATCTTGTATGCTTTATTAATGCCCCATTCCTTATAAAGCTTGTCAGCATTTTTTGATGAATTGATGACTCAAAGATATGGCCAAATTAAAGTCTTTGAGGGTGTTATTAATGACACCTTTGGGTGTTGATAATGCCAAATTGATTTTTTACCTTTACAGCATATAAAATGTAGGGCAGATGAAGCATTTAAGTATATTAATACCAGAGGGCCACTTGATACTAGATACCATAGTAGGAACCTTGAACCTTTTCAAGATGGCCAATCATTATTCTAAGAAAATAGGTAAGACCAAAGAAGATGTATTCCGTATAGACCTTTTGGGCAAAGACCTATCGCCTATCACTTGCCATCAATTCTTTGAAGTCAAACCGACCAAAAGCTTTGCAGAAATTGAGCAGACCGATTTAATCATCCTCACCTCTATAGTGGGTGATTTAGAAAAAGCGATCACCAAAAATCAAGCTTTAATTGATTGGATCAGGAAGATGCGTGTAGAAAAAGATGCCGAGGTCGCTAGTCTTTGTCGGAGTGCTTTCCTCTTGGCCGAAACGGGACTACTTAATGGCAAGTCCTGCGCCACACACTGGGAAGTCCATCAACAGTTTGAGAAAAAGTATAGGAATATTCGATTGCTTCCAGAAAAGATTATTAGTGAAGACAATGGTATCTATACCAGCGGTGGAGCGTATTCTTTTTTGAATATGATCGTCTATCTTATTGAGAAGTTTTATGGCAGAGAAGTTGCGATTTGGTGTTCTAAAATGGCAGAGATTGAATTTGATAGAATCAATCAAAACCAGTTTGTCATCTTTAATGGCCAAAAAGAACACAGCGACGAAACGATTAAAGAGGTACAGGTATATATAGAGGAAAACTACGAAGACAAACTCACGGTAGACGAATTAGCCAAGCAATTTGCGATCAGTAGCCGTAATTTTATTCGGCGGTTTAAAAAGGCTACCCACAATACACCCTACGAGTATATTCAGAGAGTACGAGTAGAGGTCGCCAAAAAAAGCTTTGAGGCGACAACACTCCATATTAATGAAGTCATGTACAATGTAGGCTATATTGATGAAAAAGCTTTTCGCAAAACCTTTAAGAAATATACAGGACTTTCCCCTTTAGAATACCGGCGTAAATTTAATCGGGAGATGGCTATGGTTTAGGTTTTTAATTGTAACGTAGCACTTCTTTTTTTTCGTCATAACTCCAAAAAGCGTATGCAGATTATCATATCCAATTACAATCCCGACTGGCCTTTGGCCTTCCAAAAAGAAGAAGGGCTCCTCATTCGTGCTTTAGGAGATGTGGTGCTTAAAGTTCACCATATCGGTAGCACCTCCGTACCTGGGCTCAAGGCCAAACCCATTATCGACATCATTTTGGAAGTCACTGATCTGGACGCCCTTGACCAACGAAATGCGGAGTTAGAGCAACTAGGCTATGAGGTCAAAGGCGAGTACGGTATTCCTCGACGACGTTATTTTAGAAAAGGTAGCGAGCGCCGCACCCATCATATCCACTCTTTTCAAACGGGTGATTCGAATATAGAACGACATGTGGCCTTTAGAGACTACCTCATTGCACATCCTGATATTGCTGAGGAATACGCTCAACTCAAAATAGCCATCGCTAGAAGGTGTGATGGAGATATGGGGAGGTATTGCGATGAGAAAGATGCCTTCGTGAAGTTGCATGAACAGAAAGCTTTAGAATGGATATGACAATTACTCGCTCGCAAATCTCTACACTTTTACAAGTAGAACAGTATCTGCAAGGATAAAATAGCCATCTCGAATACATTCGAGATGGCTCATTACTATGACCGAAAAATTTACCAATTAAAAACCGATGAAAAAAATAGTATAGAAACCTATTAGCTTGACCACACGGAGCGGTTTGATTTATCGTATAAGCGGATTTTACCATCATTACTCATAATGAGTTTTACTGGTTTATTACTAGCATTGAATATGGGATTCAGATAAGGGTGCGTCTTCGATGACCACTTGGGGGCTCCTTTGCCACTGTAGACAACTAGGTTGCCATCCTTCTGCATACTTAGCTTCGCTTTTTTAAATCCGTAAGATCCCGAGCACCAATAGGAACCAGACTTACCTTCTTTGTAAATACAAAGGTGACCATCATCCTGCATTTCTAAAAAATACTGCCCGTTGGAGGAATACAACCTCTGCTTGGTGCCTAATGTTTCTCCTGCTTTAAGGGTAGTCGTATAAAGCTTACGAGTGAAAAATTTCTCATCAAAATTCTCCTCTTCACCCCAATCAAAGCCATTAAACTCTCCGTAATCTTCTCGTTTATCATAAGAGATACCCATAGCTTTCATCAAGGTATTGACCCAAGAGGCACAGTTGTTGTCGTCTAGATCATAATCGTCTACTTTATTATTGTCTTGATTGAAACTATAGTTGATGAGGTAGCCTTTGATTTTTTGAAAGTCAGCCGTCGATAATTCTTTAATCTTGTGCGCTTCGATGTCATAATCTGCTCTATACCATTTTACATGCTTATCTGGATTAATGCCTTCCCTTACCGCTTTGACATCAGCTTTGTAGTTGACTTCCATTCTGATCATACCCCAGTTGGTTGGATTAGAGCTTTCAGCTCCGGCACCTACCGTCATGAAGTATTTTTCACTCTCATTCAATGCAGATTTGCCAGGAAAAATACTCATGTTAGCATTACCGACAAACAGTAAAAAATGATGATTACCGATTGGGGACCAGTCGATATCTAAATCACGAGCACACCAGTAAATACCAGGTTCCCAACTAGAGAAGGACTCAAATGTTAGCGGCTCCGACGCTGGCTCAGTAGATGCTATTGGATTGGCTAGACCAAATAAGGGGCTTAATAAAATGGCCATTAAAAAAGGGGAAGATTTCATAATAGGTTGGTTTAATTTTTTATGCCTACTCTTTTAGGATTTTCGGCATTCTCCTTTAGTAAGGACAAAGAATAAGTATCGCATTTTGATCGAGAAGCTTCCCGACGCAAGGTCGGGATAAATTCGTGCCAAGGCAAGGCAAAAAAAGTAGATGATGCAGGGCATCAGCGAGGCTTTTTAACGCCGCATTGGTGCAAAAGATTCCATCAAAATCGAAAAGTTATTTTTTGATCGTTACTCAGTCTTTGCTCCTTCATTTTTTGGAGAAAGAAAAGGTTACCCACCTTCAATAAAAAAATTAAAATTTTAGAGAGAACAGCTAGTGGTGAATTAGGGCAAACGCATTAAAATAAAAACTAAAAAAGAAATGCTAATTACTCAAGATTAAGTGCAAAAAAGGTCATAAGTGAAGTGCGGGAAGCCGCCTAGGCATTGTCTGAGCGGAGCGAGTTTGGCT
>JBELML010000025.1:0-16395 GCA_042095835.1 Saprospiraceae bacterium
GCCTCGATTAGCCTTAAAATACTGTTTTCTCGCCTGCAACAGAAAACCTTAGACACCTTCTATGTATTGACCCCACTCCGCAAGGGAACTACTATAAAATACGATATGGATTAGTGTAATTTCAGGAATACACGCTTTGGTTTTTGACAGCATTGTCGAAGTTGAATAATATTATCAATAAAAATAAACATGCTCCAAAAACACCTCCGGTCGTTGGTCTTCAAAATATAGTTGTTGATTCCTAAATCGGGTAAGTCATAGGATGATCTTCATTACTTTTTTTATATTAGAAATCTAAGTAACGGACAAAGAATAAGTCCCGCATTTTGATCGAGAAGCTTCCCGACACAAGGTCGGGATAAATTCGTGCCAAGACAAGGCAAAAAATGTAGGCAATGCAGGGCATAGACGAGGCTTTTTAACGCCGTATTGGTGCAAAAGATTCCATCAAAATCGGTAAGTTGTTTTTTGGCTGTTACTAATTGCTTTAAAAAAAGCTTAATACCAGAATAATTTTAAAACGGATAGTATGAAAAACACAAAAACCATCCTCTTGGGGATTGGACTCTGCTTATTTACCTTAAGCGGCTTTGCTCAAGCTGCGCAATACTCTCAACAACAAATCGATGCGCTCAAAAATGAGGTCGTCCAGAAAGTGGACGATCGTGCTAAGATGGCCCAGGTCATGGTCGATAAGGTCTTTAGTTTTGCGGAACTGGGTTTCCAAGAAGTAGAAACTTCTAAATACCTTACGGAAATTCTAAAAGAAAATGGCTTTGAAATTGAATACGGAATCTCCGGTGTACCTACGGCTTGGTGGGCCAAGTGGGGATCCGGTAAACCCGTCATTGCACTAGGGTCGGATTTGGATTGTATACCCAAAGCTTCGCAAAAACCCGGCGTTGCCTATCACGATCCTATCATCGAAGGTGCTCCCGGGCATGGCGAGGGACACAATTCAGGTAATCCACTCAACGTCGTTGCTGCCCTTTCGGTAAAAGAAATCATGGAACGCGAAGGCATCCAGGGAACCTTAATCCTTTGGCCTGGTGTGGCCGAAGAACTCGTAGGTACCAAAGCCTACTTCACCAGAGATGGCTACTTTGATGAGGTAGACATGTGTATATTTACACACGTATCCAGCAATTTATCCGTCTCCTATGGCCAAGCTCGCGGTACAGGCTTAATCTCTGTAGAATATACATTTGAGGGAGAGGCTGCTCATGCTGCTGGCGCTCCTTGGCGTGGGCGCTCCGCTGCAGATGCCACAGAGCTGATGAACATTGGTTGGCAATATGCAAGGGAGCACTTAGATCCTATACACCGTTCGCACTCTGTGATTAACAACGGTGGTGATCAACCCAATGTAGTACCTTCAAAAGCATCTATTTGGTATTATTTCCGCCATGTAACCTACCCTAAGATTATGGAGGTTTATGAGCGAGCCAATAAAATTGCAGCCGGTGCAGCTTTGATGACCAATACTAAAATGAGCAAACGCATCCTCGGATCAGCCTGGCCCAGACACTTCAATAAAGTGATCGCAGAGACCATGTACCAAAACATCAGAGAAGTAGGCCTTCCCGAATGGAGTGAGGCAGATCAGACGCTAGCTAAGGCAGTACAAAAAGAAGTCAACTCTCCTAGAGATACCACTGGCCTGGCCTTAAAATTAGATACGATTGGTCTGCCTATTCGCAGAATGGTCAGTGGAGGCTCTGATGATATTGGTGATATCTCCTGGAAATTACCAACAGTCACCATGCGTTTTCCATCGAATATTCCTGGTCTACAAGGTCATCACTGGTCCAATGCTATTGCTATGGCTACTCCGATTGCTCACAAGGGCGTAGTGTCGGGAGCTAAAGCAGAGGCTATGACTTTACTAGATTTCTTCCTCAAACCAGAGTTGGTAGATCAGGCTTGGAAGTACTTTCGGGAAGAGCAAGGTATGAAGCAACAATACATACCTATGGTCTCTGAAGAGGACGAACCAGCTATTTATTTGAATGAAGATATCATGGGAGAATTCCGCCCACAGCTAGAAAAATTCTACTACGATGAGTCCAAATTCGAAAGCTACCTAGAGCAACTAGGGATAGATTATCCTACTTTGAAAAAGAAGTAAGAATAAGCACATAGATCACATAGCCAACACCTATGTGATCTATATGCCCTATGTGGTTCCAATGCCCTTAAATGTCCTTATAATCCCTTATATGGTTCAAAGGGGGCTATAATGCAACCACATAGCAATCAATAGAAAACATAGATACTACAAAACCTATGTGATCTATGTTCCCTATGTGGTTCCAATGCCCTTAAATGCCCTTATAATCCCTTATATGGTTCAAAAAAACCTTCCCACCCAAACGGATAAGAAGGCCCAATATCTTGGATATAGAATTGTTGATTATTTATCTGCTTTCAAAGCAACAGTCAATTCAAAATCATCATAGATGGTCTTGTCTCCCAAGTTGCTGAAGAAAGAACCAGAACCATAACGTACATCAAAATCAGTACGGTCCAAAACGATGGTAAGCGCTTCAGTAGTTGTAATACCATCTTCACCTTCCGTCAACTGGACAGTAGGCAGTGTGATAGACTTGGTAATACCTTTTACAGTCAAGTCCCCTTTTACTTTGTAAGCACCATCTACACCTCTTGAAGTAGCAGAAGTGATGGTAAAGGTAGCAGTAGGGTGGTTAGCCGTGTCGAAGAAATCAGCAGAATTCAAGTGACCTGTTAACTTGTCTGCCCATTCTCCTTTCAAATCTGTAACAGAAATAGAAGTCATGTCGATAGTGAACTCACCACCAGATAATAAACCATCTGTGTACTCTAGATTACCAGACTGGATGCTGACCAATCCTTCGTGTGCGCCAGTTACTTTTTTAGCAACCCACTTCACAGTGCTTTCGCTTGCGTTTACAGTATAGGTTACAACGTCAGCTACAGGATTAGTGAATGCTAAACCAGCTAAAGCAGCAATCGCAAATAGAAATGTTAACTTTTTCATTGTTAATTGGTTTGTTGCCCGGACACTTCCAGGCTAAGGTTATTGATAGTATGATTAATTAATAATTAGTTCAACTCCATTCAAAAACATTTCCACAGGGACTCCGTTTTTGAATAAATACGCCTTGATAACAGTTGTAGAAAAAATAAGTTTAAACATTTAATGTCTATACATCTATTTTTTCAAAAAAATATTACTCATCCGTTCTAATTCGATCGAGCAAATTGCTTAGCAGGCTAGCCTCCTCCTCATTGAGATGGGCCATCTGCTTGGTAGAAGCATCTTCCATAGCAGCTGATGCTTCAGCCAATAATGCTAGACCTTCTTCGGTAATAGAAATATCTACTCTTCTACGATCCGAGGGGCAGTCTTGCCGCTGGACCAGTCCTTTTTGCTTGAGCTTTTCTACCAATCGCGAGGCATTAGACATTTTGTCAATCATGCGCTCAGTGAGTAGCTTCACCGTAGCAGGCTCAGGATGCATTCCTCTTAATATTCTCAGAATATTGAATTGTTGCACCGAGATATTAAAAGGCTTTAAGGCTTGTGTAGATTGTTGGGTGATCCAGGCAGCCGTATATAGCAAGTTTATTTGAGCTCGGTGAAACTCACTTTGAAACTTTTTTTGCTGTATGGCTTCTTCAATTTTCACTTGTACTTCCATTTGATATTGCAAATATATGTATATACATCTAATGTTGCAACAGTATAAATTGTTTTTGTAAAAAAAATTTTTCTTGAGAAGTTCTCTAGGAACTCTTTAATTTTACTTCGATAACAAGAACAAAGAAGAACAAACAAGAAACATAAAAATTATGAAGATACTCGTTATCGGAGGTGGAAATATGGGGATGACTTATGCCCAAAGCTTTCTACGATCCCATATTGCCACCAAGGAAAATATGATGATCCTGGAAAAATCTCCCGAGAAAGCACTAGTATTATCTAAAAAGGACATTGGAACGGTCTACGGTCGTGCCGAAGAATGCATGGGCAAGGCTGACCTCATTATTTTTGCTGTAAAGCCACAGGATTGCCACGTCTTGTTTGCCTCGATTAAACATCTCATTGACCCCCAGCAAGTCTTTGTCTCGATTATGGCTGGCGTTAAAATAGAAACAATATGCGCTGCTCTTGGTGTAGAAAAGGTCATACGAGCAATGCCAAATCTACCCGCACAAGTAGGTAGAGGCATGACGGCCTATACCAGCTCGGATGCCGTCACCAGGATAGAGTTGGTCATGGTACAAAATCTCCTAAATACAACGGGCAAAACGGTCTATGTCGATTCCGAACAAGCAATCGATGCCTCAACTGCCATCTCAGGAAGTGGTCCTGCCTACGTTTGGCATTTTATGGATGGTATGATGGAAGCTGCTCAAGAAATGGGTTTTAATGAGGCAGAAGCGGAGCTTTTAGTCGGCCAGACTTTCCTCGGAGCGATCGAATTGTACCTTGCGTCGAATTTATCTTGTCCAGAGTGGATAAAGCGCGTATCTTCCAAAGGCGGTACTACAGAAGCAGCCATGCGCTCCTTCCAGGCTAATGCATTAAAAGCCGACATCATAACAGGAGCAAAAGCTGCCTTTGCTAGAGCAGAAGAATTGGGGAAAGGAACATAGTTTTGGAAGACTTTGGGATGGAGATATAAATCATTTCATCAATACAACATTAAATCCATGTCACTAATCGTCGTTATCATTGTAGGCGCTATTGCCGGTTGGCTTGCTGGCCAAATTATGAAAGGTAAAGGCTACGGCTTTTTGACCAATCTTATTTTAGGGGTTCTAGGTTCTGTAGTCGGTAATTATTTATTCGAAGAGCTGGGCGTTAATTTGAATATAGGTAATGGCCTTTTGGAATCTATTGTAGTTGCTGCCGCTGGCGCTATAGTGATCCTATTTGTTGCAGGTTTCTTCAAGCGCTAGCATGGTAGCTTGGGATAAAAGGCATTGCAGGCGTCCTGATAAAAAATATACTTTTTAGCGGGATCGTCAGTAAAAACATATATATTTACTTTGTTGGTCGATTTGAAACGATTTGCTTGGTCGGTCAAACAAAGTAGTATATGACAGATACCGCATCTTCTTCTGCTTTCTTATTTCTCTGCTTAGGCTTAATCATTGGCGTGATTAGCGCCTGGCTAGTTGCTCGCTACCGTTTCAAGTCGATTTATTTTAGTCCTGAAAAGGTGGATAAAGATTATGTCGCAAAATCGCTGTTCGATCATCTACAGCACGAGATCGATATCATGCGAGAAGATATGAGAGAGAAGGAAGAAGAAATCCGGGAGCTGGCCGCTTTTCTGTCTTCCAAAGATCAAACCATTCTGCATTTAGATGATAAACTCATCAATCTCAAATCGGAAATTCAGCGTTTGCAGGAGCAATCCAAGTTAGAGTTTGAGCAAGTCGCCAACCGCCTCTTAGAAGAGAAGAGTAAGCGCTTTAGCCACACTAATCAGCAAGAACTGAAAACTTTGCTAGACCCACTCCGAGAGAAAATCAAAGCTTTTGAGCAAGGTATTGAAAGGCGTTTTTTGGAGGAAACTCGAGACCGCGTTTCTTTGAAAAAAGAAATTGAGCAGCTGCGCAGCCTGAATACAAAATTGAGCCAAGATGCCAACAACCTCGCTTCTGCACTCAAAGGGAGCAACAAAACACAGGGCGATTGGGGCGAGTTACAATTGGAACTCCTCCTACAGAAAGCTGGCTTGCAAAAAAATATCCATTATCAAGTACAGAATAGTTTTCGCGACCAAAATGGGAAGCTCAAACGGCCCGACTTCATTGTCAATCTACCCGAACAAAAGCAACTGATCATCGATGCCAAAGTCTCCCTGACCGCTTATGAGCGTTTTTGTAATGCCGATAAAGAACAAGAAAGGCTGATTGCCCTCAAATCTCATTTGGAAAGTATCCGCAGACATATCAAGGATTTGAGTAGCAAAAACTACCAACTTCTCTACCAAATCAACACACCTGATTATTTGCTTTTATTTGTGCCCATTGATGCGGCTTTGGCCATCGCGCTCCAAGAAGATAACCGACTCTTTACAGATGCCTTAGATAAGAATATTGTTATTGTCACTACCTCAACACTACTAGCCACCATGCGTACGGTCTCCTATATCTGGAAACAAGAAAAACAGAAAAAATCGGTAGTAGAGATAGCTCGCCAGAGTGGATTATTGTATGATAAATTTTGCTCCTTTGTAGAAGATCTCCAATCCATTGGACAACGCCTGGACATGGCACAATCGGCTTATGACCGCGCCATGCGCAAGTTGGTAGACTCGAAAAAGAAAGGAGACACCTTAATTGGACGTGCAGAAAAGATTAAAGCCCTGGGTGCCAAGGCCTCCAAGTCACTTCCCAAAGATTTATTGGATTGAGGCCTATCTTCTCAGTCCCGTCGAATGCATCATTTTTAAACGCCAGCCTTGCTCTGTTTGTACAGCCAGCGCACTTTCTAGCCAACCCGCTTCACCAACCAAAGTATCCGCTTTAAAGAATTTGGCTTCGTTGAAATAGGCAATCTGCATAGATGGGCCATATTTCTGAATGGAGATATAATCCATTTTGTTGATGCGTTTAGGGCGATTGGTTCTGGCTAATTGCCCACGCATAAATTGTTTAATCCGATCATTGTTCCAGACCTCACCTTGCTCCAGGATGATGAAATCTTCGGTATGGTAATCTAGTATTTTAGTAGAGTCTACTCCGGCCCACAAGTCATCAAAAGCACCCTGAATCAGATCTTTCGCAATTTGTGCTTCTTGCTCACTTATTTGATCAGAAGCAAGGCTTGTTGGAGCCTGACAAGCCATGCACAAGAGAATCGGAAGAATTAATCTTTTCATACTTTGGTTATTTAGGACAAATTTATTCTATTTGACGGGATTTTGTTCAAGGAGGAGCTAAATAGCTTTTCAAAATAAATGAATCATTCACTCATTTCTCCACCAATAAAGCTTAATGCCAGAGTGGGGACCCATTAAATCATGGAATATGAAACCAAATTGGACGGGTGTTTACCCAGCAATCACTACAAAATTTAAAGAAAATGGAGATTTAGATATCCCATTATTTTTACACAATATAAAAGCTCAAATCGAAGCAGGTTGTGAAGGTATGATCATTGGAGGTTCCTTAGGAGAAAGTAGCACCATTACCCACGAAGAACGGATTGAGCTACTACAAGCTTGTCAGGAAGCGTTTCCAGAGACGATTCCTTTTATGATCAATATTGCAGAAGGTTCTACCAAGCAAGCTATTGCGCTGGCACAAAAAGCGCAAGATGCGGGTGCAGATGGCCTCATGCTTTTGCCTCCAATGATGTATAAACCTACGGATCAAGAAACCGTCAACTTCTTCAGTACTGTAGCTCAAAGTACTGATCTACCTATTTTGATGTACAACAATCCAGTAGATTACAAGATCGAGATCAAAGTCGAGATGATCGAGGAGCTATTGAAATTACCCAATATTCAAGCCATTAAGGAGAGTACAAGAGATGTTTCTAATGTCACTAGAATGAGAAATGCCTTCGGCGATGATATCAAAATTCTTTGTGGTGTCGATACCTTGGCTATGGAAGAGTTGGTTATGGGAGCTGACGGATGGGTGGCTGGTTTAGTTGCAGCTTTTCCAAGGGAAACCGTAGCTATTTATCGCTTGGTAAAGGCGGGAAGATACGAAGAAGCACGCGCGATCCATCGATGGTTTCTACCAGTATTAGAGTTGGATATTAATCCGCAGCTTGTTCAGAATATCAAATTGGCTGAGGTGTATACCAAACTTGGAAGTGAGCACTTAAGAGCCCCAAGACAAGTACTTGTAGGAGCAGAGCGAGCACGAGTTATTAAAATCATTGAAGATGGCTTGGCATCAAGACCAACACTTCCTGATTATCTCAATGCCTAATGTCTAATTCAAAACATCTTCATCATATCACTACCAACAAATGATTACATCCAACCAAATAGGTTATACGACCTCTGCCGAAGGGCAAAGTACGATCCATGCTGTGGATCCAAGCACACAGACTCCCTTACCAGGAGCCTTTCATGTAGCAACGGAGGCAGAAACCAACCGAGCTGTCGAAAAAGCTTACCAAGCCTGGAAAAGTTATCGACAAGAAAGCCCTGCAAATAGAGGGAAGTTTCTTAGGCAGATTGCGGAGGAAATTGAGTCTTTAGGAGATACCCTTGTGCAGCGCGTGATGGCAGAAAGCGGATTGCCAGAGGGAAGAGTCAAAGGAGAAAGGGGCCGTACCTGTAATCAACTGCGTTTGTTTGCAACGATCGCTGAAGAGGGGAGTTGGGTAGAAGCAATCATCGATCCCGCCCTACCTGATCGTCAACCAATGCCTAGAGTTGATATCCGGAAAATGCTGCAAGCACTTGGCCCCGTCGTTGTTTTTACAGCTAGTAATTTTCCCTTGGCATTTTCTACTGCCGGAGGAGATACCGCTTCTGCGCTGGCCTCCGGATGCCCGGTTATTGTGAAAGCGCATCCTTCTCACTTGGGAACTAATGCACTGATCAGTGAAGCTATTAATAAAGCAGCTCAAAAAACGGGGATGCCAGATGGGGTATTCTCTAGCCTGCAAGATGGGACCTATTCCGTAGGTACTCAACTCGTACAACATCCTCTAGTAAAAGCGGTCGCTTTTACCGGATCTATGCGTGGAGGTATGGCCTTGCATCAAGCAGCAATGGATAGAGAAGAGCCCATACCTGTTTTTGCAGAAATGGGCAGTACGAATCCTGTCTTCATTATGCCCAATAAAGTTGAGCAAGATATCGAAGGACTAGCTACACAGCTTGCTGGTTCAGTGAATCTCGGAGCTGGGCAATTTTGTACCAACCCGGGATTGCTATTTATGATCGAAGATGATCATACAGCGGCCTTTACCAATGCACTGGAGCAAGCATTTCAGGGATTGGTGCCCGCAACTATGCTTAATGAAGGCATTTATAATGGTTTTGAAAAGCAAAAGCAAAGTGTACTCGGTCAGGAAAAGGTATCTCTGCTATTTGCCAAAGATCAGGAAGCAGAATCCTGGAAAGGTTTTCCAGCAGTAGCTACTATTTCGGGACAAGATTTTCTGGCTAACCCAAAAGTGCACGAAGAAGTATTTGGGCCATTCACACTACTGGTTCAAGCTAAGAGTGCTACCGAATTGCAGGACATTGCCCAAAAATTACATGGTCAGCTAACGGCTACCATTATGGGCATCGAGGATCAGTTAAGTGATTGGTCAGACTTAGCAATGATTTTGGAGGAAAAAGTAGGTCGTCTCATTTATAATGGTGTGCCTACCGGCGTAGAAGTAGGCTATGCCATGCAGCACGGCGGACCATTTCCCGCAACTACGGATAGTCGATTTACCAGTGTAGGAGCTGATGCGATCAAGCGCTTTGCGCGCCCAATTGCCTATCAGAATTGCCCTGAAACACTATTGCCGGATGCTTTGAAAATGGATAACCCTCTAGGAATTAATAGAACAATTAATGGAAAGCTAGAAGTCAACTCTTGATTAGTTATGCGGAAAACTTTTTTTTGTATTGATGCTCACACTTGTGGTAATCCTGTGCGCTTGGTAGCGGGTGGCGCCCCTGTCCTAAATGGAGATTCCATGATGCAACGTCGACTCCACTTTCTCGAATCTTTTGATTGGATTAGAAAGGGGTTAATGTTTGAGCCACGTGGCCACGATATGATGTCTGGAAGCATTCTGTATCCGCCTACTGATCCACAAAACGATATCGGCGTACTCTTCATCGAAACCAGTGGTTGCCTACCAATGTGCGGCCACGGTACCATCGGTACTGTAACGATTGCTCTGGAAGAGGGACTGGTACAGCCTAAAGTTCCTGGTCAGCTTAGATTAGAAACACCGGCTGGATTAGTCAAAGTGGAATATGAACAGGTAGGCAAAAAAGTGAAATGGGTTAGGCTCACCAATATCCCATCTTTCCTCTATAAAGCAGGCTTAGAGGTAGAATGCCCAGACTTAGGTACCATTAAAGTGGATGTTGCTTATGGTGGGAATTTCTACGCTATTGTTGACCCACAGACCAATTTTTCGGGTATCGAAAACTATACAGCTGCTGACCTCATACGTTGGAGTCCAGTGATTAGAAAAAGGTTGAATGCAGCTTATACCTTTCAGCATCCAACGGAGGATCATATCAAAGGGCTCAGTCATTTATTGTGGACGGGAGCAACCATTGATCCAAAAGCGCAGGGGCGCAATGCGGTTTTCTATGGTGATAAAGCCATTGATCGATCGCCTTGTGGCACAGGTACTTCGGCCAGGATGGCGCAGTGGGCAGCGCAAGGGAAACTACAAAAAGGAGATCAATTTATTCACGAGAGTTATATCGGAAGCCAATTTATCGGTAGGGTAGAGGAGAAGGTCCAGTGTGGCCCATTTGAGGCGATTATTCCCTCTATTCAGGGTTGGGCAAAAATCACAGGATACAATCAAATCATCATCGATGATGAGGACGATCCCTACGCGTATGGGTTTCAGGTTATATAGTGATGTGGCGATATAGTGACATTATGACGTAATGATGTGTTGAAATTGGGAGATAAATCAACAAATCATGACATCACAATATCACGATATCAACAAATTACAAAATCACCTCATCAACAAATTACAATATCAACAAATCTCCATGTCACCACATCACCACATCACAATAATCGGCGGCGGAATAATCGGCTTAAGTAGCGCTTGGTATCTGAATGAAGCGGGATACCAGGTGACAGTAGTAGATCAGTCAGATTTACTAGATGGGACTTCGCATGGTAATGCTGGTATGATTGTGCCTAGCCACTTTGTACCATTAGCTGCGCCTGGCGTGATTCAACAAGGGCTCAAATGGATGTTGGACAGCAAAAGTCCATTTTATATAAAGCCTCGACTGAATGTAGACTTGATGCAATGGGTTTGGAGGTTTTATAGATCATGTACACCAGAGAAGGTGCAAAAAGCCATGCCTATCTTGCAAGCCTACAATGAATGGAGTAAAGAATTGTACCAAGCTTTTGCAAAGGAACCCAACTTTGATTTTTGCTTTGAAAAAAAGGGTTTATTGATGCTCTATCAATCTTCAAAGGTAGGAGAGGAAGAAATAGAGATGGCGGAGCAAGCGCATGCTTTAGGTTTAAAAGCAGAGATCCTTTCCGCAATGGAAGTCCAGGCTTTAGAAAAAGACATCCCTCTTGATGTTGCCGGAGGAGTCTATTATCCTGGAGACGCGCATTTATACCCCAATCTTTTTATCGCCCAGTTACAGCAAGTTTTGCTCAAGCGCGGTGTGAATATTTTATCCAATACCAGTATCACCAATTTTAAAAAAGATAAGGGCCAGGTGTCACACCTACAGACCCAGGATGGGCGAGTGATACCTGTACAAAAAGTATTAGTTTGCGCTGGAAGTTGGTCTGCTGAGCTATTGAAGAAGTTGCGTTTGAAGATCCTCTTGCAAGACGGTAAGGGGTATTCTATTACTTTGAAGAAACCAAAAAACAAGCCAGCTTATCCAACCATTCTCACTGAAGCTAAAGTGGCTATTACACCAATGGGCGAGGATCTGAGGATCGGTGGTACACTAGAGTTAAGCAATTTATCACCTAAGGTAAATCGCAATCGGCTGCAAGGTATTTTGGAGAGTGTACCTAAGTATTATCCTGGTTTTGAGATGGATCAAGCAGATTTGCAAGAAGTCTGGCATGGGTTTCGCCCTTGTACACCAGATGGTCTGCCCTATATGGGGCCCCTGCCCACCTATAAAAACCTATACTTGGCAACAGGACACGCTATGATGGGTATGAGCCTGGGACCAGCAACGGGTAAGCTCATGGCTGAAATGATCCAGGGAAAGTCGACGCAGCTTGATCTATCTTTGTTTAAGCCAGATCGGTTTTAGCAAGACTTAATCCAGGATTTGCAACTTGGCAAATTTCAGCATGATCCTTTTCTCTGGTGCATCTAAATCCTTGAAATAAATCGTAGCAATACGATTATCTTTGCCGCCATCAATTTTCATCACACGACCTTCGCCAAACTTGAGGTGCAAGACCTTCATCGCTTCCTCAATCTGATTACTCGGACTAGGTTTAAACTGAGCGGGATCTACCCTAAAACTAGGGGCAGTCTGCCTAGATTTGAAATTTCCTTTAATACTCGCCATCTGAGGACCACTATCGCTAGAGGATTGAGGTACACGTGAGCGAATGTAGCCGGTATCTTCAATATGACTTTTAGGGACTTCTTCTAGAAAGCGGCTTGGGTCATTGTATTGAACCTTACCATATCGATACCGTTGGGTTGAATAAGAAAGGGTCAAAAATTGCTCCGCACGGGTAATGGCTACATAGAACAAGCGGCGTTCTTCGTCCAAAGCTTCCACAGTGTCCATCGACATGAAGGAGGGGAAAAGTTTTTCTTCCAAACCGACAATAAAAACAGATTTAAACTCTAGCCCTTTAGCAGAGTGGACAGACATCAAAGTGACATAATCATCACTGTTTTTTTCGCCCGTATCCTGATCCGTTAATAAGGCAATATTCTGTAGGTAGGCGGCTAAAGATCGATCTTGCTCCTCTAGTGCAGGGCCAATATTTGATCCCTCTTCTACAAAGGTAGATATACCATCTAGCAAGGCATTAAAGTTATCTAATCTACCCATGCCCTCAATACTATTATCTGATCGTAGGCTATCCATTAGTTTGGAACCAATAGCTATACTTTTGGCGACCTCGTAGGCATTCTTGGTTTTACTCATCTCAGCGTGGTCTGCAACCATTTTCTTAAAGGCGACCAGCGCATTACGTGCTTTGTTGCTGACATTGACTTTGAGCATGGCGTCCCAAAGGCTTTCATTGAGTTGTTCGGCGGCGGCCCTTATTTTATTAACCGTACTGGCACCAATGCCTCTTTTGGGGAAGTTGATGGTGCGCCGGAAGGCTTCCTCATCTTTATGATTCACAATCAATCGAAGATAAGCAATCAGGTCTTTTACCTCTTTTCTTTGATAAAAAGATAGCCCACCAAAGACTTTGTAGGGAATATTAAGGCGGCGCAGGTATTCTTCAAATATCCGAGACTGGGCATTGGTCCGATAGAGGATTGCAATTTCTTTATTATAAAGATGGTATCGATTTTTTTGTTCTAAGATGATATCACATACTCGCTTGCCTTCTTCTGTATCAGAAAGGGTTTTGAGGACTTTAATTTTATGTCCATCGCCTTTGTCTGACCATATTTCTTTTGGAATCTGTCGACTATTAAAAGCAATGACTTCATTGGCGGTTTTGACGATATGTTCGGTAGAGCGATAGTTTTGCTCGAGTTTGAAAACTTTAATACCATGCTTTTGGTAGTCGTTTTCAAAGTCAAGGATGTTTTGAATCGTCGCGCCACGGAAAGCATAGATACTCTGAGCATCGTCACCGACTACACAGATATTTCTTGGACTGCCCTCGTACTGGACCAGTTTTCTGATAATTGCATATTGCAGGTGATTGGTATCCTGAAACTCATCAACCAATAAATATTTGAACCTATTACGGTATTTATCTAAGACATTGTCAGGGTTTTTCTGAAATAACTCAAACAATCGATACAAGAGGTCATCAAAATCCATGGCCCCTGCTTGTTTGCAGCGTGCCGTATATTTGGCATAGATCGCGTGGGTAAAAGGCCGCTTGGCCAAGCGATCTTGTTGCATCAAATCTGTATTGTCTTTATAAAGTTTGGGTGTGATTAAGCTACTTTTTGCGGAGGATATTCTGGCCCGAATGGCATTAGGAGAATAGGTTTGGGTATCCAGATTCATCTCCTTGATGATATTGGTAATTAGGCTTTTAGAGTCATCAGAGTCATAAATGGTGAAATTTGAAGGGTAGCCAATCTTATCCGCTTCAACGCGTAATATCCGAGCAAAGATAGAGTGGAAAGTACCCGCCCACACTTTATTGGCCCTTGGCCCGACAACTTTTTCTATCCGCTCTTTCATCTCTCTTGCGGCCTTATTGGTAAAGGTCAAGGTGAGAATCTCCCAGGGCGGAACACCCGTTTGTATTAAATGAGCGATTCGATAAGTGAGTACTCTAGTTTTACCAGAGCCGGGACCTGCCACTACGAGTACGGGGCCATTAATATGAGTGACGGCTTGTTGCTGTATATTATTGAGTTGCTGAAGGTAGTTTTGACTCATGAATCGTATCTAATTTAGAATATCAAAATTACAACTTTTGCAGCGAAGTCTGGCGAGAAATTGGAAGATAAACCAAGGATAATAATAAGGGACAAGCAGGAAGTAGTGTCATCAACAAAAAAAAGTAGGGCGCTTGTCGCACCCTACCGAATCCTCGTTAAGAAACCCTTCACAAATAATTAATCATCAGATACTCGCAAGGAGTACTATATATTTTATGTAAGGAATAGAGCAGATATAATGCTACTTATATCATATTCCTTGGCGTTTACTTCGTTATTATTTTTTCCTAATAGTGAGGGATGGGTGGCATCGGTGGAGCAAAGGGAGCTCCCAAAAAATTCCATTGATCGTCTATTAGTCCCTTCAACCAACAAACACGGAAAGGGAGCTCCGGTGACATCTACCCCACCGGTGCCTGACTTGAATGAGTCGGTCCAGAGGGTAGGGTATTTGCGACCGGATGTATAGCCTGCCGATTCAACCCAACGTAAGTTGTGATCAAAATAATCATCATTCTGAACAGTTGTTCTACATTCAAAGTAAATAAGAGAGCCTGAGTAAATAGCAGTTGCCATTATACTAGACGCTACATTTTCATAGTGTTTAACCCCAATAGGAGTTATTCAAGGACTTTTTACTGAACTAGGAACCAATGCATCTACAATACACTGATGTTTGCCAATTTTAGACAATGATGATTTTGCAATTGAAAATTCCGAAACGATTGATAAGGTCACAAAAACTAGTGCCCATCTCGCTAAAAAGCTGCTTCGATAGTTCATATTCGACATCTTTAAGGGCGGACTCCAAAATAGATCACTACAAATAGTGCTATATCACTTGAAGCTGGATGTCTATGAATGAACTTTTACAAGAAAGGGTAAGGTACTTGACGTACCTATCTTTTTCACTTAAATCGAATTTCATGGGATAAAAACTGTTTTGGGATACTTATTTTAAATCGGTTCGTTTCAATACATAGCAAATATAGAGTTTCTCTATTCGAATCCTATACCAGAGGGGAGGTATTTTTCACATAAAAAAAACAATAATATGTATGAGCTTGATTTATTACTCTTTCTTATGCGTAGATTTGTATATAAATAATCCGAGAAGAAAGAAAATTGTTTTAATTTAACCCTAATATAAACTCTGTTTTCAAATTAGATCACAGGAGTATGTCAAAGAAAGAAAAATAATATGATGAAGGTATCCAAACAATTATATCTAGGCTTTTTAGCAGGACTTTTAGTCCTGGCTGTTTTTTCATTTAAAGGAGGCCAAGATGCTCCTGCAAGCTATCCGGTGGAGCCGAATAAGATACCTGATGATCGCCTGGCACAAGTAATCCGACCTGTAAGCTTAAAACCTGCTTACGATTTTGCGGGAGAGTCTTTACCACTGGATAACTTCGATGTGCGGGAGCGCCTGATGCGGGAGTTGACAGTGAATGCCCATTATCACTCTGGTACTTCTGAGAACCTCAAAAAGGCGGTCCGCTTTTTCCCTGTGATTGAATTAATCTTGGAGGAGAATGGCTTGCCCACAGATTTAAAATATCTTTCAGTAGCTGAAAGTAACTTGTCCAACGCGGTTTCTCCAGCGGGAGCAAAAGGCTTTTGGCAGTTCATGAAACCTTCTGCTCAGCAGTATGGTCTGCAAGTCAATAGCGAGGTGGATGAGCGCTATCATCTTGAAAAAGCTACTAAAGCTGCCTGTCAATATTTTAAGTACCTCCACAAACGCTATGGCAACTGGACCAATGCCGCCGCTGCGTATAATGTCGGCCCCACCCGCTTCAGCCGAGAGAAAGGACTTCAGCGGATGGATAGCTATTACGATATGAACCTCAACGTGGAGACAGGTCGATACCTCTTCCGTGTGGTAGCTATCAAGGAAGTCATGAAAAACCCAGAAGAATTCGGCTTTTATTTTGATCAGGAAGATGGTTATCCTCCACTACAAGATTTTAAAATTGTAAAAGTGAGTAAGGGTATACCTAATCTAGGAGATTTTGCCAAAGAGCAAGGGACCACTTACCGAATGCTGAAGATTTATAATCCCTGGCTGATCTCTCATAAACTGACTAATTCTAGTAAAAAGACCTATGAGATCAAGATTCCTGTTTGAT
>JBELML010000025.1:16495-55082 GCA_042095835.1 Saprospiraceae bacterium
CATAAACTGACTAATTCTAGTAAAAAGACCTATGAGATCAAGATTCCTGTTTGATGATGTGGTGACGTTGTGATGTGATGACATGGGGACGTGAAGAGACGTGAAGACATATAGTGACGTTGTGATGTGATGATATGGAGAGGTGAATACATGTGGAGACATGGGGATGTGTGAGCAGCGCAAATCACTACTTCAACATGTCACGATATCTCCACATAAGTACCTAGTCATTTAGGTAGTTATTCTCGAAGAAGGCATCGTAGCCTATCAAGGTTTTGGCCCGTAGAATCTCCCGGTAGTTGTTGAGACTGATGGGGAAAATATCATAATCTACATCTCCTTGAACAAAATCCGTTTCATTTTTCTCGGCACCTTCGTAATACTTCATCGCTTCAGCTCTATTCTTGAATCTGCGCACAATTAAGAGTGGTCTGCGTGTATTTGGATCATTCCCCAAAAAGACATTGGAAATGGTCAAGCGTTGTGGTCGGTGGTACTTCTTATTATAATCAGAAAGATTGACTTTTCTCTCATTAAGGTTCACATCTCCGTTGAAAGCGATAATGACAAAGTGAACTTGATTATCATTCAATTTGAAGTTGCGATCTCCAGGTGTAGTACCATTTTGCCCTCCTGGTAGTCTGGCAGACGCTCCACCTATGATTCTCAGGATTTCTCTAGCCGTTCTGGATTCATCCGTTTCGGGATGTTTGGTGATGACCTGAGAAAGAGCATTTTTATAAGCATCTTCTCCTTGTAGCTTACCGGTGGTTAATGCGTTCAGCAAATCGAATCGGGCTTGTAGTTTATTGGCTACGCCAAACTTAATTTTAGCATCATCTGCCATGCGTTTAGCATCCGTATATTTACCTTCCTGGAAAGCTTGATAGGCATTGTCATAATAGACATTGAGTTGGTACTCCTCATCGGCAAGCTTGGCTGCATACTCTGGGTCTGTCAATACCCGCGCATACTTACTCGAAGCATATTTGTCTAATATTTTTCTTCTATAGGAATTGGCCTTTGGCGTATCATTTAAGTCGCTATAGGCTAGGTAGAGGTAATACCATGACTCCAACTCGTAATTATTTCTAGGGAATCGATTATTTAATTCTTCTAGGACCTCCGTTGTTTTCTTATAATTATTCAAGCGATCTCTATACAGTGTCCCCAGTTCAAACATGGCATCCATAATTGCGAGCTCCGCTTTGGTGCGATCAGATTCTGTACGCGGGATATCTTTCAGAAGTTCTTTCAATTGATCTTCGGTCAGGGCATCTGCTGCTGAAACATCTGGTATTTCTTCGATGACGACCTCACCCTCGCCTGATTCCGCAATGGAGGTATTCGTTAAGGCTGATCTTCTTCGCCAGTTATCTTCTAGGTTACGGATGCCCCATTTTCGTTGAAAGTCTCTTTGACCGCGTTTTACGGATCGATCGTCGTAGGCGAAAAAGCTGGATTCTTCGCGGTTATTTCCGATTCGTATATTTTGAATCGACGGTCTGGTTGGTGTAGCTGCGATAGGATTTGCTGCTTGGGTGGCAGCTGCTCGTTTGGCTTCTTGCTCTTTCTTGAATTTATCAAATGCGAACTCTTTTAAAGCTTCATCGCTTAAATTTCCGAGTTGTAGAAAGCTATCCTGCTGCTCAATGATCTGAATGTTTTTAGCAATATCGGTCAAGTTTCTGCTGAGGGCATCAACTCTTGGATAGCGCTCATCTGTTTTATTCATAGTAGTAGCAGTGCTATCGTAGTAGTTTTTTGCTAAAACATAATCTTCATCATTGTAGTAAATGTCTGCTACGGCTAGATAAGACTCTGCTTTCTGAATGCGGTTGGAGGTACTATAGCGCAAAGACTCTTTAAAGTAAGCTAAGGCTTCTTGTTTGTCGCCTAGCTCCATCGCAATTTCTGCCATAGCATAATAAATCTGATCTCGATACTCCAAATTTTTCTCATCTCTGGCTAAACGCTCCAGATTGGCTATCGCTTCATTACCGGAGCCTTTACCTGCTTTCCAGGAATTAAGAGTCATATTGAGTCGGCAGTTGAACTCCATCTCATAGTCAGGCCCGTACTTTAAGACTTGCTGATAGGTATCAAAAGCTTTAGCGCCATTACCGGTGCGCTCATATATTTGTGCCAAAATAAATGCTATCCTTGCTTTCCCTTTCTGTCCTTTATAACTAGAAATGGCGGCTTCTAATGGAGCAATTGCTGAAGCTAAATCTTTGCGGTAGATGTAATAGTAAGCCAATGCTTGGGAAGCTTGCGGTACGATATCATCGTATATCTTTGGATTCTGACTTAGATTATTCATGAATCGTAATGCCGCATCATAATTGTCTCTTTCGATCAAAGTACGAGCGAGTAGCAATTGTCCCTCTTGAAAGGCAGGGCGGTGTTTCAAACCATAGTTATCGGGCTCTTCGAATTGACGTTCTGCTTTTTTAGCAGCTTCTAGCTCCGCTTTTTTGGTTTCAGCTAAATCTTCTTTTTTGTTTTGTGCGGCTTTACCCTTACCTTTTTTCCGTTTCTTTTTCTCTCTTAAATACTTACGGCGTTTCTTTTTTGCGGACTGCTTCTTTTTCTTTTTCTTCTTCTTTTTGGAGGTTTTCTTTTTATCACGGCTAGCCTTGGATGCAGCCTCCCTTTTTGCAATATCAACAGGATCAAAATTATTGACGAGGTAGCGCAGGGTTTTCTCAGCAGATTCATAATCTTGCTTGTAAAACTGAGCCTTGGCCACTAAGAGATAAGAATCATCGGCCCATTGGCTCTGAGGGTTGACGGCCACTACGCGTGTTAGCTTTTCAATTGCCAAATCCATATCTGGTGTGATGGCCTGCGGATTTTCATTGGTCAACTCTATATATAGAGGAAGCAATTGATTATAGTTGTCTCTGTGCCCTTGTTCTAAGGAATAGGAAGTGGCTTTATAAATCTCATTAGCATTAAAATAGCCATTGTACTTCGAGGTAACATTACTATATAATTTACCTAAAGCAGACTTGTCATCCTTCTTTTTCTGGGTTACACAACCACTCAATACAAAAACCAACAATAGGAGTGTGGCCCACCAATTTCTTCTTCTTAACACGTTCAACTGATTTAAGGATTAATCCAATTTTTGCGAAAGACATCCTGTTTAGAAACAAAAATAAAATCTTAGATACCTTCTTCCTTTGTAAAACGTTTAAAAGGAATCATTCTTTTTGCCTAAAGAAGGAGGTCGTATCGAAAAGTTTTAATTTTTGAATTACTTAAGATAACTTTGCTCCTTTCATAACACGAAAATCAAATTTTTATTTTCTAAGAAATGCACCAATCAAGGTGTCTTTCTTTCGCAGCAAAGCAAAGGTAGCTATTTATGGAAGAAAAAACAGGCCGGTGGCAAAAGTGGCGTGAGAATTTGCAGCACCAATTTAGATTAGTGATCATGAGAGATGAGACCTTCGAGGAGGTGAGGTCGCTCAAGTTGAATATGCTTAATATTTATCTTTTATTGAGTTCCATCTTTGTAGTGGTCTCTATATTGATCTATTGTTTGATTGCTTTTACACCACTCAAAAAATATGTTGCCTTGCCTGCTTCTCCTCGGGATAGCAAAGAAACCCTTGCGCTCAAGATGCAAGTCGATTCCCTGAATGAGGCACTCGCCGATTGGGACCTCTATATACAAGGACAGAAGAATCGCCTCATGGATAGAGTGACGACTACGGATGATATCGAATTGCCGACCTCCAATCCAGACTCGCCCTTAGTGGAGCGCGGATTAGAACCGAATCCAGTAGATGATCAGTTGAGAGAAGAGGTGAGCTTTGATCAAATCGGGCAAACCCTCAGGGATGGTCAAGACCGGAGCCCACTGAATACTAGTGTACGCCTGGAGCAGCTCTTCTTTGTAGCGCCCGTCAGTGGGGAAATAAGCGCCCGATTTATGGCAGATAAAAACCACTATGGGGTCGATGTTTTAGCACCTAAAAATACAGCTGTTAAATCTGCTTTAGATGGCTATGTGTTTTTCTCCGATTGGACATTAGAGACGGGGAATACGATTGGGGTGCAGCACAGTAATAATATTATCACTTTTTATAAGCATAATTCTTCCTTGCTCAAGGAGGTGGGTAGTTTTGTCAATGCAGGAGAGGCTATTGCTATTATTGGAAATACAGGTACGCTTTCTGATGGGCCACATCTACATTTTGAGTTGTGGTATAATGGTAAAGCTGTCAATCCTCAGGATTATATCAGTTTTTAGGGAATGGGAGAATGATTGAATGGGTTAATGCTTTCTCATTGAGCATTTTACATTTTTCATTGCCTGTGGAGCTTATTTTTCAAAGAGCTGTTTTAGCGCATCTTCTAATTTGGGATATAAGAACTGAAAACCTGTATCCTCGATCTTTTGACTCGATATTTTAGCACCGCTGAGCACGACATCTGCCATTTCTCCCATTCCTAGGCGAAGTGCAAAAGCTGGTGTGGGTACCACTAAAGCTTTTTTGCCACTCATCTGAACCATCTTTTCAACTAGTGCTTTATTGGTTTCCGGATTTGGTGCTACACCGTTATAAAAGCCCTCCATATCCTCCTGCTGGATAGCGTGGATAAACATCCTTGCTAGGTCATCGATATGAATCCAGGAGTACCATTGCTGTCCAAAACCAAAATAGGGCGCCACACCAAAGGGTAGACTCATAGACATCTTGGGGAATGCGCCACCACCATTGGCCAAAACGACACCAATGCGAATAGCTACGGTCCGAAGATCAGTTGCTTCTACCTCTTTTATGGCTGCTTCCCAGGCAATACAACTCTCTGCTAAAAAACCTTTCTTGCCGGCTGCACTTTCCTCCGTGAGTAGTTCATTTCCTCTATCACCGTAGATGCCAATTGCAGCACTAGCAAGGTAAGCCTTGGGTTGGTGTTTCGTCTTTTTGATAGCTTCCAATAAAAGTGCTGTAGATTGGGTGCGACTACTAATGATTAATTCCTTTCTAGCTTTTGTCCACGGTTTGTCTGCAATACCAGTGCCGGCGAGATTGATTATATAATCTGCTTGTAGAACAGCTCGTTCGTCGATTACCTTTTTTTGGAGGTCCCAAGCATAAGCAGGGTAGGTAGCACTAAGGTTTTCAGTCCTGCTAAGGTGGATAACTTGGTGGCCTTCTATAGTAAGGAGTTCTGATAATCGATTTCCGATGAGGCCTGTACCTCCTGCGATGAGTATAGTTGACATTAGCTAAGAGTATGCTATTCCCGATTTCAATCGAGTATTATTTAGAGAAGTAGTGATCATTCAATCAATCAAACAGAGTGGATAAGATTAGGTTTAAGCAATAAAAAATTAAATACGTTTGAGCTTCTTTATTTTACCGATCATTCCAAAAAATATGCTAATTTTAACTATCCCATAAAAGGACTTAATAAAAGAAGCTATCAGTCTAACATACCAAAATTTTTAACTCATGAACCACGTGAACATTATCACAAGCCTGGCCTTGCTATTGCTGGTCATCTCTTGTAAGCAAGAACCTTCTACTACAGGAATTATTGATTTTAAACATACAGACAATACCGTTCGAGTTCGCTTGGAAGGGAGTGTGAAAAATGTACTTCCTTTGTATGGAAGCTTACTTTATGAAAGTGCTGTGAATAGTCAGATATATAATTATTTGATTAACTACAATCCAGTCTCGAACGAATTTGAACCAGAGTTGATTAAAGAGATTCCGTCTTTAAAGACTAATGAAGCGGATGCGATAGGCACATATAGTTATACCTTCGAAATTTTAGAAGAAGCTCAATGGGCAGATGGTAGTCCCGTTACCGCCAAAGATTTTATAGTTACTCTCAAATCAATATTTAACCCACTACAGGAAGCATCCATCAGAACACGAGCTATCCTGACAGGGGAGTTTAATGATGTTGTAACTTATGACACAAATCCTAAAAAATTTACAATTTTCTTTGATAATTTATCTGTGCAATCTTTAGAAACATTTACCAATGTCACGCCTGTCATGCCAGCGGCAGTACTAGATCCAGGTAACACTTTAGATGCAATTCCTTTAGTGGATTTACTCAATCCGAATAATGCCGATAGACTAGCCGACAATGCCATTCTGCAAGAGCAAGAGCAACGTTTAAGTAGTGTTGATTTTCTTAGAGATTTAGAAAATTTACAAGGCTCCGGACCATACACGCTAACGAGTTGGGAAACCGAACAGCAATTGGTATTAACCAGAAAAACAAATTGGTGGGGAGATCAAATTTCCAAGGAAACACATTGGAATTTGAATGCTTATCCAGATCAACTTATCTACCTACCATTACCAGAACCTAATGCCGCTTATGCCGCAATAAAATCGGAGGATTTAGATGCATCAAATAAATTACCCGAAGCTTCCTTCGAAGAATTAAAATCTGAATCAGGTGATAAATATGATTTTTTAACCGTAAATGCCGCAAGGGTTTATTTCTTAGCTATAAACACCCGTAGACCAAAACTTGCTCAAAAAGAAGTAAGGCAAGCAATTGCTTATGCACTTGATATTGATGAGGTGCTAAATACAGTTTACAATGGATATGGACAACGGACCAGCTCTCCGGTATATCCTACTCAGGATGAATTCAATAGCGATTTAGAAGTGATACAACAGAATATTGATAAAGCAAAATCCCTACTTAAAGAAGCAGGATGGGAAGACTCCAATAATGATGGTATTGTAGATAAAGAAATTGATGGAGAACGAGTAGAGCTTAGCCTACAATATGTAGCAAGCCCCAGTTCTCAATCTAAAAATACGGGCTTATTATTCCAGAGCCATGCCAAACTTGCAGGCATTGATCTTCAGGTTGATCAACAAGCCTTAGGTGATTATTTTACGAGCCTAAGATCTGTAAATTTTGATATTATTTCGACGGGAACATCCATTACTCCAATCTGGAATCCGAGACAATCTTGGCATACTGAAGGGCAAAATAGACCAGGCTTTGGGAATGCAGAAAGTGATGCCTTAATTGAAAAAATTGTTTCAGAATTGGATAAGGAAAAACGTAATGATATGTGCAAAGAATTACAAGTCCTCATTGCAGATCAGCAACCTGTCATCTTTTTGCACGTACCTAAGACCACTATAGCAGTGCACAAGCGCTTCGACTATGATGTATTCGAATGGTTCGAAGGTTTCGAACCACGATGGTTCAAACTGAAGGAAGCGTATAAAGGATTAAGCCAAAATTAAGATTTTCACCAGCATGCTGGCATTTGTTTTGAAGCGTGGGATTTGGTTCCTGCCTACTTTATTTATTATCACAATTGTAGCTTTCGGATTGAGCAAGATGGCTCCTGGTGATCCAGTCTATCTCTATATGGAAGGGAGTAGTGGGAATCTACCTGATAATAGAAAGGTAAGGGAGCGCATGTACGTGGAGACCAAGAAAAAGTTAGAGCTTGATTATCCGGCTTTTTACTTTTCCTTTCAGCCCAAAGCGTATCCTGATACCTTGTATCGCTTGCTCACCAAGGACGAGCGAACAACTGCCAGGATGCTGGTTGCCCAATTTGGGGATTGGCCAAGCATCCAAAACTATTTGCAAGAACTGGAAAACTTGTATGAAGTCAGTATGGCTCTATCTGATAGTATTGGTAGGGATGCTTTGTTCTCTATTCGATCGAGATTAGAAGGCTTACAAACCCAAACGGATACAACCCTGATCCGGAAAAGATTAGAGCTACACACTCAGGCCCTAGGGGAAAATAATGTTGAGGAGTTCTTTTCACCCAACCAGGAGCAGCTACTTACTGCCTACCAAAATATGCTAAGCAATGCGAATAGGAAACTCCTGTATACCCCAAAGCTTAGTTGGCACGGCACACAAAACCAGTATCATCGTTGGTTGAGTCGTTTGTTGAAAGGAGACTTTGGTTATTCTTATCGAGATGGCCTTCCTTCGGGGTTTAAGATTCGTAACGCGCTGCGGTGGACGATTGCGCTAAATGTGGTGGCCCTAGTCTTAGCTTATGGCTTGTCTATTTTTTTGGGCGTATATATGGCAGTGAGAAAAGGCCAAAGAACGGATCGTTGGCTGACTTTTGGTTTGTTTTTACTGTATTCTTTACCGTCTTTTTGGTTGGCTACAATGTTCCTTTTGGTTTTTGGGACACCAGATTATGGTGTCCAGCTATTTTCTATTTTAGAGCTTACCAATTTATCTTCCTCGGCTAGTTTCAGTGAGCGGTTTTGGACAACGGCCCGATATATGATTCTACCGGTATTTTGTCTGGCCTATAGTTCCATTGCTATCATCACACTACAGATGCGTGGTGGGATGGTGGAAGCGCTACAAATGGATTATGTGAGGACCGCTTACGCCAAGGGATTGCCTAAAAAGCAAGTGGTTTGGAAGCATGCTTTTCGTAATGCGCTTTTTCCAGTCATTACTTTATTAGGTGGATTATTTCCAAGCATAATTACTGGGGCGGTGATCATTGAAAATATCTTTAATATACCAGGCATGGGTAAATTAATGGTAGTATCAATTTTTCAAAAGGATTGGCCGGTTGTCTACGTGATTATGATTCTATCTGCCATCTTAACGATGGTAGGTATCCTAGTAGCAGATATTTTGTACGGCCTGGCAGATCCACGGGTAAGGTTTAAAAATAAGAAGTAACACTATTTATGTCGAATTCATCGCAAGGCTATAGCTATTGGGCACAAATTCGTGCTGCCTTTTGGGACAGACGACCCAATAGATGGGCTATGCGTATCTTATTCTTCCTAATATTTGTGGCAATTTTCGGAGATTTTATTGCCAATGAAAGGCCTGTTTTATGTCGGCTCGAAGGTCAGCGTATTTATAGTCCTATTCTTAAAAGTTATGCAGTTGGATTGGGGCTAGCAAAAGGAAATACAGAAGAATTTCGTGGTAATTGGGCTGAAAAAAAATACGATTTTGCCTGGTTTCCTATGATTCCTTATTCCGCCAATACTATAGATAGTAAAAGCCAGGGTTTCACAGCTCCGAATGATCGCCAAAATGTAAAGTCCTGGCGTTGGAGGCATTGGCTGGGGACGGATGCGATTGGGCGAGATGTAGCTGCGGGCATGGTGAGTGGTACGCGTACCGCTTTATTGGTCGGCTTGATCGCAATGTCAATAGCCATGCTACTAGGTTTATTTCTAGGTTTGATAGCGGGGTTTTATGGAGATTCGGATTTTAAAATGTATGGACTACAATTGCTTCTGGTGCTTCTTGGTTTGCCCTTAGTTGTTTTTTATGCGTTTGTGGTTGATGAATATACATTCGTAGGTGATGCTTTGATTACAAATATTTTCTTTCGTTCTCTATTCTTAGGCCTGGGTGTTTATCTTCTTAGTCTTTCTGGAAAGTGGCTGGCAAGGTTAAGTGGTTTTAAAAGAAAGCTTTCCATGCCCTTGGACAGCCTCATTATGCGCTTGGTAGAAATTGTAAATGCCTTGCCTGGACTATTGTTGATTCTGGCCATTTTAGCTATTGTGAAAGCCTCTTCTATCTACATTGTTATGGTCATCATAGGGTTAATATCCTGGACTTCAGTGACTCGTTTTATGCGCGCTGAAATGCTGCGCATTCGAGAAATGGAATATATTCAGGCGGCCCGTGTTTTGGGTTTTTCTGATGCCCGGATTATCCTGCGCCATGCCTTACCCAATGGGATTCGTCCAATTTTGATCACCCTTTCCTTTGGTATGGCTGGAGCCATCCTAATTGAAGCTTTTCTTTCTTTTTTAGGGATTGGCCTACCCGCTGATACCGTGACCTGGGGTTCTATGTTGCGATCTATTCAGGACAACCTAGGGGCAGGAGCCTGGTGGCTTGGATTTTTTCCAGGTATGGCCATTTTTATCGCGGTGGCAACCTTCAACTTGATAGGAGAGGGGCTTACCCATGCTCTAGGTAAAGATTAGTTAGATGCTTCCTGTATGATTTTTTCATAAATGGCCTCCCAGCCAGCCCATCCTTCGTGAGTAGCAAAGCTACTATTGTGCCATAAACTGATGAAGTGCCCATTAACTTCCCTAGTTTTTGTAATATACTGCTTGACTAACTGAAGCGCAACCTGGGTGTCGTTTTTAGCTACCCGTCTCAAAGTAACATCCATCACTGCAAAGGGATAAAGTCTTAAATCTGTCTTCTTGTTTTGGGATAAATCGAACCAATAATGAGCTCTAGCAACTCCCGAACGGAAACCTAAGGCATGAGCATAGCCCAAGGAATAATCTTCTTTGATACCGTGCTTTAAGAGTTGCTGATAGGTATCGGGGAATCGAAGATAAAGGTAATGCTGGCGGCTATGCTGAGGAGGTATTCCTAGGATAGCGGTATATCGATCAATTTCTTTTTGTAGTTGATCTTGCGAAATATTGGACTTGTAGCTTGGATGTATAGCGGTTGAATATTTGTTAGCAATCCCTTTTAGAAGATGCTGTAAGGCTTTCTTATCAGGGGAAATATTCCGATCTAATTTACCAAAGTCACCCAAGTGGAAGAAGTATTGCGGCGATAGTTGGTATTGGTCATGCAAGGTATCTAGATAGTCAAAACGATCAAAAGGATCAGCTAATTGACCCGACCAAACTTTGATTCTGGCTAAGATTTTATCGGTATTCCATTGCCCTAAATCCTTGATCATACTACCAAGGTGCCGATGAAATGGTCGATGCCGAAAAGCCCAGGCCAAATCAATATCATAGCTAGGCTTAAACTGATAAGTCGGAAAACTGAAATCTAGCGCTTTGAAATTAGATTTTAATTTTTTTACCAAATCCAGGCACCACTCATCGACAATAGGCCGGTCTAGAAATTGAAAACGGTAGGCTAAACTCCCATTAGCAGGAAAACGTCCGTAGGAATCACTTTCAAAAGGCAGGTATTCCTCATACCGACTCAGGTGATAAAAACAGCAAGCCAATAAATCAAATGAATAGTCGGCCGTTAGATCTTCTTGATCAAAGGAATAAGGGACTTGGTTTGTAGGCTGGACTACTTCAATGTTTTGCTCTTGAATAAGAGACTCTGATAGGAGATTCGATTGTGGAATACGTACTTCTTCTTCCCGAATGGCAGCGTTGCTATAGTTTAAACATGGCCCTTGGAAACGCCTATAGGCTTTCTGATTGTTGGTGACTTCATAGTCCAATTGTACGACCTCTTTGAAGCAATACTCCAGGATATACTCAAGCCGTGGACTGAGGTGTGCTGAGTAGATGAATAGCTTCATAAAGGATGAATGGAAGTTGATGATTTAAAATAAAACATGTAGCCTGATTGTCAAAGCTGGATTTTCCCCTATAAATGTCCGTTATATTTCTTAAATTTAAGATAATCTTTGTTGTTCTAAACTTTTGAGAAATCGAGCTGTCTTTTTTAAGAGAGCGGCAACAAGGGTTGTCTTTTATGCCCATTTTCCCAGATGTTTCAAAAATCTGAATTCAATCTAAAAGATGAAGCTAAAATATACAGGTTTAATCATTTTCCTATTCTTGTCCTGCTCTGTGGTTAGTACTGCTCAACAGACGCTCGATCTGGGCAAAAATAACTACGACGATAAGAAAGGTACGGTTTATCTCCAGGAAAACACTTTTGAGTTTAGGTTTCATACCAATGGGGCTTCGCTGGGCTTAAATTTTGGTGATATTCAGACTTTTTATAAAACGCGTTTTTGGCACGTCAGTATCGGAGAGCTCAAACATATCCGTGAAACCAGACAATCGAGAAGTCTTCAAGGAACAGCCTTTGGAGGAAACTTTCGCTCCTATATTTTCGGTAAGCAAAATAATTTCTTCGTTTTACGTGGTGGTATCGGCGAGAAAAGATATTTCAGCCAGAAAGCTAAATCTAAAGGGGTTGCAGTTGGGTTTTCTTACGAGGGAGGTGCTTCTATTGGTTTGTTGAAGCCCTACTATTTGGTGCTGAGATTTGTGCCGGAGAGTTTTGGAGACTTTAACTACCGAAGCGAAAAGTTTAGTGAAGAGAACGCAGAACGTTTCCTACGCAACGAGAGTATTTTTGGAGCTGATAGCTTCACCCAAGGTTTTGGGGAGATTAAGTTTCGCCCAGGGGCACACGCTAGAGCTTCTTTGCACTTTGATTGGGGCGCTTTTGACGAATTCGTAAAAGCAGTAGAGGTAGGTATCATGGCAGATTTTTTCCTCGAAAGAATCCCTATCATGGTAGAGTCTGACCTCACACCTGGTGTAAAGAACCGAGCTATCTTTGCCAACCTTTTTGTGAATATCCAATTTGGTAAACGGAAATAAAGACCGCCTTGTCTTGATATTACAGCTTCCTTACAAACAATCTTATCGCCTTGTTTGTATCTGTATTGAATAGTGCAAAGATTCGTATCTTTGACTTTGTTATTCCAGAAAAATTGAGTTTATGATTGATCTACCGATTGTAGATAAAAAAGAGCCAAGAAGACGGAAACCCGATTGGCTTCGGGTGAAATTGCCTGTTGGTCCTAAATATAAGAAGGTTCGATCACTGGTCGATGAATATAAATTGCATACCATTTGTCAGAGTGGTAACTGTCCTAATATGGGCGAGTGCTGGGGAGCTGGTACGGCTACTTTTATGATTTTAGGGAATACCTGTACCAGATCATGTTCTTTTTGTGCAGTAAAAACCGGTCGTCCACCTGAATACGACGAAGATGAACCAAGAAGGGTAGCCGAAGCCATCGACTTGATGCAGGTGAAACACGCTGTGATCACTTCTGTAAATAGAGATGAGAGAAAAGATCGGGGAGCGGAAGTTTGGTATCAAACGGTACGATCAGTGAAAGAACGGACACCTCAGGTCACCATAGAAACTTTGATACCCGATGTTAAAGCGACTTGGTGGGCATTGGAGCGGATGATTAGCGCTGGTCAAGAAGTGGTATCGCACAATATGGAAACCGTAGAGCGCCTCTATCGCAAAGTACGCCCACAGGCTAAATATCAAAGGAGTCTAGAGCAAATCAAAAGGACCAAAGAGTTTGGTAAACGCACCAAGACAGGCATCATGGTTGGTCTTGGCGAAACTCAAGATGAGGTCTTCAAAGTGATGGACGATTTGCTAGAGCATGGCTGTGACGTGATCACGATCGGGCAGTATCTACAACCTACCAAAATGCATTTAGAGGTAGCAGAGTTTGTGCATCCGGATGTATTCAAAAAGTATGAGGAAGTGGGTTTAGAAAAGGGCTTTAATTTTGTGGAAAGTGGTCCACTGGTAAGGTCTTCTTATCATGCTGAAAAGCATTTGTAATCCGATGTTATATAACTAAGAAAGGCTATCTGCAAGAATGTAGATAGCCTTTCTTAGTTATAGGGCCTCTGTTTTTAGCTCAAAAACGAGATCAGCACGCCTGCTGCAACGGCTGAACCAATTACGCCAGAAATATTGCTAGACATGGCATACTGAAGCAAGTGATTGCGAGAATCGTATTTAAGGGCAATATCATTAGCTACTCTTGCAGCCATAGGTACCGCACTCAAGCCCGTAGCTCCAATGAGTGGGTTAATTTTCTTTTTGGAGAAAATGTTGACCACTTTCACTGCTATAATACCTCCTGCGATAGAGATGGCAAAGGCTATGAAACCACCAGCAACTATCATCAAAGTCTCTGTATTCAAGAAAGTACTAGCGGTCATCGTAGCTCCTACAGTTAATCCTAGGAAAATAGTAGCCACATTAAGGATCGTATCAGAGGCGGCCTTATACAATCGAGCTGTATCGGAACCAATTTCTTTGATCAAGTTTCCAAATAAAAGCATTCCTAGTAGTGGTACTGATGAAGGTACCAAGATGGAGACAATCAAACCCAAAACAATGGGGAAAAGTATCTTCACCATCTTCATGTTTTTTATCTTAATCTTACTCGGATAAGCCTTTTCCTGTTCTTTCATATTGATCTTGAGCTCCTTTTCGGATACCAAGAACCGGACTACCAACGGAATGATCACCGGGACTAAAGCCATATAAGAATAAGCGGCAATGGCTATCGGGCCCAGTAACTCTGGAGCTAGAATAATGGAGGTATAAATCGCCGTTGGACCATCAGCACCACCAATGATACCGAGCGAGGCGGCCTCTTTTAATGAGAATCCAAGTAGTACCGCTGAAATTAATACGGTGAATATTCCAATCTGCGCGGCCGCACCAAAAAAAGCTAAGCGGAGATTACGCAGCATTGGTCCAAAATCAGTTAGTGCTCCCACTCCCATGAAGATCAATGGAGGAAGTAGACTGGTTTTGATCAGGCTGTAATAGAGCATATTCATGATGCCAAAGTTTTTGGCAATTTCCAAAATGGTCATATGCTCAATCTCTGGATTAGAGGTAGCTGCTACTACGGCCATATTGCCATTTGGTATATTGGCTAATAGCACACCAAAGGCAATGGGTACAAGTAATAATGGTTCGTAGCGCCTTTGGATACCCATGTATAGGAGTATCAAAGCGAGTACGATCATGAAAAGGGATTTCGGCTCTTGAGCAAATTCCCCTAAAGCAGTCATTTCAAAAAGCTTCTGAAAAACATCCATACACAAGCGTCTTATTGAAGCTTCATAATTACATCATCTTCATCAACTGCATCACCATTGCTCACACTAATTTCTGCAACAGTTCCGCCTTTCTCTGCTTTGACAGCATTCATCACTTTCATGGCTTCAATATAGAAAATGACTTGACCTACTTCTACTTTATCTCCTACCTTAACTGGGCGATCTGCTGAGTTCATCGTTAGATAAAAGGTACCCTCCAAAGGAGAAATAATATCTTCCAGATGACTAGTATCTACAGGAGGCGTGGAAGATTTATCCATTTTACTTGGACTTGGAGCGCTGGTCTCCTCGCCCTCTGCACCATAAGAAACAGAGACTTTAAATCGCTCACCATCGACATCGATGAACATAGTTTTGGGCGTCGGAGTAGCTGCTCCGACTGCTTGAGGCGCGGTGCTTGTTGCTGCTATTGGCTCTTTAGCGGCTTTTCTTTCTCCTAAGTCTTTCAGGAATTTTTCCTTTGCTTTGCCAGATTTATAATCTTCGTATTGTGGAGGGTGCATCGCATATTCAAATAGCTCTTCCTCATCCTCTCCTAAATCCCAGCCTTTTTCCTGCATTTTTGAGCGGTACATCTCTAGTTCGTCACTCAATAAATCTTCTGGTGAGCCTTTAAAAAACGTACGATTTTGTTCCTTGGCTAGACCTAAGATATCTTCTGATAGCTTACCGGGCAGTTTACCAGATTTTCCTACGATCATACCCCAGGTGTTTTCATCCATCATTGACCAGCGTGCTCTCCCTTTTTCCATCTGGAGAACATTCATTAAAGCGGTATTCTTGACGTATTGGCTATAGGGGGTGACCAATGGGGGATAGCCCAATTGAGGCCAAATATGTTTGACCTCGTCAAATAGTTTGATCAATAATTGATCTTGGGTCAAAGTGGGTTGATCTCTTTTTGTTAACCACTTATTTAGGCTTCTTAGATTATTTTCCAAGTCTGCCATCAAGCTACCCATCATTCCGCCAGGAAGACCGGGACCAATCAATAAGGAATTCATTTTTCTATTCCTTGGATTAATATAGTAGCCTAAGAAATCATCCATGAAGCTCTGAGTTAAGCTTCTAGCTTCCATGTAGGCATTCATATTAATGTCTGGTAGAGAAAAACCGGCATCGACGAGCATGGCATGAATCGTCAATAAGTCAGCATGGCCAGTACCCCAAGATAAAGGTTCCATGCCTACATCTATATAATCGGCTCCTGCTCTAGCAGCCTCCAGAGAGGATGCTACGGAGAAGCCTGGTGTAGAGTGGCCGTGGTAGGTGATCAGGGTATTAGGGTGCCTGTCTCTAATCCCTTTTATGATTTTACCGATGGAGGCTGGGCGACCAATTCCAGCCATGTCTTTAACACAAATTTCTTCAGCACCGTAGTCAATTAACTGATCTGCCAATTGGATATAGTAGTCGACAGTGTGCACTTCAGAGAAGGTGATACATAGACTACCTTGAGGGATCATACCACCAGCTTTGGCAAATTCAAAAGATTTCTGCAAGTTGGGAGCATAGTTCAGTCCATCAAAAGATCTGGCGATATCTGTGCCTTGGATTTTCTTGAGTTCAAACATCTTCTTCCGAACATCAAGTGGTACAGGACTCATCCGTATGCCGTTGAGTCCTCTTTCCAGCATATGAGTCTGAATGCCTGCTTTATTGAATGGTGTGGTCCATTCTCGTACTGCTTTATTTGGGTTTTCACCATAGAGGAGGCAGATTTGTTCGAAACCACCCCCATTGGTTTCTACTCTTGAAAAGACCCCCATATCTACTATTGGCTCAGCTACTTGAAGTAGTTGATCTACTCTAGGCATATATTTGCCAGAGGACTGCCACATATCACGATAGATCAGGCTTAATTTGATTTCTTTTCCCATCAATATTTGGTTAGTGCAAAAAATAAGACAGGATTCTTCTCTTAGAAAAGAATCCAATCCGCTTATTGGTCAATAAAGATTTATAATTTTTCTACTTTAGTTATATGAGCATGACCATGGCTTACTGCTTCTACAGCAGCGGCAATCACGGCCAGCTTTTCTCGTGGTATAACTGAAGGACGATAAACCGAAGTTGGTGCTTTAGCAGACTTTTCGTCTAGTGGAGTAGAGAAGTATTTATTAACAATACCAATTAAAACCCTACCTGCTAATACTACTAAGGATAGTATTACAAAAACGGATAGCATCCCGATGACTAATAGCGATAAGGCCGTTTGAATATCTGTACTCATATTTTTTTTACTACAAGCCGAGAGCAGCTTTCATTTTGAAATAGATGGCTGTATTCTCGTAAATTCCTGCAAATTGTTCAGCACCAGGGCCATAGGCGAAAACGGGAATTAAACTTCCTGTATGATAATCAGAAGTAAAGGCACCCTCTATTTCACCCATTTTTGAACCTGGATTGATAGCGTAGCCTCCCGTCTCATGGTCGGCAGTTACGACTACCAAGGTTTGCCCATCTTCTTTAGCAAACTTTAATACCTCACCTATTGTTCGATCAAACTCTAGCATTTCTGTAATGATATAGTCTGAATTGTTGGCGTGACCACCCCAATCTATTTGAGAACCCTCGATCATCATGAAGAACCCCTTCTCTCCGTGTTGATTGAGAAATTGAATCCCCTTTGTCGAAACCTCTTGAAGATAGTCTCTCCCCTGGGAGGCCATAAGTGGATCGTTATTGGAGGTTAGATAGGCGAAATTCTTGCTAGGATCGAGGCTTAAATCACTGAATTCTTCCTTGACAAAATCAGAAACTACATAACCTTTATTCCCCAGCTCTTGCATTAAATCTCTTCCATCACTGCGATTCGAAAAAAACTTTTTGCCGCCGCCTACAAAAAAGTCAATCTCCGTATCGAGGAATTGCGCTGCAATTTCTTCATACATTTTTCGAGCTTTGACGTGGGCTATGAAAGAAGCTGGTGTAGCATGTACTATGGTCGAGGTGGCTACCAAGCCTGTAGACAATCCTGCTGCTTCGGCTTCCTCGAGTATAGTTTTGAGTGCTACACTGTCTGGATCGACAGCAATAGCACCATTGTAGGTCTTTTGGCCGCAGGCAAAGGCCGTTGCTCCGGCAGCAGAGTCGGTAATTAAATTATTGGAGGCATAGCTTTTGTGTAGACCGATCTGTTTAAATTGTTCTAGATTGAGCACATTATTGTTGGAGTAGAGTCCTGCGCTAATTTGGGTCAAGCCCATACCATCTCCGATTAAAAGAATGACATTTTTGGCCTTCGGAATAGAGCGTCCATTATTGACCTTTTTACCTGCTTGAGGTGAACAAGAGAAAAGCGAGATCAGAAAAAAAACGCCTAAAATACGGTTCATCATTTTGGATGTTTGAATAAAGTAAATCGATTACCTGGTAATGATTTTACTATTCCCTTGAATTCTAAAGTCAATAAATGTGCAGCTAAACTGCCTGAATTCTGTTGATTCTCCGTTGCAATTTGATCAATATGCAACGCGGATTCTTTGCGCAACAAATCTACAATATTTTTTTCTTCTTCTGACAAATCCACGAATAACTCCTGTTGTATTCCACCAGAATTTACAGGCGCATCCCAGCCCATAATGTAGGAGATGTCCTCTACTTTTTCTAGCAACTGCGCCTTATGGGTTTTTATGAGATGGTTGCAGCCCTGAGAAAGCCGATCCTGTATTCGCCCAGGTATTGCAAATACTTCTTTATCATATTGGTTGGCTAAATGGGCCGTGATCATAGAACCTCCTCTTTTGGGCGTTTCGATGACAACTACTGCGTCACATAGTCCCGCTACTATTCTATTTCGCATGGGAAAAAATTCTTTCTCTGCTCTGGTAAAAAATCCATATTCAGAAATGAGACCTGAGTTTGTTTGTTGCACCATCTCTTGGGCAATCTTTCTGTGACTATTGGGATATATGTGCTGATGGCCATGAGCTATTACGCCCCAAGTACCTAGCTGGTTAGACAAGGCGCTGGTATGAGCGCAAATATCGACGCCATATGCCATTCCACTAATAATGATTGGCTGATAGTTTTTTAAATGATCTATGAGTTCTTCGCAAATACTTAGCCCTTGCGGGCTTGGTTTACGCGTGCCAATAATGGCTAGGTTGCGAGACGTGTTGAAGTCTACTTTTTTAGTCGTATAAAGGAGGAAGGGGCAATCATGATAATGCGTAAGCCTTTTGGGAAAGGCCTCCTCATCGAAGCAATAAATTTGTAAATTGTTCTCCACGCAGGCTTGGTAGGTTCTTTGTGCGCGTTCTAGGATAGTAGGATCTTTTAGAGATTGAGCGATCCCCAAACCAATACCTGGCACCTTAGATAAGGCAGGAGTAGAATTGTGGAAGATGGCTTCAGCCGATCCGAAAAAGCGATATAAATTTTTCGCTGTGACAGCACCTACTTTAGGGGTTAAAGTCAGCGCAATTTTATAGGTGGTTTCTAGCATTTTATTAACATTGATTCATTAGCTATATTTCTCTATTTTAGAGTATGTTTAGGTTTCCTTATTGGTAGTTGTTAATTACAACTTCAATGCTACTCAAATAAAAATAATCGCAAATGGCGGAAAAACAAAGAAATTACTTGCCGAGGATGGAAGTCCTCATCATTCTTGTATTTTTCATTAGCTTTTTTGGTTGGGCATTGAATAACTGCTCCAATGATAGAGCAAGAATAGTAGCCCAGCGCGCGGCCGAACGGCAACGAGCGCTTGAAGATTCTCTGGCCAACTTGCAGGCGCAGCAAAGCCTGACAGCCCAGGATACGACCGCAAGTCAGGGTAGTAGTACTACTACGACAAGTACTCCCCAAGCATCTGCCAATAATCAACAAGCTAATCAACCTAGGTCCATACTATTTGTGGTAATCGATGGTCTCAATATGCGCTCTGAGCCCGATCTAAAAGCTGAGGTTCTTCACCGATTTAAGCTATTCGATGAGATCGAGTATATGCACGAGCGAACCGAATTCACAACCCAACTCAAACTAAGTGAAACTATCACGGTCAATGAACCTTGGGTAAAGGTGAAAAATTACAAGGGCAAAGTTGGTTGGGTTTATGGTGCTGGTGTTGATTACCATAAGGAAAAATACCCTGGACTTTAGGTAGGTCTCCTATCGCTTGAGCAAGTAAGTAACAGCCAAAAAACAACTTACCGATTTTGATGGAATCTTCCCGACTTAAAGTCGGGACAGGCTTGCTCCAATACCGCGTCTGCCTACCGAAGCTTCCGCTCAGGCAGGTTAATGCGCTCTTTATGCCACAGGCATAAGCTTGGCAGAATGCCTTGCATTGCCTACGTTTTTTGCCTTGTCTTGGCACAAAATCTTCTCGATCAAAATGCGGGACTTATTCTTTGTCCGTTACTAAATCACCTTATGCAACTATTAATTATTCAGATAATATAATTCAAGGTCTTCGATCAATTGACCAACTTGCTTGGCGTAAGCCTTTTCGCTTCCGAAAGAGGCTTCTCCTAATGCTTTGATCCAAGCTTTATAATTAGTGGGATCTGAATCTGGGGCTAAGTTTTTGATATATTCACTATGATCCCTAAAACTTAACCAAGCGGTATCATATGCCCGATAGCAAGTCCGATCAAAAAAGGAAGTTTCTCCAGCCCATTGCTGGTCACAAGGAATCCTAAAGAAGTTGTTCGCTTCTTTGCTGAGCTCCGCTTGTCCAGCCGAACTCATCAAGAGACTATTGGCCATAGTGATACAGGCAGGTATACCGTATTTCTTCTGCTCTGCCACAGCAACATGGGCAAATCGTCGGATAAAAGCTTCAATTAGATCTGGTTCTACTTCTGCTAAAAGGGCCAGGGCTTTCTTCCTAGGCGTTCTAGGTTTTGGTTTTACCTCTTTATCATTCGGCTCTTTCTTATTCCAGCCTGACCAAAAAGGTTGTAGGTTCAAGCGTTGGGTCTTCTCTACTGCAGGAGCTTCTATATCAGGCGCTTGCTGCCCAATATCTGTCAAAGTTTCCCGCTTTGGTGATTGGTCTTTGACAGGAACTTGTTCTATACTTTTCTTTCCTGGTTGATTCAGGTTTAGGTTGATATGCAGGTCATCTTGGAATGCCACAAAAACCAAGAAAAGCCCAATGCCAACTTTAAACCAGTTCTTCTTTAGAAATCGAATAAATATCTCTTTCATAGCCACTACATTTAATCCTTGCACAAAGAATTTAACTCGAGTCAAAGTTTTTGTGCAAGGAGATTACATCTTTGTTTACAAATATAAACAAAAAGTTTTATAATTAAAAAAATTTAAAACAAAAATGTAAAATAAGCTACGTTTTGTAGGAAGTACCGTCTAGCTGAGTTTTGCTAGGGCTTGTTCTAAATCTTGAATTAAATCATCGACATCTTCTATGCCAATACTCAGCCTGACTAAAGAATCGGTAAGACCTATCGCATAACGTTGCTCCCTAGGGATAGAGCCATGCGTCATGGACGCAGGATGCCCAATTAAGGATTCTACGCCACCTAGAGATTCTGCAAGAGAGAATAAATGAGTGCTGGCCAGTACATTGGTAGCATATTCCAGGGTATCTGTGTGCAGATCAAAGGAGACCATGCCACCAAAATGCCTCATTTGCTTCTTGGCAATCTGGTACTGGGGATGGTCCTTAAAACCAGGATAATAAACTTGGTTCACTTTAGGATGAGCGCGTAAGAAATGAGCGATCTTCTCTGCATTCTGACAAGCCCTTTCTACCCTCAGGTGAAGGGTCTTGATACCTCTTAATAAAAGGAAACAATCTTGTGGACCAGGTACTGCACCAACTGCATTCTGAATAAACTTCAAACGATCGGCTATAGCTTTGTCATTCACTACTACCGCACCATGGATAAGGTCGGAGTGGCCACCCAAATATTTGGTAGCAGAATGGACAACGATATCAGCCCCGAAATCAAGTGGATTTTGCAAATAAGGTGAAGCAAATGTATTATCCACACAAGTCAAGACGCCTTTACTTTTAGCGAGATCGCAAATAGCCTTTAGATCTACAACCGTCAGCATTGGATTGGTAGGTGTCTCAATCCAGAATAGCTTAGTTGCTTCGGTAATATGATCTCCAAGTTTTGCCACATTAGCCATGCTGACAAATTTGGGTTGAATACCAAACTTGGCATGCACTTGGGTCAAAATTCGATAGGAACCTCCATAAAGGTCGTTGGTTGCAATAATCTCATTGCCTGGCTCGAAAAGACGAATCACCGCATCCATGGCAGCTAGACCACTACTATAAGAAATCGCATATTGGCCATTTTCTAGGGCGGCGAGGTTTTCCTCTAGTACGGTGCGCGTTGGATTTTTGGTCCTTGCGTATTCATAGCCTTGGTGCTCACCAGGGGCTTTTTGTACATAGGTAGAGGTTTGGTAAATAGGGGTCATGATGGCCCCTGTACTTGGATCGGGCTTTACGCCTGCGTGTATACATTTGGTTCCAAAATTCATTTGCTTAAGGATCATTTGTGGTTATATGAAGAGAGGTAGGTAAACCTAAGCTTTACCTACCTCAATTGATATGATTCATGTTGGATAGAAATCCAGTGGATAAAAGTTTATTTACGTGCTATTGCGCGTTTGGCTGCGGCTATGACATCTGCCACGCCAAGACCATATTTATTCATGAGGTCAATTGCTTTTCCACTTTCACCAAAGGAATCATTTACTGCTACATATTCTTGTGGACTTGGTAATTGCTGAGCTAAAAGTTGGGCAATACTATCGCCAAGACCACCATGTCTTTGATGCTCTTCGGCGGTAACTACACACTTCGTTTTGCTCACCGATGCAAGTACAGCTTCTTCGTCTAAAGGCTTGATCGTGTGGATATTAATCAATTCAACGCTGATCCCTTCACTAGCCAATTGCTTGGCTGCTTCTACGGCATGCCACACTAGATGGCCAGTAGCAAAGATGGAAACATCGGTGCCTTCTGCTAGGGTAAGGGCTTTGCCAATTTCGAATTTTTGGTTCTCTGGTGTGAATACTGGCCAGCCAGGTCTGCCAAAGCGAAGGTAAACCGGCCCGTAGTGCTTGGCAATGGCAATGGTGGCTGCTTTAGTCTGGTTGTAGTCACAAGGATTAATGACGGTGAAACCAGGTAGCATTTTCATCATACCCATGTCTTCTAAAATTTGGTGAGTAGCGCCATCTTCGCCCAAAGTGAGGCCCGCGTGTGAGGCACATACTTTCACATTCTTATGAGAATAAGCAATAGACTGGCGGATTTGGTCATAGACCCTACCTGTTGAAAAGTTGGCAAAGGTACCTGTATAAGGTATTTTACCAGCGGTGGCCAAACCAGCAGCAATTCCCATCATATTGGCTTCTGCAATACCAGTTTGGAAAAAGCGCTCTGGATGAGCATCGATAAAATCCTGCATTTTGAGGGAACCCACTAAATCGGCACAAAGCGCAACGACTTCAGGATTTTGGTTACCTATTTCTAATAGACCGGCGCCAAATCCATCTCTAGTAGATTTTTTACCCGTACTTATGATTTGATCTAACATCATTTTTGCTTTTTTGGGTTGGTAAATTAGTAATCGCCAAGCGTTTCTTCTAGTTGGCTAAGTGCGTCGGCAGTTTGCTCGGCATTGGGAGCTTTACCATGCCATTTATGGGTGCCTTGCATAAAGTCTACTCCGTAGCCCATTTCTGTTTTCATCAGGATACAGATCGGTTTACCATTACCGGCTTTAGCTTTAGCGGCTTCTAGACCCTTTATGACAGCCTCCATATCGTTGCCATCTTCGATATGCATTACTTCCCAGCCAAAGGCTTCCCATTTAGCAGGGAGGTCTCCTAGTGTAATAACATCATCGTTGGCACCGTCGATCTGCTGACCGTTCCAGTCAACAGTCAAGATGAGGTTGTCTAATTTGTAATGTGGTGCAAAAAGTGCAGCTTCCCAAATTTGTCCTTCCTGCAACTCTCCATCACCAGTTAAACAATAGATCAGCTTATCATCATTGTTTAACCTTTTAGCTAAAGCTGCTCCAATCGCTACGGAGATGCCTTGGCCCAAGGAGCCAGAGGCTATTCTGATACCTGGTAGACCTTCATGAGTTGCGGGGTGGCCCTGCAAACGAGAATTGAGGTTACGGAAGGTAGCCAACTCCTTAACAGGGAAATATCCGGCACGAGCGAGGATACTATACCATACAGGCGAGATATGCCCGTTGGAGAGGAAAAACAAGTCTTCTTGTTCCCCTTTCATATTGAAACCAGGATCGTGGCTCATGATATGAAAGTAAAGCGCGGTAAAAAAATCGGTACATCCTAATGATCCTCCTGGGTGGCCACTTTGGGCATCAGAAGTTTGGCGGATGATATCTCGGCGAACCTGGGAAGCAATCCTTTTAAGTTCGTTAATGTCTGCCATTGATTTGAAAATTTATGTTGGTAGAAATATTAAATCATCTAGTCTTTGCTGACGCGTAGCAAATGTACTAAAAAAGGGCAATCCACAAATAAGTGGACTGCCCTTTTATACAAAGCATAAATGCTTAAACAAATCGTAAATTAACCATTTACCGTATCTGAAAAACCTTTACCAGCTTTGAACTTCACCACCTTCTTGGCAGGAATAGTAATTACTTCATTGGTTCTTGGGTTTCTTCCTTGACGCGCCTCACGGTTATTTACTGAGAAGGTACCGAATCCAATAAGGGTAACCTTGTCATCTCCTTTAAGAGCATCAACGATGCTATCCAATGCTGCATCAAGAGCTGCACCTGCTTGTGCTTTACTGATTTCCGCACTCTCTGCGATTTTGTTAACCAAATCTCCTTTATTCATTTCAGAAGTTTTAATGATTGAATGGCCCAAATTTATGGGCTAGCTTCCTGAATACCAAGTTTTTTTTACCCAAAAGAGGAATAAAACTGAGAAATAATGCGGCTTCTACAATTTTAGGTGCTTTCCTCAACGTTTTGGGAAAGCTATTTGGGTACAAGCCTAGTATAATTATAGAGTTTATTACTTTTGTGCAAACTATTCAATTATGAAACGTTTCGTTTATTTCCTGAGTTTGGTGGTTTTTTTGAGCTTCAGCTCCCTTTCTTTGAGTTCTTGTAGTAAAAAGGTAGGGTGCCCAGCAATGGGGCAAAACCCTAGTAAAAAAGAACGGAAGAAAGGTGGCAATTCTAATCTCTTTGATAAAAAGACACGCAAGCGTATGGGCTAGCCAATTTTATTTTGCTAGTCTGCTGTCCGTATTCTCGTGCTGCGTTGAATCCAGCATCCTACTCTGAATTCTTGACCTGCCTTTAAATTCCGAATAAAGACATCTTCTTTTTTAGGCATATATTGAGCATAGCGCCGTATCCATTTATTGGCCTCGGCTGCAGCCTCAGGATCGATCGATTTGGCTCGATTCCAGGCATCAATTGCTGGCCATACTACAATCTGACTATCCCAGCCTCGGCCTGGACCACAAAGAGGACCACTTGACGCATATAGTCTACCGATCAAGATATAGGGCTCGCCCCAATCAGGACGGAGTTCGGCCGCTTTTAAGGCATAGGCTCTTGCTTGGGGGAAATTCTTGAGGTGTGCGTTGTAGATTTTGGCAATTAAAATCAGGTAGTTGGCCTGCTTGAGACTGTCTTCTGATTCCTGGAAGGCTACTTCAAAGCTATCGATCGCACATTGATATTCTGCATTTTGTAGGCATTCATAGGCACTTTTTAAAGTAGCGTTTACGGTAGCTTGTACACACTTCTCTTGCCCTACGGCTTTGATCGCAATTAAACGTTCATCCGTTTCGGGACAATCGCCAAAGCGTAATCTCGAAAAGACAGTACGGATAATATCACAATCATCTGGATTGTCTAGATACTCTTGGTAGTATTTCTCCCCATAATACGCACAATCATAAAACCCTCTTACTGTTTCAAAAGCTTCAAGGCGGTTAGGAGCATAACCTTGGATGGTCTCCCAGCGGGCGCAGGTATTATTTTTTGCACAATTCTTTAGGCCCTCCTCTAGAATCTCTCTTACTTTTGCTTGGTACGTTTTGGCGGTTTCGAGGTCGATTTGTTCATCGAAGTACAATTCTACCAGAAGTGCAGCGAAGGGATTGATGGCAAAGTCAGGTGTTTTTAAATCGTCGGCATCAATGGCTGCTTTAAACAGTTCAAAAATTTCCATCCTGCTGGCGCGCTCGGGGTAGGAATAGTAAAAATCAAAAGCTTTGCGTGCTTTGATATAGCCACCCTCAGGAAAGCACTCCTCGATTCTATCATACATTTCAAAAATACGATCTACATAGGCTTTTTGCTCTGTAGTATCAGAGGTTCGGGCTTTGTAATGTTGGAAAAATTTGATACCATCCGCAAAGACCGTATTCCTCCTACCATCGGCGGCGGGCGCTACTTCGTAAACTTTCTTCCACAAATCAAAGGCTCCATCCCAGTCTCCTGCTTTGAGAAAATCGCGATAAAGCACATAGTTTCTTTTGGTGTTGTCGGGGTTGGGGGCGTCATTAAAAGTAGCGCAAGGGTTGATAGGTTTAATGACGCTAGCGGCCGAATGGTCTTGAGTAGGTGCATCGGCATTAGATTGGAAGAAGGCTTGCTTGGAGCCTGAGCCAAATAAGAGTAAAAAGAATAGTATAGAGGAATAGTATAATCGCATACCTGAATTTTTTGTGATAACTTAAGTGATAAATCTAGGTAAGGAAAATCAAAAAACCTTTACTTGGAGTACAGGTAAAGGTTTTTTGATTAACAGAATACGTGAGGATTAATCTCTACGCGTTCTTAGTTTAACCGTCTCGCCGATCCAGCAACCTGTACCGATACTTGATCCGTCTTTCATTTGACGTAGGAAAGCTTCACTTTGTAGAGGAATAGAACCATTGTAAATGCCAATCTTGCGATTTGCTTCAGCAGCAATGTCTGGATCATCATCAACAGATTTTGCCGCAGCATATTTGTTGATGGCAGCCAATACAATTACGCCTTTGAAGAAAGCTTCTTTTTGACAAGAAGTCGAAGAGGCATACATATCGCCAATCAAAAGGTAAGGGCGGCCCCAGTTGGGTCTCAACTCGATGGCTTTACGAGCAGAAGCTCTAGCTACACCTTTTTGCTTGAGTTTACGGAATTGGATAGAAGCAATAGAGAACCAGTATTCGCCTTTTTTGACATTATCTTCTTCATTTTCGATAGCTTCTTTATAAAGAGCAATCGCATCATCAAAGCGATCTTCTTTATAGGCATTATTAGCAGCAACGCCAGGGTTGTTTGCTAAGAATTCTGCCTGAAGTTTGGCGTTGATTTCAGCAGCTAATGTCTCGTAAGTATTTTTGATTTCCAAGACTTTCGTATCGGTAGTATCACAACCCTGAGCAACAAGCTTTAGGTAAACATACTTAAGGATTTCCAAGCTGTCTTTGCTCTCTTCATATAGAGGAATCAATTCTCCTTTGAAGTATTCACAATCGAAGATATCGTTTTCACTATCTTTATAAGCCGCTTTCATTTGTGAAAGGCCATACTCGTAGTAAGTCTTGAATTTGTCGTTGTTCTCCATATTGTACTCAGCGATATCTGTTGCTTTGATCAAGATATCTTGAGCTTCATCGCTAGTGACTTGGTCATTCTGGAATAGGTAATTAACCAATTGACCTAGTGGTTGAAGGATGATGTATTCTACGTCATTTCCGCCTTCTTCAATTGCGGTTTTGAATGCATCAAAAGTAGACTTACGGTATCCGTGGTTTGCCATATAAAACATGTCAAACGCTTTACGGCCCATACCGACTGCTTTTTTATCTTCGAAGCATTGGCTATAAGAATCCCAAATACCTAGGATTTGCTCATTTAAAGCTGTTTTCTCCTCCTCAGAAGTGCCATCTCTTTTAGCTTTAGCTTTTAAAATATTCACTCCGTCAGTATAATGGAATGTACGCTTGCCATCAGCAGCCGGAGCCGCTTCATAAGCCGTTTTCCAGTTGTCATAAACGATGCCAAAGTTCATGTCATCATAAGTTGCCATTTTATCGGCATCTTTTCCTTTTGCAAGACCCCTATAAAGTACGTGGGCCTCCATAATTTTAGCTTGGTTAGGGTTACCTACCCAACTGTCACACTGTGCATTGACTGCACCTGCAATGAGCATTACCCCCAAACCTAAGAGTAGTTCGCGAATCACCTTCATAATTAATTGAATTTACGTTTGAAAAACCAAGTATTATCATTTAATGAAAATCCGAATGTAAATTGGGCAAAGTTCTCTTTAATAAGATTGCCTGCCTCCATCTGACCGAATTCAAAACCTAAATGTATAAAAGATAGTGCTTGTCGCTGCCTTTCAATAGGCAGACTCACTCCAAGCGTTGCTCCTCGCATCTCAATTTGCTGTCCAGCAATAGATCGAGGATCTGTACCAAAATATCCACCAACACGATACCGAATACGCTCCAAATACCTATTATAAGAGGTAATATCTGGAATCCATTCTGCTCCTAAGGATAACCTATAGCTATCGGCCAACACATCTGGCTTGATATCGTTGGAGTAGTTGCTCCAATTCCCCAAGTTATATTCTGCACTGACCTTGAAATTATTAATCCTTTCAAAGGTAAGTCCAAATCCATATTCACTGGGTAATACACCAGTGAGCTTTACATCCGTATTGCTTAAGAGCGTATCTACACTTGTCAGGCGAATACCAAAATTGTCTCTGCTGTAAAATTGACTAACATTGGTCGTGAAACCAGCTTCGTTGCTAGCCGTAGCACCAATGACAATTCTGCGTCTTTTATTCACGCTATTTTGGTTGCGAGATTCTGGGTCTAGATAGAATGTATACTGTACGCCTCCTTTGAATTGGAAACCACTCACACTAAATTCGTCAAGAAATTCGGTAGAATAAGCGATTAAATTTAAGCTATCTAGCGATACGCGTCGACTATTAGTGATTTTTCCAAAGACATAGGATGCATTGACCCCAACTGCCAGGTTCTTGTACCTGAAACCATTCCCCCAATTCAACTTGTAGGTGCCGCCCGTTCCTTTCAGGGAGTTGGTATAAGTACCAAAAAACTCTACGGCATCTTGGACATCGACATTGTAGCCGACATTGGTATAGGGCTGAATACTAAGGTTCATGCCCCAAGTGAAATCAGGTTTTTTTTCGTCTCTCGCGAGATTAATAGGGTTTTTAAGTGGAAACGATAGCGATAGGTATTGTAGGTTTCCTGCCCAAAAAGTTTGGCTTTGATTCTCGATCTCCAAGCCCACATTACGTACGTTGATGGACCCCTCAAGTGATGTATTTGCCAAGAAAGCCAAAGCTGCTGGGTTGACCAAGTTAGCATTCGTGGTGCTGATATAGGCGATACCCGTTCCTCCCATTTGTTGCTGATCGGCGGTATAAGGCGACAAAAATTGCCCCAAACCGAATCGACTTAAAGGAGAATTATCTTTTGGTAATATAGTAGTATTTGCTGTATTACCAGAGTTGATCTGAGCAAAAGCAGACAAGCTTAGCCCCATGACCAAGGTAAGTGTAGCAATTATTCTACTAAATTTTTTAAACATTGTAGTGTAGTGTTTTATTTAGGCCGATGAGGACTAAATTTTGATTCACAAATATCTTGCTTTTCAATTTTTTTGCAAAAAATTCCGCATCTCCCCCCGTTAATAATACGTTAACAAAAGGGTATTTTGTTTTTATTTCATTTATATATCCTTGCATTTCAAAGAGTAAGCCATAATAAGCTCCATCTTGCAAAGCCGAATTTGTATCTTCTCCAAGCCAATTATCCAATGCTTTAGTCTCCGGTCTGGGCAGTTTTGCCGTAAAATGCTCCATCGCATCTAATCTCATCTGCCAACCTGGACTAATATTACCACCCAGGTACTGCCGCTTATTGTCTAGCACATCATAGGTCACACAGGTACCTGCATCTATGACTAATGCTGCTTGATCGGGGTACAATGCATGTGCACCCATAATAGCAGCCAGCCGATCTTTACCCAGGGTCTTGGGCGTTTTATATTGGTTTTTAATTGGTAAAGGTGTTCGGTAGTCCAAATTAAGCAAAGGGCATTTTTCTCTAATTAGGGTTTTTATAGCTTTTGGTAAATCTGCCCCTACTGTACAATAGATGGCTTTTTCTATATTTTGGTTGGTTATCCATTTCTTAAGATCACCAATCTTTTCCCAAGTGCCTACCCTTTTTTCCACCAATTCCTCTCCCTGGAAAAGTCCAAGTTTAATCCGCGTGTTTCCTATGTCGAGCGTCAGGGTTATAATGAGTCAATTTTGTCTACCTACGCTAAAGCTTTCTCCGGCGGCCGAAACCTCAGGCGAAGGACTCGGTAGTTGAATAATGAGTGAATGTTGAAATAAGTGTTTGTCAGTATGAAATTCGACCAGATTGCATTGTTGCGCATTACAATGGTCTCATTAACATAACATATAGCATATAACACTTAGCATATAATACCCTTTAGACTCCAAATATCATTCTTTGTTTCTTATCAAAAGCCAAAGGAAAAGTTAACTAGTGCTTAAAGTGGCGAACACCTGTCATGACCATCGCCATACTGTGCTCGTCGCAATAATCGATACTTAGCTGATCTTTTATGGAGCCTCCTGGTTGAATCACTGCTCTCACACCCGCTTGATCCGCTATCTCCACACAATCTGGGAATGGGAAGAAAGCATCGGAGGCCATCACACTATCCTTTACATCAAAACCAAATTGCTGTGCTTTTAGTACGGCTTGTCTTAGTGCATCTACCCGCGAAGTTTGACCACATCCCATACCGATGAGTTGCTTGTTGCGTGCTAGTACGATTGTATTTGATTTCAAGTGCTTACCTACTTTAGCAGCAAAAAGTAGATCACTTGTTTCAACCTCGCTTGGGGCTCTTTTAGTGGCTACTGTTAAATCGTCAGAGCTTTCAACGGCTAAATCTGTGTCTTGTTCGATCACGCCATTGAGGCAAGTTTTGAAACTTTTTGCTGGACGATCGAAATGTTTGATTTTGAGTAAAATGCGCTTCGATTTCTTTTGTAATAGGGCTAGGGCATCTTCCTCAAATGCCGGAGCAATGAGTACCTCGTAGAAAAGCTTGTTGATCTCCTTGGCTGTCGCTAAATCAATCGTCGTATTGGCGATTAAAATACCACCAAAAGCAGAAATATTATCACCAGCTAGAGCTGCTTCCCATGCTTCGAGTATCGTAGGGCGGATAGCAACACCACATGAATTGGTATGTTTCAATACTGCAAAAGTAGGTGCTTCGTCTACAAATTCGGTCATCAATCCTACTGCAGCATCAATATCAACTAAGTTGTTAAAAGACAATGCCTTGCCTCCTAATACTTCAAATTGCTCGCTTAAGTCTCCATAATAGGTGCCTGATTGGTGTGGGTTTTCTCCATATCGTAGCGCCTGTGAGGTATGCAAGCTCTTTTTGAAGGTTGGCTCCTGGATATCTTGATTGAAATAATTGGTAATCGCTACATCGTAATTCGAAGAAATCTTAAATGCTTGTAGCGCTAGGTATTTTCGATCTGCTAGGTGTGTACTGCCATTTTTCTCTTCTAATAATTGAAGAAGATAGTCGTATTCACTTTGAGCAGGTACGATGGCTACATCTTTATAGTTTTTAGCCGCGGCTCGGATCAGCGAGATACCACCAATATCAATTTTCTCAATAATTGCTGATTCCTCATCCGTAGAAGCGACGGTTTCCTCAAATGGATAGAGATCTACAATAACCAAATCTAAGGTAGGGATCTCATATTGTTGTAGTTGCTGCAAATGATCCTCTTCTCTGCGGGCTAGAATTCCACCAAAAACCTTAGGGTGCAATGTTTTTACGCGACCATCTAAAATGGAAGGGTAAGAAGTCAGGTCCTCGACTGCATTTACTTTGATTCCTAATCCTTCAATAAACTTTTGGGTGCCGCCTGTAGAGTAAATCGCAACACCAAGTTCGTTGAGTTTTTGAGCAATGGGTGCTAAACCATCTTTATGGTACACCGAAATAAGTGCAGATTGTATTTTTCTATTTTCAGCCATTAAAGCTTTTAATTTAATTCTTTGAGAAAGCTGGTAATGTGCTATAGCTTGAGTACTCAAAGAAGATTTTTAAACAACTTATTCAATTGAAGCTGCAAATGTAGTGAAATTGACTTGAAAATTGATGCCTAAAGCTTGACTCCCCTTATTTGTATTTTAATACAATACTCGGATCAAAGGCATATCGCCCAAAAGATTGGCCATAAATCGCTAAGCCACCGCTGTCTTGGCTTGCCAATCGAATCCGGATGCTCCCCTTTTTTTTAGCCGCCTGCAGTTGCTTTTTGGAGATAGGTACTTTGATAAGGTAGCCATAAGAACCAGCCTCTCGGAGTTGACGGTTTTGCTTTTGGTTATGCCAAGAAAGTACACCGCGATGGTCCGCTGGGTCATCAGCAAGATCAACCTTTTGTTGTACTTGACCGTTGACACTGATTTGTATAGTCGATGGATATTTACTTTCATCAGTCATTGGGTAGGCATTAGGATTGGCACTTGGGGCGGCTTTGGAGCCTTTCATATAATCCTTATTGCGATCAAACTCCTCGATATCTTTTACAAACAGTTCTTTTGCGGAAGCTTCAATAATGAAGTAGCTATCTGCAAGTCCAGCTAGCTTGGTTTTTTGATCAATAGGGAAACTATACTCAAAGAAACCCTTGCCCGCACCATTTACCTTTTTACCATCTAATACCTCCCATTGCTTCTTTGACCACTTCGCATTTTGGAACTGATTTGCTGGTGTAGACAGATGGACCGTTTTGGGTATCGATTGATCAGAATTGATAACAAAGTGCATAAAATTGCGATGTAATATTTTACCATCCTGGTCTTTTACCCAAAGTTTTAAAACCGCTAGGCCTTTAATATCCGGAACCTTTAACTTAATGGGCGTCAGCGCTTTTTGCATCCAAGGCTCATAATTGATTGTAATGGATTGAGACAGGTTTTTCTCCGTTTCTCCAATATAGTTGGTAGTGACCAACTCATAAGTGATATCAACTTGATTGCCGATAGCTTGATCGGTCATGGAGGACAAAAATAGTGGCACTTCTACTTCACTACCACCATTTACAGTCTTGCAAATTTCATTTCCAGTAGATAAATAGATGGGGCTGTGTAGATCATTCAAAACCATCCCTTCTACGATATCTTCCATACCTGTGAATTTCTCAGAACGATCAAATCGCCAATATCCATTCCACTCATTGATGACATCGTGATGCTCCGTATACAACCAACCGGCGACCTTAGGATACATCCGAAAGGTATTGATCATTCGGTGGTAATCCCAAGACCAATCAACATCGCCAGCACTGCCATCATAGCCCCAGACATTGCCACACTCTGAGTTGATGTTGGGTTGGTTCCCTTGAGTGAAGCCCTCCTCGAAGTGATGGGTACTTCCAGCATAGGTTTGTTCATTGAGCTCGCTTAGGTAGCTGTCCCATTCGTAGCCAGGTAGATAGATGTGCCAGGAGTTGATGTCTGTTTCTGTATGCCCTCTTCCGCAGCAAATAGAGTTATCTTCAACTAGTCGACTCTGGTCTAAGGACTTAGCGAGATAGTACATTGAGGCCACCCAATTTTGCGTAGCTGGCGTATAGGCCCTTTGAGCTTTACCTTGATCATCAGTGCCTACTTGTGACCATAGTCCCCAGGTTTCATTAAAGATGACCCAAGAAAATATAGACGGATGGTTGTAGTCTCGTTTGATCATTTGGCGCAGGGTATATTCTGACTCTGCCTGCATTAATTCGTCGGGCTCGCCCCAGCTATTGGGTAAATCTTGCATGACAAGCAGCCCCAATTTATCAGCCCAATACAGCTTTCTAGGTATTTCTACTTTGATATGCGGACGTATCCCATTCAGACCAATCGATTTACTCCTCAGGATTTCTTCTTTCATAAATTGATCACTCGGGAAGGTATAAAAACCATCTGGATGATAAGATTGATCCAAAGCGAGTTGTAAATAAACGGGTTGATTATTAAGTGCAATATACGGGAAGTCCGTACCGGGTAATTTTTCTACAGATATTTTCCGCATCCCAAAGTAGGAATGTACCTCATCATCTTCAAGCTTGGCTTGGACTTCATAAAGGAATGGATCATCCAAACTCCACAAACGAGCATCAGGGATATTTACGGAAAATTGAACTTTGGTTTTCCCAGCTGGGACTTTTACTTCTTCCTGGATGGGATTATCTAGACCAGCAATAGCTAGAGAGAGATCAAGTTCTTGATCTGCTGCTTGGGCTAGGTAGGCCGTAATATCTACTTTGTTCTGGTCAATATCTGGGGTGAAATGGAGGGCATCTAAATGATATTGGCCGCGCGCTTCTAAATAGATGGTTTGCCAGATTCCACGCGCATTTCCATAACCTTGTTTACCATACAGGGTATGATTTCTTCGTTTATCATCTACTCTAATAATCAGGTGCTGCGCTTGATTGGCTTTGATAAGCTCGGTGATCTCAAAGGAAAAGGGCACGTAGCCTCCTTCGTGACGCCCCAGATGCTGACCATCCAGCCATACATCTGTTTGCCAATCTGCGGCACCGATCGTGAGAAAGGTTCTTTTATCTTTTGGCCAATTAGGGTTGATCATGATGGGCTTGTAGTACCAGGCCACGTCTGCTTCATCTTCTACGCCAGACAATTTCGATCCCCAAGGAAAGGGTACTGTAATTTCTTTATCAAATCCACTGGTGCCTTTGTACCATTCTTTGTCTATGCCTTCATCACTAGGATCAAATTTAAAAGCCCAAGTTCCATTGAGGTTGAGCCAAGTTTTGCGCTCAAAATCAGGTCGGGGATGCTCCGCTAAAGGAATTTCTTGCGCCTGAATGGTATTGAAAATCAGCAGCAGCATGCCAATTAGCGGCAGTGTAAATTTACTTAGATGTTGCATGATAAAGCATTTTAAAGATTGAGCCAATAATTAACCTTCGCTACTAGAGCCCGATTTTTCTTTCCCCAGACTTCGATCGCATAATTATCAGAGTACACGATAAACAGATCAGACATGGGCGAGAAGCGCCACTGTAGTCGGCTATTGATGTTGAAATTGTCTCTTTGGGTATTGAATTGTAGAAAGGTAGTCCAGAACACACTCTTAGAGAAGTTTATTTCTATTCTTGGGCCAATCAAGATGAGGTCTTCTGCACCATAAGGTTCTGGAAATTCTAATTGATTATACACAAAATTAAGGCCAAAATTTCCCCAGGGTTGTACCCGATATTGTACGCGCATGGAGGCTTGGAATCGGTCACCGTTAAAAAAGCTACCGTATTGAGTTCCTAGGGTATAGGTGAAAAAACGCCGCGAATCACTAGAGAACTCTGCACCAATGTACTGATAATTGTATCTACCAGCCGGTAAGGGATCATCATCCGTAAATCCGAATGGGAAAAGGAGCTCTCGTGTTTGGTTACTGTATTCTAGATTAAAAGACCCTGTATTGGCAAAGTTGATAATGTAGCTTGCAAATACATTGCTTTGTAATAAGTCCCAACTAGTACTGAGGTCCATAACATGCCTGAGGCCCCACTGGTGGGAGTTGATTTTAGCCTGGTTTTCAGGATAATAGGTGTAGTTGAAACGCCCAAAGGAATGATTGAGACCAATGTGAATGGTGGTATCGCGTACCTCATCGTATTGCTCTGAAAAGGGAATCCAGCCCATGTCGGCATAGTAGTTGTCGCCAATACCGGCTAGGTTCCAATAGGCGTTGATACTTCGGGTATCGTATCCTATACCTATATTGTAGAAATAATTATCTCCTTCGACACCATCGCTGTTCGAGAAGCCTATTCCTGAGAAAGCCTGCCACTTGGCATCGCGAGAGAAATATTTAAATTCAGCACCATAGTTTCTATTGAAGTCGGCCCCTAGGCTTTCTGGTCGCTGCATAGCTTGGCGGTTGTGGAAGTAAGCTTGCACCGTTGACCGCTCTAATACTCTCTGCTGCAAAGTGAAAGAAGTGTAATTTTGGCGATCAAATTCATCCGTTGCGCGGGTTTGTAGATTCATCAAGCCCATGCGTAAATCTTTTTTGAGACTACCGCTGATACGAGCTCCATATTCAATTGGAATGGTATTGCCATCTTCATCTAGCCCGATCCGGCGAGAGAAAAAAGGGCGCATTGGTGGTATACCAAAGTTGGCAAACAAGTCACTGTTTTCTAAGAAAAACAACCGCCTTTCGGGGAATCGAATATTGAAAGTAGTCAGGTTAGTGACCTGTTGATCTACATCTACTTGTGAGAAATCAGGATTGATGGTGAGGTCTAGGTTGAGGCTGGAACTTAGCGCAACCTTTGCATCAGTACCGACGCGAGCATTGTAGTTTCGTTCGGTAGGCGACTCTTCATAATCTGCGTCGAAGGACCCCAGCGTGTAAGGAATCAAGGAGAAGTTTCCTTTTACTTTGGCTGGTGCCTTATCCCAGATCAAGGCACCAGTATAACCTAAATCTACCGTTAGGAATTGTACGGGTACGGGAGACCAAGTATGCCAGGCATTCGTACGTGGTTCGCCTCTAGAAAAGTTGACACCCCATTGGGTATTTTGAGGATCAAAGCGTAAGGTTTTAAAAGGTATAGCAATTTCAATGGTCCATTCTTCCACACCGGTTTGTACGGCGGAGAACCACTTATTATCCCAGGCGAAATTAAAGGCACTATTTCCACCGCCCCGTGAATTCATTTCTGCTCTGGTACCTGTGCGTCCAGAGACAAGAGCCTCTACCTGCACACCCGCTGGATTAACGCCGAAAATAAAGCCGTTGGTAGATTCATTGGTTGGATCGATGAGAATGGTGAAAACATCACCAGTCCAAAAGGCGCCGTTATCTCGTTTGAGCGTAGGTATGATATAATCATTGGGCCCTTTACATGTCACGGCAAAGTAGATATTTTGCTCGTCGTAGGCCATTTGTACACTGGTCTGTAGCTCGTCTTTTACTTTGGAATCATCTACCGGAAAGCTCATCCAAAAAGGACTGGTGCTGGGCGCAGATGTCCAGATTTGTTCCTCCAAGCGACCATCAAGACGTATTTTTTCGTCGGTTTGTACGATTTGGAGTTGATATTGGTCTTGTAGTGATGTATTGTCTTGTTCTTGCCCAAATGTAGTGGCTAAAACCAAACAGCAAAATAGTGTGGTGTATAAATACTTAATCATGGCTTAATTTCAGACTAATCCTAATGAGGATGGAAGATAAGCCTTTCTTGCGAGATAGTTAATTGGGGTTTAGTTTTTCCTAAAATGTATATACAATTTGCCTATCTAGAACTATCTGTTTCCTTGAGATAATCCTCCGCCTTAAACTGCCATTTTTCTAAATAATATACGCGCCGCCGCCGTTCACCTGGTGCCAAATTAGTATTGACAATACGCTGGAAACCATGAGAGAGGAAGTGATCATCGTGCCAATAACTTAAATAGGAGAGCGTACGCCGTATTTCATCATCATTATACTGGCCCCTTAAGGGTGTGATTCTTTTGTCATCCAGGACCTGACCGTTTTTATCCAGGACTTTAGATTCTAGTTGATTTCTATTGGCATAGACCAAGCGGATTTGATTGCCTACAGTGGTCTCTACCTGGATGAATCGTTTTTTGGTCATCGGCCGATAAGATGGCCACATTGGAAAGGATTGATCCCAGAGCTTATTTCCAGCTTCATCGACTTTGAGGATAAAAGCGTGGGTATATTGATATCCGTCAAAGTCAGAAACCATGAGGTCACCAATCATATAACAATCTTCAGTGCGATAAAAGGCTTCACCAAGTACTAAATAACCATCATCTACCTTCAGTAAAGGATGCGTAATGACTTCATACCTACGGATAAATTCTTTACCTTTTTTCTGTTTTTTTAATTTCCTTTTACCGATGCGCTCTTGCCTTTCAGCAGGCAAATAGGAAAAGAATTCCAGCATTCCTCCATAGCTATGGAATTGAATATTTTGAACCTTTTGGTCTTGCAGATTGAAAAGTGCAATACCTTCTGATTTACTATTCCTATGTTGAGCATAGGAAGTCGACAGAAGGAAATCGTTTTCACCAGTTTTAAAAGCCGTAAGATTTTCAGCCTCTAATCGTCGACCAATGTTGATGGCTTGGATCGTTTTGGGGCGATTATTTTGAAATTCGCCAAGGAAGGAAGCATTCGGCTTGTCATCTACCAGGGCATGAGCAAATACCAAAACGGTCTGGTCTGCTTCTAAGACCTCCATTTTTTGAATACGTGTTTTATTAGCAGGATAGTTGGGATGCTGAAAAGGGATGATGGCTTTTTCTCTTGTTTGCGTATGAAGCGTCCATAAATGATCTCTCCCACGTTGTCTACTGACAAAATAGATGAGATTTTCATGCACCATCATTCTTTGGATACTTCGCCCAACTGGAATGGCGTCCTGTATTTCCTCTACCTGCCCTGAAGGCCACTGAAAGGTGAATAGCTTGAAGTCTTTTTGTCGATTGACAAACAAATGATGACTCTGCTGAGTAAGCGGATCGTAAGTAGCAGATTGCTGTATAAAGGATTTAGGTAGAAAAAAAGAAAGCGCTTGCTGAGCGTTTAAGTCTTGATCGAAAGCTTGGAAAGTCCACCTTTTCCTATTTGTGGATTCGCCTTGTTCGAAATGAGAAAGTAAGGCCCCATTTTCCTCTAAGGAGAGCACCCTTTCTCCTTTAATAGCAAAAGGGAGTTCTAGTTCGACCCTTTGTAGAGCGTTTAATTGAGCAGATAATGAGCAGGATAAAAATAGAAAGCAACTAAGGATGAGTAATCGTGCAATCATAAAAAGGGCTTTCTATCTAAATTACAGGAAATTAGGGATTTAGACCATATTAGGCTGCAAATTTTTAATGTTAAATTTTTCTTATTAACTTCAAT
>JBELML010000026.1:0-26912 GCA_042095835.1 Saprospiraceae bacterium
TACGGGTGGCATGGTTTGCGCTGATATGACTGGCATGGTTTGAGTGATATGTGCATATGGTGAAGGGGCCGATAACTAAAGAGGATGATGAATGGTTTAAGGCTCATATGAATAAAGAAATTTCTAATAATAAAAAATAATAGTGAAAAACTGTGCCCAACAAGGCATAGCTGACCATAGTCACTTGCTTCGCCGCGTCTACGGCAGCTATGCAGACCGTTGTATGCCAATTTGAGAAAACCAGAAATCAAAACGAGAAAATCACAAGAGCCGAAACCCTTGTGATTTTATTAAATTGAAAGTAAACTGGATATTTAAGCGGAAACACCTCCTAAAACGGTATCCAGTTGCATTTCTTTAAGAACTCTATCTTGAATTGATTGTGTCAATTCGTTAATTTCATCAACTCCCCAAGTAATTCCTACAACAGTACGAGTTGGACGCTTACCAGTAGGCATTTCTGCCAACTTTAAATAAGCATCAACAACCCATTGAGGGTCTGGAGCATCTTCACTTTGCAACATCTGAGCAAAATTTTCTCCCATTGCTGTCGGAACACCTGCTAATTCACCATAAGTTTCTAAAACTTCACTGTGTGCAGGTGCTTGACCTGATGCCAATAATCCTGTACCAAATGGACCTGGTTCTACCAAAACAACATCCACTCCAAAAGGTGAAACCTCATAACGCAGGGCTTGCGAGTAGCCTTCTAAGGCATGCTTAGTTGCAGTGTATGTACCAAAAAATGGGGGTGACATACGACCAACCAACGACGACGTATTGATAATTAAACCAGAACCTGCTTTACGCATAGTTGGTAATACCGCTTGCATTACTCGTATGGCACCAAAATAATTGGTTTCCATTTGAAAACGTGCTTGTTCTACGCTAAAAGCTTCGGTAATACCTAAATACATAATGCCCGCATTGTTAATGAGAATATCAATGTTACTTGTTTCTGAAAGAACAGCATTGATGGCATTTTTTACAGAAGTATCATTGGTTACATCCATATCCAACACTTTAATGTTAGAAGAATGAGCTTCCAATTCGGCTCTCTTTTCTGCATTTTTTCCATCAGGTTTTCGCATAGTTGCAAAGACTTTGTTGCCTTTGTCGGCAAAGTCTTTAGCAGCTTTTAAACCAAAACCGCTACTGCTTCCTGTGATGATTATATTTTTCATTTTTTTATATTTAAGTATTGGATTTTGTTTAATCCAATACTTTGTTTTTAAATCGTTTAGGTGCTGCTTTAGATAAACCAGGCATAGCCGCTTTAATAGCAAAACGAGTAAACCATAAACCGATACCAGGTTGATGCCTGTTAGTTATTTTTACGATTGTTTCGTTTTTTTCTGGTCCATCAATTAAAGTGGCTTGTCCGTGTACTGATTTCATAATTAGTGGAAAGGGAAAGGGCATTTTGTAATAAGGTGCTCCTGCTTTCCACTCAAAATGCCAATCGCCATTTTCAGGTGTTTGTACATTACCCACGATTTGAGTGACATCTGTTCCACCTACATTGATAATACGTTCCATATCATCTGCGACTCCTGCCCAATTCTTTCCTTTAGGATTTCCTGAAGTGATAGGCTCGATTGCTCCACCCTCAGATTTCAGTAAATGCCAAGCGTCCATAACATACTCTTTTGGTGCTTTTACAACAAAAGAAAACTCCACATTTGGTGCTTCGGGTACGTTCATTTTCGCATCTTCAAATTTTGAAGGATAAATTAACTTCTTTGACATTGCTATTTTTTTAATTTTTGGATTATTACTTAAATACAGCCTAACTAAAGATTAAAATCCGAACATTCCGTTATCATGCGCTAAACCTTCGGTTGGTATTTCTTGGATTACATCCCAATGTTCTACGATTTTGCCATCTTTCATCCTGAACAAGTCGTAAAACACATGTTTTTTACCACCATTCCATTCTCCTTCGCTTATCGTAAGGACGAAATTACCTTCACCTAATACTTTATGAATTTTGGTGTATTTGAACATATTGTTCTGAGAAGTGAGATACTCTACTGCTTCCACTATACCAGTCAAACCGTCTTTAATTTGTGGGTTGTGCTGGTCGTATTGTTCTGCACTGATGTGTTCGGTAATCTTCTCTGGGTTTTTACCCATTAAAACATCTTCAATAAGGGCAACCGCCAAAGCTTTGTTGGCTTCGGTTTTGTCTAAATCTTCAACAGTTGTTGGACCATCTGTTTGTGTTCTTCCGCTTACAGTTTCTTTTACCAAAACGGTCATTGCATCCCAATGCTCGGCTACTTTACCGTTTTCATCGACACGAATAATATCAAACGCCACCATTTCATCCGCTCCAAAAGGTTTGGCGTTTTTCCAGATGTTGTGCATAAACACAAAATCGCCATCTTGAAACATTCTCACGTTTTCGGCATAAGTTCCATTTTCTTTTAAAACGGGCAATAAACCAATAAAAGGTTCTAAACCTGTTGGTACAAATGGATTGTGTTGAATGTAATCTGCGTTTGCAACTTCTCGCATAGTAGCAGTGTCTTGCTGAGCAACAGCACCCAAAAATTTGCCTACAATTTCTTTGTTATTCATTTCTGATTTATTTGATTGATTAACCTCACTTGTTGATTTCGTTTGATTTACACCACAAGAAGCGAGAATACCTGTTAGTGCTAATACTGCTAGTACTTTTCTCATTGATTTCGTCATTTGATAAATAATTATTACTTTTGTTATGCAAGTAAAAGTATAAAATAACTTTTAAAATACAAGCAATTGTATAAATAACTTTCATTTTACAAGTAATATTTAATAGAAACTTAACAAATGCGACAGGATTTCAGATGTAATTGCCCGTTTACCTCAGCTTTGGATGTTTTGGGCGACAAGTGGATGTTGGTTATCGTAAAGCAAATGCTAATCGAAGGCAAAGAAACCTTTAAAGATTTTACAGAGGCGGATGAAGCCATTGCTACCAATATTCTTTCTTCCAAACTCAAGTTTTTGGAAGAAGTGGGTATTGTTATAAAAACAAAACGACCAGATAATAAAAAGACCAACCATTACCTTTTGACTGAGAAGGGATTGGCGTTGACACCTATACTTTTAGAACTTGCAATATGGAGCGACAAGTGTCTTAGGGACATTCATCCTACTATTGTGAATGGAAAAGGAATGGAAGCTTTAAGGAATGACAAACGTGCTTTTGCAAATGTGTTAGTTACGAAATATAAAGAAAAACTGGCAGCAACAATGTATATACGATAATGCTCCCTAAACGGTCCCACTACGCATATACTTAACCGTTAGCGGTAATACATGAACCAAAATTAGCTGCACCCTCATCGAAATGTTATACCTAAAATGGAATTATCAGAGGCTATAGAAAATATACGCAATAGAATGGTGCAATTTACGCCATTGATGCCAGATGAACTAAATGATGTATTAAGCCATTTTGAGCTTAAAAATGCCAAATCAAAATCAATTATCATTGAGCAAGGCAGCATTGCTCGTAAAGTATATTTCATTGTAAATGGCAGCATGCGATTTTTCTACAATTATGACAATAATGAAATTACAGGGGCAATTTTTATGAATAATGAGTTTGTCACACCTCATGACAGTTTTTTCTCCCAAACACCTACACGCTACTCCTTACAAGCAATTGAGGATACGGTTATGTTTGAATTGTATTTTGCTAATTATAAAAAACTGAGACAAAAATATTCAAGTGTAACTGATCTTACAATCAAAATTCTTGAAAAAGCCCTTTCGGTTACATTGACCAATAAATCGCTTTTGTTAGCAATGACTCATGAGGAGAGGTATAAAAAAATTTTGGAAGACAAACCTGAATGGATTCTTCGTATCCCAGATCATATGTTGGCAAGTTATTTAGGTATTACACCAACATCATTGAGTAGAATAAAAAAAAGACTCAACTCATGATTTCTATACATATGTAAATATTAAAGTCCTCGATTTGGTCTAAATTGGTCATAGAATAATAAACCATTGTGTTATGAACAGACCAAGTATAATTCTACTGTTTTGGTTAGCACTAGGTACTTGTAGAAAAAAAGGTCAGGAGCTATATGTCCTCCCCCCACTTATCCTGATAAGTTGGACAATATTGAACGCAGCTTTTAATGAAATCATCAGTTACAAAAAAAATATGAAAAAATTTAAGTTCCTATTAATGCTTCTTGTACTTACTTTAAGTACAGGGACTAATTTGCGCGCACAACCAGATACAACCGTTTTCTATGGATCCGAATCCAGACAGTATCTAGACATCTATCTAGCGCCCTCCGATTGCCCTACGCCAGTTTATATTTGGTCACATGGCAACACACAAAATACACTAGATATACCCACTTATATTATTGACACGCTTACGGCATTGGGTATTAGCGTTATTTCGTGGGAATCGCTAACAGTTGTTAATGGTCCTAATCAGTTAGAAACTGCTTGGGAAGACGCAGATTTGATGTACGCTTGGCTAGAAGAGAATGCCTCGGCTTTTAATATCGATACGTCCAACCTAATCCTTGGCGGTTCCTCAAGAGGTACAGTAGTTAGTTGGATACTTGCGCATAGTGCTGATCCCAATGTTCGAGGCTTATATTTTAGAAATGCCGTGCCTATAAGTGCTTGGTCATATCCTGACATATGGACCCCAATAGACGAAATCACTGTTAACTCCCCTCCGATATTTATGGCCTATCCGCTTCCAGATACTACTTCTAATAATCATAGCCCTATATTTGGAAGGTATGTACAAGCAGCATATGATTCACTAGGTATTGGTGGTAGGGTATCTCTAGAGTATAATATCAATGCTTCAGTAGATCCAAACGCCTACAAATACTTACCTGACTTTGCGCTATCCGTCATTGAAACATGTCCTGAATCAACAGTTGAGCAACCAGACACAACCGTTTTCTATGGATCCGAATCCAGACAGTATCTTGATATCTACTTGGCGCCCTCCGATTGCCCTACGCCTGCATATATTTGGTCACATGGCAATACACAAAACACCTTAGATATACCCCCTTATGTGGTTGATACGCTTACCGAATTGGGTATTAGCGTTATTTCATGGGAATCTTTGACAGTAATTAATGGGATTAATCAGACATTAACTGCCTGGGAAGACGCAGATTTGATGTATGCCTGGCTAAAAGCGAATGCCTCAGCTTATAATATCGATACGACTAAGCTCATTATGGGAGGCTCCTCCAGAGGTTCAGTAGCCAGTTGGAAAATTGGGCATAGTGCTGATCCGAATATTCGAGGTTTATATTTTAGAAATGCTTTACCTGATGCTAGCTGGGAGGATCCCAATTTATCTCCATTAGAGTTTATAACGGTTAACTCTCCACCCATATTTTTGGCTTATCCTCTTGATACGAATACCACAAACATACACGAGCCTCTACATGGGATAACGGTATTGGCAGCATATGATTCACTAGGTATTGGAGATAGGGCATCTCTAGAGTATAATATCAATTCTTCAGCAGATCCAAATGCCTACAAGTACTTACCTGACTTTGCTTTATCCGTCACTCAAATATGTACTATATCATCAGTTGAGTTTCAGGAAAGCAAAGAGACAGTCAAGGTGTTCCCAAATCCAGTACAGGGTCAGCTTACGGTAAGTAGTACATCAGGCTTACATCAAATTGACCTCATAAACGCGGCAGGGCAAATCGTTAAGGTATTTCGTTCTATGGGAAATACTTATACCATTGAGACCTCAACCCTACCTTCGGGGCTATATTTTGTAAGGGTACAAGATGCCAACAATCAGGTGTTCACGCAAAGAGTGATTAAGAGGTAAATTTTCCGCTTAAGGCGATGTGAATCCAAGTAAAAAAGTACAATCTTGATAAAGATTAAATCATGAACTCTAAAAAAAACTTTCTCAAAAAGCCCTGGAGCTATTTGTCCTTTCTGTCCATGTTGTTATTATTTGCTGTATCTGCTAAGGCTCAATTCTCAATTGATCCATTTTTTGCAGAGTCGGGTGAGTTTAGTGACAATGATGTTGTAGATGAGGGCCCTTTTCAAATGAAGGGAGTACGTGTATTACCCGATAGTAAATTGATTGTTTTCGGCGATAAAAAATTAACGATATCTTTAAGTGGCCAGAATGACCTAATGCTCGTAAAACTCACTGAAGATGGTACCGTTGATACAAGCTTTGCTGATAATGGCATTTTCAGACTAGACATTGATAGCAATTTTGATAGAGTGGAAGATGTGGAATTATTGCCTGGTGGAAAGATATTAGTCGCCGGGGCTACCAGTGTAGGTGGCAACTTTCATGGATATGTGATAAGATTGAATGCGGATGGCAGCCTGGATGAAACTTTTCAGTCCGATGGAATAAGGATCATTCCCCGATTGACGGGTGGCCAGGAGAGTGTAAATGATATCGTTGTTTCAGGGGAGAACATTTATTTGGCCTATTTTAAGGGGAATGCTATTTACCCTGCACGAAAGTATGCCGTTCTCGGAAAAATGACCTTAGACGGTGAACTTGATGAAACATTTGGAAGTGAAGGATTTGTAGAACTACCTAATGAATCGGAAGACGATACACATTCTGATTTTAAGCTAATGCTAACAACTAGCAATAAGCTTATAGCGAGTTATGCGACACCCATTCAAGAAAGAGCAACCGTTTGGTGCATGGAAACGGATGGAACGATAAATACAGATTTCGCCAGTGATGGGAAATTTGAAATCGAAGGATATTACACTCGTTTAAATGTTAGGGAGCGATTTGATGGCAAATACATAGTTTTAACCTATATGCGTGATACAACGGAGCCTTTTGAGGGAATTCAAGTAAATTGTTTGAATGAGGATGGGGAGCCCAATTTAGAGTTTGGTGAAGAAGGCATCTTTAGATCATCTCTGGGCATTGCAAGCTCACTGTACATAAATTTTGATAACACTGTGCTGCTGGCAGGAAGTATTGATGGTGAAGCTGCCTTGTTCAAACTGACCGAAGAAGGAACTTTTGACCTAACTTTTGATTCTGATGGTTTTCAAACCATTCCTCAAAGTCCTATAGGGTATATTAACCCTGGTAACCTTACAGATGTCAATGTTTATGCGATCACCGATTCCCTGAGTTTTACCATTTCTGGGGGGGTTCTTACCAATTATTTTTTAATTAGATTAATTGATAATGCACTGCCTTCAAGTATAAGTTATTCATTATATGAAATGAATGTTCTTTGCTTTCCTAACCCAACAAGTGGTCAATTAACAGTAGAAGTAAATAATACTATACCTACCATGATAGAAATTTATGACTCTCTCGGTCGGCAGGTTTTCAAATCTTCATTTTCGGAAAGAATCGATTTAAGCTATTTATCTTCCGGGCTATATTTCGTAAGAGTATTAGATGCCAATAATCAATTAATAGTTCAGAAAATTATTAAAGAATAAAGCCATAAAAGAAAGTTTAGTAAGAGTCATCCAATAGTGTTACTTTTTAACTTTATCCATTAGGAGGTAGAGGAAGTAAGGATTAGAATGGAGAGGTAGGTAGTAAACGAATAGAAGAGTTAGCTTTTGATTTTATTTTCAATCAACAAAACTTAAATGAGGAGTAAAATAAAAACTACCGCCAACAAATAAGCGTCAAAGCGAGGCGTAGGCCATAGCGTTGACGCTATGTTGGACGAACACCGCCATCCAGCACGATGATATGGGCATTGAAACCCCTCTCTTTTTATCTTCTGCTATAGGCTATCAACAGTTGTATCGATAAAATGGAAGTTGCACAGCTTCCAGGTTCTTCAACTCCAGTGCTCTAGGCTCAAAAACAATATTATTTCTTGGATTTTCCTTATTTTCAGCCACGGCGTACGCACTGACCGTTCTATGACACCGAATTAAAAAAAGCTAAACCATAGAAGATGAAATGAACAATAGTCATTGGTGATATACATGGTTGCTATGACGAATTACAGGAGTTAATAAATAAGATTGGGATAAAGGAAGAAGATACAATTGTCTCTCTTGGAGATATATTAGATTGAGGTCCTAAATCACTAGAAGTCTATGACTATTTAATTAACCGTCCGAATACAATTGTACTAATGGCATGCTTCTCCTTATTTTACGAGTAAATTAATCAACATGGAGCTATTATCATTTCTCAAACACAAAAGACTTTTTAATGAGGAAGCATGTACCCTTATTGATGAGGCTTTTAACCTTGAAGAAATTCCAAAGGGGACAATTATTCAAAGAGAGCATGGTTACTCTGAGAAGGTGTTTTTTGTGGAAAAGGGCTTACTACAAACCTTTTATTTGAAAGATGAAAAGAAAGTTACCCATTTCTTTTTTGACGAAAACTCCCTGATTGCACCCATCAACAGTATCTTTTTCAAAAAGTCAGAGCCCTATGGCTGGGAGGTTTTGGAACTATGTCAGGTAAAAGCCATCCAATACAGAGATTTTCTGGCCCTTGAGGAACAATTCCCTAAACTCACCCGTCTGCTTCTGGACTTCGCCATCACGACTCTACACCGTTATTCTCAAAAGCTGGATCTTCTCCAGTTTCAAACCGCTTACGAAAGGTATAATCTCTTTCTGGAGATGTATCCCAATCTCCAAAATCGAGTCTCGCTTGGTGCAACGGCTTCTTTTCTGGGGGTAACGCAGCAAACCCTAAGTGTAATTAGAGCAAAAAAAGAGAAGTAAACCTCTTTTTTAAGATTTCTAAAAAAAATCCTCCTTTTTATTCAAAACCTTTGCTGTATGCAAAAAGAAACCTTGTATGACATAATCGTTTTAGGACTTGGTCCCGTAGGCTTACTGGCCTGCAATGCATGGGGCAAGCTGGGGTATAAGGTGCTTGGCATTGATCGTGTTCAGCAAGCCTATGATTTCCCCAGAGCCATTGCCTTAGATGACGAGATTGTGAGGATCATCCAGTCTCTTGGCTTATTGCAGCCCCTACTGCAACATATACAACCTTTTAATGGGATGGAGCTGCTGGATGCTGCTGGCAATGTATTGATTAGGGGCTGGCTAGACTACCCCAGTGGCTACGAATCCAACCATTTCTTTTTTTACCAACCCGAACTAGAGAAAATCCTGCGGGATGGTTATGAGCGATTTGAGACCGTAGACACCTTGTACGATACTGAGATACAGAAACTGATACAGGATAAGAATGGGGTAGAGGTGATCTCGGAGGGGCAGAAAATAGCCCAAGCCAACTACTTAATTGCCTGTGATGGCGCACGCAGTTTCACCCGTCATGCGTTGGGGATAGGCGTAAAAGACCTGGGGTTTAGGAAGAAGGTACTGAAAGTAGACGCATTCGATACATCAGATGAAAACCCGACTGTCGATACGGTTCAGAAATTTTGTAGCACCCAAACTCCCTGGGTACGGATGCAAGGGGTCGGAAAACATAGAAGGTGGGAACTGAATTTCGACAAAGGCCTCAGTAAGGAGAAATTAGAAGATATAGAGGTGGCTCATCATCTGCTAGGGGAATTAGGGATAGATACAACGGAATTGGACATACAGCATATGGTCCAATATCAATTCAGAAGTGTGCTAGCAGAGACATGGCATAGCGGTAACGTCTTTATAGCCGGTGATGCCGCGCATACGACTCCTCCCTATATCGGGCAAGGCATGGGGGCTGGCTTTAGGGATATTATGAACCTTAGCTGGAAAATGGACGCTGTATTAAAAGGGACAATGGCCAAATCTCTTTTTGCCTCTTACCAAACTGAGCGCTTTTCTCATGCCAAGCAAGATATTCAGAAAGCCATTGCGGTGGGCTGGCTCTTCACGACGAGACTTTGGTATTTGCTCAAAATCCTTTCGAAGATTCCATTCCTCAATAATCGATTGCAAAATCTAAAGATTTCCAGAGGAAAAATCGGCAGGGGCTTCTTTGGGACCGGGAAGGCTGCGCGGAAGCTGTTTCCTCAGATCAAATTAGATAATCACCAATTCTCTGATACCCTTTTGAAAAATAATTGGGCATTGATTTCGATTGGAAAAAATAATGGAAAAATTCTCTCGGAATTAGCAAAAAATCATCAGTTAAACTACGTGTATTTCGAGGAAGATTTAAATTCCTTCCCTATCCTATACCAATGGGCTAAGCGTCAAAACGCTCAGTTCTTTATTGTGCGCCCAGACCGCTATGTTTTCTCCTCTGGGAACGAAGTGATCCAACTCTGCCAGGAATATCAAGCTTTAAAAAAGGCCTTATAAAAAATCTATAAATACATTGTCATGGGAAAATCCATCATTCAATACAAAAAAAAGAACAAAGTCGCTTGGGCGGTGAAACAAGGGGCAGGCATCATTCCCTTGCTTGAACAGCCCACTTCTTTAGCAGATTTAATTTCGCATCAGGCCCGGTTTCTACACGCAGAAAACCTGGGTAATGATTCCCTTGAATTTGATCAGTTAGACATATTAGCGCCCGTTTCAACGCCTTTGCGAGTTGTTTGTCAAGGACTTAACTATGCCTCCCATCGAGAAGAATCCGCCTTGTCAAAATCCTCAAAAGGCAATGTTATGTTTGCAAAAGACTATAGCTCCATCACCGGTGCTTATAGTCCTATCCTGAGGCCCCAACACTGTCTTTGCCTTGACTATGAAGTGGAGTTAGGCCTAATTATTAAGCAAGACATTTCAGAGCCGGTGAAAGTTACGGCGGGCAATCTACCTGAATACATTGCTGGTCTGGTCCTTGCCAATGATATGTCGCCACGTGATCTGCAATACAAAGAAGATTATAGTCAATGGTTTAAAGGAAAAAGTGCTAGAACCATGCTCCCTTTGGGGCCCGTCCTGTATCTAATGGATAAAGAAGATTTCAAGCACCTCCATAATCTGGAGTTGAAGTTATGGGTGAACGGGGAGCTAAGACAAGATGCTAATACAGCGCAGTTGATTTTTAAACCGGCTGAAACCCTTAGTGAAATCTCAGAATTTATGAACCTTTCGACGGGTGATTTGCTGTTGACCGGTACCCCTGGTGGCGTAGTGGTCAAAGCCCCTAGTAAATTTTTACAAGGAATCGCAACCTGGCTAATGACCAATGAACAGAAGGTTGCCTCCCTACAAAAAAAGCACCACGAATACCTACAGGATGGCGATACCATAGAAGCCAGCATTTGTTCCCCTGACGGTGAGATAGATTTAGGCAAACAAACCAATACCATCATTCCTTATGGCAACCTCTAAGTTCCAGCACCACGTCTTCTATGTGGAAGATCTCAAACGGTCGAAGGACTTCTATATGCAGCTTTTCGACCTGCAATTTTCTGCACTCAATCATCCGGACAGCAGCGCCGCTATGCGGGTTTCCCAACAGGAGATGCACTTTTTTAGTTTTGGTTTTTATCATCATGACATCTGCATGGTAAAGCACCACAAACTTAAAATGGACAATGATTCCATGTTGCATTATACCATGGTCGTTCACGATCAAACAGTATTCAGTCAAATGTTGCAGCGTGCCCATGAGATGAACATTCCCTATCGAAAAGGCAGAGTACTGGCCTCAGCAGAGATGAAAGAGAAGTGGGAAGCCATCCATTTTCAGGACCCTGATTATCATTGGATCGAAATCATTTGTAAAAATTAGTCCGTTCTATTATGCGAAAAACTAGTTACAAACCGCCTAATGTTATTCCCTCTTTTAAACAGAAAATAGGGTATTTACTCCGCAAAAAATGGGTCCGCAAACTTATCTTATTGCCCAGTACTTTATCGGGGAAACGCTTTTCCAATAAGACCGAAGATTATGGGGTTTTTAAGCCTTCGCTCATCTCACACCTGGATCAGTTGTCAATCTATGTCAAGGATATCGCCAAAAGCCGTCAATGGTATGAGGCGCTTGCCGGCATGACCCATAGTCGTACCTGTGAAAAAGAGGCCCATCCGTTTAAACCTACCTACACCATTCGTTGCTGTTATATGAGTTGTGCCGATCACCCTGAATGTTTGGTTTTGGTTGAAGAATATAATGAAAAGGGCGAGGTCACCATCCCCTCAGGCATGAGCTTTTTCCACTTTGCTTTGGAGGTAGTGGGCAATCGAACGGAAGATGTTTTGGCCTTCGAAAAGCAGGCCCGTAGTCGAGGATTTATCCCCAATTATGGGACGGTTAAGCACAATGATGATCCGCCACTTGGAGATGGAGAAACCGGCGGAAACGTCGCTGTCTATTTCTATGATCCGGATTGGAACAACGTCGAATTTTGCGCTGCAATGGACACCATTGAAAATTACAAACAGAGGCGAGGACTCATGAAATGATTTTTTTAAGATTTCTTAAAAGAAGCCAATTAACGGCCTTATACCTTTGAGATTGAACTAATTATACAATTATATGTCGATTGCAGAAATACTATCGAGCCTATTAGCCGTAATTTTTATCCTTGCTGGTGCGACCAAGATCGTAGGGCTGAAATTTCAAAAGCAGGAATTCAAACATTGGAATTTGCCTTCCTGGATGCGGTATATAGTAGGGCTGATAGAAATCATCGCAGCGATCCTACTCTTCCTTGATTCCATGGTCTACATTGGTGCGGCTTTAGGCAGTTTTGTCTTGCTTGGTGCGACCATTATGCTATGGGTATCAGATGCGAACAGGCGTTCAATATTTCCGCTTACTTTACTTGTATTTAGTGGATACCTGATATGGCAAACCTCATCTGGAACCTTCGAAACCTGGGTATTTTATGGCATCGTGGGTTTTGCGCTGCTTGCGGCCATGGCGCTTTGGTTTTATCCAGCAACGCCCTTGAATCAGCACGGAGATAAGGAGCAAATCACCGAAGACTGTACGATTACGCATTGCTTTGAAGAGGCTTTGGGTGTACGTTATCATTATGTTACCGCCGGAAATGAAGAAAATCCAACGGTGGTCATGATTCACGGCTTTCCGGAAAGTTGGTATTGCTTTCATCATCAGATTGCCGCATTGTCGCAAAAATATTATGTCATTGCCCTTGACCTAAAACCTTATGGACAAACGGCTAAGGACCTTGATGGCAACCATTCTTTCAGCCATATTGCCGAAGAAATTAAAACCCTGTTGGATAACATTGGCATTGACAAATTTCACTTGATTGGGCATGACCGGGGAACAATTGCTTCCGACAACTTGCTCACCAAAGATGGAATGCAGAAACGGATTATCAGCTTTATTCGGATGCAGCAGTCCTTCAACGAGCCGCACGGTAAGCCGGAACCGCCGCATAGACTGATGGGGAGTTTCTTTGGCACCTTAGCATTTCGGATGCGATTCAGCATGTGGTATGTGTATACAAAATCTGCCTATACCAAGCTGGCTATCCCACAAAAAACAGTTAGCCGAATTGAGAAAGAATTCAAGTTCAAACATACAGCCCTGGCCGTACCTTTGAGCTTCAAAACCACCAGCTTTGCAAAGGAACTAAAGGATCGCGAGGATTTTATCTTCGGCTGCATGACCATGCCAACCCTGATTTTGCAGGGACGTTTTGACCCCGGTCAACATCCAGAGGAATATGTAAACTCCCATACCTTTATCCCCAATGGTCGAGTACAGTTTGTGGAAGCAGGCCACTTCTTTCACCTTGAAGCACCGGAGGTGACGAGTGAAACCTTTCTTGCGTTTATTGAGGCGCAGGAGTTGAAGAAGATGGTCTGAGAAGTTCATTTTAAGGGGTCCACGAAATACCAGAGGTAAACCCTCTTGAGAAATGAATTAATTCGTGGAAAGTAGATTCAATGCCTAGATTAACTCGACTTTTATCAAAACTAAATATCAAAATCGAGACGTACGTAGAAAAATGTGCTTGAGCAATAAGTAATGAAATGTAAGTAGGTCTGGTAAATGGAACAAAAAATCCTGTTTCTAATAACTAAGAGCGAAAGTCGGCTGGAAGCCAAGACTTTCCGCTCTAGTGTTGTACGAAACCGGAGCCAAGTATCGACTTACCGACCTATGGGCAAAGAGTAAGGTGTTTTGAGTTTAGGAAGGGATCGTAATTTTGCCATATCGAATATTAAAGAAAAAACCAACAATTAAAGTCCCCAATATTCCTGCTATTGGCATAACTGGAGCATTGGCTGGCGTATTCATTTTTAGGTTCAAAGCTGCATAAATTGAAATAATTCCAAATATCAAGCCACTGACTAATATCAAATAAGGAATCCAATCCTCTCTATTTTTGTTAAACTTATTTTGCAAGAAAAAGAAGACCAATCCCAAAGCCAACCAACCACCACTCGCTGCAATCATATAGGTTCTAATCAAATACTGAAAATTGGTAGGTACTTCTTCCCAACTCATCTCAACAGCTTCCGCCTGATAAGGCATAAAAGAAGGTTTCAACAAATAAGTCAAGCCAAAAGCAAAAACGCCTATTAGGGCTATATAAGTAAAAATACTTCCAGTAAGATTTTTCATATTTAAAGTTTTGGTTAGTAACGATCAAAAAATAACTACACAATCTACAAAAGTTAGGTTATAAAGGAAAAGCAAGAAATCTATCGAAGGCCTCAGGCGATAGTAGAGCATCCATTTGATATGATTAAGCGAGCTGGTGATAGTGATTTATTATCGAATTCCGATTTCGTTGATCGCCTTATTAAAGATCAACACTTAATATTGCTGGGTGAATTAGACTATGGAGATGGGTTTCCTTTTGGACTAAAAACGAAACTGATCAAAAATCGAATTTAACCTGATTGAAATAGAAATATAAACGACATGAGGAACTAAAATTGCCTTTAATGAATTGGTCAGAGTAAATAAGATGTCGTATTGGAGCAAGCCTATCCCGACTGTAGGTCTGGAAGATTCCATCACAATCGGTAAGTTGTTTTTTGGCTCTTACTTAATCAGAAATATTCATTAAAAGTATGCAAAAATTTATCCCAGGTTTACACTTGAGTAGAATGTATTATGAGCAGGTGGTAAAGAAAATTATTCATGATTTTTTCCCAAATCTTCAATACTCTGCAGGGCTTATCGATTATGGATCAGATGTTTTAGGATATGATACCACGATTTCTCGAGATCATGAATGGGGACCACGGCTATCAATCTATCTTAAAGCAGCAGAAATTGATCAATATGCCCAAAGCCTTAATAAAGTGTTGTCCGAAAATCTCCCCTACGAGTTTGCAGGCTATTCAACAAACTTTTCTGGAAAACCAAGTGAAGGCCTCCAACGTTTAGAAAAAATAGAAGAAGGCCCGGTGAATCATAAAATTAGATTTCTCACTATAGAAGGTTTTTTCAAAGGACACCTGAATCTAAATATTCACCAAGATATCGAAACCAAAAAATGGTTGCTTTTCCCACAGCAAAAATTGAAGACCATAAGATCCGGAGGTATTTTTCACGATGATTTGAAAATAGAATCAATAAGATCAAAGCTTCACTTTTATCCAAATGAGGTTTGGCTTTACCTGATGGCTTGTGAGTGGTCCCAAATTGCTCAAGAAGAAGCTTTTGTTGGAAGATGTGGAGATGTCGATGATGAAATTGGCTCAACACTCATAGCTACAAGACTCCTTGAAAAGATAATGAACCTTTGTTTTCTGATGGAGAAAGAATACGCTCCGTATAGCAAGTGGTTTGGTACCGCTTTTAAGAAACTAAAATCAGCAGAAACTTTACTCCCCGTAATTGAGCAAACACTTGATGCTAAAAATTGGAAAGAACGGGAAAAGTATCTTTCAAAAACTTATCAATTATTAGCCGAACAACACAATAGTTTGAAGCTTACGGAGCCCATAAACACAAATATTACAACTTATTACGGGCGACCATATCTCGTACTATTCGCAGGTAGATTTGCTGATGCCTTGTTTGAGAAAATCACTGATCCAATCCTAAAAGAAATTGGTTTGTTAGGATCTATAGATCAATTGACGAGTGTAACCGCAATTCTTGAACATAACCCTACTATTCATAAAATGAGAGACTTATACGCATAAGAACTTATGTCCTTTTTAGGTGGCATTCATCAAAACACTCTTGTTTTTACTTCAACAACTCAAATATCCGCTTGGCCTCCACATTATCTTGATAATTGCTCTGACTATCGGCTTCAGCAATCGCTTCTTTGATGTAGTCAATCCGTTTTTGGGTGAGCGGATGAGTGCTCATGAATTCGATCATTTTGGAGGCTTGTTCATGTTCATTTTCGTGCTCAGATAATAAGATTTCAAATAGCTCTATCATTCCATTCGGATCAATGTGCTGCTCAGACATATATTGTAGCCCAACCATATCGGCTTCTTTCTCATGACCTCTAGAGTAAGCCATTTCACTAAAGGAATGGGCATTTTCTAACAATACCGATGATACGCCGCCAACGTCTCCCGTTAAAACGGATATGATCATGAAATTACTTAAGGATCGAGCCACTGCTTTGAAAGAATGTCGCTGATTGACGTGGGCTAGCTCGTGTCCCATCACCGCAGCCAAAGCCTCCCAGCTTTCCATTTCATCTATCAAACCTTTATAAAAGACCATCTGGCCGCCAGGTATAGCAAAAGCATTCTTAACATTTTCATCGGCATAGTCTATTCTGATATTGTAATCAGAGGAATAACCTACGGCTTTGTAAAAATCCATAAGTAGCTCAGATTTCTCCTCATCAATATCGGTGAAGGTAGAAATGGTCTCGTAAGCACGTTCACCATATTCTTCTTCAAAGCTCCGAGGAAGAATTTTGACAGCCTGCTCTCCCACATAAGGAGAGATAACAGCTACATAGGCCACAACAACTACCGCAATTATTGCCAAGCTGATAAGAACCAAGCGCACCGGATTCATCCGAGTGATCATAAACTGAAAGTTTTTGATCTTTGACTCGTTTTGTAGAACAGTTCTCATGAATTGATCCGCCTGCCCACCTGTGATCTCAAGCCGCTGTGGAGGAAACTCATCTCCATAGGTCAATAATACCTTATTACCAGTGGCAAAACTCTCTGAATTAATCTTTGATTTTTCCCAATGCATATCAATCGCTCCGCTTAAATCAGCGGAGCTTATATGTATGCCATCGTCAGTCTCTTTGATAGATACCTGATGTACTTTCGAGCTCTGTCCATCGAAATATTTAGCTTGCATGTTCTTTTGATTTAAAGATCTACCTAAAAGTCGAAACCTACATCCAGAATATCGCTGAACCCGTCACCAGTTGCATCCCGATAGTCTTGTTCCGTTTGTTTCAAGGCATCATAGTCAAACTCTTCGGGTAGTTCGATGTGGTCAAAGTACATTCTCATGGAGCGCATGAGTGCCCAAGGATAGCCAATGCCTAAAGTGCAAGCCGTCAGTAGAAAATTGGATACAATTACTCCAAAGGCTGTACTTCCTTGAAGATTGGAGTACAAGCGTATTTCCTGTTCTTCGTCAGCTAAAGTGGTATTGTTGACCGTGAAATTGAATCGGTTCTTCATAAAGAAAGGAATGTATAAATACAGGGTTAAAGGCGTTAAAATGGCCCCTAGTATGTTTATACCAAACAGTTCTCCTCCATCACCACGGAAATTGAACCGCAGGTCTCCAATTTTAGTATGAGAAAATAAATACTGCTGAATTTTTACCCTCATCCAGGCGCCATAAATACCAAAAGTGACAATGGTCAAAAGTAATTGGCCTAAGAACAGCCCCAAAAATTCCTTAAATTCTCCATCAAAAGAGAAATGGATACCACGCCATGATGTCCGTGATACTCGATATTTCCAAGCGCCAAAAATGGCAAAAGGCAACAATATGAGGAGTAAAATATAAAACAGACCAATGAACCATAGACCGTAGGTACTTTGAGCTGCAAAAGTGATACTTATCCAGAAACCAACGAGTATCACATAGGCTATGACAAAACCACGGAAAATCTCTTTTCCATTGCCATTAAATACAAAACGAGAACCTTTGAATTCTGTCTCATTCCAAAGGTATTTGCGGTAGGCTACTTTAGCCCAAGGGTAATAAAAACCTAATGTGATAATGGTGAGGATGAGGTTGAGCGCAATAATGCCAAGGAATGCAGCACCATCGCCAAAAAAGGATAGACGTACATTGTCTTCCTCAATAATGGGATCCAAATTATCCATGTGTGTTAAGTGGGTTTGAATTAGAAAAATATGCGCTACAGGTTTTAATGGTTTTCATATATTCTGCCCTGTAGTGACATATCAAAATACAGAAAATGTTTTAATATCGTTCCTAAGGTTTTGTTTTAGCAGAAAAAATGCTCGATTTTTTCGATAAATGGGCCTATTTATACGCTTAACCCAATTTTTAGGCACCTACCTTAGGGGTACAAAAGCCTATAGTACCTCTTATTACAAAGATAACAGAGCACCAGCCCAAAGAAAAAGTGTGTTAGAGAATTGGTTAGCATGGGCAGATCGTTGTATCAATAAAGATGATTAGCAGAATTTTAAATTTAAAAATTACTTCGTATTATCACCAATCCTATACGATTAGAAAATGCTGCATTCCATTCATCACATCGCCATCATTTGTTCAAACTATCAACGATCTAAAGCCTTCTATACCCAAGTTTTAGGTTTGGAGGTGCTACAGGAAGTTTATCGGGAACAACGAGATTCCTATAAATGTGATTTAGGATTAAACGGTCAATATGTGATTGAACTATTTTCTTTCCCCAATCCACCTGCCAGGGTTTCCCGGCCAGAGGCCTCTGGATTGCGTCATCTCGCATTTGCAGTCGACAATGTAGCGCAGGCAAAGCAGCAATTAGAGAAAAATGGGGTAGAGGTAGAGCCCATTCGAGTAGATCCTTACACGGGCAAGAAGTTTTCCTTTTTTGCTGATCCTGATGATTTGCCGATTGAAATTTATGAGCGATGATTATTGCTTAAAAAATCGTTGGCTCAAGGTCGACCTAGCATTAGTTGCCTTGACCGTATAAATGCCACTTTGCAAGTAATCAATGGTTAGGGTTTGCTTAGTATTAGAAAGATTTTGCTGGAGTACCTGCCTACCTGCCTGATCATAAATAAAAACTTCTAAGTCAGTATCCCAAGACCTAGGAAGACTGATTTGTAAGTCTGAAAAAGCTGGGTTTGGATAAACGAGCAACTGCTGGTTTCCGGCCGCTCGATAGAAAATAGAGCGTACAGGGTGATGCTCAAAGTTGCCATCAAAGTCTATTTGTTTAAGCCGATAATAATTAATTCCCGGATTAGGGTGCTCATCAATAAAAGCATAGTACATGGGAATATGGATAGTACCTTGTCCATTTAGAAAGCCAATTGCCTCAAAGTCAATACCATCTGTACTACGCTCAATGGCAAAGTGGCTATTATTGACCTCATTGGCAGTTTGCCATTCTAGATGTACCTGCTCCTCAATTAACTGGGCTTCAAATGACACCAGTTCTACCGGAAGGTTGGCCTCACCCCTTGGGCAAGTTGAAGAAATTTGAGTAGCAGGTAGCGCCATATTCGAAGCATAAAGTCGGATATTATCTATCGCGACGTCTTCATCACCATCGTTGAGATTGTCGATTGCGACCCTAAGGTCTGCACTAGTACCTGTACCATTGATGCCTACACAATATCCAGTAAAAGTACTAGTGATCATTGCCCCTGTTCCGCTGCCATCACAGTTATTATCAATTCCTGGTACAGAATTTCCTCCCAGAGCATCAGAGATTTGAATAATACTACCAAAGCTGCCTGCATTATCAAAATCGATCTGGAAAGCAACCGAGGAGTTTCCATCCCAATCTTGATTACCATCGGTACTCTCATCTTCAGCAATTTCATAACAAAGGAATAGGGCAGAAGCTGTACTCACATCAATGTCTTCGAAAGTAACATTTACGCTAGAGGAGGAATTGCAGGCGGCTTCTGCATTAGTATCCTGTGCCCCTAGAAAAGAACCACCATCTCCACCACTAAAGTTGGTACTACTACCTATTTCATTTCCGCAGCCTTCTCCATTCTGGCAAACTATTCCAAAATAATCTTCTGCACCATCATTACATTGCCCATTGGTGAAATTGGTTGCCACCGTTCCCGTATTATCATCAAAGTCCTCGATGAATAGTAATCCGTCTGGTGTGACCATCACTTCTACACCCGAACTCCAAGAGGTACCTGTACGAGTAAAGACCTTGACAAAATAGGTCGTGAAATTTGTTAAACTAGTTAAGGTAAAAGCATTGCCTCCTCCTTTGAAAACGGGGAACTCAGGACTAGTGAAATCTCCCTGGCCATCGCTACCACTACCATATGCTGCATTAGCCGAATAGCCAAGCCCTGAGCCAGATGGAGTGCCTGTGATGGTAGCGGTACTTGCAATTACGAGTACCTCGTCAAAGCAGCTAGGGTCTGTCCATTGGATAGTTGCTTCGTTATTTTTACCAAGTGCTGAGAGCATGGTTACATTCGTTGGGGTGGCACAGATAGTGGTCCCAGTGCCCGTTAATGCGGAGAGATTGTAGCATGGAACAATGGCATTATATTCAAAAATAGCGAAGTGGTAGGTAGTTGTTTCTGATAGACTTGATAAATTAATATTTCCTGTCCCAGCATTGGTTCCATTAGCTAGGCCGTTGAATACAACGAAATTACCACTACCAACTTCATCTCCGCTGCCAAAAGCCGCATTTGCAGTGTAGGAAACACCTTCTGTTGGAGCCGCATCTACCGCACTACCTGCCTTCGCTAACACCAGAACACCACCGTCGCCATTTCCTCTGGTAAAACTGATATCCATAGTGTTTGCTCCCAGGTTGGTAGCCGAAAAAGTAGTAGCTTGGATCGATGGGGCTATACAAGTTACACTCCCACTCACGATGATGTCATTACCTGCGTTATCACCTGGGCCCCAGGTACCAATATCGTTGCCGGCTGAAAACCCATATATTCTAAACTCAATGGCTGAGGCTTGATTGGAGATATTTAAGTTGATCACATCTTGCAGGAGGTTGGTATTAGGACTTGTAAAAGTTCCTAAGTCTGTCGAAAAACCATCGATGCTTGACCTTAGTGCAAATGAGGTTGGACCTTGACTGGATCGCTCATGTTTGATTTCAATACTGGTGATGCTTACCTGGTATCCCGCATTTGGACTAACTGTAAAGGAAAGATAATCCGTCAAATCTAGTGTATTTAAGGACCAGTTTTTAGAATTGAAGCGATCCTGGTTATTCTGACCACTTAAACCACTACCACGGCTGATGGTAGAGCTAGCTAAATTAGCGTCGTTCGTATTAGAATTAACAGTAGCCTCGCTTCCGCCTATACCGTCAAATTCAAAGGTCAATATCTGGCCAAAAGAAATGCTTGTAGCTAGCAGGAATAGAACAGGTAGTATCTTTTTCATGAGTGTATTGTGAAGGACTAAACAAAAATGTCGTCCGGAAATATACGTATTGTTGTGCGCTAGGTTGTAGATATCGCATTAAATATTTATGAAAAATTAGATATAAAGTCCTTCTCTTTAGCTCTATAGTTTAGAGATGTGCTGCTGTTAGAATTGTAGATTCAATATCTTTTCTTCGCGAATCTTTCATTACATTAGCTTAAAGCCAACCAACCAATCAAATTAAATGATGACAGATTCTCAAATCGCTAAATCGATAGCCCTTAAGCGTATCGAGGAGATCGCTGCACAGCTCGATATTCCTCAAGATCAGTTACAACAGTATGGTCCTTTTATTGCTAAACTTCCATTATCCTTGATCAAGAAGGAGGAAATTCACCAAAGTAAGCTCATTTTGGTGACGGCTATTTCACCGACGCCGGCTGGCGAAGGCAAAACCACCCTCTCCATTGGCCTTTCTCAAGCACTTAATCAAATCGGTAAAAAATCGATGGTTGTCCTTAGGGAGCCATCCCTAGGCCCTGTATTTGGTATAAAAGGCGGTGCAGCAGGCGGTGGTTATGCTCAAGTACTCCCTATGGAAGATATTAACCTCCATTTTACAGGAGATATCGCAGCAGTTGAGAAAGCTCATAACCTACTAGCAGCCCTCATCGATAATAACCTCCAGCGGAAAGATGGTGGACTAGGACTAGACCCAAGAAGAATCACATGGAAAAGAGTGATGGATATGAATGATCGCGCTCTGCGCCATCTGACGATCGGACTAGGCGGTACAAGTAATGGCATTCCCAGAGAGTCAGGTTTTGATATTGCCGTAGCTTCGGAGGTCATGGCGATTCTGTGTTTATCAGAAGGTATCGGAGATTTGAAACAGCGCCTTGGTAATATATTGATCGGTTTTAGGGCAGACCGATCTCCCGTTTATGCCAAGGATTTAAAAGCCCAAGGAGCAATGGCCGCCTTACTCAAGCACGCTATCAAACCTAATTTGGTACAGACGATTGAAGGTACACCAGCCATCATACATGGAGGGCCTTTTGCTAATATTGCCCAAGGCACCAATTCGGTGTTAGCTACCAAGATGGGCTTGTCTTTATCTGATTATGTGGTTACAGAGGCTGGCTTTGGGAGCGACTTAGGGGCTGAGAAATTTTTTGATATCAAATGTCAAAGTGCTGGACTACAACCTAAAGCAGCAGTATACGTAGCGACCATTAGAGCCTTAAAATATCATGGCGGAAAACCTCTCAAACAGTTAAAAGAGCCAGATGCCCTAGCAGTGGGCAAAGGTTTGGTCAATCTCGATAAGCACCTGGAGAATAGTCGACTTTTTGGTGTTCCGGCAGTAGTGGCGATCAATCGCTTTAGTAGCGATACCGAAGAGGAAATCCAAGTAGTGAAAGCTCACTGTCAAGCTAAAGGATTTCCTGTAGAAATAGCAGAGGTTTGGGAAAAAGGAGGAGAAGGCGGATTAGCCCTAGCAAAAGCGGTGGCCTCCATCTGCGATCAGGATAAAACGCATTTCAAAGCCCTCTATGAATGGTCCCAACCCCTCGAAGAAAAAATTAGTACCATTGCTACTCAAATTTATGGCGCTGATAAAGTAATTTACAGCCGAAAAGCAGGTTTGCACCTAAAACGTATAAAAAGACTTGGTTTGGATCATCTTGCTATTTGTATGGCGAAAACCCAAAAGTCACTATCCGATAATCCCGCTTTGATCGGTCGACCTGAAGGGTTTACCATCCATATTCGAGAGATTGAGATTGCCGCTGGTGCTGGTTTTTTGGTCCCTATTACGGGCGATATCATGCGTATGCCCGGATTGCCATCAAAACCTTCAGCAGAGTTTATCGATATCGACGAAGAAGGTAACATAACAGGCCTTTTTTAAAGAAAATAAACCCATTATCGCGTTACAGCATTAGAACATTCAATCATTTCTCCCATAGGAAAAGACATATAAACAAACAATGCAAATTCAAGAATCTATTTTCATACAGGCTGCACCAGAGGACATCTATCGATACTTGATCGATGTGGAGAATAGAAAGGAATATATCCCTTTGCTAGATGAGGTGATCATCAAGGGCGATGGGCCTTTGCAAGTGGGCTCCCAATACATTGAAGTAGCGACTATCGCGGGCCGACAATTGAGAACTACCTACGAAATAACTCACATGGTCGACCCTCAATTGATCAGCGTCAAGACCGTAGAAAGTATCTTTCCTATCATGGTAGACATTTACCTGGAGCTCATTGATGAGGAGACCAAGCTATCTCTTCAAGTCGACTTCACGCTATCGGGAATCTATAGAATAGGGGCACCAGTAGTGAATAGAATCGTTGAGCACCAGTCAAAGTCTATTCTTCGTCGACTGAAGTATATCATCGAAGCCACCTAGTTTGATTCCATACAATCAAGGCCTTACCTCGATACAAGAAATCTGCAAATTATCTTTCAAAACCACATTCCTCAAGCGATTGATCACATCCGCCATTTTCTGTTGGGTGAGGTAGTAATCACTAAGCAAAGTTTTGAGTTCGGCCCTAGGAAGGGTGGTATAATCTTTACCAATCATCTCGGTCAGACTTCTCGAATATTTGTTGAATTCTTCCTGATCCTTCTGTATGGCGGAAAACATAAATGGAGAAACCGTCAAAGAATCCTGATTAGTAGCTACAAAGGATTCTAAAGCTTGGTAAATACCTTCGTAGCACTCCAAATCTTCGTAGTACTGCGCACTGATCAAGCGGTAACTTTGCTGGTTCTCCGCGTGAGTTTTGTTCTCAATTCGAGTGATCTCATTACCTACATTTTCTGCACAAAGCTTACATAGCGGGTAATCCTTAGAAGCCTTATCGGATAGCCAGATCTTTTGCTGCTCCAAGCTGAGATTTGGAGGCAACCTGAAGTCTCGTTGATAGAGCAAAGCTTCCATTTCTCTCAACTTATTATTAGAAAGACTATAACTAGCCAGCGATTCAATTTCTTTAGGTAGGTGCCCTTGTATTTCGATTTGTTGGACTCGATCTCTGTAGAAATCTAGTAGCTCCAGATCTTGGTAGATTTGTTGAGGGGTTTTGGCTTGGGCAAATTGTGCATAGTTATTATTTCGAGTACGCATTAAGAATTGTACCACTTCTTTCCCTCGATTCAATAACTCGGAATCGAACCAGAGGTCAACATCATTTTGCACATTGGTGTACAGATTGAAATACTTTCGCTGACTAAAGGCATCCATATCTCGGAGCTTGATCAACTCCTTTTCTTTAATGAGACTCAAGTCGTAGTAGAGATCCACCACTCTAGAGAAAGCTAGCCAATCGGGATACTTAGTAGCTGTACTCGTTTTGAAAGCCTCCGCCTGTTTTTTGATAGCCATTGCCGTTTTAATGACTTCTAAAAAAGACTTTTCAATCTCCCTTTTCTGAATGTTTTTAATCTTTCTGAAATCTTTCGATTTGCGTTCGATATAGTTAAGCGTATAGGCCAGCTCTGAATGATCGGTGTTGTACTCTGCTTTAGTATTGACAATGAGGATATAAGGTTGCTTGCTATCTGTTACTTTTTGGCGCAGCTCATCTACGCTTTGGATATCTTTTTGATTATAAAAAAAATTGCGTTTTCTGGGATTGTCGATATCCCAGTGGATTTGATAAAGACTAGCACTGACGACTTTTTCTTGATAAAGCGCACTGAGTTCTTTATTGAGCAGCCTGATGTAAAACTCAGAGGTCAATTTCTTAGGGTCTTCAATTTTCTCCATTGACCTTAAACCTTGATTGACTTGCGGAATGATCTGTTTGGTCAAGGTCATAAAGGTACCTGTGAGCGGAGAGGAAAGGAGATTGGTAGCTGTTTTGCCTAAATCCAAGGAAATTTGAGCAGTTTTTTTCCAAAAGTCAGTATTAGTATTTCCTTTGAAGGCTTCAAACTTGATTTTAGCTACGATATCACCATTTTTAAGGATATCATCTGGAATGTTTTCCAGAAAACGACCACCATACTCCATGATCCGCGACTGAATCTGTGGATTACGAGCGTCGTGTACCATAAGAGGTATGGTCAAAGACTCCTCTTCTTTGAGTGGATTATCGATCGCCACAGCGAGGTACATATATTGAGGATAATCTCCCTTTTTTAATTCTAATTCCTTTCTTTGAGCACGAGAAAGGCTATTACCAGAAAAAGCTTCCTCTAGGGCATCTCCATTGACTAAATAGAGATAGACATTATTGAGGTTGTAATCGGGGTCAGGCATTTGGTTGATTTGCCAGCTTTCGACAACCGAAGCGGTGACATTATGCTGGGCAAAACAGCTAAGGCTACCAAGTAGCAGCAGGAATGGGAGGTAAATGTGTCTCATTAACATAGTGAACAAACAATTTGGCTTGTAATTATAATTCAGCAAACGCATTTTTGTTAAAATTCGTGCCTCTTTGTTTTATCAAATTAGGCATTCAGAACAATTTTTAATAATATTTAACCAACTCAAGCCATTCGGTGTATCAAAATAAATTAGCACTACGAGTATGGAAATCAGATTTTCATCAGCATAAACAAAACATTAAGGCAGGAATACATCACCATATCTACATCACTATATCGCCATATCACTACATCACCACATAAAAAACAAATGAATACAAAAATCGTCTATTTAGATTGCTACACGCTCAACCCAGGCGACCTCAGCTGGGATACCCTTCTGGAGCTAGGACAAGTTGAACTCTATGAGGAAACCAGTAAAGACCTTGTTTTGGAAAGGTCCAAAGATGCAGAAATCATTCTCACCAACAAAATAGCCTTCGATGCTACTCTAATGGATCAATTGCCCCAACTCAAATGTATAGTTGTCACTGCTACCGGATATAACATCATTGATGTAGCTGCCGCCAAGGAGCGAGGTATTGTAGTGTGTAATGTAGTAGGTTATAGCACACCAGCTGTTGTACAACATGTATTTGCGATGCTATTTGCCTTGACCAATCAAGTGGAATATTATGACCAAACGGTGCGCAAAGGGGATTGGGCCAACCAAACTCAGTTTTCCTACTGGCATCAACCACTAGAGGAGGTTTGGGGCCAAACGATGGGTATTTACGGCTTTGGAAGGATAGGGCAGGGTGTGGCCCGAGTTGCACTAGCTTTAGGAATGAAGGTATTAGCTACGCACAAACATCCCAAACGAGATGCTATGGAGGGTGTCAACTTTGTCGATTTAGAATCCTTGTTTTCTCAAAGTGATGTGATCAGCCTGCACGCACCGCTAACAAAACAAAATACAGGAATTGTCAATAATCATCTACTCCACAAAATGAAACCTAGTGCTTATCTCATTAATACTGGGCGCGGAGGGCTCATCAATGAACAGGATTTGAAAGGAGCACTGCAGGCAGGTAGACTTAAAGGAGCTGGGCTAGATGTGCTGACGCAGGAACCGCCTCCCAAGGATCATCCACTCATTGGTCTTAAGCATTGCCTCATCACGCCTCATCAAGCTTGGGCTAGTAAAGCGGCTCGCAG
>JBELML010000026.1:27012-54779 GCA_042095835.1 Saprospiraceae bacterium
TCTCAAAACTTACAATCAGTCTTAAGCTTCCAATGGTGGAAGACGTAATACCTGGCCAGGATAAATCAAGTTAGGATCTTTCAACATTGGTTTGTTGGCTTCAAAGATCATAGGGTACTTCATCGCATCGCCATAATGTGCTTTGGCGATCTTAGATAGAGAATCTCCACTTACAACAGTGTAGAAGGTAGATTCTGGTTCAGGAGCGACTACTGTCATACGATCATCGACAGCGGCAATACCTTCAACATTACCAAGAGCAAGTACTACTTTCTCTTTGATCGCCTGAGAATCTACTTCACCGAAAACGATGACTGTATCTTCTTGTAGATCTAGAAATAGCTCACGCACCTCAAAACCAAGATCAGTGACTGCTTGCTTCATGGCGGACATATTCGCCTCGCGAGTTTCCTCTGGAGTAGCTTTGTCTTTTTTGTTGAATAATTTGGCGCCTGCATTTTTCAAAAATGAAAATAAACCCATAGTTTTTTGCGGTTTTAATGATTAAAATAAGAGTTAATCTAATCGCTAAAAATAGTCGGTACTATTTGTATAAACAAGAAATAGGAAGAGATATTTCGCATCAATTGAGCTTAATTTTTTGTATAATATCCTTCAATTAACCCACTATATTGACGCCATCTATCCAAAAAGTCACATTGCTGGTCTATCTGCTTAAAGAAATTAGGATTGTACAGATGTAAAATGCGCTAAAAGGTTTATATTTGCGCAGTTTTTCAGGGCAGATGTGAAAAATGAACGATTTTTTTTAGGGCATTAATTTTTTATACCCTTGAAAATCAAGTAGTTGCCTTGAAAGGCAATTGTTAACTTACAAAAAGTAATAATTAGTTATGCAACTGAAAGGTGTAGTTAGGTTCTTCCTGATCGCAATGACAATCGTAACGGTAATCCAATACCTGTATGTCTTGCCTACAAATCGGGTAGAAAAGAAAGCGGAAGAATTTGCGCAAACTGTAGCCCAGGATTTTCCTGCGGAAAAGCAGGATTCTGTAGTAAAGATCGAACGGATCAACTTCTTGAAGGGAAAGAAAGATGAGGAAATCCTTAAGTTACCCCTGCTACCAGGGTATACTTACCAAGATTTAAAAAGTAAGCAATTGGCTTACGGATTAGATTTGAAAGGAGGAATGAGTGTAGTACTGCAAGTAGATTTGAGAGACTTTGTGACTGCTTTAGCCAATGAAAATGATAGAGAGACAGAAGTATTCAAAAATGCATTAGATCAAGCAACCAGTGATCTGAAAAATGCCCAAGCAGATTATATCACGCTGTTTGGTAGAGCATTTTTAGCGCAGAACCCTGATGCAAAATTGGCTCCTTTGTTTGCTCAAAATGAGGTGCTAAGAGAGGAAATTGATTTCAACTCTTCGAATGGTGAGGTGATTCGTACGCTACGCCAAAATGCCAACGAAACAGTAGATCGTACCTTCAAACTTTTGAAGAAACGTATCGATAAATTGGGGGTTACTCAACCAAACGTTTCTCTGGATGCAGGGCGTGACTTGATTTTAGTAGAGCTTCCTGGTATCGATGATCCTGATCGTGCGCGTGAATTCTTGAACGCTACGGCCAAATTGGAATTCTGGGATGTATTTAATTTCTCTGATCCAGTCAATCCGAATCAGCCTGCTGCGGGTACCATCGCTGAAAAATTCATTGAAGCCAATACCCTATTGACCAATATCATGGATTTTGAGGTAGAGCGTACCATTGATACCTTGATTCCTCAATATGCCGTTATCGACTCTGCTGCCAATACTTTGGATAGCAATCAGATTGTAGGATACGATACGATTTATGATAACACTTCTGCTTTCACGCAGGGACCTTTATTAAGTAAGTTTACACCAAACTTTGGTTCTTATAGTGCTCCTGTGATGGGAGTCGCTACCAGAGCGAATAAGGATTCTGTAGATGCTTTATTGGCAATGCCAGAAGTGAAAGCACTTTTCCCAAGAGACCTTAGTCTACACTGGGACCGAGAGGCTGTCAAAAACCTTGAAGGGGAGATTACCAATAATTATCGTCTTTACGGTATCAAAAAGAGTACACCAGAAGCACCATTAGATGGTGATTACATCACCAATGCTTATCCATCTACAGATCCACTAAATAATAATGTAGTGGTTTCGATGCAGATGAATACACAAGGAACTCGCGAGTGGGCACAGATGACCACCGTAGCCGCGCAAGATAATAACCGAGCGATTGCTATCCTTTTAGATGATGAGGTGGTTTCTGCACCTGCTGTAAATGGGCCGATTACTGGTGGTAGTTCTCAGATTACGGGTGATTATGACCTGCAATCTGCTACGGATTTCGCCAATATTTTAGAGATTGGTAAACTTCCAGCCAAGACAACTTCTATTCAGGAAAACGTTGTTGGTCCGACCTTGGGTGCTGAGAATATTAGACGTTCTATCAGAGCATTAGTATTCGGTATCTTACTAGTATTAGGATTTATGATCCTTTACTATGGTGGTGCGGGTATCATTTCTATTCTTGCCCTATTCTTGAACCTATTCTTCATCTTTGGTGCATTGGCATCCTTGAATGCGGTGTTGACGCTACCAGGGATTGCGGGTGTGATTTTGACCATTGGTATGGCGGTAGATGCCAACGTGATCATTTTTGAGCGGATTCGAGAGGAATTGAGAGAAGGCAAAAGTGTCAGAAATGCGGTCACAGATGGTTTCAAGAATTCGTATTCTGCCATTATTGATGCCAACGTTACGACTATCCTTACGGCCATCGTACTTGCAGTATTTGGTCTGGGACCTATCAAAGGGTTTGCGGTTGTATTGATCATTGGTGTGATCTCTTCTTTATTTACTGCGGTATTGGTAGGGCGTATGATGTTCGACTGGTGGTTGAGTAAAGATCGCAATATCAGTTTTGATACTCCTTTTTCAAAGAATGCCTTTTCCAATCTGAAAATCGACTGGTTAGGAAAGCGCCACATCGCTTATATCATTTCTGGTGTAATTTTAGCAGCAAGTTTTGCTTCTTTCGCTATTCGTGGATTCGAACTTGGGGTAGATTTCAAAGGAGGATATTCTTATACAGTGACCTTCGATGATGCGGAGGAAATAGATCTAGCTACACTAAGATCGAATCTGGGTACAGCCTTTGGAGATGAGCCTATTGTAAAAGCAGTAGACATCGACAATACCTATAATATCGTTACAGATTACCTCATCGACTCCGATGATGAAGATGCAGTAGATCAGGTAGTTGAGAAACTATACGAAGGAGTAAGCGCGACCACCACCTCAAGTGTTGATCCAAATACCTTCAAGAATGCAGATACTAAAACAGGTACTCATATCACTAGCTCTAGTAAGGTCGGTCCTACTATTGCCGACGATATCAAGACCAGCTCGGTATATGCAGCGGTATTAGCTTTGTTAGCGATCTTCTTATATATCTTTATTCGCTTTAGCAAGTGGCAATTTAGTTTGGGCGCAGTTGCTGCCTTATTCCACGATTCCTTGATCGTACTTGGGGTGTTCTCTTTGTTCCATGGTGTTCTACCATTCAACCTGGAGATTGACCAAAACTTTATCGCGGCTGTTCTGACAGTGATTGGGTATTCGATCAACGATACGGTGGTTGTATTTGACCGTATCCGGGAATACTTGAATACTTATACGCGCAAGGATAAGACAGAAGTAATCAACATGGCGATCAACTCTACAGTGAGTCGTACAGTGATTACCTCATTGACTACTTTATTAGTGGTCGCGATCTTGTTCTTCGCAGGAGGTACTTCTATTAGAGGATTCGCCTTTGCCTTATTGATTGGTATTATCGTGGGTACTTACTCTTCGATTTTCGTAGCTACGCCAATCATGTCTGATCTTTCTAAAGACTTGAAACCTACCAAGACTGAAGCTAAATCAGAGACTAAAGGCTTCTCGAAAGCGATGTCAAACGCAAAATAAGAGCATAGCATATAGTTCAACAAAAAGGGTCTTTTCAAGCTAATTGAAAAGACCCTTTTTGTTGTTTGTGCGCAACCAAAATAGATGTAGTCTAGGTCAATACGCCTTCATCTGCTGAAGCATTGCGATGGCGAGCTAAAATCGCTTCTACAATTTTATCACCATGATCGCGCGTATTCTCAATAAAGAGTTTACTAGTAGCCATACCACTACATACTACGCCCGCAAGGTAGACATTGGGTAGATTCGTTTCCAAAGTTTCAGGATGGTGACAAGGTTTATGGATCTCGCCTTCTTCAATTTCAATGCCAAGGCTGCGGAAGAAATCAAAATTGGGCTGGTAGCCTGTCATGGCAAGTACAAAATCATTATTGATGGTGAATTCGCCGTCGGGCCCCTCAAGTACCACCTCCGTCGGTCTTATTTCTTTGACAATGGTATGGAAATGAGCCTTTATACTGCCTTCTTTAATCCGGTTCACAATATTGGGCCTTATCCAATATTTGACCTTTGGGTGAATCTCATCTCCTCGTATGGCCATGGTCACCTCTGCCCCTTTATAATAAGTCTCCAAAGCTACATCACAAGCAGAATTCCGAGCGCCGATGACAAGAACTTTCTGACCCACATAAGGATGCGGATCATCGTAGTAGTGGGTAACTTTAGGCAAGTCTTCACCAGGGATATTCAGATGCCGAGGCGTATCGTAGAAGCCCGTGGCCACGACTACCGATTTGGCATGATAAGTACCTTTGGAAGTAGTGACCTCATAAAGGTCTTGACCCTCTAGGCTAAGCATCGATTCGACGGGTTCATAGAGCTTTATTTTTAGATCCCATTTATTGATTAGTCTACGATAGTACTCCAAGGCTTCTTTTCTGGTGGGTTTGTCAAGGTGAGAAATAAAGGGTGTATCGCCTATCTCCAATTTGAGAGAGGTAGAAAAGAAGGTCATATTGGTGGGGAATTTATAAATCGAATTGACCAAAACCCCTTTTTCCAAAATCACATAATCTAAGCCTGCTTTACTAGCAGAGATAGCTACATTGATGCCACTAGGGCCACCTCCAATAATGATGATATCTAGAATATTCATAGTCTTTTGTGTGTATATAGAACAAAAATAAAGGAAAGGAGTTTGAAATGCGGCATCAGCCTCCTGAATAAATCCAGAGTATCTATATTTGGAATAGAGTAAGTATTAAGGCATTCAGGCATTGGCGAATTCGCCCATTTAAACAACTTCACTAACGTATTGCATTCATGCACGAACTGAGAACATTATTCGAGAAGTACCGCAAAGAGCATCCCATCCAAGGAGAGCCAGCAAATTTATATACACCAGCAAATTATATCCTCGAGATTGGTGGCAAGCGATTCCGACCAATTTTGACCATGCTGGCTTATCAACTTTATCGAAAGGACTGGGAGCGAGTACTCCCTATTGCCTATGCCCTTGAGATTTTTCATAATTTCTCTCTCGTTCACGATGATATTATGGATGCGGCTGATGTACGCAGAGGATTCCCAACGGTGCATACCAAATGGGATTTGAATACCGGTATTTTATCTGGTGATTTAATGCTGATTATGGCCTATGAGTACATCGCCCAATTTGAGGACAGTACCAAAATTCCTCGACTGCTCAAGGTGTTTAATCGAGTAGCCAAAGGTGTCTGCGAAGGCCAACAAATGGATATTGATTTTGAGAATAGGGGAGATGTGACTATTCCGGAATATATCAAAATGATCGAGTTGAAAACATCTGTACTGCTTGCCACCTGCCTGGAGATGGGAGCAATAGCAGCTGGAGCTAGTGATGAAGAGGTAGCCCATTGCTACGAGGTAGGCCGTAATATTGGTATTGCTTTTCAAATCCAAGATGATTTGCTAGATACCTTTGGTACCGCAGATAAAATCGGAAAAAAGGTTGGCGGCGATATTGTTCAAAACAAAAAAACCATTCTCATTTTAAGAGCTTTAGAGATGGCAGGTGCTGAGGAGCGGGCATGGCTATTGGATCTCATGTGTAAACCGACCAGCAACGAAGCAGAAAAAATAGAAGCCGTCAAAGCGCTTCTACTCCAATTGAAAGTACCCGATTTTGCGCAAGCCAAAAAGAATGAATTCAGAGCTACGGCCTTTCAACATCTCGACGAGCTACAAGTTCCGGAAGAGAAGAAAACAAGTCTACGCGCTTTGATGGAGAATTTGGTGACGCGGGAGTATTAAGCCTGGCAAGGAGTTGGAATGGTGTGTAGCTATTCTACTTAATCAATAAATGATCTTCAGAATCCCTAGAATAGGGATTTGAAGATCATTATTAAGTCTTAAGCCTTAAGTCTTATTGAATCGTCACCGATATATCCGAATCGGTATCAAATACTTTCACAAATAGCGTCTGTAAGCTATCATTAAAATAGAAAGCTTCCGTGCTTGCTGCTTCTAAAGCTGCCTCAGAACCTACATTGTTGAGCTTGGTAGAGCTTGTGCCCTTCATTACATTTACCTGGGCGTTGGCATTACCTGCCATAAGGGCCACGTAAAAGAAGGTTTCCTTAGGCGTAAATTTATCATAGCTTCTTTGGAAGCGAACCGTCTTGCTACCTCCAGTGCTACTGTGACTCACCTGTGTCACTCGATAAGCACCCGCTTCTACATTAGCTGTAGTCGTTTCATCATCTTGATACAAGGTATAATTGCCCTGCTCACCAGGATAAATCTGGAAAGTAATCGGATTCGTATCCAATTGACCAATGTATTGTTCCAACTGACGCAAAGGAATAATCGCCCCCTCTCGCACATAAACCGGGACCAAATCCAAGGGCACATACCAGTTTTGGGTAGTACCACCCGGCGTAGGAGCGGAAACTGCCGTCGTCAAATCGGTGAAGACATACCATTCTGATCCGCTAGGTAGATAGATGTCTCTATAGACGGCTTCTGCTCCATTGACACCATCTGTTACGGCGGGAGCTACCAAGATATCTTTGCCCAGGAAGAATTGATCCTCACTATGCCCATAAACAGCAGGGTCATGTGGATCGTTCAGGAACATAGCTCGAGCAATGGGCATTCCATTTTGGGTATTCTCATACATGGCATCGTAGAATACTTGTATCAGTTTGTACCTGATTTCGATGTACTTACGGCAGTTGGTAGGTACCGGTTCGGCATACATGTAAGGCTCCTGAAAATCTTTTGTATAGCGGTCGTAGTGGTTTCTATACCAAGGCAAAAAGGCGCCGCTAGTCATCCATCTGGTGTATAGACGGTAATTGGTCACCTGGGCTTCGCCCTCGCTGGCAGGACCATTAGCAAAACCGCCAATATCACTGCCCGAAATCGGTAAACCTGAAAGGCCAATATTTAATATTTCCGGGATGTTGATACTCAAAAAATCCCAACTTGAGGCAGAATCTCCAGTCCAAATACCAGCATAGCGATGTATACCAGCATAACCGCCTCTGGCGATGATGAAATTCCTTTTCTTATAATTATAGAGATTTTTGAAATCATCACTGGATTTCAACTTGGTGATGCCTTCGTAGGTGGCTTGTACCAGGTTGATGGCAAAAGTATTATGAATTTTAGCGTTGGGTTCATAATCGTCTGTACGGCTATCGTACATCATCATGTCTAAGGGCAGCGTCTTGTAGGGATATTTATTATCAAAGTTTTCACCAACGGCTGGGCAGGTCATATCCTGCCAAATCATATCCAATCCAAGCTCCAATAGATATTTATACTGCTGGCCCCACCACTCTTTTACATCTGGGTGGCCCATATCCGAGTAGTAACCGTAGGTGCCTAGCGTATTAGAATCAGCTGGTCTACCTGGAGATGGATAATAATGACTCGTATTAAGTTTCAAGGCATCTCCATAATTTTCCTGCGCTATAAATAGGTCAGGGCTTTCTCCACTACCGGCCCTAGTGTTATAAATAAAAGGCCGTACCGGAGCATTATCTTTATAGGTAGAATCTTGCGGCGTGTGTTCGTCGAGGTTTAAGATGTCGTCTCGAGTAGGGTAGGGCGTATCTGTATCACCCTTTTCATCTAATGGATTGGCGGTAATGATGCCCGTAATATTGGTACTACATTTAAAACCATTAGCGTGTAGCCCATCAAACATGCCTTTAGGATCAGGAAACTTCTCCGGGCTGACAGTAAACGTTCGGTAGTTGTCCTGAAAATCTACATCGATATGTAGTCCATCGATGGGGATTTGAGCATCTCGATAGCGCTGCGCTACCGCCTCAATATATTGCCGATTATAATAGCCATAGCCGCCTTGCTGATACCCAAAAGCATATTTAGGGGGCATTGCTGAAGCGCCTGTTAATTTTGCATACTGGGCGAGAACATCAGCGATGACATTGGCTGTACCACTGTGCTCATTTCCAACCATCACGTAGTAATCTAAATCACCGTATAAGGCACCGAAATAATACTTGCCATCCATGTCTGAGTAGTCATTCGATCCCATATTGAAATAAGATTGAGCAACATTGTCAAAAAATAAGCCATAACTATAGAGCGGCTGGTTGTTTTGAGGCGAGCCAACGGCCAGGCAGAAGGGCATACTATTGTACAATGGGCCACTTGGATTGAGTGGACCACCTGCGTTATTTTCAGGAACCATTTTGAAGCCGTCTCCACCAACGTCATTGTAGGTGAAATTATCATAATTGAAGAACGTCATGGTATACTTCTTCTTATTCAGCTGAGCGCCTGCTTTTTCTCCAAAGCCATAATAATTTTCATTATCCGGGGCACTTTTAAGATTAGCGACCGCTTCATTACTATAAATGAGGTTTTTACCAAAGGCGTCTTCGTGAATGAGTTGCCCATTTTTGTAAACCGCAATTCCATAGGGAGCTAATCCTACTCTTACCTGGAGTACGCCCGTTTCGATATAAAGTGTACCGCCGTTGGTGTTTTGCTCATTCAGCTGTAGATTGACGGTACCCAGGTCATAATTCACCACTGCATAAGAACGATTAAGGCTATAATCGCTATTGACTGGATTAAAACGTACGCGAAAAGTAGTAGGAGAGAGGAAAGAGAGCTGAATAACCTTTCCTTGCGCATTGGTCAATAAAATGGTGCTACTGTCTTTTTGTGACCAACTTACATTTCCAATCGTATTCCAACCTACGCTAGAGTTGGCTTGGAATTCGTTGACTTGAACATAGGAATAAGACATAAAAGATGTTTTTTGTTTGGGTGAAAAAGGAAATTAAAGACACAAGGCCTATGAAATAATGGTCGACCTGGTGTCTTGTAGAAAAATACCAGAGACTGTTTATTTTGAAGCAAAACTTGCTTTCAATTGCATCAGCCAACTGAAATCACCAATAACTTGGCTATCATAGTCATAGCGTTGTGCAAATACAGGTTGTAGTTTTCCATTTTCATCTCTTGTCGAGTCGATCGCAATGGAGCAAGAACTATGGCAACCTGTGCAGCCCTCCGTACCAAATATTTTGATATTGGCATTTTTTGCTGATTTGGGGAAGCCTTCTATCTGTAACCAAGAAGGCTCATTGGCAATCATATAGTTGTAGTCGGCTCCCTGTGTGGCTCCTTGAAAGTAGGTCTCCATAATCATATTGGTCAAGTAGGCAGGTGTCGGGAAACCACCAGATTTGTTGGTGACCGCATCGGGGAGTTTTCTTTCACTATTATCTCCGGGCTTACCTACCGGATAGGCGGCGGCCTTGGGTTGAGTCGGCCATTGGGCGCCAATCAATTGGTAATATTGAAAGGGAGAATTGGCCGATCTCAATTGTGCTTGCACCTCTGCATTTAGCGCCTGAGTGGCCATCGGAATAGGTATAATCCGCTGGATTTGGTTCTTGATGGTGCCATTTTGTATGCCACCGTAGTTAGCAGTATCAGTAGGCAGTACATTAATTGGACAAATGGCACAATCTGGATCATTGAAAGAAGGCTTGAGGTTTTGTCCATTATAAACCTCCAATGGGTTCACCTCTAGATTATCGACGTGCTCAAAGGTCGCCCAGATCCATTGTGGAGAGGACAAGGTCTTCATGGAGATATGCATTCCGATGAGACCTACTTTGGCAGCAGAGAAGGTTTTATCCTCATTATAGACGCATGCTTCGGTGGTATAATATCGGCCAGCAAAAGGATCATTATCCTCAATGATCTTCCAGGCCAATTTGATCTCTATCGAGCCTTCCTCGCTTCTTGAACCTGAGGGGAAATTCACTACAGGTGATCCATTCCGCTTGGCAAAAGCAATCTGGCCATCAAAGTTATAAAGTTGTTGCTCGACGAGATAATCGAACTCGACCTCATTCATGCGTACTTCGTAGCGAGCAAGGTTGCCATTTTGATCCCAAATTTTGGTGGAAAAGGCCTGGTCTATTTCATCGGCAAAATCGCTAGTCGTGTGAGAGAACTTACTCGTCCGATACAGTACCTTATTACAATCGGTGGTGATAGCACCCTCGAGTTGGTCGGGGATATCATATTCTCCCCAAGGAGTAGGAGCAGAACCATCTGATTTATAGACTTCAAAACTTTCTTTCCAGCTATTCCATTTGGGCGTACCCTCGGAGCTGATCGTTGCTTGTGCTTGTCCATCTTGATAGGGCCAATTTAGACCGATAAATGCTTGCCAAGAGAGTACTTCGAATAGCCTTTGTACTTCTGCAAATTTGCCTTCCGCTTCTAACTGCTTTTTTACAGTTGTATCAATATCAAAAGGCATGTTTGGACTAAGGTAATTAATCCCAGATGGAGTGACGAAATTGGTGGTGATTGTTGGCTTGCCCGCAGGAGTACAAGCGTACCAGATTAGACTAGCGAATACAGCGAAAACTAGTAGTTTACGCCAATGGGTCATTGGTGTTGTAAAACGTTTCATTATGAGTTTTTTTGGTGAAAAAAGGTGTTCTATTTGGTGGTTAAGGGGCTGCTTGCTTAGGCAATGTAAATAAAAAATTGGAGAAATGGTCAGTTTATAAGTATTTGACAATTAGTAGTTTGCTGGCGTTTTCTTCACTGGTGACCCTTTGCATTTTGTAATTAAATTGTTATTTCTGGAAACCTTAAGCTTGAGAGAGGAATAGATCAAAATCTTTCTAGATGAATACATAAAATTCTGTTTTAGGAAAGTAGTTTTTTATCAGGCTCGTAATTATTTTAGCTAAAAATATTTTTCCTTTTGAACTAAATTCACCTTTTTTCCTTTTCAAAGGGAAGTCATTTAAACAGATGCTCAAAATAGCTTTTTCACCAATTTATAAATATCAGTTACCTGAAGGTCATCGCTTTCCGATGATTAAATATGAGCTGATTCCTGAACAATTGCTCTACGAAGGTACGGTTAGCGATGAGCATTTTTTTCATCCCGCACCCTTGTTGGAGTCAACTTTGTTATTGACCCATGACGAAGGCTATTGGCAAAAGCTACAGGCACAAAATCTGACCCGTAAAGAGATCAGAGCAATAGGATTTCCGATGCGGGAAGCCCTGGTCAAAAGAGGCTTGCATATCGCTAATGGAACCCTAGATTGCGCCAAATATGCCCAACAGTATGGTGTAGCGCTGAATGTGGCTGGAGGTACCCATCATGCCTATGCTGATCATGGCGAAGGATTCTGTGTGCTAAATGATATTGCTATTGCGGCCAATTATCTGATTCATCGAGAGGGACTACAAAGTATACTGGTGATTGATTTGGATGTCCACCAAGGAAATGGGACCGCTTATATTTTTCGGGAGGAGCCCAGGGTTTTTACTTTTAGTATGCATGGTGCCAAGAATTATCCACTGCGGAAAGAGGCGTCTGATCTTGATATCGGTCTCCCCGATAAGATTACCGACGCACCTTATCTGAAGATTTTAAAAGAAACGCTGCCTCGATTAATGGATGATCTTCAACCAGACCTAGCCTTTTATCTATCGGGTGTAGATATCCTAGAGACCGATAAGTTGGGACGCCTCAGTCTTTCTATTCAAGCTTGTAAAGAGCGAGATCGTTTTGTATTAGAAACTTGTAAAAAGAATGATGTCCCTGTGGCCATTAGCATGGGAGGAGGTTATTCAGAAAGAATCGCTCATATTGTGGAAGCGCATGCCAATACTTTTCGAATGGCGCAAGAGATTTATTTTTAAAAACTATTGAGAGGAGATAGGGACAAAAAAAAAGTCATACCCTGTGGTACGACCCTTTCATTATAATCCCATGAACATATTTAATTTGAAAATACGTCTTAGACGTATAAGGGGGGTGATACACTTTTAACCTAACAATTTGTAACCTAATTTATACCTCTCAGTGTCTCACTCCAACCATCATTGATGGTCTATATTTTGATTCAGAGAAAGTGATTATCGCTCCAACAAAGTGGAGCGATCACCATTATAATCCCATGAACATATTTCAATTTGTATTGGCACTTTTGCCATTCAACTCCCCGTATCTCCTTCCCACAATACAAATATGCAACACCTGCTGTAGTATTTCAAAGACAAAAAATGCCTTTTGTGATGACTTTTTTTTATTTTTTTTACTTAAGTAATTGTAAATCAATTTTTTATGATTTTTTTTGTGATAAAAAACATTCTAAAAATAAAAAAGCCAACCGAAAAAAATCGATTGGCTTCCCAGAAATACTGTAATTATTCGGCTATTCTTCCTCATCGGCAGCGCCAAACATCTTTTTTACTTTGTCAACGACCCCTTCTACCTTGTCTTCAAGGTTCTCTGCGATAGCTTCTAATTGATCTTCCACCTTATCGGCTACCACTCCTGCTTTCTTGACAGAATCTTTGATTTTGTCGACTACCGCAGAAGCAGTTTCATTTTCAGCAATAGCTGCTTTGGCTTTGTCAACGGCATCTTCAATTTTATCTTCAATCTTTTCAGCAGTTGCTTCTAATTGATCACCAGCCTTGTCCATCGCTTCTTCTGCTTTCTTAGCAGTCTCTTTTACCTTGTCCACTACTGCGGAGGCGGTTTCGTTTTCAGCAATAGCGGATTTCGCTTTATCAATGGTCTCCTCGACTTTGTCTTCTATCTTTTCGGCAGTAGCTTCTAATTTTTCTCCAGCTTTTTCAACAAGATTTTCAGCTTTTTCAGAGACCTCTTCTGCCTTGTCTTTGGCTTTCGCATAAGCCTCTTGCGCTTTTTCTTTAGCTTCAGTTTGCTGCTCTTGGCCACCCTTAAACATGTCTTTGACTTTGTCGACAACTTGTCCAACACTGTCTTCTACTTTTTCGTAGGTGGATCCTAGCTGGTCTTCTACCTTGTCTTCCATGATCATAGCCACGGCTTTGACGGTATCGACTGCATCCTGGAAGGCATCTCCTAAGGTAGTAGCTGCTGCTCCTAGTAGAGAATCACCTTTAGGTTGATCTTCTGCCTTTGGCTTTTCTTTTTGTTTTTTGCTTTCTTTCAAGGCTGCCGCTGCTTTCTCCAGTTTTTCACTTTGCTCATCATAGGTAGCAGCCGTAGCTTTTTTGATATCCTTGGCAATTTTCTTTTGCGCTTCTTTTTTAGCAGCCTGGACACGCTCACGCTCTTTGCGCTCTTCTTCTTTCTTTTTTAGAGATGCCATCTTACCTTCTAGCTCAATTTTGGTAGAAAGCATTTCTTTGAGCTTTTCCTTTTTGGATCGAATGCGCTCCTCAATCATTTTGATTTTAGCCTGACGAATCTGTGCTTCTAATTGGCCATCGGTCCGAGCAATCTTTCGTTCCTGGAACTTAAGATCGTCCTCATCTCTTTTGATAGACTGCTCCATCTTTTGGATAGCAGAAAGCAGACCATTGAAGCGACGCTGAAGGCGCTCAACAGGAGATTTATCTTGATTGGCTCCAGGGCCAAAGCGTTTTTCCTTGACAACTTTAAATGCACCATCTAGTTTCTCCCATACCTTACTGCGATGCTCCTTGGTGAATTTAGTATCTCTAAACTTGCGTTGTAGATTTTTTAATTCGTCAAATATGGATTGCAAGCGCATACCATTGTTGATCTTTTCCTCAACGGCTTGCAATTGCTCCATAAAGTATTGTTTATTACCCTCAGAAGCTTTTTTGAATTCATCGTCCATTTTAGAACGAAGAGATTTCATGTCTGAGAATAAAGAATTGGTATATTCTTTGAGACTCTCGGCATGTTCTTTGAACAAGTTTCGTTCTCTTACCTGACCTTGGACCTTACTCCAAAATGCTTTTAGTTCCTCCCAGACCCCAGATTCAAATTTGTTTAATTTGGCAATACGGTCTTTAAACTCTTCTAATTCACTGCGATATGCCTGGTTGAGTTTGGCAGAGAGTACAATAAAATGCCATTCGGTTTGTGCCCGGATGACTACATCCTCTCTTTCGGCCTTAAGTTCATCTGGTAATAAGCGGCTAGAGACGCTCAGCGGCCGCTCTTCAATAGAGTAGCCTTCCGGAAACTCTACAGCTTTACCATCGCGCCATTCGTCAAGCATAAGTTTGCTAAAATCTTCAGTCACCTTAGCTTCCGGAAAGGTGTATACTTTTACTGCACTATCTTCTACTACCAACTCAATTGCAATCAGTAGCTTCTCTTCTTGTGCATTTGATCCCCAAAGTACGAGCTTCGTCTTCATGATTCCTGTAATAAATTATCGGTTTACAATGGTTGATAGCTACTTCTCATTAAATAGCTTATCAACACTGTTCTATTATGTCTGTATGTCTAGCTGATCTTATCGAACAGCTTATCAAGATTCTAAAATACGGAAATTTCTTCAAGTCAGCTAAACTTATAAAAACTCCACTAGCCTGAAAGGTTTTTTAGACCAGTGGAGCCAAAATAAGTATTATACTACAGGAGCCAGCTGATGGCTCAGTAAATATTCTGCAATTTGTACCGCATTGGTAGCAGCACCTTTGCGCAGATTGTCGGCTACAATCCATAGGTTTAAGCCATTTTCAATAGACTCATCTCTACGTACGCGCCCTACAAATACTTCGTCTTTATCTTTCGCAAAAAGCGGCATTGGGTATTTGTTGTTGGCAATATCATCTTCTAAAATGATGCCCTCCGAATCCTTTAATAGCTGCTTCACTTCTTCCACTGAAAAAGGTTTTTCAAACTCGATATTGACCGACTCACTATGACCTCCATCTACAGGTACGCGTACCGCCGTTGCCGTTACTCTCAAGTCTGGCTCTCCAAGAATTTTGCGCGTCTCGTGTACCAATTTCATCTCCTCTTTGGTATAATCATTATCGAGAAAAATATCACAATGGGGCAAGCAGTTTTCAAAAATAGGGTAGTGGTAAGCTCTTTCTTCACCAGCTGTATCAAAACCCTTGCTTTCCAAATTATACTGCTTTACCGCTTGCATTCCAGTACCCGTAAAAGATTGGTAGGTAGAAATGACAAGGCGCTTGATGCCAAAAGCTTGGTGCAAAGGAGCTAGTGCAACAACCATTTGTATCGTCGAACAATTAGGATTGGCAATGATCTTGTCATTCTCTTCCAAGACTTGGGCATTGACTTCAGGGACTACCAATTTTTTGCTGGCATCCATTCGCCAAGCTGAAGAGTTGTCAATTACAGTCGTGCCTACCTCTGCAAATTTAGGCGCCCATTCCTTACTGGTAGAACCGCCGGCACTGAACAAGGCAATGTCAGGAGCTGCTGCTATTGCATCTTCCATGCCAACAACCTGATAACTTTTACCTTTAAAAATGATTTCTTTTCCTACAGAGCGAGCAGACGCCACAGGAATAAAAGTAGAAACAGGAAAGTTTCTTTCTTCTAATACTTTACACATAACGGTACCGACTAGACCGGTAACTCCTACAACAGCAACCTTCATTTGTTCTTTTGTTTTTAGATTCTACAATGTTGGCTAGGACTCAATTGGGTTGAAATTGTTCAAGAAAAGCACTATAATTAACTAAGACTTTTCTTTGAAAACAAGGTACTTGATTACCTTTACAAGGTGCAAATATAACTGCATTACCCAACACTTTCTAGACCTACTATTGATGAAACACGCTTTTTTTGTTTTCTTCCTATGTATTTCTGCTATTAAGCTCCTTCATGGTCAAGTTGCAGACAACTTTTCTGATACCAATTTGGTGGACAATCCCATTTGGAGTGGTGACCTCGATAAATTTAAGGTGGCCAACGGCGAATTGCAGCTCTTTGATGAGAATGCCGGATCTAGTAACGAAGCTGTTCTTTTTCTTACAGCACCTACTTCTATTGTCGCACCTACCAGCTGGGTATTCAAAATAAGGCAGGAGTTTAGTCCATCTGCCAGTAATTTTTCCAGGATTTATTTAGCGGCAGACGATAGCCAATTAGCCAATGCTCAGATGGCCTATTATATTCAAATTGGAGGAATCAGTGGAAGCGAAGATGCTGTAGAGCTTTATCGAGTAGATGCTGGAGGTGAGCGCACAATCTTGATCAGTGGAGCAGCCGGCGCAGTAGCAGCAGCCCATACGATACAGGTACGTGTCAATAGGTCGGTAGATGGCCTGTGGACACTCGAAGTAGACTACCAAGGTGGAGACAACTATCAACTTGAAGGTAGCCAAACGGATATTACTTACGACTTGCTCAACTACTTTGGCATTTATTGCCGCTACTCTTCTACTCGGAGCGATAAAATCTTTTTTGATAATATATTGATTGATCCCATCATTGCCGATGAAACCGCACCGCTTTTTCAAAGCTTAGAAATTATCAGCAAAGATTCCTTGCGCGTCGTTTTTAATGAAGCTCTAGACTTGGAATCGGCTACTCGAGTATTCAATTATACAATTGATAATGGAATCGGTACGCCCCAAACTGCCAGCCTTGGTGGAGAAAATGCCAATGAGGTGCTCCTACGCCTACAAAATCCACTGCGGAATCTCGAAACCTACCAATTGAGTATTGCCGGTGTACGCGATATAGCAGGGAATAGTTTGTCAACAACTGTACTTGTCCCATTCGAATTTTTAGAAACTGTATCTCCTGATCCTGGTGATCTGATGATCACCGAGTTGATGATCAACCCCAATGGCGTGGCTGGGCTGCCTAGGGCAGAGTATATCGAACTATATAATAGGAGTAATAAAGTACTTGACCTCACAGGTGTAGGCATCGCTAGTGGAGGGAGTCCCAAACTTCTGACTACAGCGCAACTCCGACCAGGAGCCTATTTACTACTCGTCAATGCGAATGATGCGGACGAGTTTAGCTCCTTTGGTAATATAGAAGCGGTACCTTCTCTACCTACTTTATCGAATAATGGAGATGAGGTCGAATTGATTTCAGCTGCCGGACGGAATATGCAGTTTTTACAATACAACACCTCCTGGTACGAAGATTCAGAGGCTCGGAATGGCGGATTTGCATTAGAAAGATTGTCCCTGGCCCAACCAGAGAATTGCCCAGGTAATTGGCGGGCCAGTCAAGATCCCCGAGGCGGGACTCCAGGTGCTTTAAATTCTATTGATGGTTTGCCTCCTGAAATGGATCCACCTTTTGTCAAGCTGGCTTTTTTACAAGGAAGACAGCAATTGAAAGTTGCATTTAATGAACCACTAAGTGCCTTAATGGAATCACCAGATATCTATGTTATTTCACCCGCTATTGATGTCCTTAATGCTAGGCTGTCAGGGCCCTCTGAAGATACGGTGACCTTGGATTTGGAAGAACCTATCGAAGACGGTGTGCTGTATACCTTGAGTATTCAACAGGTGGAGGACTGCCTGATTAATTTTTCAGATACTGTACAGACGGTCTCTTTTGCCATTCCGGAGACTTATGGCCCCGGAGAGGTCTTGATTAATGAAGTACTCTTTGATGCACAAAGTGGTGGACGAGATTTTGTAGAAGTCGTCAATGTTTCTGATAAAGTCATCAGTTTAAAAGGTATGTTGATCCGGAATACCTTTAAAATTTCTGGCTCGATTGAGACGGAGGTAGCGGCAGATATTCTGCTTTTACCCAATCAAATTATGGCTTTAACAGATGATCCCTTAGATGTCCAAAACCGCTATCTACCACCTAGTGAAGCCAATATCACAGAAACTGATTTACCTACGCTGGAGGCTTCCGAGGGAAATGTAAGTTTATTGCTCAACAACCAAGTCATCGATGCCTTTGACTACAGTGATGATTTGCACAACCCACTTTTAGAAACAGAAAAAGGAGTCTCCTTAGAGCGCTTATCATTAATGGTGGCCACTCAATCTACGGATAATTGGACTTCGGCAGCACAATCTGTTGGGTTTGCTACTCCTGGCTACACCAACTCCCAAAATATAGGCGTATTGAATCCTGGTCAAGAAGTGTTTAGTCTGGAACAGGAAACCTTCTCTCCAGATAGCGATGGCAATGAGGATCTACTCATCCTGAATTATCAAACAGACCAAGTGGGCTATCTCGCTAATGTGAGGGTATACGACGCAATGGGTAGACTAGTGAAAAATCTAGCCCGGAATAATGGCCTCGCTAGCGAAGGTCTTATCATTTGGGATGGTACCAATGAAGAAGGAGCAAAAGCAAGGATCGGTATCTACGTCATTTGGGTGGAGTTGTTTACACCAGATGGAGACAAAACGATTGAAAAGATTCCTTGTGTGCTGGCTGGGCGATTGTGATGTAGAGGTGCCAGCTTTTAAAGGGATGACTTTATAGGCCGATTTTGGCTGATTACCCATTTACCCTTCTATTATAGACTTAAGAGTAATTAGTTGTGATTATTGGTGTATTCCCAAATTTTATTTCTCTATATCTAAAAATGAACTATTTTACATAGAAAAACCGAATCAATGACAAATCGGAGAAATAACCAGCTTTATCAATTCATCTATCAGTTTACTTTTCTACTCTCCCTAATGTTCCTTTTAGGACAATGCTCCACAGACCAAACGGATCAATTAATAGTCAAAAAAGGAGATACTATTAGCTTTATTGGCGGTAATCTTTGCTCACGGGCACTTAACTACGGAGACCTGGAAACAGCTATCCAAATTCGCTATCCCGATGAGCAATTGAGTGTGCGAAACCTTTGTGATGGTGGAGATCGACCAGGCTTCCGTCCACATTCTGGTAGGAATGAGCCTTGGGCATTCTCAACAGCTATGAACTTTCAGGAAGAATTAGCGAATAAATCTGGTAGTGTGGGGCATTTGGATAATCATGATACTTGGCTAAACCGCTTGGAGACCGATATTATCCTTGCTTTTTTTGGTTATTCAGAGTCGTTTGGAGGCGAAGAAGGGCTACCAATGTTTAAAAGCGAGTTGCAGGCTTTTGTAGAGCATACCCTTTCTCAACAATATAATGGCGACACTGCACCGCAATTGGTCTTGTTGTCTCCTGTCGCTTTTGAAGACCTTTCTGATCAATACGATCTCCCCAATGGAGATACAGAAAACGAAAATTTGGCGATGTATGCCGCAGCGATAGAAGAGGTAGCCACTCAAAACAATGTTCGTTTTGTAGACCTGTTTACCCCTTCAAGTCGCGTGTTTTCTCTTTCTGATAATTTCACCATCGATGGGTTTCAATTGAATGAAAAAGGAAATGCCTGGTTAGCGAATACCATTACAGAAGCCTTGTTTAAAAAGCCAGATGCGAGTGCTATTTCACATAAAGATTTGGTCAAAGAAGCCGTACTAGAAAAAGATTGGTTCTGGCATAATGATTTTAAAATTCCTAATGGTGTCCATGTTTTTGGGCGCCGCTATGAGCCATTTGGCCCCGATAATTATCCCGCAGAAATCAAGAAAATCAGAGAAATGACAGAGGTGCGGGATCAGGCGATTTGGGCAGCCCTAAAAGGCGAAAAAATGGATCTTGCAACGGCTGATGCTAAAACTTCTCCATTACCTCCCGTTGAAACCAATTACAAAGTAGGCGATTACGGTCGCGGAGATGCCAACTATTTATATGGCGATGATGCGCTAGCTTCTATTAAGATGGCTCCTGGCTTTAAATTAGATTTGTTTGCCTCCGAAGAAGAGTTCCCTGATTTGGCCAATCCCGTGCAACTATCATTCGATAATCAGGGACGTCTTTGGGTAGCCGTCATGCCTACCTATCCACACTGGAAACCAGGTGACCCCAAGCCTAATGATAAACTACTCATCCTAGAAGATACGGATCAAGATGGTAAAGCCGATAAGCAAACCGTATTCGCAGAGGGACTACACCTGCCCGTAGGTTTTGAGTTTGCTCCAGAAGGCGTCTACGTCTCTCAGGGAACCAACCTGAAATTATTCACAGATACAGATGGTGATGATAAAGCAGATAAAGTAGAAATCATTTTAAGTGGTTTTGATGATCACGATACCCACCATGTGATAAGTGCTTTTTGTGCTGATCCTAGTGGCGCCTTGTATATGGCGGAAGGCGTTTTCTTACACACCAATGTAGAGACTTCTTACGGAACTGTTCGGGGTACGAATGGTGGTTTTTATAGATACAATCCACAACGCAAAAGATTGGAGCGTACAGCCCAGCTCTCTATTCCAAACCCTTGGGGGATTGCTTTCGATCGTTGGGGACAAAACTTTTTTGCAGAAACCTCTGGTCCAGATGTCCGCTGGATGATGCCAGGTTCGGTTAAATCTAGATACGGTAGAGCGACCCACAAGTCCTATAACTTGATTGAAGAAGATCATCGAGTACGACCTACTTCGGGACTAGAGTTTGTATCGAGTAGACATTTTCCAGAAGAGATGCAGGGCGATATGCTGATCAATAATGCCATTGGCTTTTTGGGGACCAAACAGCACCAAATGATCGATGAGGAGATTGGCTATAGCAGCAAGCATCGTCAAGATTTATTAGTCAGTGATGACACCAATTTTCGTCCTGTAGATATGGAATTTGCACCAGATGGTTCTTTGTATCTGGTAGATTGGCACAATGTACTGGTGGGGCATATGCAGCACAACGCTCGTGATCCGCTCCGTGATCATGTTCATGGACGTATTTATCGCATCACCTATCCAAGTCGTCCTTTAGTCGAGCCGGCACAGGTGGCAGGAGCCTCTATTGAAACGCTGCTCGACAATCTCAAGCTACCAGAATACCGTACGCGGTACAGAAGTAGAAGAGAACTTCGCGGCCGAGACCAGGCAGATGTGCTATCCGCTGTAACTAAGTGGGTTGATGCGCTTGATGCTGAATCTGCGGATTATGAGCATCAATTACTAGAGGCACTTTGGGTGACTTGGGGTATGAATCAGATCGATCAAGATATCCTAGCAAAGGTGCTCAAAGCTAAAGATTATAAGGTGCGTGCAGCGGGTGTACGGGTACTGCGATATACAGGTCATCAGGTAGACAATCAGGTGGCTTTACTACAAGAGGCTGCACTTGATCCTAATGGAAGGGTTCGTTTAGAAGCAATTACTGCGGCCTCCTGGTTAGATAAGGAGGAGGGGCTCTCCATTCTGGCAGAGGCAGGCAAGTTGCCGATGGGTAAGTGGATTATCCACGCTTATCGTACAGCTGAAGCACACCTCAATGATGAGAATTATGATATGCCTAAAGCAGAAGGCGAGACGCCAGCACATCTATCCAAAGAGGTTTTAGCAAGTTATGAAAGAGGGCGAGAAATATACCAACAAGATGGCTATTGTGGAACTTGTCATCAGCCAGATGGTAAAGGATTGGCTTCGACGGGCTACCCCAGCTTGCACCAAACCCAATGGGTCTTAGGTAGTGAGGAGCGACTGATTAAATTGAGTTTAAAAGGATTGTATGGGCCTATCGAAGTACTGGGGAAAAGCTATGATCCTAAAGTACCGATGACCGCTTTCGGTGGCTTACTTGATGATCAAGAACTGGCGGATGTACTGAACTTTGTTAGAAATTCCTTTGGTAATAAATCTGCAGTGATTAGTGCAGGTCAGGTGGCTAAAGTTCGAGCTTCGATAGAAGATAAAAAAGGCTTTTACTCACCAGCTGAGTTGCTGGAACAACATCCTTTGGAATCGGAACTTCAATAAGTCTATAACATGGAAATAAAACTGAATGTACGCCCGGCCAAACTCCAGGAATTAGGATTGGTCGTGCAGTACTTTCACGGAGCTGATCCTGATTATATTTTAGCAATGGGGGCACTCCCGCATAAATTGCCACCTAAAGCACAGTGGTTGGCTAATTTAGAAACGGAATGGCAGCGACCATTAAAAGAAAAGAATCTCTACTATCTTCTATGGGAGATGGATGGTAAAGCCCTTGGTCATTGCAATATGAACAAGATTGAATATGGTAAAAGTGGCTCCATGCATCTACATCTATGGGAGCCATTGGTCAGGAAAAAAGGAATGGGCAGCCGTTTGGTGGAAATGTCGGTTGCCCACTTTTTTGATCATTTTGATCTGCAATACCTCATTTGTGAGCCTTATGCCCACAATCCAGCACCTAATAAAACATTAGCTAAAGTAGGTTTTGAATTTGTGAAAACCCATTGGATCGTACCTAGTGTAATCTGTGAATTACAGGAAGTGAATCAATGGGTGATGACTAAAGAGGCTTATTCGAAAATGGGTATGCTGTCGTAAAAGGCAGCCCAGGCAAACCAAAAACCAATAAATGCCTTGGCTGATTCTAAGCGTTTACCTCGATTGGGACCAGCAACGACTCTACCCATAATACTGATCTGATTTCCTTGATCATCTTCCATCACTACGGTTAGGTCATCAGGATTTGAGCGACTGAAGTAGGTCCGACCTTCCTCAGCTATAAAGGCCATCATATAGCTAGCACTAGGATCACCTATAATTACAAAATTGTTTCCTCCAAAACTATCCATAATGACCTTTTGGTCAGCGAAACTAGTAAATCGATAGGCTTTTGTTTCGGCCCCACTTAAAATACCCAAGACCCGCTCTTTAGCAAAAAGTCGATTATCTTGATCATTGTCGACAGGGAATATAGTAGTGGCATCATTGCGGTAAGTCCCGTAGGGATATCGGCTGTAATCTCTTGAAAATCCAGTATTGGTGCTCAAAACTTGGGCATCGGGAAATAGCGCTGCGGCATTAGCCCAGGTAGTCTCCAATAGTTGATAAGTCTCCGCATTTTTACCCGCAAGTTCTCCATTGACACAATCCAATCGCATTTGGGACCAGTTAGAATCGGTCTCGCGATCATAGGGTATGAGATTGGAGTTGTAAAGTAAACCGCTGACTCCGAAGCTGGTTTTTTTACCTTCTAAGATCCTGTTCCAACCGACTGCCGTACCCGTTAAAGGGCAGTAGGTAATCGCCAAAGAGCGTTGGTCATATTCATCATTGACGATCTCGTGCCAATCTAAAATAGGGTGAGGGTAGATACGTACATCTCCTCCTTCTTGGTGCACTAAAACAAGATCATTATCATCGAGGTAGACGTTTTGTTCTACCATTACAAATTTAGGTTCGTCAATGGATGGAATACCGTCTTTGCCGGGCCCACCATCTCGGACTTCTGATATGGGAATAAGCCAATCAGGGAAGGTTTCTGGTTCGTCGCTGTTATTATCATTTTTCTGGCAGCTCTGAGCAGTCAAAGAGAGACAAAATAAAAGAAATAGAAAACTGATCTTTCTCATATTGTTGATGTGTTTTTATAGCGAATGAAAATCATCGAGGCAAATCGAGAGGATTACCATCCCAGATGCTCAAACGATGAAAGAACCCTACAGTAGTCCGAATCGTTGGCGAAAACTGGGTATCCTGTACAAAAGCCATAATGGGAAAACTCGCACCGAAATTAAAGGATAAATCAGGATTAATCCAATAGGCGATGGAAGGTTCCATAAATAGCCATTTCCCACCAGTTGCGGGCAGGTCAAAATTATTAAAAAGGTCTGCACCCGCATTCCTATATCTGAAGCTTAAACCTGGATCAAAAATCAAACTGCCTAAAAATAGGCGATCCGCTATTCCTGCCGATATTTGTACTTCATGTCCAAATCGATACAATTGATCTCCTAAGTAGGCATCATTTTCTCCCTTACGACTATAAGCCAAGGTGAGATGATACCCCAAAGAAGGCCGAAAAGCAAAATTTTGAGTCCATTGGGTCCAAAAGATCAAGTCCCAAGCGCCACTACCAGGTTGTAGTTCGGCATTGAGAATCAAATCTTGCTTATTCCTACGGTCGAAAGCTCCGAGTGGTGTCTTTAGTCCAATCGCTGCTCGCCAACTTCTTGCTAGTTCTGTGGAGGAATAGATGTTGTAGTTGAGAAGGAACACTGCATCACCGATACCAGAGGCTCTGGTTATATCCGTTCCTACAGATTGTACAATTCTGCGTTCCTGTTGCAGGTAAGAAAAGATACCTTCTACAGCTATTTTATTAGAAAGGCTGATACTCCAATTCAATAAAGCCGAATGGGTATTGCGTTCTCTGGACTTGTCATCTAGTCGCTGCCATCCTGCTCTTAGGGTGTTCAGGTTGTTGTAGTCATAGGATAGACTGAACTGTAGAACACCAGCTTCAGCTCCAGGCATTCCTAAATTATTGGAAAGAGGGACGCCACCCGAACAGCAAGATTGGCCATAAATGCCCCAAGAGCAGCCTAATAGGGCTAGGCACCAAATAAGTTTAGGCATAGTTCCGATAGTTTCTCCGAATCTACAAGGGAAACTCAAAATCAATCGTCCCACAGATGACAGTCTTTTGTTTGAACAGGGTTCCTAGAAGAAACTGTCCGTTATTTGGCAATTTCGAATTATGCGAATCAAGAATTAAACCCAAGAAGTTTTAAAAATAAATGCTATTAGAGCCTTTGGGCTTAGGGGCAAAAATGATACTTTCATGCCATGAAGAAATCCGGATTTATCCACAAAAGGGTCTTGAGTTTCAAGTATGCCTTTCAAGGTGTTTTGACCTTGTTTGCTACTCAAATACACGCCTGGATTCATCTTCTAGCAGTAGTTGTAGTGGTGAGCGCTGGCCTTATTTTGGGATGTACTCCTACGGAATGGGCTATATTAGTGCTTACTTTTGGGGCCGTTCTCTCAGCAGAAGCTATGAATTCTGCTATTGAATTTCTAACCGATCTCGTTTCGCCAGAATACCATGAATTAGCTGGGAAAGCAAAAGATGTAGCCGCTGCAGCAGTCCTGATTCTAGCTATAGCCTCGATTGGAGTGGCTTGTTTTATTTTTATACCTAAATTAAATGTATTTTAGATTGTGCCAAAAATTCAATTTACTTGTAAGGCATTCCATGACCTTAGTCTAGAAGAACTTTATGAAATCATGTACCTTCGCCAAGCCGTTTTTGTAGTAGAGCAAGATTGCCCCTATATCGATGCTGACGGAAAAGATCAAGCAAGTTGGCATTTATGTGGTAAAGATGAGAAGGGTGTTTTGGTGGCTTATACACGGATTGTACCTAAAGGGGTTTCCTATCCAGGTTATGTGTCCATTGGTAGAGTGATTACTAGCCAGGCGGTAAGAAAATTGGGTCTTGGGAGGCAGTTGATGGAGGAGTCTATCGCTGCTTGTACTTATTTATTTGGCAAGGGAGCGATTAAAATTTCTGCTCAAAGTTACTTGCTCCATTTCTACCAATCACTCGGATTTGAACCTCAAGGAGAGGAGTATCTAGAAGACGGAATACCGCATTGTGCGATGATCAAAAAACCTTAGTTATATGTTAGGAGCAATTATTGGAGATGTTGTAGGTTCTCGTTTCGAGAAAGATAATATTAAAACAAAAGAATTTGAGCTATTTCATCCTGCTTGTCGATTCACTGATGATACCGTTTTAACGGTGGCTATCGCCGAGGCCATTCTATACCAAAAACCTTACGAAGAATCTGTAAAAAAATGGGGCAGACGCTATCCCTTAGCAGGCTATGGCAAGACCTTTAAAAAGTGGTTGGCAGGCCACATTCAAGGGCCTTATAATAGCTGGGGGAATGGTTCTGCAATGCGGGTATCGCCTGTCGGCTACGCTTTTAATACATTAGAGCAGGTTTTAGAGGAGGCTGAGAAAAGTGCAGCCATTACGCATAACCACCCAGAAGGCATTAAGGGCGCTCAGGCCATAGCTGCTATTATTTTTTTGATAAGGCAAGGGCAATCAAAAGAGGCTATTCAAACCTATTTAGGAGATACCTTTAATTATGATCTTTCCAGGTCAATTGAGGACATCAGGCCTTATTATAGTTTTGACGTAAGTTGTCAGGGATCAGTCCCAGAGGCTATTATTGCTTTTTTAGAGGCAGAAGATTTTGAAGATACGATTCGTACAGCGGTGTCAATTGGGGGAGATACGGATACGATAGCCAGTATGGCGGGGGCTTTAGCAGAGGCTTATTACAAAGATATTCCTTCAGGAATTGTGGAAAAAACTTTCGCCTTTCTTCCAGATAAAATAGAGAGTGTTTTAACAGACTTTCAAAATAGATTTATCCCTTCTTAATATGCCAACGGATCAATTTCATCTCAAAGGACTACGTCATCAACTGATCGATCAGTTGGAGAAAAAGGGAATCCAGAACAAAACTGTTTTGCAAATTATGCGAGATTTGCCTCGCCATTATTTCCTAGATAATGCCTTTGCAGAGCAAGCCTATCAAGATAAAGCATTTCCAATTGGCAAAGAGCAAACCATCTCTCAGCCTTATACTGTAGCCTTTATGACTCAAGCCCTGGATGTAAAGAAAAGGCATAGAGTACTCGAAGTGGGCACGGGCTCAGGGTATCAAGCTTGCATCCTACAGCTACTTGGTGCAAGAGTATTTACGATAGAGCGACAAGAGTATTTGTTTAAACGAACTAAAAAAAGACTAGAGGAACTTGGTTTTGGAATGATCCGTTGTTTCTGGAAAGATGGCTACCAAGGCCTACTAGAATGGGCGCCTTTTGATCGGATTATCGTCACCGCAGGTGCAAAAGAAATACCCCAAGCGCTTTTGGATCAACTAAAGGTAGGAGGCGTGATGGTCATTCCAGTGGGAGAACCCAACCAGAAAATGTGCCGGGTTACCCGCAGCTCCAAAGAAGAGTGGAGCTACGAAGAACTTGGCCATTTTCGGTTTGTTCCCTTTCTCAAAGGTTTAAATCGAGAGTGATAGCTCACTATCTCCCCACGGTCCTTCCACCTGCTTTCCTTGAATTTACTACTGTTTTATTGATTTTCTTGAGATCGACCATGAGGCTAGCGTAGGCCGATCTTCCTTCTACTCGATAGAGTTTATCTTCATAGGTCACTCTTCCTGACCGGCGGTCCCACTCCTTAGCAAGTAGCACGAAACGGCCACCCACTTTACTATTCGGGCCAAACATGAGGTAGCGATCATCTCCATTGGATTCAAAGCTGACGGCCAAACGATCTCTTTGTGGTGTAAATAAAACCACGCCAGGTGTTCCGCGCGGAATGAGAACCTGCTCTACTTTGCGGCCATTGATAATTTGGATTTCACCGCCTTCGATAGTCGAAGCACTACCACCCAACTGGCGAGAAAGTACAATGTCTTCTGAAAGGTAGAATTGAATCCTGCGTATTTGATCTTCGCTCCAGCGGTTTTCTTTAACGAGCCTTTCTGTAAAAGGTGTCAGTTTAGGGCTGCAGGAGCTTAATCCAAGAAGTAAAATAGATAGGTAGAAAATATTTTTCATTGGTTTTCTTTTGAAGACAATGTATATAAATTAGGAGCAATGCGATACCCCTTTCAGAAAACTTTAACGGCAGTTTTTACACTTTAACAGGCTTTAACAAGTCAAGGGATTCGAACTAGAGAGGAATTAACTGAATAAAAATTAGGAATGGGGCATTAATAAAGGATACAAGATTTACGCAGGTATTTTGCTGTT
>JBELML010000027.1:0-53397 GCA_042095835.1 Saprospiraceae bacterium
GCTGAATTAATGCACTCTTGGACCATTCGATGCCTAGTACTCAGTGTTCTTGCTTTTTGTTGTTCTTGTCAAGCTGAGCTGCCAGAAGAAATCGCCTCTGTTCAAGCAAGTCTACCAGATGTAGTAGATTTTAATTTTCATATTCGTCCAATTCTATCGGATCGCTGTTTTTCCTGTCATGGCCCCGATGAAAACGCCCGCAAAGCAAGTTTACGCCTAGATATAGAAGCCGCCGCCTTTGAAAAGCTCGAAAGCGGAAAGGGTTATGCAATTAAGAAATGCCAGCCCCACAAAAGTGCTTTAATTAAACGGATACTGAGTGATGATCCAGACTATCAAATGCCAACGCCCGAGTCGAACTTGGTCTTGTCTGATTACGAAAAAGCACTATTGCATAAGTGGATTGATCAAGGCGCACAGTGGAAAAAGCATTGGGCTTTTATTTCACCTCAAAGCCCTAGGGTCCCGGATTTAAAAATAGATTGGGAAACCAAGCATCCTATTGATCATTTTGTGGCAGCAAAAATAAGCACGCAAGACTTACTTCCGAATCCTGCTGCTCCTAAAGAAATATTGCTGCGTAGAGTAGCTATGGACCTCACTGGCTTGCCCCCTACACTTGAGGAAATCGACGACTTCTTAGCGGATAATAGTCCTCAGGCTTTTGAAAAGGTGGTAGATCGCTTGCTTGCTTCTCCAGCTTATGCAGAAAGAATGGCTATGGATTGGATGGACATTGCCCGCTACGCAGACTCTCATGGGATGCATGCCGATGGCTATCGGGAGATGTGGCAATGGAGAGATTGGGTCATTCAAGCTTACCAAGAAAATATGCCTTATGATCAGTTTGTGAAATGGCAGTTGGCAGGCGATCTAATGCCCAAGGCTAGCCTAGCCCAGAAATTAGCTACAGCTTTTAATCGCAACCATCCGATGACTGCTGAAGGAGGTGTGATTGAGGAAGAATTTCGCCTGGGATACGTCTTTGATCGAGCCGAAACCATGTCAACGGCTTTCATGGGGATGACACTGGCTTGTGCCAAATGCCATGATCATAAATTCGATCCTATTTCTCAAAAAGAATATTACCAAACGGCCGCCTTTTTTAACAATGTCAAGGAGCTTGGGATGACCGGCGATGATGGAAACTATGGCCCAATGTTACCTTTGCCAGATGAAGCTAGCCAACAAAAAATAGAGGCCCTACAAGCGTCTATTACTGCCAAATCGGATGCGCTTTCTGCTATGGAAGTGGAAGCGATCAAACAATATATGCAAGCACCAAAGCCGCTGAATGCGCTTGTTGGACAAAGTTTGAAAGTGACCTTTGATAGCAAACAACCAATGACCAAAGATCCCTCTAGATTTTACCTTGACAGCAACAAAAAGATCAGTACACGGAGTAAAACCGATCTGGTAGCCGGGAAAAAAGGGATGGCTTTTCAATTCACAGGAGACTATGATGAAATATACATTGAAGATGCTGGCTTAATCGAACTATACGAGCCCATTTCTGTAGGCTTATGGATCAATTCGGATACCCACGATGAGGGCAAGACGCAGGTGTTGGTCGGCAATGCAGGGAATAAAAATAACTTCTGGCGCGGCTGGGATTTCTATCTAGATGAGCAACGTCACTTGTGTGTGCGATTGATTCACTCTCTGCCGCACAATTATATTCACCTGCGTTCTACACAGACCATTCCTATCCAGGCATGGCAGCATTTGGCTTTTAGCTATGATGGAAGTGCTATGGCCAAGGGCATTACTATCTACATCAATGGTGAAAAAGTAGCAACCACCACGGAGTTTGATCAGCTGTACAAAACGATTTATCCTGTGAGGACAGGGTCGCATGTTAAGGTAGATCAAGCTTTATTAGTAGGAAAAAGTTATCGTGCTTTCACTGGTGAAAATGGGCTGTTTAAAGGATTAATGGATGAACTTCAACTCTTTGATAGAGCACTCTTGCCCAATGAAATGCGTTTACTTGCTGGCCAGGAGCTGGCATTGACCAAGGCCGATTATGCCCAGATCGCTTACCAAATGTCGTCAGCCCATCAAGAGGAGTTGGCAAAGATCAATCAACTGCGGATGGAACGCCTAGACATTATGAATACCATTCCAGAGGTGATGGTTATGGAAGAAATGTCCAAGGAGCGGCCCATGTTTGTTCTAGATAGAGGCGAGTATGATTCGCCTAAGGAGGAAGTGCAAGCAGCCACGCCGGCCTCTATATTACCCTTTCCAGCAGATCAACCTAAGAATCGCCTTGCGCTTGCAGAATGGCTATTCGATGAAAAGCACCCACTGACAGCTAGAGTAGCCGTCAATCGCTATTGGCAAATGCTTTTTGGACAGGGTTTAGTGAAGACTCCACAAGACTTTGGAGTGCAAGGTGCTCTACCTTCTCATCCAGCATTATTGGATTGGTTAGCGGTACAATATCAGGAAAGTGCTTGGGACACTAAAGCTTTAATAAAGACCATTGTGATGTCTGCTACCTACCAGCAATCGTCCATTCGGTCGCAAGAGAAACAAGAAATTGATCCTGAAAATGTATATCTATCTTATGGTCCCAGCTACCGCTTATCTGCCGAAATGATTAGAGATAATGCTTTAGCAGCAAGTGGACTTCTCGTAGATCAAGTTGGAGGGCCCTCGGTCAAGCCTTATCAGCCAGATGGTCTCTGGATTGAGTTGGGAAATTTTTCTCATCAGCTATTGACCTATCAGCAAAACAAAGGAGATAGTCTATATCGACGTAGCCTTTACACATTTATTCGGAGGACGTCCCCTCCGCCAGCAATGACGGTTTTTGATGCACCCAACAGGGATGTTTGTACCGTTCAAAGGGAACGCACAAATACCCCTTTGCAGGCTTTGGTGTTGTTGAACGATCCTCAATTTGTAGAGGCGGCACGTGTGCTGGCACAGCGGCTGATGGTCAAGCACCCTAATCAGCTCGACCAACAGATCGAAGATGCCTTTCGAGCGGTGACGAGCAGGTTTCCTAATGAGCAAGAGCGAGCGCTATTCCAAGAGCTATACGAAGAACAGAAAACCCATTACCAAACTCAGCCTCAAGCGGCCAAGGCTTTGCTCCAGGTAGGAGAATATCCAACAGAAAAAGGATTAGATCCAATTGGCTCAGCTGCTTTAGCGATGGTTACGAGTACGATGTTTAACCATGATGAAGCTTATATGAAGCGGTAGTTTGGAGGAGAATTTTTTAAATCAATAGATCATTCATCAATGCACTGCGAGAATTACGAAAAGCAATATACGCGAAGAGATTTTTTGTCTAAAACTTCTTTAGGTTTAGGGGCCGTAAGTTTAGCCTCCTTAATGAATCCTCTGGGTTTATTGGGTAAGGACAGCTGGTCACAAAGCCCTAGTGGACTACTGAACCAAGGCGCTCATTTTCCACCCAAGGCTAAGCGAATTATTTATCTTTTCCAAAGTGGAGGACCTTCTCAATTGGATCTTTTTGATCACAAGCCATTGCTGCAGCAAATGAATGGCCAAGACTTGCCAGAAAGTGTGCGTAAGGGTCAACGACTCACAGGTATGACAGCTGGACAAGCTTTTTTCCCTCTAGCGGGTAGTCAAATGGATTTTAAACGCCACGGCAAGAGTGGGGCTTGGGTAAGTGAATTGATGCCACATACAGCAGAATTGGTAGATGAGTTATGCTTTATCAAATCGATGCACACCGATGCAATCAACCATGATCCTGCGGCCACTTTTTTACAAACCGGATCGCAGTTTCCAGGGCGACCTTCGATTGGCGCTTGGTTGAGTTACGGCTTAGGGAGTATGAATGATAATCTGCCCACCTACGTTGTACTAGTGACCAAAGATAAATATGGACAACCTTTATATTCTCGGCTTTGGGGCAATGGTTTTCTACCCTCACAGCACCAGGGGATTCAATTCAGAGCTGGAAAGAACCCTGTGCTATACCTCAATAATCCACCAGGAGTAGCACCTGAAGCCAGAGAAAAGCAATTGTCTATTCTACAAAAATTGGAGCAACAGCATTATGAAAACGTAGAAGACCCAGAGATCAAAGCTCGGATGTCTCAATATGAAATGGCCTTTCGGATGCAGACTTCTGTACCCGAGATTATGGATGTTTCTAAAGAACCCGATTATATCTATGATATGTACGGTCCAGATGCTAAGAAACCAGGTACTTTTGCGGCTAATTGTCTATTGGCTCGTCGCTTGATTGAAAAGGATGTCCGATTTGTACAGCTCTACCACCAAGGCTGGGATTCGCATGGTAATCTGCCCAACTCAATGCGCCAGCAGTGCAAAGAAACGGACCAACCCACCGCTGCACTTATTAAAGATTTGAAGCAACGCGGCCTGCTGGAAGACACCTTGGTCGTTTGGGGAGGAGAATTTGGCCGGACCAATTACTCGCAAGGGAAGTTGACGCCCACTAACTATGGCCGTGATCACCATCCAAAGTGTTTTACTATTTTTATGGCAGGTGCAGGTGTAAAACCTGGTTTCTCCTATGGTTCCACAGATGAATTTGGGTATAATATTGCGGAGAATCCAGTTCATGTTCATGATTTTCAAGCTACCTTATTGCATTTATTAGGGATGGATCATGAGCGACTGACTTTCCGATATCAAGGACGCCGATTTAGGTTGACCGATGTGCATGGTAATGTGGTGAAGGCTGTTTTGTCTTAGGGGGGAAGAAGATAAGAAAGGCAAATAAAATGGCAGGAACACAAGGTTCCTGCCTGGTAAGTCGTCTTAAAATAGAAGTATATATTTCTTAATTTTGATGAATTGCCATGAAAGGGATTGGATTCTCCTTGGGTTGATTATCCAGAGGAGTTCTGCCGATGCTATAGTACTCAAACCCTTCCTCCATCATTTTTTGTGGAGTAAAAATGTTTCTACCATCAAAAATGGTGGCTTGGTTCATTAAATCCTTAATCAGGCTAAAATCAGGTGAGCGAAATAGGCTCCATTCTGTGCATATGGCTAGAGCATCTGAGTGTATTAGTGCGTCATAGGGAGAATCAGCATAGACAATTTTATTACCAAAAACTTCTTGGGTATTGGGTATGGCTTCTGGATCATAAACCTTGACCTTTGCTCCTTCCTCCAGGAGTTTTTGGATGATAGTCAAGGCTGGAGCTTCTCGGATATCATCGGTATTAGGTTTAAAAGCTAAGCCCCAAATAGAGATGGTCTTTCCTTTGAGGTCATCGTTAAAATGATCTAGAATTTTATGGGCGAGTGTGATTCTTTGTTTTTTGTTGACTCTGATGACGGCGTCAAGTATGGAAAAATCATAAGCAAAATCCTGAGCAGTTTTAAGCAAAGCTTGTACATCTTTGGGGAAACAACTTCCACCATATCCAATACCCGGAAATAAAAACCGTGGGCCAATGCGACTATCTGTACCCATACCTCTACGTACTAAATCTACATCTGCTCCTACTTTTTCACAGAGATTAGCCATTTCATTCATGAAAGAAATTCTGGTAGCTAGATAGCTATTGGCCGCGTATTTGGTCATCTCTGCTGATCTAAGATCCATCTCTATAATGGGATTCCCTTGACGCACAAATGGTTGATATAATTCTACCATTTTTTGAAGGGCTTTTTTAGTGTCGGCTCCCACCACAATACGGTCTGGTTTCATGAAATCTTCTACTGCAGCCCCTTCTCTCAAAAATTCAGGATTAGAGACAACATCGAACAAATGCTTTTCTAAATTTAGAGAGAGTATTTCACTCACCTTTTCTGCGGTACCTACTGGGACGGTACTTTTGTCAACAACTATGGTATATTTTTTAATCAAATTAGAAAGGTCTCCCGCTACCTTCAAGATAGCACTCAAATCTGCAGAACCATCTGCTCCTGGAGGTGTGGGAAGAGCCAGGAAAATAATATCAGCGTGCGCAACGGCCGGAGCAAGTTGAGTGGTAAACCTCAAATTACCCTGTTGCTGATTTCTATGTACTAAACTATCCAAACCAGGTTCATAGATAGGAATGATTCCTTGGTGTAGTTTAGCAATTTTTTGGGGATCGATGTCTACACATACGACCTCATTACCTGTTTCTGCAAGGCAGGTACCAGAAACTAGACCTACATAACCTGTACCAATGACTGAAATCTTCATCACTTTTATTTTTAAATTAAACGTTTACTTCTTGTACTGCAGCGGGCAGTGTTTTGGCCAATATTTTCAAATCCATTAGCCAGTTATACTTTTGGGAATAAGTAAGATCAAATTGTTTTCTTTCTTGTTCGGAAACTTCCTTTTTTCCTCTACCTTCTACTTGCCACAAGCCGGTGATACCAGCAGGTGCTTTGAAGCGAAGTATACTTTCGTCGGTAGTGAGTTGCTCCGCTTCGTACAGTGGTAAGGGACGGTTTCCAACCAAAGACATATCGCCTTTGATGACATTCCACAATTGTGGAAGCTCATCAATACTAGTGGAGCGTATGAATTGTCCGACACGAGTTATTCTTGGATCATTTTTTATTTTTATAAAAACCTGTCCTTTCTTTTTGGCTTGCGCCAATTGATAAGCAGACTCAGAGATATGTTCATTATCTTTTATTAATGGAGTAGGATTATATTCAACTTGAATAAGTATATCTGCTTTTTGATATTGGTTTAAGTGTTTGATTTGCTGGAGCATAGCGCTTGCATCGGCTCGCATGGAGCGGAACTTATAAAAATCAAATACCTTAAATCCTTGCCCAACTCTTTTGGAAGTATAAAAAATGGGACCTTTACTTTCGATTTTTATAAAGAGGGTCACTAAGAGTAAAAGAGGACTTAGTAATATCAAAAGAAAGGTGGCTACTAAAATATCAAAAGCTCTTTTCCACACTGGGATATTCCATGTTTGTTTTCTCATAAATGGCATGTCTTTTTGATTTAGTAGGAAATAATTAGGCTAAATTTTGAATACGGAGTGCCAACTCTTTAGGATGGAATGGTTTGTTTAAATAATCACTGGCTCCTAAAGCAAGGCACTCGATACGGTCAGCGCTTTTATCGTTTCCTGATAGGACGATGATGCTGGTGTTTTCCTGTTCATTAGTAGGCTGGTAGGCTTTTAGAAATTCTAGGCCACTAAAGTTTGGTAAGTTTAAATCCAATTGGATGACTTCAGGAGAACCGCTGTTGTTTGCCTCTTTCAAAGCTAGCTCTGCATCCCGATATATGCTGACTTGATAAGCTTCCTTGAAGTAGATGTATAAGAATTCACACATCATTTCATTATCGTCGATAATCCAAAGGTTTGTCTTCATTCCTCAGATAATTATTGGTTAAAAAATTATGCAATACTTGTATGTTTCAGGTGTAAAATTAGATACATCGGCTATGGAATAAGCTGAAATTAGGGATTTGGATCGCTCCCTTCGATTTTTGGTATCTGCTGTTCGGATTTTAGTAGAATGGCTTGAAAAGCCTTGCTTTTAGGGCATGCTGTGGTATCCGATAGCATCTCTTTCGAAGCTTATCGAAGTATTCTTTCCAAAAAACGAATTGTCTTTCCCAAAAACCGAAAAGCCCCTAAGAAGGTCTGTTTTAGTTCGAATTTGCAATCAAAAACAAATGAGAAAATTACTTTCACTTCTATTAATGATGGTCTGCCTCTCTTGTAATTGGTTAGCCTTGCCAGAAGAAGAAAACCAAAGTGTTGCCTCTAGCGAGAGCAATAATATAGAGGATCTAATCATTCCTGAAGGTTTTGAGTTTGCGACTTTTCACCAGAATCGAGTAAAAATTAGTGCTGTTGATAACAAGGGGAACTTGTTGCACAATATCCCTTTTCAAATATTTAAAGGAGATGCTTCTACTAGACATTTATTGCTAAGTGGCAGCACGGGAGCAGATGGTATTTTCGAGGTGGACTTAGAAGTAGAAAATATTGTTGAGCAACTAGTACTCACTACTGGTTATCCAGGGCTAGCTGATAAATACACCTTCCCTGCTCAACAAGAGTCGACGGATATCCTTTTAGGTGATCCCACTTCTCTCTACGTTGCACAAGGAGTAAAGCAGGAGGAAGATGCTCAAGTAGCTAGATTAGCTTTACAAAATAAGACGCAGCTGCGGAGTGTGAACTTTGATTATATGGGAGGCTATAATACTCAGGGGGTACCCAATTATTTAGAACCAACCGACGATGTGGTTGATCAGCGAATCCTGGATTTAATCGCCAATAGTTTACCAGAAGGGCAACCAGTACCCAACTATAATCCGCAATATATTGCAGCAGCAGTCAATTCAAATATCGCTTTACAAGATTCTGCAGATGTTTGGGTTACGTTTATTCATGAAGGAGCAGGGTATCGGAATGCTTTAGGGTACTATACTTATAGCACCGGTAATCCTCCGGATTCACCAGAAGACATTAATAATTTCAAGATTATTTTCCCTAATGTTTCCTATTCAGGTAGTGGTGGCGGATTGAGGACGGGGAATAAGGTTCGGCTTGGAAGTTTCTCGGCGGGTACTAGTATAGCATGGTTTTTGATTCCTAATGGCTGGAATGCTAATGATCGATTGGTAGAAGTAGAAGATGACAAACCTGTTAAATACTCCACTGGTAACTTTAATACTTTCACGGAGCCGGCCTACCAAAACCATACGGTACTCCTTAAATCCGAGGCCGAACAGCTACTGCTATTAGGTTTTGAGGATATCGGCCGACCAGGAGGAGATAATGATTTTAACGATGCGATATTTATGGTATCTGCCAATCCTTTTTCGGCAGTAGTGACCGATGGTATTGTTGAAGCTCAAGTAGCTAGTAGTGATGAAGATGGAGACGGTGTCGCTGATCCGAACGATGCCTTTTTGAATGACCCGGAAATTGCATTTGTTAATCATAATCCAGCGCAGGGACAATTCGCTTCCCTAGCTTTTGAAGATCAGTGGCCAAACAAGGGCGATTATGATATGAATGATATGGTCCTTGACTACAATTTTATAGAGTATAGAGATGCTCAGAACAAAGCCATTAAGCTCAGAGGCGTTTTTATTTTGAAAGCAATGGGAGCTGGTTTTCAGAATGGTTTCGGATTTGAATTAGCCGTTCCTCCAAGCCTAATTAAAGAGGTCACAGGTAGTCGTATCAATGATGATTTTATTGAATTAGCATCTAATGGATTAGAGACTGGTCAGGAGCGATCAGTAGTTATTGTATTTGATAATGGTCATCGCCTGATGAGAAACCCTGAAGGCGGCTTCGTCAATACAGAGTTATTTCGTCCTCAAGTGACACCTGATACGATTACTATAGACATCGATCTACAATCGCCCACCTTATCCTCTGATCTGGGAGTGGCTCCGTTTAATCCCTTTATCATTAAGAATAGACAAAGAGGGGTAGAAATTCATCTAATCAATGGAAGACCTACTTCTAAGGCAAATACCCGACTTTTTGGAACTGTTCAAGATGCATCGGAACCAAATCTAGGAAAATACTACCAAACAGCTTCTGGCCTCCCGTGGGCTATCCAATTGGCTAGACCCTTTTCTTGGCCAGTTGAAAAAGCTCCAGTCAACCAAGCCTATTTAATGTTTGGTATCTGGGCTGAAACCGGTGGCTTTGAATACCCAGATTGGTATTTAGAAAATGCAGGTTATAGAGATACTCAAAAAATTTACTAAAATGCTTCTACTAAAGAGAGTCTCCAAGTCACTAAAAAGGCAGGTCTCCAATGGGAAGTATATCCCAGAAGTAGACGGACTAAGGTTCATCGCTATTTTGATGGTCTGTATCCAACACCTGAGTGAAAGGCTAATCAAGTATACTCCTTTGGACTTGAGCCAAAATTACCAGGATTCCTTTTGGGCTTTTTGGGCATCTAGAGGTACAAGTGGTGTTCTGCTGTTTTTTACGATTAGTGGTTTTATATTGGGACTTCCTTTAGTAAAGAAGGCAAAAGAGGGCTCCGCGTTCGAGGGCTTGCAAAAATATTGGATGAGAAGAATAAAGAGAATTGAACCTCCTTATTTGATTTGGATGACTTTTTTTGCCCTCATTCTGATAATACGTCAGGAGCTCTCTATAGAAAATGGATTTTACCATTGGTTGGCAAGCGTTTTGTACCTACACAATTTCTGGTATGAAGCCTATTCGCCGATCAATCCAGTAGCGTGGTCTCTAGAGGTTGAGATTCAATTTTACCTATTAGCGCCTGTACTCGCTTGGCTGTATTTTACATTGGTGAAAAAGCGGATGGGGCTAGTATTAGTACTATCTATCTTATTAGCCTTTATACTACAAAAAGTTATTGGGGCAGACGAAATGCCTTGGAAAGCAAGCTTAGTTAATACGATTCAATACTTTCTTTTGGGATACCTCCTAGCACATTGGTATCAGCTTGGGTATTTAAAAAATAAAACAAATAGCCGTACACAGCAATACCTATGGGATGCGATAGGAGTTGTGGCCCAATTCGGACTCTACATTTTTTGGTCTGAGGAGATTTTTAAAGAGTATTTTCTAGTTGCGAGTATCACTTTGATCTTCTTTGCGGCCTTTCGAGGTTATTGGCTGAGATGGTTGTTGACGCGGCCGACGGTAGTGATAATAGGTGGGATGTGTTATACGATTTATCTCATCCATTTGCCACTGTTAGAACTTATAGTGCCTATTACCGCTCAATGGGCTATTGGGGGCGCTTATGGCTGGCGATTATTGAGCCAATTAATCATCTGTTTGCCAATCGTATTTATGGTCAGCGCCGCTGGATACCTTTTGATTGAGCGCCCGTTTATGCAAGGTCGACATTCTACCAGACTACATCTTTCTATTCAACTGATGCAACTAAACATTATGAAAAATAAAATTTTAACTAAGCTGCTATCAGCTTTCCTCTTTTTGCTTTTACCGCTGCTGGTCTTAGGTCAGCAAGAAAGAACAGGAAGTTTCATTCCATCAAATCTTCGATTACAGCCTGTAGATGCCCTTGTTCAAGCTGCTTTAGAGAAGGCACCAGTTGTGGCTATTCAAGATTATAAAATTGATAATAGACTTGAGGAGATAAAGCTGATTAGAAGAAGATGGATGGATAATATTCAGTTTGCTGGCAATTACTTAATGAATAATGGCCTGTATTTAGATGCTGTAGAAACCTTTAATAACAATGCATATTCGTTGACCAGTCGACGGAATATGGTCTATAATGTAGGTGTTACCTTCAAAGTACCAATTGGTGCGGTAACCAATAAGTCGCTACGAATCAAACAAGAAGAAAATGAAATTCAGATAGAAAGACTCAGGAAACAAGAACTTCAATCTGAACTTAGAAAACTAGTCAAAGAGCTCTATCAGGATATCTTGCTGCAACAAGAGGTTTTAGCAATCCGAGCAGAAGCGTTCCAAACCAATAAGCTCGCTTTAGACTTAGCAGAAACCTATTTCAAGCAAGGAGCAGAACCAATGGAAACCTATACTCGGGCTATCCAGCAAAAGACCAGATCTGAAGAGGAACTGGTACAGATAAAAAATCGCCTTCAGATATCTTTAGAATTATTGAAAGAGCTATGCGGCAATAAAATACTCATTGACTAAAAGGGCAAATATGACACTTCTAGAATTCAGTAAAATTATATTTAATAACTGGAGAATCCTTGTGCTATCTGCAATTCTCTGTTCCACTGCGGTATTCCTATTCACGAAAAATGAGCAAAAAACCTTTAGCTCTAGAATGGTTTTAAATACGGGTGTGGTTTCGGGCTATAATATTGAGAATCACGATTCTAATCAAAGGATCGATAGAGATTTTACCCGTAATGAATTAGAGCGCCTCATCAGCTTGGCCAAAGCCTACGAAACGCTAGAAGAGCTATCTATTCAGCTCATTGCAGCGTATCTACTTTCATCAGACTCTACAGACCAATTCCTACTTCCCGAAAATCAGATGGAAGTAGAATCTTTGATCAATAGCCCTACCAGAGAGATACTCATGGATACGAGCAAGCAGGCTATTGTAGCAAAAATTAAAGCGATGAAGTCGAGTGATCGAATCAATCCGATTTATCAATTGATTTACTCCGATCATCCCTTTTTTGGGATAGAACAGCTAGAACAAATTCGAGTCAATCGGAAAGGAGCCAGTGATCTTATGGAGTTTAACTACGCTACGATTGATCCACTTGTATGCAAGCAGACGCTGGAAGAAATGGCTGGTATTTTTATACGGAAAAATAAATCACTAAAGGAGCGTCAATCGGAGGATGTATTAGGTTTTTTTGAAAAAGCAACCAGGGAATCTGCCGCCAAACTCAGGGCCGCAGAAGAGAAGCTTCTACAATTTCAAGTGAAGAATAATATTATAAATTACTATGAGCAGACTCGATTCATTGCAGATAAAAAAGAAGACCTAGACGAGCTATTCTTTAAAGAGGTAATGGACTTAGAGGCTACTAGGTCATCTCTTATTCGGATAGAAGAGCAATTAGAAGGGCGATTAGAAGTAAAAGAATTGAACCATTTATTGGCAGAAAAAAGAGCAGAAATTTCTCAGGTGGCTAATCGTTTAGCTGAAAGTGATATAGGTGCCGACACTAGTCCTAGCATCGCAGCAAGCACCGTGAGAAAAAGATTTCATCTACTTGAAAAAGAAATTCAAGATTTAGCCCTCACCTCATTTAATTTAGATCAGACTCCAGCAGGAATTGCCCGCAAGGAATTGCTAAGTAATTGGTTGAAAGCAACCATTCAGTTAGAAGAAGCCGGCGCACGATTGGAGGTGATCAAAAATAGGAAACAAGAATTTAAAGAGGTCTATAGTCAGTTTGCTCCCTGGGGATCTAGTTTAAAGAAAATTGAGCGAGAAATTGCTTTAGCTGAGGATGCCTATTTAGAAAACCTTCATAGCTACAATCAAGCTCGTTTACATTTGCAGAATACTACTATGGCGAGTAATCTAAATCTCCTGGATGCTCCCTACTATCCGACGAAAGAAGGAGCTTCCAAAAGATTGTTATTGTTAGTGGTCGCTTTTGGATTAGGACTTTTTCTACCACTTTCGATACTCATTGGATTAGCATTTTTGGATCAGACGCTAAAGGACCCTAATCGGGCAGAACTTATGATTGGTGCCCCATTATTAGGTGCCTACCCTCTATTTCCATATAAGAAACTAAAAGGCACAGCTGGAATCGATTTTGCATTACTTCGTCAACGGTCCTCTCATTTGATACAACAGCATATGTTCAGGAATGCCCATCCCAAGGCCCGTATCTGGGGCTTTGCCTCTACCAGAGGAAAAGAAGGGAGTAGTTTTGTAATGGGTTTACAGGCAGAATTGCTTAGAAGGCAGGGGAAAAGAGTCTTGGTGTTAACACCAATTGTCCAAGATGCTCAAAAGGAGCCACTGGTAGATCATCAAGATAACCACCAATATTATCCAGAAGACCTAAAGGATCGTTTGAGCTACGAAGAAGAGCAGGAATGGGACTACATCTACCTGGAGTTGCCTCCTTTATTAAATGGGACTTTAGCTTTTTTGCAAGGCGATATCATTGACCAAGGTGTTCTTGTTTGTCAATCTTCTAGAGTATGGACTACAGCAGACCAGAAAGCGGCAGAGCACTTAAAATATCTGAGTTTTGCCAAGGTAGGGTTCATTCTAAATGCTGCACCAATCCAGGCAATGGATAAGCTTTTAGGAGAAGTTCCCAGGAAAAGATCAAGAATAAGGAGGAACGTCAAGAAACGTTTAAGGCTCAATTTTTCATAAAAAACCAATTTATGTTGTGTAATGAACAGATCGTCATTTTTGGGCTGCCAAAATGGGAAGGAGATTACCAAAAATCAACCATATTATTAGCAAAGGAATTGGCAAAAACCAATCAAGTCTTGTATGTAGATTATCCTTTCACTGTGCTTGATTGCGCGCGAGGAGTAATGGGGAAACCTCATATTCCCAACAAAAATATATTCGGCTTGAAGAAAAGGTTATCTACTATTCATTCTAGTGAGTCAGGAGGACTTTATCTGTTTCGGTTGCCACCAATTATACCTATGAATTGGGTAGAAAACGAACAGAAATATGAGTCAATCGCTCGTTGCAATACCAAAATAATACTGCCCAGCCTTAGGAGAACCTTGCGGCAAATTGGTTTTACCCAACCGATTATTATCAATGCTTTTTTGCCTGGCTTAGGAATTCCACTTAAAGGTCAATTCAACGAAAAACTGCTGGTTTACTATTGCTATGATGATATAGGAAATGCTCCATGGTTAAAGAAATATGGTTTGAACCAGGAGTGCCAATTTATTAAAGATATAGATTTAGTGGTGACCACTTCTAGTCAGCTTTACAAGCTTAAAAAGTGGCATGCAAAAGATATAGATTTGGTCAAGAATGGGGTAGATTTTAGTTTGTTTGGAGGTGTGAAACTTCCTGATATTCTTACATTGAATGAAGCAGGAAAAAAAATCAATATTGGATATATTGGCTCTTTAGATACTAGGATAGATCTTGATCTTTTATGTTTTTTGATCAAGGAACTTCCAGCTTGTCAATTTTCGTTTGTTGGTCGAGTAGTGGATAAAAATATCGAATATCAGCTAAGGCGATTTCCAAATGTAAAGATAGTAGGGCCGCAGGCCTTAGATACCTTACCTGCTTTTATAGAACAATTTGATATAGGTATCATACCATTTCTAAAAAATGATCTGACCAAAGCCATTTATCCTTTAAAGGTAAATGAGTATTTAGCGAGAGCGAAACCTGTTGTAAGTACCGATTTTGCTGATCTTTCTGAATTTGCTCAAGTAATCGATATCTGTGCTTCAAAAGAGACTTTCCTAACTGCATTACAGCATACTTTACAGACAGAGTCCCATGAATTAAAAGCGCAAAGAAAAGAAATCGCCCAAAACAATTCTTGGGAGAATAGAGGCAAACAATTAGCTAAGATTTTAAATCGAAAGCTTATGACCAAAAAAAGAAAAGAGCTTACCGAAAACCGAATAAACTAAATGGGTAGCTGTAGTTCGAGCATCTTTGAAATAAGAAATCGAACTAATGATCTCAAAAGAATTATATCAAAAATTAGGTTTTACGGTCCTATTAAGGCAGGCAGCACTTTTGCTTCCAGCTTTAATTGGGGCCATAGCCATTGGTTTTGGTGGATTGAAAGGGGGCTCTATTTTTTTAGCGCTTCCTATACTTTTGTTCTTTTTAGTTTATTTGGGAAAACATCCTAGTCTAGGTTTATATACTGCTTTGTTTCTTTCCTTTTTTATTTCTGGGTTTAGCAGATATTTGGCACTTCCTTGGGGACTTGGAATTGACCTTTTACTGACCATGACTTGGTTGATTGTCTTCTTTAAGAAGTTTTATGATAAAGAATGGAAAGGCCTTAAAAATGATATTAATCTTTGGCTGTTGCTTTGGTTTGTTTATGTCTGCCTGCAAGTGGCTAACCCCGAGGCCAGAAGTTTAACCGCATGGTTTTATGCCATGAGAGGTGTTGGCTTTTATCAGCTGCTATCTATTTCATTAGGCTTCTTGCTTTTGCGAAAATATAAGCATGTTGATTACTTTCTCAACTTGGCAATTGCGCTTTCAGTGATAGGCGCCTTATGGGGCTTGCGCCAAAAAGTTTTTGGAACAGATGCTGCGGAAGATCATTGGCTATGGGTAGAAGGCCATTGGGATGAACATATTTTATTCGGGGTATTGAGAGTGTTCTCTTTTTACTCAGACGCAGGGCAATTTGGAGCTTCTCAAGCTATGTTCGCCCTGCTGTGTGGAATCTTATTTTTAAACCCTAAAGCCTCTGTTCAATCCAAGATTATTTACTTTGGAGCCGGATTACTTACTTTCATTGGTTTTGCTATTTCTGGTACAAGAGGGGCTTTGGCGGTGCCAGCAATTGGAGGCTTAAGTTTTTTAATCCTAAGCAAGAATTTTAAACTACTGCTGTCAGGAGTAGTTATTATGGGCTTGACCTTTTATATGTTGAAATATACCCATGTTTTACATGGTGTAGAGTCCATTCGTAGGATGCGTACCGCATTGTCCTCAGATAATCCTTCCCTCATCGCACGTTTAAGGAACCAAGCTACTTTAGGACGGCATTTAAAAACACGCCCCCTAGGAGGTGGTATTGGTACTGCTGGATTTTGGGGGAACCGTTTCAGCCCGAATACCTTGCTTGCTCAAACCCCGACAGATAGTTACTACGTCAAGATTTGGGCCGAGACAGGGATAATTGGTCTCCTTTTTCATTTGTCCATGTTAGCTTATTTCACAGGGAAAGCAGGGTATATCGTTTGGCATTTAAGGAATACCAATCTACGGTACAAAATGATGGCGATTTACGCAGGTTTTATTGGGGTTGTTTTCTGTAGCTACGGTAATCAAGTATTTAGCCAAATGCCTACGGGTATGATCATGAATATGAGTATCCCACTTTTATTTCTAGCCCCTCTCTATGAGGCGCAACTTGAAAAAAATGACTTATGATAATGAATATAATTGTTGCGATCCAAGTCGCTATACTACTTTATTTCGCTTACGCAGTACTTATTCAATTAGTGCTTGCTATCGCAAGTCAATGGACCACAAAGAATTTCCCAGCTGGGCAAGGCAGAAAAACCTTTGCCATTTTTATACCAGCTTATAAAGAAGATAAAGTCATCGAACAAACTGTACAATCGGCCCTGAATCAACAATATGCTCCCGAAAGATATAGGGTGATAGTCATAGCAGATAACTTGAAGAAATCAACACTTGCCAACTTATCAAAGTACCCCATTCAAATTATCCAATATGCGTCTCCTGAGCGAACAAAAACCAAAGCGATTCGTAAAGCCTTAGGCACACTACCTAATGGTGCTTTTGATATTGCTTTAGTGCTAGACGCGGATAACCAGCTTGCTCCACATTTCTTGCAGGAAATCGAAGCGGTATTTGAGCAAGGTTTTAAGGCCGTGCAAGGTCTGCGGACGGCAGCCAACTTAGATACACCAATGGCCGTTTTGGATGGAGCGGCTGAGGTGATTAACCATAGAATGTATGGGAAAGGTGCCCTGAATGTAGGTCAGTCTGCTCGATTGATGGGATCTGGAATGGCTTTTGATTTAGAGCTATTCCGAGAATTGATTATGCAATCTCAAGCAGTAGGAGGTTTTGATAAAGAGTTAGAAATGGAGCTTGCCCAAAGAAAAGAACCAATTTTCTTTGCAGAGAAGGCTATAGTCTTTGATGAAAAAGTCAGAAGCCAGGCGGTGTATAAAAAACAGCGAAGAAGATGGATCAGTGCTCAATTGTTTTATTTTAGAAAATATTGGAAAGCGGCCCTCTTGGAACTCACCTTAAAAGGCAAGGTAGGCTTTTTCTTCAAATGGACTTTACTGGCTGTGCTACCTAGAATCATCCTGCCCTTTGCGCTGAGCTTAGTCAGTATATTTTATTGGCTTCTCTCAGGGTGGACATGGCTTTCTATCTCAATGCTTGGGTTATTGGTGATTCATCTAGCTACGCTACTATATTTGCTACCTAAGTCTTATTACACTGGTCCGAATAGAAAAGCATGGATCAACTTGTTTTCAGTGATATGGTGTACACTAGGAATATTGGGCCGCCTTAAAGGAGCCAATAGAACGTTTATTCATACACCACACGGTAAATAACACATTTTATGTTTGGAGAAGGTATGCCCTGGGGGCTTTTATTACCCATCGTTTTCCTCGCTTTTTTCATTGGAATCAATGCAGCAAAAGTGGAGCGAAACCGCAAGAAATCAAACCATTAACCCAAATCTTATGCGTGTATTATTAATCAGTAAATCTATTCCGAATAGCTTCAAAGGAGGTATTCAAACACATGTCTGGGAATTGGCTAGCCATTTAGAAAAAATTGGCGTCTCAGTCACCATTCTTACTGGAGGAAGCCTACGAGCTGGAGCGCGCGCGCGGATGATTGAAGGGCGGAAAGTCATCAGTTTACCGTATTTACCGCTGCGGAAATTTCCGATAGTTGGAATTGGAATAGATGAGTTTGCTTTTAATGTAGCAGTAGCTAGATGGGTTAAACGCCACCACAAAGATTTTGATATTATCCATCAGCAGGGTAGGAGTGGGTATCTGATTCCCTACTTAAGAATAAATGTTCCTGTGGTCAATACCGTGCATAGGCTTTGGTCGGTAGAGGGGCAGTGGGCTAAGCATGACTTCAATAATAAAATGATTGCAGGTTTCTATAAATGGATGACTTGTAGGTTTGAAGAGAAGGCTATTAGAAAATCTAGAGCCATCATTGGGATTAGTCGGTCTACACTTACTGAAATTCAAGCAAAATTGAATATTCAAGCTGCCAAGCTTAATCTGGTATATAATGGTGCCTCTTCCAATGAAGCTATTGGTCAAGCCATAGAGCCCCGCAAGCAACTACTTTTTGTAGGCCGTCTTTGTCAAATTAAAGGTGTTTTTCCGCTTCTTAAAGCTTTTTCACAGGTCGATGAAGTGGAAAAACTCATTATGATTGGAGACGGACCAGCTAGACCACAACTGGTCGAATTGATCCAACAATTGGGACTAGCTGAGCGAGTGGATTTAATAGGTAGCCAGGAGCAGGCCGTTGTAAGGAAGTTGATGCGGGAAAGTTATGCCCTGATTTTACCTTCTTTTCATGAGTCACAGGGAATTGTATTAATGGAGAACAACCTGGAAGGGCGGCCCGTATTGGCCACCTCAGTAGCTGGAATAAAAGAGGTAGTACAGCATCGGTTTAATGGTTTGTTATTCCCTAGCCATTCGATTACTGAAATGGTGGAAGCGATCAAAGAATTATTCAGCGATGCAAAGGCTGCCCAAAAAATGGGCCTACAAGGACGCCACTTGGTCAAACACAAATTCAGTTGGGATAGTATTGCCGAGCAAACCCTTAAAATCTACAAGTCAATCGTATGAAAACCTTAAACCTTAGCTTATTAGGGCCTAAACAGTATTCCATAGTAGCCTATACCGTACAATTAGGATTAGGGTTTTTATCCTTTTTAATAGTATTGCGTAAATGCAGTGTTGAACTCTTAGGTTGGTGGGTTTTATATATGAGTCTAATAAGTATTGCTGATCAAGCTCGTAATGGCCTCATCCAAAATGGAATGATACGACTATTGAAAAAACACCCAAGGCAGCTTGCCCAAATATACGGTAGCGCCTTGTCTTTGACTTGGATGGCCAGTTTATGCCTAGCCCTTATTTTGATGAGTATCTTTTGGTTTTATGGGATTGTGGCTTACTTGGGCGAGGGATCATTCCTTCTTTTACTCCTTCTTTTTATCAATAGCTTTTTTCTACAAGCCTATTGCAAGCTTAGAGAAAGTATACTCATGAGTCGTTTGGCCTTTGGGCGCTTAGTAATTAGTAAGTTATCCTTTGGCTTAAGTTTTGTAATTGGTATTTTGGTTTTACCTTCCTTGAGTATGTTGAATTTAGCATTTCTCCAACTTTTGGCTTGGTTGGTCAATACCATTTTGTTTTGGGTCTTTCCGATTGGACAAGCACAATGGAATAAAAAACTATTTCTCGATTTATGGCGCTTTGGTAGGTTTACTATGGGGACCAATCTGGGGTCTATGATTTACAATAAAATGGATGTGTTGCTACTTGGCTCATTGATGGGCCCAATGGCGGTGGCTATCTATAATGTTGCAACCAGACTGACGAATATTGTGGAAATTCCCTTGAGTAGCATCGCCCAATATCTCTACCCACAATTTGCCAAAAGCGCTATCCAGCAGAATACAAAGCAGCTTTCCCAACAATATGAATATGGCTTGCAGCTTGTGATCGTAGTGATGACTCCCTTATGCCTTGGACTTTTCTTTTTCGCTGATTTCATAGTGGAACTTGTGGCAGGAGCAGCGTATCAGGAAAGCGCTATTATTTTAAAAATCTTAGCCATTGTCGTTTGGTTGAAACCCTGGGGACGATTTCTGGGGATCACCTTAGATGCCATAAATAAACCAGATTGGAACTTTTACTTTTTGTTATGCTGGACCATTGTCAACGCTATTCTAAATCTACTCTTTATACCTTTTTGGGGCGTATTAGGCGTAGCTTTTGCTACCCTTTTGAGCCTATTTATGAGTACCCTCATCGGCCAATATTGGCTTTCTACAATGCTACCTGTGGGGCATATACGCATCTTGCTCAATGCATGGCCTACTTATTTTAAACAGATGAAAACAAGAAAAATATGGATTTAAGTTTCGGACAGACTCAACCGCTGATGAGTCGACGTATGAAAGCCTACCCTTTAGTAGCTAAATGGGTGTATCGGATATTTGGATATACTCAGATTGGGAACTATGCAAGAGCTGGTGTATTTAAAAGCCTCCTTAAGGAGTTGCCCTTAGAGCGCATAGAGACCGTCCTTGACTTAGGATGTGGCCAAGGTGAATATGCTTTTTCGATGGCACGAGCCTTTCCAAATAAAAGTATTACTGCTCTAGATATTGAGCCGGAAAGAGTGGCGAAAATTCAAACCATTGCAACGACTAAAGGCTGGTCCAATCTGAAGACTTTCTTGGGGCCAGTTGAGCAGATTGATCCTAAGGAGCAGCAGTATGATTTGATTTATTCCATTGATGTATTTGAGCATATTTTGGAAGAAAAAATGCCTTTTGAAGCTGCCTATCAATGTTTAAGGGAGGATGGATTTTTGATCATTAAAATGCCCTCAAAGTTGCAACGGACTATTTTTCCAGACCGACTTTTTACCAAGCATCAATCGTGGCTTGAGCAAGAACATATCGGTCAAGTGTACGAACTGAAAGATTTAGTGAGTAGAATGGAGCGGGCTGGCTTTAAAATACATACGGCAAGATATGCCGATGGGAGCTTATCACGCCTCGCTTGGGAGTGCAGTTATCTGGCTCGAAAAGTCAGCCCTGTCCTACAATTATTATTGCTACCTATCAATAAATTACTGGTCAGGCTAGATCAAAGTATCTCTAGAAAAAAGAAAGGAAATACCATTCAGGTAATTGGTCAGAAAAAGCTGAAAAACTATAAATAATGGAACAAAGACTCGTTAGTATTGTAAGCGTAAATTACAAGTGTCCAGAGATTACCTTGGAAATGCTGCATTCCTTAGCGGCTGTTGAATATCCGCATTTAGAAGTGATTGTTGTTGATAATGAATGTGGAGATCAGCCTTTTCCTTTTGAAGCCTACTATCCTGAAATGGTTACAGTCATTCGTTCGGAGGAAAACCTAGGGTTTGCTGGCGGCACTAATTTAGGTATACGCGCAGCAAGTGGAGCTTATATTTTACTCCTTAATAATGACACAGTAGTAAGTCCAGGTTTTATCGAGCCTATGATAAAATGTTTGGATGATAAGCCGAAAATTGGAATGGTATGTCCAAAGATTTATTTCTTCGATCACCCCAATATCATCCAATATGCGGGAGCTACCTTGATACACAAATGGACAGGTAGAGGAGCTAAAATAGGATACGCTAAAAAGGACAATGGCGATTATAGTAAATCGCAGAAAACCGCTCTTGGCAATGGCGCCTGTATGCTAGTACGTAAGGCTGTTTTTGAAGAGGTGGGCTTATTATCTGAAATGTATTTTATGTACTATGAGGAACACGACTTTGCCTACAGAGCCCAGCAAAAAGGATGGGAGACCTACTATTGTGCTAAGGCAAGCATCCACCACCGACAATCTGTATCGATTGGCCAGGAAAGTCCTTTGAAAATCTATTATTTGCATCGTAATCGGATGCTTTTTATGCGCAGATTCTTTCGGGGTTTTGCTTTTATACCATTCCTGTTTTTCTACCTGAGTTTTAGCCTTCCCAAAGCCAGTATGAATTATCTATTTAAAGGGCAGTGGGCTCATTTTCGAAGCCTTTGGAAAGGAGTTGTTTGGAATATCAATCATCGCAAAATAAACATTAACTATGAAAACATTAGTCTATAAAGAAGCACAAAAAATTGCCTTGTCCAGGGCTTTAGATACAGATGCTTTTAAAGTAAAATACTTGCTCTGCCTTCGGCTCTTTCGGCTTGGAATCAACTATTGTATCTCCAGGTTTTATTTGAGAAGGGTGTCTAAAATGGGAAAAATCGTTTTCACAAAAAGAAGGCCAGATATCGAGAATGAAGGCTATCTGGAGCTTGGAAATATAGTGAGGATTTGGTCGAATGTGAATCGTTGCCGCCTAGCTGTTAAAAAAGGAGGAAGACTGATCATCGGAAATAATGTGCGCTTGAATGGGCCAATCATTTCGGCTTCTAACGAAATTCGTATTGGAAATAATTGCAGAATTGCTCCTCAGGTCTATCTCATGGATGGAGACTTTCATGCGGTAGATGACCGATTAGCTGAAGGTAAATCCAAACCTATTATCATCGAAGATGATGCCTGGTTAGCGACTAGATGTATGGTTTTGAAAGGCGTAACTATCGGGAAAGGGGCCGTAGTTGCAGCGGGTGCAGTGGTCACTAAGGATGTGCCACCTTACACGATGGTCGCAGGTGTTCCTGCCAAAGCCATTAAAAAAATTAATACACTCATTTAATCCATAAATTCTTATGCTAGTGATTCAACTTCTATTCTGGACGGCTTTGGGGTTATTAATCCTCACGTATGCTTTATATCCACTAATCGCTTATATCGGAGCCCAATTGAAAAAGTACCGCGAGTTCGATTGGGATGACAACAATCTTCCTAGCTTGAGTGTAGTGATTGCTGCCTATAATGAGGAGGCCTATATCCAGGCTAAAATTGAAAATACACTTTCGCTGGACTATCCTGAGCATAAAAAGCAGATCATCATCGTCACTGATGGCTCCACAGACAAAACCAATGAAACCGTAAGGAAGTATCCTTCTTGCCAATTGATGTTCTTAGCAGAAAGGAATGGCAAGATTGCGGCGGTAGATAGAGCCATGCAGCAGGTTTCTACCCCTCTTACTGTATTAACAGACGCTAATGCGATGTTGAACAAAGAGGCTTTATTGAAAATAGTTCGACACTTTAAAAACCTTGAAGTTGGAGCGGTAGCAGGTGAGAAAAAAGTACGGTCTGGAAAAGAAGCCAATGCTTCGGGCGAAAACCTTTATTGGCGCTATGAGTCGTTTCTAAAAAATATGGATTCTAAATGGAATTCAGTGGTAGGTGCTGCGGGAGAGCTCTACGCAATTCGTACCAACTTGTACGAAGAAGTACCATCAGATACTATTCTTGATGATTTTATGATCACTCTTCAGATTGCCAAAAGAGGTTTTAAGGTCGCATACGAGCCCCAGGCTTACGCCATTGAATCAGCTTCTTTAAATCTCCATGAAGAGATGAAACGTAAGATCAGAATTTGCGCGGGTGGCTTTCAATCTATTTACCGTTTAGGCGATCTTGCTAACCCATTAAAGTATGGAACGCTAAGTATCCAATATCTGATCCATCGCGTTTTTAGATGGACGGTGGCTCCTGTAGCCCTTATTGCGCTATTGCTAAGTAGTTTATGGCTTACTGTACAAGGCGTAGGATTATATGCAGTCTTCTTGGGTTTACAAATGCTATTTTATGGTCAAGCACTGAATGGGTTGTTAAAAGCCGATAAGGCAAAGACTTTCCCAGGCTTTTATGTTCCATTATATTTTGTGGTAATGCACTGGTGTGTTTTCCCTGGTTTATGGAGGTATTGGCGAGGGCAACAATCTGTAAATTGGTCTAAAGCAAAAAGAGCCGCCAATCTTATATCGGGTTGATCTTTTTGAGTAAAGGTGCTCTGTGAGCCCGACTAACGGGAATGATCTTTTTCCCAATCAAAATACTGTGATCTTCGATGTCTCTAATCTTGGATAAATTGACAATATAAGAGCGGTTGACCTTCATGAGATCAGGATGTGAAAGGCGAGATTCCATTCCTTTTATAGTCCCGTGGACCAGAATAGATTGTTCGTTTGTTTTAAAGCGTACATAATCACCAACCGTTTCCAGGTACTCGATACTATTGAGGTCTATCCTGACAATTTTTCCAGAAGATCTGACGAAGATATAGTTTTCGAATTGTTTAAGAGCCTGCTTTTTTTGCATCTCCTTGGCGGCTTCCACTGCTTTTTTGAGCCTTGGAAAATTGATGGGTTTAGTGAGATAATCTACTACCCATTCTCGGAGTTCAAAGGCTTCAGTAGCATATTCTGTTTTGGAAGTAATGAAAATGATTAGAGGAATATCATCTAGGGATTTTACCAAATCCATGCCAGTTATATTGGGCATTTCAATGTCCAATAACAGGAGATCGATAGGCGTTTGCTGCATTATTTTTAGCGCTTCACCAGCCCCTTCACAGAGGCCTATCAATTCTAAGTCGGGCAAGTTCTCACAAAGCATTTGTAAGGCTAATCTTGACATTTCATTATCATCAACAATCAAACACTTCATAGCAGATTATTTTATTTGATTCGTAAAGGCTTTGATGGTAGGTAGCAATGATAGTATCTCCTCTTTTAAGGTATACCATTTTTCTTCTATTTTTCCAAAACTAATTTGGGAAATACTTTCTTCTAATTCATTGATTTTCTTACTGAATTGAGGAAGTCCAACCATCGAAAAATTAGGCTTTATTTTATGTAAAAAATCGGCTAATTCCGCTTCTTTTTTCCTATGGATTAATTGATCTACTGTTGTCAATTCTCCATCAATATTTTTTAAAAATAAATTAAACATAAGAGAGGCATAATCTATATCCTCCTCGTATAATTCATTTAGCGTATCACTAGATAATGCTATGGGCCACTTGTTCTGTGCGCTTTCCTGTCCTAGAGTAGCGGAAGCATCAAAGAAGTTATGTATAGCCTCTTGTAGCATTTGGGGGGTAAAAGGTTTGGTTAGGTGTAGGTTCATTCCCGCCGCGAAAACTTTCTCTTTTTCATCGAGGAGCGCAGAAGCAGTTAAAGCAATAATGGGGATGTCTACATTAGGGTTATTGCGGCTAGCTCGAATCTGAACGGTGGTTTCATATCCATCCATGACGGGCATCCGAATATCCATTAGCGCAAGGTCAAATTTTTCTTTTTGGATGGCTTTGATGGCTTCTGCCCCATTTTTACAGGAAGTAAATTTAAAATTCCATTTCCGTAGGATTCGTTCAAGGTAAAGTTGATTAGATTGGTTATCCTCAACTACCAAAATATTGAGTTGCAGGGTTTTCAAGGGAGTACTCTTCTTGCTGGTGTCTTCCTTGTTTTCTGACTCGTTATTTGCTTTTTTAAAGGGTAAACCAAATTTAAAAGTAGCCCCTTTTCCTTCGGTAGAATGTAGACTGATACGCCCCCCCATGAGCTCAATCAATTCTTTAGTGATGGGTAGCCCTAGACCTGTTCCACCACCTGCTTTTACCTTACCTGCTTGGCCAAATCTTTCAAATATATGTTCTTGTAGTTCCAATGGAATACCTATACCGGTATCTGCAACTATAAAGTCTAACCAAATCAAATGATCTATTTGCTCCCTCAGCTTGACTTTAAAAGAGATTTGCCCATGAGACGTAAATTTATTGGCATTTCCCAAGAGGTTAAAAAGGATTTGATTGAGAAAGGTGGTATCCCCTAGAAGTGGACTAGGAATAGATTCATCTATCTCTAAGTCGAATTGGACTGGTTGCTCTTGAAGTCTAAACTCCATAGTTTTTCCTATGGTATGGAATAGATCAATAGGGTTAAACGGCTTTAGCGTTAAATCCATTTTGCCCTCGGCAATTTTAGAGATGTCGAGGATATCTGAAACGAGGGCTAATAATAATTCGGAGGAGAAATTGATATGGTTGAGGTATTCAAGCTGGTCGCTATTCGGATGGGTATCATATAGGAGGTTGGTCATGCCAATGATAGCGTTAATTGGATTGCGAATCTCATGACTCATATTGGCCAAAAACTCTTTTTCCGCATCTCTAGCTGCTTCTGCTTCTTTTCTGGCGATCTCCAATTCACTTTGAAGCTTCTTTTGGTCTGTAATATCGTAATAAATCCCGACGGTACCATCTAGCACTCCACTGGTATTAAAAAATGGAGCCCCGCCGATGAGTACCCACTTCCGCTCTCCACTTTTGGTGAGCATCTGGATTTCATAAGAGCTGGCAATACCTTTTTGTCTCATCTCGTTTTGCTGATTGACAAGTCCTGAGAACTCATCAGGAATCAAAACCTCCAGCGCATTTTTACCCAACAACTCCTCTTCATGGTAACCCATCATTTTGCAAAAACGATTATAGACTTTAGTAATGGTGCCATTATTGTTGGTCTCCATCAAGCCTAGGTCCATATTCTCCATAATACTACGATACTTCTCCTCACTCTGGCGGATCTTCAAATCTGCTAAAAAGGTTTCTGTTTTATCCTGGTAGCGCCAAAGATGACCAATGAAAACCTCTTTTTTAATAACAGGTGTATAGGATAGCTCTAGTATTCTACCATCTTTAGTTTTGACAATCTCTGCTGGATGGTATTTCTTATGCCGTAGGATTTCATCTATTTTAAGAGAGAAGGCGGCAGGATCCATAAAAATCGCCTTACTTTTTTCCATAGCGAGTCTACAATCTATTCCGATTAATGACTCAGGTGAAGCATCAATATGAAAGAGCTCACAAAATGTTGGGTTAACTAAAGTGATTTTTCGATCAGCATCTTCTACTAGAATACCCTCCTGCAAGCGTTTCAAGATGGTAGAAAGTCTCGTGCTTTGCAGTTCAAGTTCGCTAGTTTTTTTAGAGACATCTTCTTGCAGACTGTTGTTGAGTCTCTGCAATTCTTGATTAGCTAAATAAAGCTCAAGTGCCTTTTTTTCTAGGAGTTTTTCAGCAGTCTCTCTAGCTAGCTTTTCTCTAGCTAGCTTCCTTTCTAGTAGTTTTAATCTATCCATTCAGGCTATTTTAAGCTGATAGAAAATAATACTTTTGACCCATCTTCCTTTAGTATTGTAGTTGTGATATCTGCCTCTACCTCAAAGTAGGCTTTACAGCCCTTGAGTAGACCAGAGGCTAGGTGTGACATTTTACGAGAAGATTCATATAGTAATTCCATTTTTTGTGCTGATTTTTCTTGTACTCTGAGCTCAGGTAGCTCTGCATCAGGATAAAGCTTCCTTACTTCAACATGGATATAATTATGAATCCCTGAAAGGAATTCAAAGAAATGTAATCCCTCTGGGAAGAAATGTGGATAGTTTTTGGCTAAACTTCCAAACAAATACTCGCCAAATGCTTCTAGTAATTGATTGCGAGAAAGTTTAGTTTGTAAGCTTAACTGATGTACCAATTCTTCCATTTCTTCTGCGGGATAAGTACCTACTGAGGTATAGGCGCCTCCACTTTCCAAGTTGGCCTCATCTATAATGGTTTCTACCATTAGATCTCCCATTTTTTGTTCTACCATTTCCAGTAGTTCTGTAAATATTATTCCTTTCACGGTTCTGTTTTTATTTAGATGATTTTTTTCACAAGAGTCACATTTTTTTAAACATAAAAGGACGGTGCGAGTAAGCGAAGTACTCTAAAATAACGAAGCTAAAAATTAATCTTTTAATTATCGCTCTGCCATCTAATTTCTTGGCATTATTGTTTGTACTATCTTTTGCAGTAAGATAGGATAATTCTATGGATTGACTTTTTAGATCATTTGGTATTTTAGCAGATAGAGATTGGAAAAGATATAAATGCCGGAAATACGTAACTTAACCACACAGAAATCCGTATATTGGATAGGTAAAATTCCAAGGCTATTACCCGTTTTGATGATTTAATCCATAGGATAATCATTAATAAAAAATATTCATAAGCATGAAATTCCAGTACTTGAAATTTAGGTATGTAAACCTTGTATCCTTTTGCCTTCTATTTTCCCTAGGTCTTGTTGCGCAGACCAACGATGATGGTGTCAATACTACTACCGGGCCCAACCTGAAGTGTGGAGACTTAGGTACCCTCACCATTGATGGGCGTGACATTCAAATTTCTAACTTAAAAATCACCAACGAAGGACCTGGACTTGCAGGCCCTAGTTTCATAGGTTATTATTTGTCTACTGATGAAGATATTACGACCGATGATATCTTTCTCGGAGAAGATTTTGTAGGTCAATTGATTCCTGGTGCCAATAGTACTGAGAACTTTAGTACTACTTTAGATGAAGACATTGCCGACGGGAATTACTTTATAGGTATTGTTGTTGATTATCAAGAGCAAGTAGCGGAGCGATCTGGAGAAGACAATGCCTGTTACTATTCCAATCGGGTGACAGTAGGAGAGAATGTCTTGCCCAATTTACAATGTGGCGACCTTGGTACCTTTACCGTCAACGGGAATTTGATCCGCATTGCTAATCTAACAATCACCAATACCGGTAGCGATGTTTCCAAAGCGAGTTTTATTGGATATTATCTATCTACAGATACAGAGTTCACTAGTGGTGATATCTTCTTGGGAGATGACTATATCAGGTCCTTGGACCCAGGAGAGTCAAGTACTGAGAGTTTTTCAAAAACCCTCAGTGGAATCCCTAATGGTACCTACTATTTAGGTATAAGAGTCGATTATAGAAATCAGGTGACGGAAATTGATGAGTCAGATAATCAATGTTTTTATAACAACCCAAGAATAACTGTCTTAGGAGAAAATCGTCCCAACCTTACGAGCAATGACCTGGGCACGCTCACTGTAGTCAATAATCTGGTGACGATTACGGACTTGGATGTAACTAATGATGGAGATGCGGAGGCCGGTCAGAGCACGCTTGGTTTTTTCCTGTCTCGCAACAGAACGATCTCCACAAGTGACGTTTTCCTTGGCGAAGTAGTGGTGAATGCTTTAGCCGCAGGTGCTTCAACGTCGATTAATTTCAGTGAGGAGTTGAGCGACCTGCCTCAGGGAACCTACTACTTAGGTGTCCTTTTAGACTTTAAAAATGAGGTCTCAGAAACAAGTGGATCTGATAATAAATACTATTATACCAGCCCAAGAATTAGAATTTCAGAAGATAACCAAGCCAACCTTAAGTGTAGTGATCTGGGTGTGTTGACCGTCAATGGAAATGATATAAGTATTGCAGGCTTACAAATTATTAATGATGGTACCGCCTCAGCCGCAGAAAATACCATTGCCATTTACTTATCTAGGAATACGGGCATTTCTAATAATGATTTCTTATTAGGCGAAGAAACGATTCCAGCACTACCTGCTGGAGCTACCCATACGCTTAGTTTCTCCGCTACCATTGGTAATGGTCTACCTAGTGGGTCTTATTTTGTAGGTGTCTTAATTGATGCCGAGAGTGAAGTACCAGAAAGTGACGAAAGAGATAATAGCTGCCATTATGCTTCTCCTAAGATCAGTCTCAATATGGATACTCGACCTAATCTTACTTGTCAAGATATTGGTGCCTTGGAGACAGGAGAGGATACCATTACGCTAAAGAATTATACAATTGTCAACAATGGCTTGAGTGTGGCCGGAAGAAGCCATATAGGCTTTTACTTATCCAGAAATACCAGTATTTCGACCAATGATCTGCGACTAGGAGAATACGATATTCCAAGTTTAGATCCTGACGAAGTGTTTGAGATCGAAAGTGTTGGGTTCAATACACTAGGCTTAGAACCTGGTCTTTATTACTTTGGTGTCATTGTTGATTATAAAAAAGAAGTCTCAGAGATCAGTGGTAGTGACAATACCTGTTTCATTGATAGCCCGAAAGTGGAAGTAAAAGAAATACTGATCCCCAACTTGATTTTTCAAGACAAAGGCCGACTTTCTATTGATGGCGCGACTATCAGAATATCCGCTTTGCGGGTATTTAATGATGGAAACATTGATGCTGCTGGAAGTAATGTCGGCTACTATATATCGGTTGATGATGAAATCACCACTGAAGATTTTCTGATTGGTCGGGACTACGTAGATGTATTGAGACCAGGAGCTCGCTCAACGGAGAACTTACTCGTCACACCTACAAATATTCCTATTGGAGAATACTACGTGGGAGCGATTTTAGATTATCAAGAAGCAGTGGAGGAATCCAATGAAATAGATAATATCTGTCTCTATGATTCCCCGAAATATATTGTGACAGAAATTAACTACGCAGGCTGTGGTTGTGGAGGATCTGATTTTATTGAGGTTTGCGATGATTTCTCGCATTATGTACCTGGACCAGTAGCAGATCAGTCAGATTGTTGGAACACCATCAGTGGAGATACAGGAGGTCCAGAAGATGCTCTAGTAGTGCTAGATACCACCAATGGAAACCAATATCTACAAGTGACGGGCACTAATGATGCTGTATTACAAATGGGGCAGGGTGTAGAAACTTTAAAGCATGAACTCAATTTCGTGATCAATGTAAGGCCTGGCGGCGGTGCTAACTTTGATATTTTACATGGATACTTTCCAGGAGGTGTTACCAATGTGGCTTCGTCGGTTTCTCTTGGAGGAACAGGTGTAGGTTCTTTACGAGCAGGAGGCTCCACAACTATCTTCACCTATCCAGTAGATGAGTGGATTAGAGTCCGACAAGTATTTGATGGAATTAGCGGTAATACAAGACTATTCATAGATGGACTAATGGTAGGAGAGTGGCCGTTTAGATATACCGCAGGATCCATATTTGGCGGTGCAGAAAAACTGGAGGGTATCAATTTCTATCCAAGCAACACCTCTAGCGAATTTTGGATTGATGAGGTCATATTTGGCAGGACAGTTTCTAATAAGTCTACGGACTTGTGGGATAATAAAATCGCTCTATCCTCTTCAAGGCTGAACACCACTGACTTGGAGGTTTACCCCAATCCAAGTAATACGGGATTATTTAATATATCACTTGAGCAGGAGAACCTAGCAGGAGAAGCTGTATTAGAAATTGTAAACCTTAATAATCAGCTTATCCAGCAAACAAAACTCTATGTTGATCAGCAGTTCAAGACTACGGTAGACTTATCAGGTAATGCCCAAGGTCTCTATATCGCTCGATTGAAATTGAATGATCAAATCTTTACAAAGAAATTATTGCTCCTTGAATAATAATAACAACAAACCAGTAGACTTTATTCGAGAGTAGTTTTATGAGATAAAAATGAAGAGTTTTGTTTCCAATCAAGGCGCGCCCGGAGCCTAATAGCCTTAGCTATTAAGGTGAGGACGCAACCTGCCGGCAGGCAGGCAGGCGCAGAGTGGGAGCAAAAGACAATTTTTTAGCCACGCAAAATTATTTCGAATAAAGTCTAGTATCATTCCAGATTCTTCTGGATGATGCTGGTTTATTGTAGAACCAGCAACTCCATATCTTCAAAGTACACAGCCCCGCTAGATTGTGGGAGCATCATGCAAAATATATAGAGCTGTCTAACATCATCAGGCACATAAGCTAGAGTAAGGTTGATTTCCACTCGTTGTCGTCCCGTTCTTTCATAATTACTAAACCCGTAGCCACAGTATTGATCGATATAAGGAGAGTTTTGCTGCATATAGGCTACACTTAAAAATGCTCGATTATAATCTAAGCCTCTAGCATTGCCCTCTTCAAAAAAACGATCTACGTATTCGGTGAATGGATTTCTGTTTGGTGTTTCCTCGCGTGCGACTATGGGGTCATCCTTTTGGCAGGCGGTGAATAAGCATAAGCAAGCAAAAGTGATGGTTTGGGTTGTTTTTATCTTCTATTTCTTTTGACCATAGGAAATGAAATAAAGTTCAACGCCAACTAATCTAGTTTTGTGACGAGGGCATAATAAGCGCCAATTTCGGTTCGATCTTCTTGCAGAATAAAGCCACCACTTAGTTTTAATGGTCCTTTAGCTAATTGGACTTGGTGTTCAGCAAATTGATCATTGGCATCAATGGCGATTTTTTTCTTTGGTGCATCATCGATTTGTATCCAGCTACCCATCACTTCCCACCCTTTACCTTCAGGGATGTCAAACGCCAAACCGGGTTCCTCAGCTTGGCTAAGCCCTGCGATATTGTCGCTAATCTTTAAATTAGAAGCAGGAGGATAACGAAAAAACTGTACCTGGTAGGCTCCCGGTTCTGCTACCTCCAAGGTCCAGTAAAAAGGTGCAAGACCGCCTTTTTCGCCTTGCCGGATATGGATTTGATTCCAAGCGACATTGATATCTTCGGTATGCCAATCGTGGCAACTTAATAGACTTGGATTTTCAGCCTCATTACCAATGATGATCGCTGGTTCCTTGGAGAAGGTAGGAGCCATTCTCTCCCACCATTGGTCGTATACTTCTCGAAGGGTATCTACTATTTTAGGCTGTTCTTTCAATAGATTGGTGACCTGCCCGGGATCACTTTTGATGTCATAAAGTTCCTCACCGTTTACTAAGCGCCAATTCTGGAAAAGTACAGCGGTTTTGAGCCACCTTTTGGGCACTTGCCGGCGTTGAGAATCCGTAACCAGCACTCGGCTTTTTAAACTAAAATCATCACCCTCAAATAAGGGTGCTAAACTCCTGCCATCGATTGGCAGATGTCCAGTCGGAAGCTCCACATTACACCATTCTGCCAAGGTGGGCATGACGTCGATATGAGCTGCCAAGGTAGAAATATCCTTGCCGCCCTGAATCTGCCCATCTTTCCAATACACATAAAAAGGCACCCGATGTCCTCCTTCGTAAGCACTGTTTTTAGTGCCGCGCATTCCGCTATTAAAACCAGTGACTTGTCCATCACGAGATCGATAACCCGCTGCTGTTCCATTATCGCTCATAAAGATAAGAATGGTGTTGTCTGCAATTTCCTGGGCAGTCAAAAATGCTCTCAACTTGCCTAAGTTATCGTCGATATTGCTAATCATGCCATAAAATCGCTTTTGATAAGGTGCTAGGAGGCTATCGGGAATATCCTCATAAAGTTGCAGGTAGTTAGGCGGTACATTGAAGGGGCCGTGTGGTGCATTAGTAGAAATATAGCAGAAGAAGGGCTGCTCTTTCTGCTCCTCAATGAAGGCCATAGCTTCCTCAAAAAAGACATCTGTACAATATCCTTGATAGGCAGTAGCTTGTCCGTCCGCTAGGTAACGGTCATCAAAATAATCGTTTTCCCAGAGGTCAGGTGTTTGCTGAACGCCTCCACCACCGTGCACCACAGTTCTTTGAAACCCCCGATCTAGAGCTCTAAAAGGGTAATTATCGCCCAGGTGCCATTTGCCAAAAGCTCCGGTATTATATCCTCCTTGTGTAAATAAATTCCCAAGGGTTTTTTCCTCTTGTCGAAGCAGGGACCATCCTGCAATGGTATGCCAGGCGCCCGTACGATTGGTGTAGCGTCCGGTCATGAGTGCGGCTCGGGTAGGAGAGCAAGTGGGGCTAACGTGGAAATCAGTGAAACGGACACTTTCTTGATAAAGTTGATCAATATGGGGTGTTTTGATATAGGGATTTCCATGCGCAGCAATATCTCCATATCCTTGATCATCGGTTATGATAAGAATGACGTTAGGTTGTTCTTTTGGAGCTGGGGTACATCCACTGATCAAAAATAGGCCGACGAGTACATAAATCCAATTGCTCATTATTTTATGGTTTTTGCGATTTTAGAAATTTTGTTTGGACCTAAAGATCCATCATGAATGAGGAGACTATACGCTAAAATAAGTGGTTCTAGCCTAGAAAGGGGAATGGGCTTTCTACCTGGATAAGGGAAAACCGCATTCTGCATACTTCCTTTTGCTCTAAGAATCCAAGGATTAGGATAGCCTGGATTATTGGGATGTGGGATAATAGTCATGCCAACCACATCCTCGTTTAGGCCCACCGGCCCTCGAATGTCTATCCATTCTCGTGCTTTCAGAGGTAGGTTGGTAGGTTGAAGTTCGCCATCTGGCCCCTGAAAAACCATTCCTGGGGCAAGTTTGATCCTTGGCGAAAAGCCACCATACCCTTTTTCATCTTCACTACCTCCGATCGTCATGTTGGCTTCCAAGGCCAATAGGGAGATTTTAAAATCGATTCTCCTATAGGATTTTCGCCGTCGATAAACAGTAATGGTGGTTTCCTCTTTTACAAAGGCTTGCTCTTTAGCCTGTTGATCCAGCCATAGGGGCGATTTCCACAATACGGTTGCTAAGATTTGCCCTTGTTTTTTACTTTGCTGGGTATTGACCTGCTCTACTGACCAAGAAAAGTCCTTGATTTCCCAACCATCTCCAATACGCTGATCATCGATATATAATTGATGCCATGCCCAGAAGATACCTCGATGATGTAGATGGTCACTGGGGAAATCTTCTGTAAGAATAGAGCCATCCAAATTATACAATGGATGCACATAATTGCTTCTGCTATATTGACCGTCGCGGTTTTTTGGCGTCTTTTGATAAACCAATACCGTATCAGGACCTTCGAGGATGATGACCTGCTGATTTCTGTCGATGACCGACATTTTTTGGGCAGAAGTAGAAAAAGAAATACTTATACAAAGTAGAAAAAAGAAGGATTTGACATACATAAAAGAAAGTTACTTGGTCTCAAAACGACAATTATTTTGAATTGGACAGAATACTTTCAAATAGTAGTTCAATCCTTTGTATCTTTAATATCCAAATAATAACTAAAATTATGAAGCGTTTATTGATCATTTTACTTGCCGCTTTGACTTTCTATGCCTGTGGTACTACTGCTAATGCAGATCGAGCAGTGTCTAAAACCAACCGCGATACAAACGAAATCAAGGTTGACGAAAATCAGCAAACCAATAACGAATTTGCTTTAGAAAACTATCTCAAACGAGCCCCTGGTGTGGTATTGTTGGGTTCTGGATCGAATGCACGTGTGCAAATTCGTGGTGTCAACTCTTTTAATAGTGGTACCGAGCCTTTGTTTGTAGTCAATGGTACCCAAATCGGTAATTCTTATAGTCAAGCGGTCAATGTGGTGAGGGGGTTGAAAATTACTTCTGTAAAAGTGTTGAAAGACTCAGATGCGTCGATGTATGGAGTTAGAGGTGGAAATGGTGTAATCGTTATTAAAGCTCAATAAATCCTTTAAATATCAAACCATGCAAAGAAGAAAATTTGTTGCCGCTGCCGCTATGGCAGCACTCTCTACTGCTGCCTACGGACATCAAGAATCAGCAGCTCGCCACCCTGAAGAAGAAAACGAAGTCTACGAACTACGTGTATACACCATGATGCGCGGAGGTAAGGTTCGCGTTTTACAAGACTACTTGAAAACCGCGCTGATCCCTGCATTAAACCGTATGGGCGCAAAAAAAGTAGGTGTTTTCACTGCCCAAGGAGGAGTAGAGCCTGCTCAAATCTATGTATTGATACCGCATAGCTCCTTTCAAAGCTATGCTACCCACTTTCAGGAATTGAAAATGGACAAAGCTTATCAAACAGCTGCGGAGGCCTACCATAAGGTTTCAGAAGGAGATAAAGTATTTGAGCGATATACTTCAGAGCTGATGATCGCTTTTGATGGCATTCCTCAAATGAAAACCTATGGAGACGGGCAACGTTTCTTCGAGCTGCGTACCTACCAAGGGTATAGCGATGACGCAGTGCGTAGGAAAGTACGTATGTTCGACAAAGACGAGTTGGATATCTTCTACGATGTAGACTTAAATCCAGTCTTTTTTGGACACGTAGTTGCTGGTCATAGCCTTCCCAAACTGACCTATATGCTCGCTTTTGAGAGTATGGAACAAAGAGGAGAAAGTTGGGGGAAATTTGTTAGAGACCCACGTTGGGGGAAAATTTCAAAACTACCTGAATATGCCAATACGGTCTCCAAAATAGAGCGTGTATATTTGGACCCAATGGAGATCTCGCAGATTTAAGACAAAAGAATGTTTTGTAAGTTGAAAGACTTGCAATTGGTCGACAAGTAGGAGGACTTTCCGTCTTTTTTTATACATTAAAAAAAATTTTTTCCTGCATCGATTTAGGATATGAAGTCGACAAGGGAAAATAGGTCTGCTGAAATGACATATACAGATGGCTTAATTCCCAAGTGATCTTCTCTTCTTGACTAGTCGGTGCACCATCTATTAATGTATGAAATCACCCGGAAAACTCCTTTTGTTGCTACTCCTTTTAGGATGTAGTAATACTCTTTTTGCCCAGGACACCCTTAAAATTGGCCGGTTCTTTGCTAAGAAAACGGGTGGTAAAGCTATTCTAAAAGGAAAAGTAAGTAATCCTGAAACCGGCGAACCACTTACTGGTGCAAGTGTTTTGATAACCGATGTCAACGTTGGTACCTCTACCAATGATAAAGGGGAATATGCCCTGATCATTCCCTTAGGCTTACATCGAGTCGAAGCTACCTACCTGGGTTTGGAGCCTATCGTCAAGTATATCGATATCTATGATGATGGAGTTGTGGATTTTGGCTTAAGTCAGGATGCTTATAGCCTTCGTGAAATAGTCATTGAAGCGGCTATGGACAACCGGAATGTGCGGTCGGCTACTGCCGGTGTTGCTCAATTAAAAATGAAAGAGATTCGGGCACTTCCTTCTTTTATGGGGGAGGTTGATGTAGTGAAATCTCTACTCACTTTACCAGGTGTCAACTCAGTTGGAGAGGGCGCTTCGGGCTTCAATGTACGCGGAGGTAGGATCGACCAGAATTTGGTGCAATTGAATGGTGCTGCGCTGTACAATGCTTCTCATGTTCTGGGTTTCTTTTCTGCCTTTAATCCGGATGTGATTGATCAATTTACTTTGTATAAGGGCAATGTTCCTGCACAATATGGAGGAAGAGCTTCTGCTGTCTTGGATGTAATAGCGCGGAATGGAGATTATGAGGAGTATTCCTTTAAGGGCGGAATAGGAGTGATCTCAAGTAGATTTATGGCCGAAGGCCCTATCATTAAAGATAAAACTTCATTTTTAATTGGGGGCCGAGCTTCCTATTCTGACTGGGTTTTAGATTTAATCCAGGACCCCAATATTCAGGAAAGTGGGGCTACGTTTTCAGATTTAAATGTTATCCTATCTCATCGATTTAATCTTAGTCATTCATTGACGCTTTCTTATTATGGGAGTACGGATGATTTCCAATATTCAAAAGATTTTGGGTTTACCTACGGTACACGCTTAGCTGGCCTACGTTGGAATGGTATATTAGGGTCTAATTTTTCTACCTCAAGTACCTTCAACTATGGAGATTATGATAGTCGGTCTTTTATTCCAGAAGGTGTCGAGGCTTTCAATTTGGATAATGGGATCGAGTATTACCAATTCAAGCAAAACTTCTTTTGGCTACCGCAAGGCCATAAGATTAACTTTGGTTTAGAGGTGAATGGTAATCGTATGAAACCTGATGTTTTGACACCACGAGGAGAAGCATCTACCATTCTGCCTGAAAAAGTAAGAAGAGATAAGAGTAGAGATTTTGCTCTTTATTTTAATGATGAATATACCCTGTCTGAAAGGATATCAATAAGTGCAGGTCTTCGGTACTCCTTGTACCAACAGCTAGGTGATGATGCTATTTTTGTCTACGACGAAGAGGGATTACGCAGATCGGACAATATTACGGATACGGTACAATACAGTAGTGGTGAAGTGATTCAATCTTATGGAGGGCTAGAGCCTAGACTATCTTTGCGGCTGGGCTTAGATGATAGCGGGGATAAAGGCGCTATCAAAATGAGCTATAACCGAACCCGCCAGTATATCCATTTGATCTCGAATAGTGCAGCGCCGACACCAGTAGATATTTGGCAGGTAAGTAATCCCTACATCGAACCTCAAATTGGAGATAATTTCTCGATTGGATACTTCAAAAATTTCAACAGTAACGTTTGGGAATCTTTTGTAGAGTTATACTATAAGAATCTTGAAAACTTGGTGGACTTTAGAGATTTTCCGGATTTATTGTTGAATGAGCATATCGAAACGGAGCTACTCTCGGGTCAAGGGCGGGCCTACGGATTAGAGTTTTATTTACGTAGACTTGCGGGCCGATGGACGGGCTGGCTATCTTATACCTACTCGCGAAGTGAGATTCAAATTCCTGACCAGGGGCTAGAGAGTGGTGTCAATAATGGCGAATGGTACCCAGCGAACTTCGATCAGCCGCATACTGTAAATTTAGTGGCTAAAAGGCAGCTGGGTAAGCGGAGTGCTTTAAGTTTTAATTTCACCTACCAAACTGGACGCCCCATCACAGGCTTGGTAGCGAGCTACACACAGAACAACAGTCCCATCCCAAATTTTAGTGAGCGCAATGCTTATCGGGTTCCTGATTATGTACGATTTGATATGTCGCTTACCATATCTGGTCGGACTTGGCCAGGCAAGAAATTTAATAGTAATGTAGCGCTATCTGTTTATAACCTTTTTGGTCGTAGAAATGCTTTCTCTGTATTCTACCAACGACCAGAAAACTCCCTGATTCCTCGGGCGTTTCAATTATCAGTATTAGGAGCGGTCTTCCCTGCTGTTACGTATAATTTTAGTTTTTAATAGACTGGGAACTCCCCATATATCTTTAATCGAATAGTCATGCGAAATATATTTATCTTTTTTATTGTACTTATTTGCCTAACTACTTGTATTGATCCAATTGATTTTGAAACGGATAGAGTCGGTGGAGAAATAGTGATTGATGGGATGTTCACTAATGAACCTGTAGTGCAGACCGTTAAGGTTGGGCGAGCAGCTTTTAGGGCTCGAGTACCTGTTGAGGTGAGTAATGCTCGGGTTCGCATTTATAATGGTGACGGAGAATTTGCAGACTATCTAGAGAATCCTGAGGATCAAGGTACCTACGAATTGCCAGTTGGGACTATGCCTGCTGAAATAGGGCAATCCTATTATATTGAAGTGATCACTCCAGATGATGAGGTATACGTTTCAGACCCTGAAATTATGCCAGCTCAACCGGGCACTTTAGATACCGTTTATTATGAATTTGGAACCCAAAGGACGGTAGATGAAAACGCTATTATCAGTGTGGACCAAGTGATTCGTATTTTTGGTGACGTAGATTTAACACAAGCTCCTGACGAACCTTATTTTCTTCGGTGGGATGTAGAGGAGGTTTATTTATTGAGCCCCACAGATTTTCCTGATCCTTTTGGGTTTATTCCACCTCCATGTTATGTATATGTTTATACCACCGAAGCTGATCTCTTGCTTTATGATGGTACCAATAAAGCACCTGCTAAACTTGAGAAACTTTCTCTAGGATTGCAGGAATTGGATCGCACTTTTGTAGAAAAACATTTCTTCTCTGTTTACCAAAGAAGCCTTACTCCAAAAGCTTTTGAATTCTTTGATAGAGTAGATCAAATCCTCAATACAGGAGGGACCATTTTTGATACTCCTCCGGCATCGATTCCAGGGAATATTCGGAATACAACTAATCCAGAAAATGAAGCATTAGGCTACTTCTCAGTGGTTAGTTCTCAGGTGAAACGCTTTAGAACGTTCAAGTTTGAGCTCCCCGTTGAGATTGAGCAGGAGTGTTTGTTTAGACCGTGGAAACCTTTTGCGGCCGATTATGAGCGTTATTGCCTTGATTGCTTGACGGTAAGAAACAGCTCGCATGTTAGGCCACCATTTTTTGATCTGTAGAGATTGGCCATTTTGCTTAATAAATAGTAAATTTATAATGAAGCTGTTTAAAATTTCCTTGTTGGGCTATCAAAAACATCTTTTAAGGCTACTCTTCGTTAAAAAGCCTCACCTATGCGATGCATAGCTTGCGTTTTTTGCCTCAATTAGCCTCAAAATCCTGTTTTCTTGCCTGCAACAGAAAACCTAAGACAACTTCAATGTAAAAGACGGTATTTGTTTCCAAATAAGTATTAAAGTGGCTAATCAGCGAGTTCTAATCCCAATTGTTATCCTATTATTATGGTTAATCCCAAACCTGCTTCCAGGGCGTACGTTCTACCTCGATCAATCTGGTGGATCGAATGGCAATAATGGCCTTAGTCCTGCTACTGCTTGGAAGGATTTGTTTAAAGTAAGAGCTGCATTACCCATGCCTGGCGACACTTTTTTATTTAAATATGGAGAGCAATGGGAAGTAAGAAGTAACTATATCAACGCTTCTGGTTTGTTGAACCAACCAATTGTTTATGGGGCTTATGGTGACCCTAATGATGGCTTACCAATTATTACTAATGTTACCAAAATTTCAGCCGCCGAAAATGCCGCTAATTGGTCAGAGGTAGAACCAAATATTTGGTATTTACCCCTTGTGGAGCCACCTGGAAGATTCTTTTTGGATGGTGTTGAGCAATTGAGAGCTAATGCAGATAGCACCCTTGGTCTTATAGATAATGAAGGTGCTTTAGGGAAATGGTACTACGATACAACAGGTACAGACGGCTTATATCTATCGGAGAGCCAAAACCCAGCGACGCTGTACAGTGAATTTAGAGGATGTGAAGTGTTTTACTCGACTTTAATTGAATATGCGGATTATATTATTTTAGACCATTTAGATTTAAGAGGTGGGTCAGGAGCTGCAATAGCGATTATCGGAGGTAATCACATTGAAGTTACGAATTGCAGAATAGGTCATTCGGGAGGTACGGGACTTTTTGCAACAGATATCTTAATCAGTGGTACTTATGAACCAAGTACAGACCTAACCATAAGCAATAATATTTTTGATTCTAATTTTCAATTCTTTTATGGATTGGGTTCAGAACGTGGCTGCGGAGATGGGATTAGGTTTGTATCGGGTGTCCAAAATTGTATTGCGTCAAATAATGAATTCTATAATTGGGCTCATAATGCTATCGAACTGCAAGATACGGCTGCACGAGGAGTTGGAGTGTCCAATAATAAATTTCATGATAATTATATCACCGCACCAGCTATCCCTTATGCTCATCCTTTTGGTGTAGATGGATTCCAAGGACAGTGTCAAAACAATGAATTTTATAGAAACTTAATAAAGGATTGCCGCACAACTTCACAAGTCAATGGTAACAACAACTGGGTACACCACAACATCATAGTGGGTATGAAAAATTCGCCTTCTAAGCCCAATGAACCTACCGCTTTTGCTTTTACACTGGGTACCTATGGTACAGGCTTTGTATCAGAAAACAACCGCTTTGATCATAATCTGATCATCGATACGGAGGAAGCAGCATTTCGTGTGCGGGATTTTGGTTTTGCCAACCAGGTGAAGAATAACCTCATTCGGAATAATATCATTTACGATTGTGGGAAGCAACCATTGGTATCTTCGATTTTTGGATATCAGGTAGGTACAGGGATCTTACTAAGGGATGATAGTAACGGAGGGGTAGGGCCAAATACCTTCCAAAATAACTTGTTCTTTAGTGATAGTGTAGGAGCCGAAATGGTATATGTAAGAGATTCTACTACCTACTATTCAGCTACGGAATTCAATGCTATCAATGGGCAAAATGGGAATACCATCAGCGGGAATATAGAAGGAGACCCACTTTTTACAGACTACGATAATGAAGATTACGCTCCCTTGTCCAGTTCACCAGCAATTGATGCTGGAGTATCTACAGGTATCAACCTAGATTACGACCAGCAGGCGAGATTGGTAGGGAGCGCAGTCGATATTGGGCCTTTTGAAAACCCAGGCGTGATTTTGCCAGTACTTTACGCTAAGTTTGATGCAATTCTTAAAATAGACCAGTCGGTTCAATTGTTGTGGCAGACACTTTCGGAATGGAATGCTCATTCATTTATTATACAACGGCAAGTAGAAAAAGGACAATGGAAAAACCTAGGACAGGTCAAAGCAGCGAATAATGGCAATACCTATTCCAACTATAATTTTATAGATACTCAGGCTTTGCCAGGCGATAACTATTATCGATTGAAACAGGTAGATTTTGACGGAACTGTGCACTTCAGCTCCATAGTATCTATTACTCTTCCGTATACTAGAGAAATAATTGACCTGGTTTATCCGAACCCTGCTGTGGACTTTATTTTTCTTCCTACCCAAATATCTTCAGAACTGATTATAAGAGATGCTTTGGGAAGGATAGTTGCTAAATATGCCATAGGAGCTGGGAGTAGAGTTGATATATCTGCATTAGAATCGGGTACGTATTTCTTAGAATGGAAAGCTGAAGGAAAAGGGAAGTCAAGTATTATTTATAAAAAATAAGAACCTATACTCCATCGAGAATATAGGTTCTTAGAATAGGTTGTAGACGAGAACTATTTAGACATAGCTTGTTTGATCAAGCCAATAATGGCCATCACAGCACCACCACCTACGCCACCACTAGCAATACTGCCCAGAATCCCTGCTAAATCCATTCCTCCACCGGTAGCTACACCTAGCATACCCAATAGTTGTCCTCCTAGACCTCCACCGAGAATCCCTACTAAGGAGTTCCCAAGCGTACCCAAGGAGTATTTTTTAAGTAAAGAACCTGCTACGTTTCCACCTACGGCTCCACTTACAAGTTGAATGATTAATGGTAAAATGTCCATCTTAAAATTGGTTTTAATTAAAGAAATAAGGTTTCTATATTTGATTGAATACACACAATTAAAACGTGGATATTTTGCAAAAGTCACAAAACAAGATGCACCCATATTCCTATGGGTTTTGTATCAGAAAAGCTGTATCTTTCTAAGAAATAACCTGATAAAATGGATGTTGCTGTAAAGCCTACGGTAAAGCGAATGAAGTTTGATGTACACGCCTATCATCAATTGATAGCTTCAGGTATCCTACCTCCTGATCAGAAAGTAGAGTTAATCGATGGTGAAATTATAGAGATGAGTCCAGTAAATAGTTTACATGCGGGTATTGTAAAAAAAATTAGCAGATTGTTTTACAGTAATACCAACTCTCAAGAAATAATTGTTAGTGTTCAGGACCCTATACTTCTCGACGAGTATTCAGAGCCTCAGCCAGATTTGGCCCTTTTACAATACCGTGCTGATATTTATACAAAGTCACACCCAAGCCCTGAAGAAATATTGCTACTAGTCGAGGTGTCAAACTCAACTCTAGATATCGACAAAAAGATCAAGCTGCCATTATATGCCCAGGCATCCATCCCAGAGGTGTGGATCATCAATTTGGTTGATGAACAAGTAGAGGTGTACAGCAAACCTAAGCATCAGATTTATACGCAGACCAATATCTATCAGGCAGGCGATATTGTTGCCAATACCTTCCTGCCCGAATTGAAGGTAGATGATATCTTTATTCCTTAAGGAGCACTTCAATTGCTCTTTCTAGCATTCTATCTCGGCAATTGATTTGCCCTAAAATAAAACTTCTGAGGTAGAATGAACAGTTTTTATACAATCAATTTATAGCCTACACCGCGTACATTCACAATCTCTAATTTGGGGTCTCGTTTTAAATACTTCCTCAATTTTGTGATGAAAACGTCCATACTTCTAGCATTAAAAACCGAATCGTCGCCCCATAGATCAAGCAAGATGGGTTTGCGCTCCATTACCTGATTTTGGTATTGGCACAGGCGTTGTAGGATTTCGGCTTCGCGGTGTGTAAGTTTTTGCTCCTTGTCTTGAAAAATCAATAACTGCTTGGGATGATTAAAGGTGAATTGGCCAATCTGCCAAATTTCTTGATGAGGATGTTCTTGTTGGGCGTATAGCTTTTTACTTCTCAAGAGGGCATGTATACGGACAATCAATTCCTCCATTTTAAAAGGTTTCTTGAGGTAGTCGTTGGCCCCAATTTCGAAACCTTTCACGACATCTTTTACTTGAGAGCGAGCAGTGAGGAAAATAATGGGCGTCCACTCATCTATCTTGCGGATTTCTTCGGCTAGGGTGAAGCCATCTTTCAAGGGCATCATCACATCAAGGATACAAACATCGGGCTGCCAAGTTTGGTAAGCCTCCCAACCTGTTACACCATTTTCACAGTACTGTACACTAAAGTGGCGCGTCTCCAGACTTTCTTTGATGATCTCACCTAGCGTTGTTTCGTCTTCGACCAACAATAATTTCACAAGTTTGCTCATACTCTAGGTAAACTGATTTTAAAGGTTGTTCCGTGATCAATTTCGCTATCGAGACTGATGTCTCCTTGGTGCTTTTCGATGATCTGTTTGACATAATGCAGGCCCAGGCCAAAGCCTTTAACATTGTGCAGATTTCCAGTTGGTACCCGATAAAATTTATCGAAAATGGATTTCTGATGTGCTTTAGGTATGCCGATACCTTGATCTTGGATTTCTAACAAAATATTGTGATCCGTTTCTTTTGCTTTGATCTCTATTTGCACCTCTGCCTTAGAATATTTGATAGCATTATCCAGGATATTATTCAGTACGTTGTAGAAGTGGATACGATCAAGTTTAAGAATGGGATTATGCAGCTGATTGTCAAAATCAATATGGACCGGTTTCTGTCTTGGTACCTGATGGTGCTGTATCAGGTCATTGATCATTTCTTCTACATTGACCGTTTCTTTGTTTAGGGAAAAGGTGTCTTTTTCATAAACAGCAATATTCAGTACCTTTTCAACCATGTTGGTCAGTCGATCCAGTTCTTTTTGGAAAATACCCAGATAGCGTACGGTTTTTTGTTTGTCTTCCAGGCCCTTGAAATTGAGCAAAGCTTCGTTGGCGGTAGAGAGGATAGAAATGGGCGTCTTCAGCTCATGCGTCATATTATTGATGAAATCATTCTTGACCTCAGCGAGCTGTTTTTGTTTGAAGATAATTTGGAGCATGTATAAAAAACTGCCCACCATAATGCCAATAAGTAGGAGGGAAATCCCTATAGAAAAACCCATTTTCTTTAGGAGGAAAAGCGTTTGCCTCGGAAAATTAGCTTGGATTTGGTACCCTAAAGGCAGGATGCCGGTCTGCGCTTTGATGGTATACGCTTTTTTGAAAGGCACCTCAGATAAGCGGCTATCTATCAGGCTATCGGCTTTAAAAAGCTCTAATTGATAATGACTTTGTAGGAGCCGCTTGTTCAATTCTAGGGCATAGATGCTATCTAGTTTTTGCAGATTGAGATTATCATCTAAAATACTCATGAACACCTTTTCTACAAAACTTTGGGCCTCCGGCAAGACGATTGGATTGGTATTGGAATTAAGTCTGACTGCTCTTTTACTTCCAGCTATGCTAGTACTATCCTCCAGCTGTACAAAGGTGCTGATTGTGATATTACTTTTGAGTGTATCTAATTGAATAGCAGGGAAACTCTCACGGATATGGCCTATTGCTTCATTCGAGGAAGTAAAGCTGAAATCAGATATACGGATATTCTTTTTGGTCAAGCTGTCCTGAGGAATATGGGCATGATCCAGAGAATCACCTAGGAGTATAAGTGCTCTTGTTTCTCCAAACATCATTTGTTCGACTGCTTCCTCTAGTCCTTCTTGAATACCCTTTTTGAAATCTGCCTGATTGATCAGAAAATTACTTCTCAGCCAGTAAGCTTGAAAAAGGATCAAACCCAGATTAGCTAGCAGAGCGAGGACTAAGATATGTTGTATTCTACGCTTCATGGATTCCAAAATTAAGTTATTCTTCCTCAATAAATGGCCTGCTTAACACTAGATAACACTAAATAACGGAGGCTTAACCCTCTTTCTCGTAGAGCTATTGCAAATTTGCATCAACAACAAAATCGAAATCATATGCAAAAGTTAAGTTTACTATGCTGTATTTGTCTATTGTCTTTTTCCCTTTACGCTCAGAAAGAGGGCGAAGTAGTATTCAAGGAAGTCATGAAAATCGAAATCCAACTTCCTGAAGATAGTCCCATTTCAGCCGAAGAGCTCAAAAAAATGATGCCTAGTGAGCAAATCACTAAACGAGTGCTCTATTTTACAGAAAAGGCTACCCTCTACACGGCGCTACCTGAGACAGAAGAGGCACACAATGAGTTCAGCCATGAAGGTGAGGGGGTACGTTTTGAGATGAAGATAATGGGCGGCAGCTCAGAAAATAAAGTCTTTGTGGATTTACAAAAGGAGACCTTGATCCAGCAGCAGGATTTCATGGGCAAAACCTTTATCATAAAAGATGACGAACCCAAGCTACCTTGGAAACTCAGTACAGAGCAAAAAGAAATATTGGGCTATACCTGCTGTAAAGCCACCGCAACAATGGAGGAGAGAGAAGTTGAAGCTTGGTTTACCACAGCTCTAGCGGTTCCTTCTGGTCCCGATAGCTATTATGGGCTACCTGGGATGATCCTAGAGGTCAACAGTAAAAGCGAGGCTGGAGCGCGTAAGATCATAGCTACAGCGATCAATGAAAAGACCCTGGAAAAGGACTTGATCGTAGCACCCAACAAAGGCAAAAAGGTCAACTCTGATCAATTCCGCAAGATCGTTGAGGAAAAGACGAAGGAAATGCAAGAACAAATGGGTGGTCGTAATGGTACCATGATTATCCGGGGGTAAAACAAGAATTTAAATCAATCATCCGACTGTTTAAGGGCAGTGTATTCAATTACTTGCCCTTCTTTAAATTAAATGTTATGCGTCATCAACATTTACACTATACGCTATTGCTTATGCTATGCAGTTGCTTAGTGACTGCTCAATCTGTCTCTATTCGAGGTCTTGTACAAGATACTTTAGAAACACCATTGGCTGGTGCATCTGTGGTACTGCTTAATGCTAAAGATTCGCTACTCGAAAAATTCGCGCTGACCGAAGGAGATGGACGTTTTGAAATACCACGTATCGGCAAAGGCCAATATATAGTACAAGCCTCTTTTCTGGGATATAAAACCTTTAGCCAATTGGTGGATTTGACCCAGGATGAAGACTTGACCATTCAACTGGAAGCCGTAGTGCAAGACATCGATGAGGTGACCATTGACGCAGAACGAATACCTATACAGATTGATGGAGATACCATAAAGTACAATACAGAAGCCTTCCAGACTCGACCGAATGCTAGTGTTGAAGAGCTACTCAAGAAGCTACCAGGAGTCGAAGTCGATCGAGATGGTTCGATCCGAGCGCAAGGAGAGGAAGTATCGAAGGTATTAGTAGATGGGAAAGAGTTTTTTGGCGATGATCCCCAAATTGCTACCAAAAACCTACCCGCTGATATTGTTGATCAAGTTCAGGTTTTTGACGAGCAGTCCGAAACGGCCCAATTTACGGGTGTAGATGATGGCGAACGAGAAAAAACAATCAACCTTTCCTTAAAGGAAGGCAAAAAACAAGGCGCATTTGGCAATATCGAAGCGGGCTATGGTAGCGATAGTCGCTATAGCGGAAAAGCGAACATCAACCGTTTCTCCAAGAAAATGCAATGGTCTACGATTGGGCGCCTCAACAACGTCAATGAGCAAGGGTTTACCATCCAGGATTATTTCAACTTGATGGGAGGTATGTCTGCGGTGATGTCGGGTGGTATGACTATAGATCCAGCGGAGTTGGGGATTTCATTAAATGGAGATGATCGCCGCCAAGGTTTTTTGACCACCGGATCTATTGGCTCCAATTTGAATTACGATTTTAATAAAAAGACGGATCTGTCGCTCAATTATTTTTATAACTATTTCGATCGGGAAGAGGATCGCATCCTGAGCCGTACCAGTTTCCTGGAAGAGGGCGCATCTTTTGATACCAGAGACCAAAGTTCTGAACAAACACTTAACAAGAATCATCGATTGAATACTCGGTTCCGGCATGAATTTGACTCTACGCAAAATATCCAACTACGACTAAATATGGGCTTCAATGATCGAACATTAGATCGAACAAGCCTGCAAGAAACTTTTCTAGAAAAGAACCTGCTCCAAAATAGTGCGGAGCAATCGAATAATACCCAGAATCAGAATTTTGATTTTACTTTATCTGGTTTATATCGCAAACGATTCAAAAAGAAAGGCCGTTCTTTTGTCACTAATCTACGCTTAGGAAATCGCCTTAATGATGGAGAGGCGATCATCAATACAACAAGTCAGTTTTTGGATGTCTCCGAGGATCTGATCCAAGAGCAATTGATCGATAATGAACGTTGGAATTATGAAGGGCGATTGACCTACACCGAGCCATTGAGTAAATCCAGTTATTTATCTTTCAATTATCGGAGAAGTAATTATGAAGAAGATGCTAGCAAGGATTTCTTTGATATTGTAGCGGAGCAGACGATCCCGAATACTCTATTATCCAATCGATTCATCAGCGATTACACTATCGATAGAGGAGGAGCCGCCCTGCAATGGAACAAGAAAAAAATGCAATTGCGGCTAAGCCTAGATGCTCAGGTGGCTCAACTTCAAGGCGACTTTCTCGCAGAAGCTCCTCTATTACGTAGAACATTTAGAAATTGGCTCCCTAGCCTCAATTGGAATATAGAATTTAGGGATGGGAAAAGTATGAACATTCGATATCTTACCGACTTACGGGAGCCCTCGATGCGACAGTTACAGCCCGTCGTTGATAACAGCAATCCACTCCTCATTTATGAAGGAAACCCAGCACTCAAGCCTACTTATAATCACAATATTTCTATTCAGAATATGTGGTTTGACCAGTTCTCTTTCACTAGTGTTTTTGCCTACTTTAACCTAACTTATGCTAAGGACCAGATCACGAATGCAAGGGTGATCAATGACAACTTGCAGCAAGTCATACAACCTGTGAACGTAGATGATAATATCTTGGTGAATGGTCAATTCTCTTTTAGCACACCCATTCGACCGATTAAAACCAATATGAGTATTAGAGCCAATGGGAACTACAATAATGGGATCCTATTCGTAAATGGCATTGAGAATGATGTTGATCAAGTCAACACCAATGTGACTTTAGCGCTAAGCAATCGCAAACAAGAGGTGCTTGGACTGGAGATTGGCTCTACCATCGGTTACACCGACACCAAGTACTCCATTAGCACTGCCTTTGATCAGCAATTTATTAATCAATCCTACTTTGCCGATCTCTCTTTGAATATAAAAAACAAGTGGATGATCGAATCGGATATCAGTCATACGGTTTATCCAGCTGTGAGTTTTGGAGCAGCCCAGGAGTTTACCTTATGGCAAGCCAGTATCAGTCGAACTTTAACAAAAGATGAAAGTTTGAGCATTGCTATCAAGGCTTTTGATTTGCTGAATCAGAACGTAGGTTTGAACCGCATTGCTCAGGCCAACTTTGTTCAGGAGGAGCAAGTGCAGTCGATTGGTCGATACTTTATGTTGAGTTTGAAATACCGATTGAGGCGTTTTGGGTCGTGATTTTACTCCAAGATATATACATAAATACCCAAGAAATGACTCACACTACCTGCCAAAACGAATACATGCCAGATGACATGGTTAAAGTGGATTTTCTCTTGGACATAAAAATAGATTCCTGAAGTATAAAAAATACCACCAGCCACGAGTAGCGCTAGTGCTTCCCAAGCTAGATTGTTCAGCAAAGGTTCTGCACCTATCACGGATAGCCAGCCCATTGCTGCGTAAAGCAATAAGGAAAGCGATTCGTATTTCTGTAAAGGTGAAAATTGAAAAATAAAACCAATAAGGGTGAGCACCCAAATACTAATACAAAGGCCCCAGCCCCAGTTGCCACCCACACCCAAGAGTGCCACAGGTGTATAGGTGCCTGCGATCAACAGATAGATACAGAGTTTGTCCACTTTGCGCAAAATATCTTTCCATTTCCTTTCTCTAGCTGCATGATAGGAGGTGGAAGCCAGGTAAAGGATCACTAAACTCAAACCATAGATGCCCACACTAATGATCTCCAGCCAATCGCCTTGGCGTATGGTATGGTACATTAAGCCAAGCATAGCTAGGAAAGCTAATATAGTGCCTATACCATGTGTGATGGTATTCCATCTTTCTTCGGATTCGGTATAGGGTGTGGTCGGTATGTGCTGTTGCTCCAATGGTCAAAAGTTTAAAAATGCAGGATTATTATAATTATAAATAATAAAAAGTGGAAAAAGGTTGAATGGGCGAAAGGAAATATTGTGCACGAAGTGCAGGGCTGTTTTTTGTATGTTGTTTGAAGGAGCTTACTTAAAAAACTGAATTATTCCTTTCTTGGAGATTTTCCAAGCACCATGTTCTAAAGTCAATTCTCCAGCTTGAACCATTTCTGCCCGCTCGGCAACGTAGATACTTCCTTGGCCAAGGGTGGCAAATGCTGGAATAAGGTACTTGTTGGGTAGGTGAAATGCTTTGGTTTGAGAGGCATTATCCTCAACAAGCTCATAGGTAGCGCTATCTTTGCCAGTAATAGTGATACGGAAAACATGCCGACCACTTTCAAACGCTTCGGTGGCGTTACTCAGGTTGAATACTTCGTTTTTTGGAGCTACGGCATAGTAGGTTTTAGTGATGTCATCTCCTGTAGGTTGCCAAGCCGATTCTGCTATTTCTTCATCTTCGAGCTGCTCATCCAGGAAATAACGCAGCTTGGCTTTTTGAATAATTCGCCAATTGGGACCATCTTTTACAACGATACCATAACTATACTCCAATTGAGTCGCCTCCTGAATGTTTCCAGAGCCGAAAACGTCACATACTGGAAAAATATAATCATGCGGAAAGCGGAGTGCCTTATCAATCACATCTACTTGATCAATCATACGGAAGAGCGCTCGCGTTGGGTCCTTTTCTAAAACACAGAGTTCATAAACGGAATTTTCTTCAATCTGCGGAGTAGCCTTTCTGCCAAAAAATAGATTATTCCTAGGCAACTCAAGGTACCTGCGCTGGTAACCTTTGTGTAAATAGGCTGAAAAAAGAGCGGTATCTTCCGTGAAACCAAACACATTTTCAGTGTCCTTCTGCTCTTTAGTATTGGGCGTGGGCGTCACCTCTTCGATAGCGCCTTCTAGCTGCTCCCGTTTGATTTTGACCGTTTTAACGTGGCTTTTCTTTTCGTACTCCCGGCTGATTTTCTGGTCAAATTCTTTGAGTTGGATTTGAATAAGGTCAATCAGGTTAGGGCTGATCTTTTTGAGTTTGGGGTCAACTTGGGCATTGATTTTGGGTGCTAGCTCTTGTGCCAGGGCATCTAGATTCAGCTCTCCAGAATTGGTTTGTAGGGAAAGCGCTTTTTTCTCTTGCCCTTGTAGTTGTCGATAGAGCCAATAGAGTCCTGCAAGGGTAGCTAAAAGGAGTAGGGGGAACCCAATCCAGAAGCCCAATGCCAAAACACGGTTCTTGCGTTCAAGTGTAGCAATTTCAGCTTCTTTTTCCCAAAGTAGATTCCCTAAGCCTTCAATTTTTCTTTCGTGGCGTTCGGCAGAGAGTTGGTCTGCGGCTAGGGCTGATCGGCCTTTTTTCATTAGGTAGCCATCGAACATATAGCCTTTTTGGCCGGCACTATTCGTCACTTCTCTCCAGTAGCCAGGTATGCCTTCCAACGTATCTGCTTTAATGCGATCAGTGGAGACTTTGATCGTGCCACCATAAACTACCGAGCTATTGGCGCCGGATATGGCAGACGCATCTTGGTCAGGTGCTGTCCTGATCAAATGCGAAGGTCTAGCAATGACCGTAAAGGTTTCCGTCCTTTGCCCAAAGCTATTGCTGGGCAAGGAAAGACATAATAGAACGATATAGAACAGGTAGGTCTTGTACATCATTATTGATAGTGTAAAACGCCTTTCTTTACAATATGCCAATTTTCCCCTTCTTTTTCTAATTGACCAGGTTCTACCGGCCCAATCTCTTGTGCTTCAGCAATCTTCCCTGGTCCGTGAAGTTCCATCGCAGGAAGGATATAGCTATCGGGTATATTCATAGCTAGTCGTACCGTGGGCTCATCATCTACCAGCGTAAAGCTGGCTATTTTAGGATTAGTTTTATCAATGATGATCTTGTAGACGGTTTGCTTGGCTACAAATCCAGGTTCTAGTCGCCTTCCGTAGAAGAGGCCTTTTTGAGGACTCGAGGCGTACCAAATGTATTGCGGTGGAGCGGAAGTAGGTCGCTCTTTTTTAGCAAGCGTCGGAAGCTCTAGTACCTCTTCCGGTTCTTCCTCTTTTTGAACCTCAAATTCAATTTGTTGTGGGGCTTGGGTGGTGGTAGTTGGTCTGGAAAGTCCTGGACTTTCAGTTGGAGCTATTTCAACTGGACTGGTCGGTTTATTTATGGGTTTGCTTTCCAGTTTTCCCTCTTCCAAAGCTTTGATTCTTTTGTCAAGCCCGAGATCATAGTCAGCCAACTCTTGATTGATTAATCGTCTAATAGGTGCAAGGTCTAGCTGTCCTGCAGGAGTATTTCCTTCCTTTTCCCACACTTCTTGTAGTCGATTGAGATCGCTTTTGAAAAGGTCTAACTTTTTCTCTAGCATTTCCACTTTAAACTGAAGTTGGTCTACAAGGTTGACTAATTCTTCATTATCACCTGTAGAGATGCCTATGTTACTATTAGGAGTACTAACTTGAAGCGTAGCGACAGCTAGCTCTAATTCTTGGATGCGATCAAGCTCCGATTGGATAGAGCCAGCTGCAATGGCCGTAGGAGATTGCTCAGATTGAGTAGCGCTGACTCGCTCATCGATGAAGCGCTTGATTTGTTCTTCTGATATTTCAGTAGCGTAGTTTTTGGGTTTCAAGGCGCGGATGGCCCCAGTAGCTCGGTTGCTATTAGCCGTGAGTACAGGGCGAATTAATTGAAAGGGGATCAGCATGAAAGCGGCAATCTGTTGTGTAGTTGGATTTTTAAAACGCTGGTCGCCAATCACTAAGCCGAGTAGAAGGGACAATAGGATCCAAGCACCAATACCAAGTACTAAATAGTAAAGTAGGTTTAGCAAACCTAAGCCTTTTTCAGGTTCGGTGACTATAGCTGGTGGTGTGGCGTCATCGTCGGTCTCCTCCTCTAGAAAGTCGAAAGAAGGCGCATTTTGTTCTGCTTCTGTGCTAGTAGCGGTATCGTCTTCTAACAAATTTCTCCAGAGTCCTTGCTCACGGATACTGGTATAAAATTTGAAGGCTGGAGATGGTGGAGAAAAAATGGATTCACGATCAAAGTTGATCAGGTAATCTTTGTGTAGGTATTTAGCAAGCTCGCAGGCTAATCTTTGACGAGTAGCCTCCTCATCAATGATCCGCGCATTGAATTGACCAAGGATCACCAGAAAGTCGGCTTCCAGGTTTTTTATAGATTCTACTCGCCAAGGCTTTTTGGCAAGCTCACTCACAATTTGTTGATCAAAGCCACTATCAATAGGATCACGGCCGATGCTCCGCATCATCGAAACGAGGGTAGTTGACTTGGTACCTGATAACTCAAAAGTTTGTAATAATTCAGATATCGATGCGCATTCGAAGACTTGGTCGATGTCATCAAAATTTTGTGCCTTAGTCATCGACGGAGCTAAGAGCAGCAAGCAGCATCCAATGAGTAATTGGTATCGTAGAGTATTCATCCTTTGGATTTACGTACGTAAGTACTTACTTATTCATAATCAGTATTGCTTTATCAACAATCTGCCAGTTATT
>JBELML010000028.1:0-53103 GCA_042095835.1 Saprospiraceae bacterium
TTTTGCCTCGATTAGCCTTAAAATACTGTTTTCTCGCCTGCAACAGAAAACCTTATACAACTTCAACAAAATAAAAAAGGCTTTACCTTTTGATAAAGCCTTTTTGTAGAGTTTTTGTCTTGTTGAGGACCTATGTTTTAGGATGAAGAAAGCGGCTTTCTATTCGATTTTACCTACTCGTTGCTGAAAGCGCTCACCACTCAAGGTGATGGCATTGATCATATAAACGCCTCTGGGAAGTACCGATAGATCTAGTTCAATACGCTTGGCATTGGGCTTTTGCTGGAGCACAATACGCCCCTTTGCATCGTATACTTGAAGGGTCTCGATAGCTTCATTGGGTAGGATGACGACCAACTGTCCTTTGGTTGGATTTGGGAAAACCTCTATGGAGGCTTCGGGCAGTTCGCTCGATAAATCCACTGGATCACCGATATCAAATCGGACCTCCGCCAAACCGGCGCAAGAGCTATTCGTGGTACCTGTTTCTAGCGCAGTCAGGAGTACATAGCGTGCCACAATACCCTCCAAATCTGGGCCTGGCTGCCCCTCGTAGCTACGCTCGCCAGAAGCCAATTCTAAATTGGCATCAGGCAGGCTTTTCCAAGAGGTACCATCTAAAGAGTAATCGATGCCAAGTTTGGTGATACCTTGTTCTACAAAACCAGGTTCGTTAAAATTCCAGATTTTAGTAGTAGTTAGCTCATAGAAAGTACCCAGATCGTACATGACCCAGAAACTCTGCCCGCGTTGAGGGTTGGGACTTTGAGTGGCAATACAAGATAGCCACTGATGCTCTTGGCGGGTATCATGTGTCATACCCGTTGGCCAGCACTGGGCTTGCAAACCCACGGCTGATAAAAGAAGGATAATAAAGCAATTATATAGACGAAACATGATGTAGATTTATGCAGTCTTTAAAAAACCAATAGGTTGATCGTTGCTGGCTGTGTTATAGAAGTTGCCAATATTAGGAAGTACCATACCCAAGTCATTTGGCGATACGCCCATCCAGAGTGCTAGCTCTGCAAAATACTCGTCGGTAGAGATTCCCGGAATTAAAACTCCTCCGCCAACATCTAAACTACTGGAGAGCGCGAGGGTTGGGTATTGACCATAGACTTCTCCTCCGTTGACGGCACCACCCATGACGAGGACGTTGCCACCCCAACCGTGGTCGGAGCCATTTCCATTTGAGGAGAGGGTACGTGCAAAATCGGAAATCGTGAAGGTCGTGACTTGCTCATCGATGCCCAACTCTTCCATTACTGATTGGAATTCCCCCAATGCTCTGCTCACTCTGCCCATCATCTCGCCGTGGATATTCAGGACTTCGTCATGATGATCCCAGCCACCAACGTGGATAAAGAATACCTGTCGTTTCATTTGTAGGGTATCGCGGGCAGCAATTGTTTGAGCTACCATTCGCAGCTCTGCGGATAGTCCTAAACCGGAAAAAGTAGTATTAAACCTAGGTACTTCACTGATGGCAGCAGAGAATTGTTCATTCGCTTTTAAACCTACGCGGATGGTGTTGGCATAGGTTTTTTCAAAAATATTATGATATTCTTGCTCCAAAAGGCCATCGATAGATCGCTTGAGTACTTGGTTGAAATAGCCAGTACCATTATAATTGTTAATAGTTTTTGCTCCATTAAAAGCATCAATGGTATACTCTACGGTTTGCTTTCCTGCCTGGAAAACATTGTTTCCGGAAAGAGAAATATTCATAGAAATATTCTGATTCTCATTGGTATAAGACATCATATCTGCCATCCGTCCTCCCCACCCAATCGCTGATCGATCTTGAGGAATAGAGGTTTGCCATTGTTGGGCTTGGTCGGCATGACTAAATAAGCCAAGTGGTAATTTCGCTTTTTGCGAAAAGAAAGCTTCTCGATTTGTATGCTCAACCAGCGTTCCGATATTGGTGATGAAGGCCAGTTTTTTGTCATTATAAAGTTGCTGAATTTCCTGAGTGTTGGGATGTAAGCCTAGCTCAATACCCTGCTGCAGCTGCGATTCTATAGGGAGCAAGCTAAACTTAGGTAAGGCCAGATTTGAGCGAGTCTGTGCATAGGCAAAATGCTCACTAGATCCTTTGGGGACGAGCATATTGAAACTGTCATTTCCTCCTCCTAGAAGAATACATACTAGCGCTTTATAGTCATCGTCATTATTACTCTCCATGGAGGCCCCTGCAGCAGCATTCATTTTGTTGAGACTGAGCCAAGTGTTGAGAAATGGAAGTGTACTTAGAGAAGCACAACCCATAGCTCCGATAAAATTTCTACGAGATATATTTGAGTTCATACGTTTTTTTAATGTAGTGATGTATACACCTATAAACCTATCTGGTGACGGTATAATCAGGTGATACCATAATTAAATAAACCGCCATTTTCATTTTTGTGTCAGCATCTTCGAAGGCATTCATAGCTTCTAGTACGACGGCTCTCACGGGATCAGAAAGTCGACCTCCGCAAAGCAGTAAATCTAGCTCGTCGAGGATAATCTGATTATTAGGTATCTGGAACCAGGGATACAGTTTTAAACGTACCTGTTCATTGTCAGGTAAGTCTCTATTGGTGGCATTGTATTCAAAACCACGGTCTAGAACATAATCCCAGAAGGTCCAACTATTGACCACATTAAAATATCCGATAGCTGTGTTGGTATTATGAATCTGGAATTCGGGAGCGACTAGGCCGGCATTGGTAATGGGCCCATTCGGTTGATAGTCTGGAAGAAAAAAGTTGAAGACACTTGGCGCAAACATGGGCAGCTGTCTCACTTCGCCGTTGTAATAATACGGCAATGACCAATAGCGGTCGGTATTATTCCCAGCTTCTAGTGCTTTCATGATGTGGGTATAGCGCAAGATAGGTTCTCTTAGTTTACCGGCGGAGGGCGCATCAATCCATTCGCAATTTCTAGCTTCCTCATCTAGTAAAATGGCCTTTACGACGGCTCCCAAATCTCCTCGCACACCTTGTCCATTGTCGGCAAAGACAGCCGCTACACGCTCGATATAGGCAGGTGTAGGATTGGACTTGACTAGGCGTTGGATAAGTCTGCGAGTAATGAAAGGGCCGGTATTGTCATGCTTGAATAAATAATTGACGGCCATCTCAATATCTCTCATACCCGCTTGACGATCAGGAATTACAAAATCCTTTAGAAGTGTTTTTGGGCCTGGTTCATGGAAAGGCTCGTACATCGCCATTGGAACAAAAAAGTCCACATTATTGATGCCAATATATTTTCCAAAACGGCCTTCTTCACCACCATCTCCTAAGCCGGTAAATACTTTGGCCAATTCCTTGATATCATTATTGTCATAGGTAGGAATGGGTTCATTATTCTCGTCGAGTTTCTCGGTGCCATCTTGGTTGAGTTCGAAAAGTCCAATGGTGAATAGCTGCATGATTTCACGCGCATAATTTTCATCAGGCCGGATGTTTTCTGCTACATTGGTTCTTGGATTGTTGAAATGGCTGAGAAAGGCACCCATTGCAGGATGTAGACTCACCTCCATCAATAAATCTTCATAATTACCGAAGGCATTGTTCACTAAGACATCATAATAGTCTGCCAAAACAAAGGCATACTCTCGGTCGGAGAAGGTCTCTCCGGAAATGACTAATATTTCGCTCAAGGCTAAAGCAACCCGCTGTCGCAATAGATCTTCTGCGGTCATGGCGGCTTGGAACCAAGCAAAATTGTATCGAAAAGACCATTTGCCCTCCAATTGGTTACAGATGGGATCATCGTCTACATAGGGTTTGCCATAGAGCGAGCACAACTCGCTATATCGGTCATAGGCTTCTTCGATTAGTGTTAGATGAGAAGTAGGATCGAGGGTAAACTGCTCTTCGATCCAGGCATCAAAGCCCATTTTAGCGACTTGATCGATGAGTGCTCTATCCGCTCCAATGGTTGCTTGCTCTAAAAAACGAGAAGCCTGCACCATCATATAGGCGCTATCTATACCTGAGCCGTTAAGTGTTGCTTCAGCAGAAAAACCAGATTCAGTTATAGAACTACTGACCCTTATGCCCTGGCTGTTTCCTTGGCCAATATAATCTTTAAACTCTTGTGCATGCACAAGGGCATAGCTAGAAAGGAGTATTCCAATCAGCAATAAGCGATGTTGTATACACTTTATCATAATAATAGTGTGTCTCGAAATTTTGGTCAAATACTTCGTACGGAAAGAAAGAGGTATAAATATACAAAAAATGTAGACAGAATTCTGCAAGTTAATAAGCGATGGACTTCTATTGCCGAGAACGCTTGTCTTCTCTTTTATTGCGTTCTTTGTAGGCCTTAAAACGCTGGCGGTAGGAGTCAAGCGTCTCAGAAGAGGATCGTTCTTTAAATCTAGGAGGCAACTGCAGTTCCTCTTTTACATCTTTAGGGGCTAAGTCGACGAAGGTATTACTCTTGCGGCCTTTTACCAGCTCAAAAGCATCATAAACGGTGCCGGTGACAGTGTAGGCTTCAAAATGCAATACATTTTCCTTGACGGTGATCAATTGGTATAGCTGGAGGTTTGCTGCACCTCTTTGCATCCACTCTCCGAGCCCCGAGCGATACATCTTGGGACCGCTAACACTAACCACATAAATAGGGCCTTTAATCTGATCAGACGAAGAGGCCATTACTTCCATAGAACCGCGGCCATAGGAATGATCGTGCCCTTGTAAAACAAGATCAACACGATATTTTTCAAGTAGTGGTACTAAAGCTTTAGACAGTTGCTCATTGTCGCGGCCAGTAGTAGAAGAATAAACCGGATGGTGCATCATGAGTATAGTCCATTTCTGGTGGTTGGTCATCAATACTTCCTCCAACCATTCGGTTTGGAGACGGGCCGCTACTTTTGAAACCGTAAAAGCCATCGTATTGAGAGAGATGATTCTCACATTTTGGTAGTCAACATAATAAACAGACTCTTTAAAACCAATGGGCCCATTTTGGGGTAGGTTAAAAGAAGGCTGCCAGTGTTTTGATAAGGACCATTTTTTCTTGTCGACCATTTCGTATTCGTGGTTGCCAGGTGTAGCCAGACTAGGGATCATTTGATTGATCCAGCCTCCTGCATAAAACCACTCTCCCCACTCTAGATCATTGTTTGCTCGATTGATGAGGTCTCCAGCATGGATCATAAAGTCGGCTTCTGGCATTTTGGTAAAGGCGCCTCTAATGGCTCGCGACCACAAAGATTTTACATTGTTCTGGGCATCGCCGAAATAGATAAAGGAGGCTTCTTCTTTTTTACTGTGCGAAGCAGTTGTGAAATGTGCCCATTCGCTCCAGAACTCCTTTTTGCCAACTCGATAGGCATATTGAGTTTCTGGAAGTAAATCTTCTACTTCGACCGAAAAGTAATGAGCAGAATCGACCTCATTGCCTAAAAATTCTCGTTGGGCTTTTAGTTCTCGCAGCCCTAATCCCATTTTCGGATTTGCGCTGGCAATTTGTATTTGGACATACCCTTCATCGACGGTGGTGGAGGTACGCCAGTTGAAAGCCATACTATTGGCAGGCGTTTCGGTAAGGTTTAAAATGATGCGATCTGGGATGGGTCTGGCTGGGTACCAATTTTGACCTAGTGATTGCCCATAAATGTTGGTAACAATCCCTAATTCAAAAATAATAATCAGTGAAACCAGCCAATACTTCATTTTTCCTCTGTTTGCTTCTAAATAAATTACACCAATATTAATTACTTAGTTGATATTAGGCTAGTTTTTAAAGCAGTTATTTTTGATTTTTAACGATTTACTAGCTTTTCGTGCGATGTTTCAAGTGATTTTGGCTTAAAATCGATCGCCTTGACGTATTTTGGTTGAAATATCAGTTCCATGAAACCTAATCTTGTTTTTCTATTTCTATGCATCTTATTTCCCATTCGTGGATTTTGTCAAGCTCCCTTTTCTCAGACACAAGCAGATTCCTATACTCGGTATGAGTTGCTGGAAGCAGGGTCCGCTAGTTTTCGAATTATCTATGATGTGAGCGCCACAAGCGCAGGAGCGATGTATTATTTTAACACGCTCAGAAAAGGAAGCGAACATAAGGTAGATGCCGTCATCGATTTAATGACAGGAGAAGAATTGGCCTGGGAAATTGTCAGCGGGGAGGTAGCCAAAAAGAATGGGCACCTGAGAGCTGCGGAAGATACAGACTACTTGCAGGTCAAACTGGCCCGACCGGTTCCCAAGGATGGAGAGGCTCGTATTCGGATTGACAAGACCTATGAGGATACCAATAGTTATTTTAAGGAAGACGAGAGCATTGTTTTTGAACGATCACTAGGTATCAAAAGGAATGCCGTCGTGCTTCCCATTGGTTATGAGCTACTAGAGTGTAATTATCCCTCTCAAGTACAACTTACAGCGGATGGCCGCATTAAAGTTAGTTTTTTCAATCGCGGAAATCGTAGCGTTTTATATAGAGTAGTAGCTACCAAGGTATCAGATGACCAATCTTTAGTCGTCGAGTCTAAGCAAGCATCTCCCTGGAAAGTAGATCAAGCAAAGCCAAGTGGTCGAGATAAGCGTAAAGCTCGAATTGATTATAACTTTAGCGAAAGAGCTTTCCAGGATCGAGAGATTGTTTATTATCTACAGCAACCAGAAACGCATGCTTTTCGTTTATACCACGATTATACAGAGAAACGCGTGGGTGTAGATAAGTACCTTAATATTGTACGTGCAGGTAGTAAAGCATCAGATCCAGCTGCCTATATACTAGATACCGGGGAGCAACTGGAGGTAGAAACCTTAAAAGGAAAAGCCATTGTTGAGAAAGGAATTCAATTAAGTAGTCCTCCTACGGATGATACAGAGGTGGTGGTGATTTGGTTTGATCCGGTCAAAAAGGGGCATAGTACAAGGTTGCGGATATGGGAAACTTATACAGATGCCAATCGCTATCTCTTGCATAATGATCAACTGATATGGGATCGTAGTTTTGGAAGGAATCGTAATGCTATTGTGCTTCCTGAAGGTTGGATTTTGACACAGTGTTCTATCCCTGGTGTGATTGATCAAATTGAAGATGGTAGATTAAGGGTGTCTTTTGTGAATGATCGTCCAGATAATATTGATGTACACATTAAGGCCATACGGCGAGTAAAAAAATAATTCTGCTCGCACAACTGAAACTAGGGCAAACGCACCAAAAAAATTACCCTGTAATTTTTTATAATTCCTACTGAAACTCCAATTCAAAACCGCTCTAGCATCTTCATTTTTGTCATTCGATACAAAAACGAAGCAAAAAAATCTTGCCTAGCCAAACTCGTTCCACTCGAACAGTGCCTAGGCGGCATCCCGCACTTCGCTTATCACCTTTTTCACACTTAATTTCGAGTAATAAGCATTTCTTTTTAAGATTTTATTTTCTGCGTTTGCCCTAAACTGAAACAGTATAGAATCGGGTATTCAAGTCTTGATTTTAGGAGGCACAGTATGGCCTTTAAGGAAAGATAGAGGCATTTTAGTGAAGCCTAAAATGCCTCTATTCTAATCAAAGGTTTTATCGAACTAGCGGTTTCTTTTAAAGATAAACCGAGTGATAAAGATACCTTCTCCATCTGCTCCACCAGCGTCACTTTCTACACCGCTGGTAACAAAAGCCAATTCCCAGCCTTCCGAAACCATCAAGTTGATTTTATCAGAAATGATAGCATCGTTGGATGCGATGTTTTGGAAATTGATGCCGCCTAAACTGAAAAAGTTGAGCAGTTTAGTTTCTGCGAAAGCATCGATTTTGAGGTCTTTTCTTTTGACATCGTTCATATCGCTTTTTTTGCCATCGGTACGTTCGGTAGTGATGGCTTCGACATCAGCCTTTTGTTGTGGTTCGATGATACGAGAGCGACCCACGCCAGCGGGGACGATAGACTCGACTACGGTGATGATTTTGTATTCGACTTGTGCATTGAGATCAAAGGCGAATAAGGTGGCTACAAAAAATAGGATAAAAAGCTTTTTCATGATATAAAAATTTTAGGTTGAACAATATTGTATAAAGATAAGCTCAATCAAGTTTATATATAGAGCAAACGCCCCAAAAAAAATTACACTGCAATTTTTTATAAATTCAACTAAAACTTCAATTCAAAACCGCTCTAGCATCTTCATTTTTGTCATTCGATACAAAAACGAAGCAAAAAAATCTTGCCTAGCCAAACTCGCTCCGCTCAGACAATGCCTAGGCGGCATCCCGCACTTCACTTATGGCCTTTTTTACACATAATTTCGAGTAATAAGCATTTCTTTTTCAGTTTTTATTTTAATGCGTTTGCCCTAGTTTATATATACTTATGAGGGTGTTAAGCAAATTTATAATAGCAAAGTAGATGTTTACAATTAACTATAAGTTTTATTATGAGCGCCTACTTGTTAGGAAAAAAGCTTGGTGATTAAAGTCACATCGGGGGTTGATCAAGGTCATTATTTAAGCTTGGAGCTGCCCTTACATTTGTAGTGTAAGTTATTCAAAACACTATTTAATTTAATATCATGCAGTATTTTAATATCTCTTTAGTCACCGTGATGGTAAGGTTTTATACGATGATGGCGGCCGTAATTATCGGTGTTTTTTCTGGACAAGGATGGTTGGCATTTTTAGCTTTACCGATTTTCTTATCGATCATGTTGGGAATTTCCTTTAAAAAAGAGAAGCCCAAATCTGCCCAAATTCAAAAAAGAACAGTGCGTACGCGTAAAGCGGCTTAGTAGTAATAGTAGTATATTTTTTCGATCGTCAGGGTAAGAGACCCGACTGTACGTCGACACTGTCGATCGCCTATTGCAGCATATCCTTTCAGGTGTGCTGCAATTTTTGTCTAGATATTTATTTGACGGTGTATTCCTGAGCGGCTGAATAATAAATACTAAAGTTGGGCTTGTAGTGCTTGCATTTCTTCGGCACTGAGATGTCTCCATTGACCAACTTTCAAATCTCCCAATTCGATATTCATCACCCTTACTCGTTTCAGAGTGTATACTTTGTAGCCGAGATATTCGCACATGCGCCTGATCTGGCGATTAAGCCCCTGTGTCAAGGTGATTCTAAAAACAAATTTATCCAGTTTTCTAACTTCGCACTTCTTGGTGACGGTGCCTAAAATAGGTAGGCCACTGCTCATTTGATTAAGGAATCGCTGATTAACCGGCTTATCCACTTTGACGATATATTCTTTCTCATGATTGTTTTCCTCCCTCAAAATTTTATTAACGATATCTCCATCATTGGTTAATAGGATTAAACCAGAAGAGGCTTTATCTAAGCGACCAATTGGAAAAATCCGTTCTGGGAAATTGATAAAATCGATGATGTTGTCTTTATCTCTTAAATCGGTCGTGCTGGTGATACCTGGCGGTTTATTCAAGGCTAGATAGACCGATTTAGGTTTAGCTTGCAGGACTTGGCCATCGATCGTCACCTCATCTCCAGGGGAGACTCTATTCCCTTTTTTAGCTATAGTACCATTAATTTTTACTCGACCAGCTTCTATCCAGCGATCGGCTTCACGGCGAGAAGAGATACCCGTGCTGCTGATGTATTTGTTGAGGCTGATGGAGTTGTCGTTGTGATCCAAGCTGTTCAATTTTGGTTAAAAGGTTATTGGGTTAAAGGATTATCAGTTTTTAATCTAATAACCTTTTAACCCGATAACCTTAATCTTACGGTTTTACCTCATCCTTAGTAGGATGTTTTTCAAACCATGCATTCAGGTAGCCAAAGGTACGTAAGAAATTAGATGGCTTGCGAGATGTGCCATGAAATTCCTCATTAAAACGGATCATTACCGTAGGTACTTTGTTCATTTTTAGCGCTTGATAATATTCTTCGGTTTGCGAAATGGGCGTACGCAGGTCATTTTCACCACACATCAGCATCGTTGGTGTTTTGACATTGCCAACATACATCAATGGGGAACGTTTGATATGCTCCGTTGGATCTTCCCAAGGATATTTCTCAAAATTATAATACCAGCCTGCACCATCGGTGGTGCCAACAAAAGAGAACCAATTGGTCACCGGATAATTAACAGAAGCGGCTGCAAAACGGTCGGTCTGGCCAACTATCCAACTGGTGAGCACTCCGCCACCACTACCTCCGTAGACGTACATTTTATTCTCATCGATGTAGCCGCGACTGATGACTTCATCAACACCGGCCATTAAGTCCTCGTAGTCTGGTCCTGGGTAGGCATTTTGTATGGCGTTGGCAAAATCATAGCCATAGCCCGTTGAGCCTCTTGGATTGGTGTAAAGGACGACCTGATCCTGGGAAGCGTGTAGCTGGAAGTTATAGTTGAAGCCTACGTGATACATCCCGTGCGGGCCACCGTGGATGCGTAGCACCAGCGGATATTTTTTAGAGGCATCAAATTGTGGTGGTTTCACAATCCAACCTTGTACTTTGGTACCATCTTTGGATTTATACCATATTTCTTCTACCTCTCCCAGCTGCACAAAATCCAAAATATCGCTATTGACATTGGTGATGAGCTCCACTTCTGAAGGGGCGCTAGCTTTCAGTGCCACAATATCTGTGGGGTGGTGCGGATCACTCCAGGTGCCTACCATCTGACCATTTTTGGCCATATCGTTTACCGAGAGCATAACCTGCCCTTTGGTCAGTTGAGTGACTTGGCCCTCTAGTGTAGCGTGGTAGAGGTGGCTGGCTCCTAGAGCGCGTAGGTTGAAATAAATACCTGAGCCATCTGCTGCCCACATTGCGCTGCCCGGCCGCTCGTCAAGACTTTCGGTGATGACTTTGAGACCGCTCCCATCGGTATTCATCACGAACATTTTGCGGTCTAGGTAGAAGTTTTTTGTGTCGATAAAGCCAAGGAAGGCGATCATTTTTCCATCAGGAGATACCACTGGACTAGACTCTGATCCCTTACGATCGGTAAGCTCCGTGATCTTCCTGGTTTTAAGGTCGACGGCATACAGGTTACTTTGGCCACGAGCATAGTCGGCCTCAGGATAGCGATAGCTGCTGAAATAGAGGGCGTTTCCATCTTTGCTCCAAGCAATGCTACTGCTGGCATTCCAATCTCCATCAGTGATTTGGCGGGCTGTACCACCGTCGGCGGGCACTACAAAAATTTGGCGGAAACCGCGTTCTAAAAAGCCAACTCTATCTTGGGAGTAATCCATTTGATCGATAACGCGTGGTGCTTTAGTCCATTTGGCCCCTTTTGGAGGTTTGGGAATACCTTTCAGGCTTAGCGCTGGGGCGGCATCTACGTGCATCGTAAAGGCTAAATATTTGCCATCAGGTGACCAGGTCATGCCACTAGGTGATTTTTCTAGCTTGGTGATTTGCGTGGGCTCGCCTTCTACACCAAGATATTTGATAAAAATCTGGGTACCGTCTGGTTCTCCTTTTTTCGTGAAAGCGATACGTTTTCCATCAGGAGACCATCTGCCGTTTGATCCGTTTAGGAAGAATCGATTTTGGCTCCCGTCGATATTCGTGATCCAAAGGTCAGTTTCTCGGCGATCATCTTTCAGGTTGATCCAGGTGCGGGCATAAAGTACTTGCTGGCCATCAGGCGAAAGTCTAGGACTAGAGGTCCACTCATAGTCGCCATAATGGTCAAGCGAGAGGCGCTCCATTTCTTGGGCTTGCAGGCTCCAAGTGAGCATAAAAAGTAGACAAAAGAAAACTGTTTTTCTCAGCATAATGTATTCGATTTTGGTGTGATTACTATGAAAATAGGAAGGATTTTGGAAAAGGATATAGCGAGTCGATGGGTGACCACTTAGGAGGAATGAAAGGAGCTATTGAAAAGGCCAAAGGCTTACATCTACCGGAAATGCAAGCCTTTGGTAAGGTATTTATTCTGAAAGCCTAGGATAACTTTAATCGTTTCAGTTGAAAATAGAGCCCTGTACTTATCACTAGGAAAAGTAAGAATAAATAAGTTTTAGATAGGAGAGGGAGTTCTTCGACAACGACTACGCCCCCTCCTGGAAGTGGTAAAACCCTCGAGCAAGCACTTCCATTTTGTATATCCATCACGCTGGGGTTAGCTGCATTGCCTGAGATAGTGACTGTGCCTACTCCATTTGGAGAGGCGTTTAATAGTGGTTGTAATCCGCAGAATTCTGAAAGTGTAGCATTAGCTGTAATACTAATATCACCTCCAATAGATAATAAGTTTTGGAGCCCATCAAGGTTGGTCAGTATAGCATTTGTATTCTCGTCCCTCTCAATGAAAGTGCATTGTGAAAATGCAGAGGTTTGCATAATAAAGGATAGAAGGGCCAGGGTTTGTAGGCTTTTTTTTATCGTATTATGATTTGTTAAACAGGAATAGGGTGTTAACACCAAATACGTAAAATAAGAGTTTTTTAAAAAGGCTTATTTTTTATAATTCCTACTAAAACTCCAATTCAAAACCGCTCTAGCATCTTCATTTTTGTCATTCGATACAAAAACGAAGCAAAAAAATCTTGCCTAGCCAAACTCGTTCCACTCGAACAGTGCCTAGGCGGCATCCCGCACTTCGCTTATCACCTTTTTCTCACTTAATTTCGAGAAATAAGCATTTCTTTTTAAGTTTTTATTTTAATGCGTTTGCCCTAATTTTTTAGTCTAAATGAAAAAACCTAGCCAATTGCTTGACTAGGTTTTTTTCAACAAAGAGAAACGCTTTCTTTCTCTGATAGCTTATGTAAAGGCAGGATCAATCATCCATATCCAGCGCCTCCTCAATACGCATGATACAATCTTCGTAGTGATACTTGGTCATGTCATCATCTGCTTTCTTTACCGCTTTTTCTAGAGCAGCGTGGATTTTTTTCAAGTTCCCCATCGTGATAGAGACCATATCCGTTTTCTTAGGATCCATGGATGGGCCATTCACTAGATTGAAACCATAACCTCTGAAAGAGAAAGAACTGCCACCTTTAGGGTCCATGTTGCTGATCAACTTCTCCAAGTGGATTTTTTGTAAGTTTCTGCGGTGCATACTGACGTCTGTACCTGTGATCAACTCTGTCCAGATACCACGGTAGAGATCATTGTGGAGATCGGCAATGCCATAGTTATTGGGGTCTTGAGCAACATTCTCCATCATGCGTGACATACGACTTACGCTTAGCAGGCTATTCAGAGTGGATTCTTGTAGTCGGGCGATCGCAGCTACACCCGCATCAGGACGAATCTTATTCAGAATGTCCTCAGACATCAACCACTCAGGTGTCTGAAACAATTGTGTATTCAAGAATTTTACGGCTTCTCTTTGACTTTCTTTAGAGACCGGCTTGTACACTTCTCCTTCTTGGTCATAGGTCTTTGGTGTTGCGTTTACACCACCGACCCATTTGGCTACGTGGCCCATATAACGGCGATACTGCCCTACCAAACTATTATATAACTCATTGGTCATTTCATAGTGCTTGGCATCTTCTGCTGCCCAGTCAACCAGATTAGGAAGAATACGCTGCAAATTCTTGATACCATATTCTGAAGCTAGCACAGAATTGTCACCAATATCTTCACTCTGAGCACGTGGATCGTAAGGATTGATTTGAGAAAGGAATAAAAGCCTATCGTTGCCAATTACTTTTTCCTTGTACAAATCATTTAGTTTCATTTTATCTTCATACTCATCTTTGGTATCGTAGAAGGTTTTATAATTCCACTCAATGGCCCATTTATCATAATCACCAACCCGAGGCATCAAATCTGTAACACCATCTTCTGGCTGAGCAACGTAGTTAAATCGTGCGTAGTCCATAATTGAAGATGTGTGACCATTCTCTTTGACCCATTCTGGATCGCGTAATTTTTCTACCGGAGTAGCATTACTTGCTCCGAAGTTGTGTTGTAAACCGATGGTGTGACCAACCTCATGTGCAGATACAAAACGGATTAATTCTCCCATCAACTTTTCATCATACTTATTAAGTCGAGCACGCTCGTCAACTGCAGCTGTTTGTATGGTGTACCAGTTCTTTAACAACTTTTGAATATTATGATACCAGCCAATGTGGCTTTCTAGGATTTCTCCAGTCCGCGGATCGTGTACATTAGGTCCGTAGGCGTTCTGGATGGGAGAAGCGAAATAACGAATCACCGAATAACGAGCATCTTCCAGACTCATAGTGGTATCTTCTACTGGCCAATCTTTGGCTTGGATAGCATTTTTCCATCCCGCTTGCTCAAAGGCAGGCTGCCAATCTTCAACACCTTGCTTTAAGTAAGAAACCCAGCGCTCCGGTGTAGCCGGATCGATATAGAATACAATTGGTTTCTTAGGTTCGATCAATTCTCCTCTTTGCTGTGCTTGAGCATCTGCAGCATTCTTGGCTTCTAGGCGCCATCTTACAGTGAAAACTTCGGTCTCTGCTCTTTGGCGACCTTCATCAAATACAGTGTAGCCATTGGCAAAAATACCTACTCGCGGATCGAAGATACGACGACGCATCTTTTCTTCAGGTAGCAAAATCATAGATGTATTCATCTCCAAGGTGATTACCCCAGAGTTGACCCCAGAGATTAAATCTACTGTACGTGGTCTACGTCCTGGAGGAGAAGGATTGATAGAAGGAGGTGATACATTAAAGGTTTTTACGGTACGTACTTCTACATTAATCGGATAGGAAGACACCCTCTTGATGTAAGAGCGATCCTTGGCCATGTTTCTGATCTTAAAGCGTTGTTTATCAAATGAGCTAACAATAAAGATAGGATTATCTCCTTCCAAAAACTTGGTTACGTCAATTAGTGTGGAAGTATCCTTACGTGTGGCACTTATGTTAAATGCCGCGGCAATCGGATGTACATTAGAGTTCTGTACCGCCTGATATAAAGGTTGAATCGTGTCGGGAGTGGTATTCACATAGCTAATGATACGCATGAACACATTCTTCTTTGGTCCTTTTTCGAAGCGGATAACTTGTTCATTGGCCTGCTCACCACCGTAGCCAGCACCAGTTGGGGCTTTAGCGATACGCGTAACTGCGAGGATATCTCTGCCGAAAATGTTTTCAGGAATCTCGAAGTAGTATTTTCCTTCCACTTCGTGAACATGGAATAGACCTTCGTCGGTTTTCGCTTTATCGGTGACAAAGTCTTTGAAGGTTTTTTCTTTTTTCTTTTCGTCCTTCTTGTCTTTACCGTCTTTTTTCTCACCATCCTCCGCAGCTTCTTTTTTAGCTGGGGGAGTAGGCTTTTGAGCTTCTAGTGAACCTGTAAAAAGGATAGCCGCACTCATTAGACTTAGTAATAAGTACTTTTTCCAGGTATTGTGAATCATAATAAATGGTTATGGTTAGAGAAAATGTATAGTGTGTTATTAAATGTATGCCCACCGCATTTTTTAGGAGCCATAGAAAAGAACCAAGCTGAATTCGGGTGACATTGTTATTCTAATACAGATTAAAGGTAGAAAATAGAATTTAGTTTACAGATAAGAGCTGATTGTTTATAGATAAATGGTCGATTTGAACCGTCGTAGAGCAATTTGAACTATCCTGGGATATTAACATTACAAGAGAGAACCCTTGTGGCAAAGAGACCATACTGACGAGAAATGGTACTGACGAGCAGGTTTCTATCAGTATAAAAATCTAGAACAACATTAACCAACATTAAAATATCTAAGCAATGCTCAATCGTAGACAATTTATGAATCGCTCCGCTATGTTCAGCGGAATTGCCTTGTTGCCTTGGCAGCTAAAAGCCTTGCAAGCTGTCTTGCCAATGGCTGGTACTATGACACCCTTAAGAAATAAGGTAGGTATTTATACCGAAAGAGGAGGGACCATCGGCTGGATGATATCCAAAGAGGGAATCGTTGTGGTAGATACTCAATTCCAGGATCAGTCCAAAAATTTTATTGCCGAAGCTCAGAAGATGGAGGATAGGCCAGTCATTGATTTATTAATCAATACGCACCATCATGGCGATCACACAGGCGGGAATATTGCTTTTAAAGGAATTGTTGGCAATCATGTAGCGCATAAAAACTCTAAAGCTAATCAAGAGCGAGTGGCTAAAGCCAGAAGCCAAGAGGAAACTCAACTATACCCCAAAACGGTATTTGAGAATTCCTGGACGCAGCAAGTTGGTCAAGAGATCATGACTTTGCGGTACTTTGGGCCTGCTCATACCAATGGAGATGCTGTCACTCATTTTGAGAATGCTAATGTGGTGCACATGGGAGACTTGATGTTCAATCGACGATTTCCCTATATTGATAAATCTTCGGGAGCTTCTATTGCAAATTGGATAAAGGTATTAGGAAAAGTGCGGAAAACTTTTGATAAGGATACGCTCTTTATTTTTGGCCATGCTGGTGAAGGCTATGAAGTAACCGGAGACCTGGATGATATTAAAGCAATGCAGCAATATCTTAAGAAACTACTCAAATTCGGGAAGAAATCGGTCAAAGCTGGAATATCCCAAGAAGACCTCCTCAAAGGACTCGAAACCATCCCCGGAGCACCAGAGTGGAAAGGCAGAGGTATTGAGCGGAATATTTCGGCGGTGTATCAAGAGCTTGCAGAGGGGGAGTGATGTGGAGGGACATGTAGTGATGTAGTGATGTGGAGATATGGTGATGTGTAGAGACATGTAGTGATGTGGTGATGTGAAGACATAGTGATGTAGAAATGTAGTGATGTGGAGATATTGGCACATAACACATAGCACATAACACATAGTGTAACGCCTGCCGACACAGGGGAGCCAAAAAATAGTTAAAAGTTTTTTGGCTTTTCTTCAACTTTGTTTTGGAATGAATGTTCTGTAATTGTATTTATTGGAATGATTGTTCCAATTTTATTCTGACTGTCTCGATTAGAGACGTTATTTAGGCATTAGAACTTTAATTATTAATCATATTAAATTATTAAACCATCATGGGTAAATTATCAAACAAAGTAGCGATCGTCACAGGAGCTACCAGCGGAATGGGTTTAGACACTGCCAAATTATTTTTAGAGGAAGGGGCTAAGGTCGTACTCACAGGAAGGAGCCAAGCTAAACTAGATGCAGTGGCAGGAGAGTTGACTGGCGAATACTTACTAGTACCCGCTGAAGCATCAAGTGTAGCAGATTCTAAAACCCTAATTCAAAAAACAGTAGCTGCTTTTGGCAAAATTGATGTTTTGTTTCTCAATGCAGGCATCTTTAGGTTAGAACCTGTGGGCCATCTTACAGAAGAAATTTATGATGAGGTACATAATGTGAACGTACGTGGACCATTGTTTACAGTTCGGGAAGCTACCGAATATCTAAACGACGGCGCAAGTATTATTTTCAATACCTCAGTGGTTAATGGCAAAGGTTTTCCAGCTATGACGGCCTATGCTTCCAGCAAAGCAGCCTTGCGCTCTATCACTAGAGTATTAGCTGCTGAATTCGGTCCACGTAATATAAGAGTGAATTCTCTGAGTCCTGGACCAATTGATACGCCTATTTATGGCAAACATAATATGCCACAAGAGCAGATCAATGAAATGGCTTCTGGCTTTCCATCAATGGTGCCACTCGGTCGATTCGGAAAAGCTACTGAAATTGCACCAGTTGCTTTGTTTCTAGCAAGCAGTGATAGTAGCTATATCACGGGTGCTGAAATTCCAGTAGACGGAGGTTTTGCACAGGTATAGTCTAGTTTTTACAAAAAGGTGCGTTTTAAACATTGTATTTACAACGTACCTTTTTGTACTTTTGGAATCTGCGTAGTTTTACAGGACATGTGGTGATGTGAAGACATAGTGAGGTGGAGATGTGGTGATGTGGAGGTATGGTGATATAGTGAAGTGAAGATATAGTGATGTGGAGGTATGGTGATGTGGTGATATGGAGACATAGAGACTAAGGCATCGGGTCTTATTAAAATAACATATTAAAATGGCGAGATTAAAAGCATTTGATGAAACGGAGGTACTCAACAAAGCGGTTGAGCTTTTTTGGCATCGAGGGTATAATAATACGCCTTATAAAGAAATCGTAAAGCATTTGGGGATTAATCGATCAAGCATTTATGATACCTATGGGAATAAGGAGGCCTTATTTATTGCTGCTCTAAGGCATTACCTAAAAGCTAGTCATGCAGGAGATTCACCGACTTTTGATGAGCCTAGAGCTATGGTAGAATTCTTTTTTCAGGAGAAAATAAAATCGATAATCGCAGATGACAATCGAAAGGGCTGTTTTGCGGTGAACTGTACCATTGAGCTAGCTGCTCAGGCAGAAGATAAGGGCTCTCAACTACATGAGGTTAAAGCTATCCTGCACGATAATTTCCAAAACTTTGTACAGAATTTTAGTAGACTATTCCAAGAGTATATTGATCAAGGTAAAATCGCTCAACAAAAAGATCCTAAGCAAATGGCAGAGTTCCTGTTTGCTACCATTAATAGTATTCAATTATTATCTCGGCAAGGTTGTGGAATCGATGTTTTAGAGGGAATTGCACAGACTGCTACGGAGGCTATCCTAAAATGATCCTAGGGTCAAACTTCCTCATCAAATTCGGTGAGGAACTCGCCAACAATTTCATCTATAATGTCCTTGAGGTAAACCTTTCTTTCGCGAGCAATGGATTTGAGTTGTTGCAGCTTTTTTTCATCAAAAGCAATCGTTAGTCTACGAGTAGGTTTATTTTGTAATTTGAGTTGAGTTGGCTCGATCGTAGACCTTAAGAGGGCATCAAGACCTCCCTTAGGTTTACCTGTTCTGGAGCTTTTAGGTTTCCCGGCTGCTTTTTGTTCGAGTTGTTCTTCAATAGACTCCTCGAATGCTTCTTTGAGAAAGGAGCTGAGATCGTCTCTAAATTTTCCTTTTTTATCCTTCTTTTCGGCTTTAGATTTTTTGCTAGACAATAAACGGCCTGCCTCAAGTGGTTCTTGAGTATCTCCGAAGAGACTTTCCATACCAGCTGTAAATCTTTTTTTAGCCATATTTTTTAATAGGTGAATATATTTCCTATACGCCTACTCCTTCTGTTCGTTCAATAATTTCTCTTGCTAATGCTAGGTAATCCTTTGCACCAGGACTATTAGCATTGTAGGCAAAGATGTCTTTTCGTTGTGCGGGTGCTTCTGCCAATGCGACATTATCTCTAATTTTTGTCTCGAAGACCATATCTCCAAAATACTTGTGTATAGTCGCTACTACATCTCTATTGAGGACTTTTCTAGCATCGTACATGGTGGCAAGAACCCCTCCAATCTTCAAATTTTTGTTTAGTCGAAGCTTCACTTTCTGGATGACTTGCTTGATTTTAGCTAAACCTTGCATGGCCAAAAACTCGGTTTGCAAAGGGATGTAGACCAAGTCGCTACTAGTCAGCGCATTAAGCGTGAGTAGCCCTAAAGATGGAGGACAATCAATCAGTATATAAGCATACTTGTCTCTGATTGGAGCAATTAATTCCCTTAAAATAAACTCTCTACCTGCTTCATTGATTAGCTCCATTTCTGCCCCAGACAAATCTAGGGTAGAGCTGACTACATCAAGATTTTGCTTAGCAGTGTAAGGCATCAACTCCGATTCTCCCCTCAGGGCCTCGTATATCGAATTGGCCTGACGCGGTATACCCATAGCTAGTGTTAGATTTGCCTGTGGGTCCAGATCAATAAGGAGTACCCTTTTATTTAGTTGTGCGAGCCCCGCTCCTATATTAATTGCACTGGTTGTCTTTCCTACACCGCCTTTATGATTTAAAAGCGAAATCACCAATCCCATATTTGCTTTTCGTGTTGTTGAATATTGTAAATATAGGTGTTTAGAATGAATGATGTCATTTTTTAATAGAGTAATTGGGGCAATGGAGATTGTTGCGATTAATTCGACCAAGGCTGCTGAAGCACCGAGTCTCATTCAAGGTTACACACCAAGATGGCTTTCATCTTTGTCTTAACTACAGAAATCTATTATATTTCATGTTATGAATATTCAGGTATATGTACTGACTAAGGTGATTATGCTTTTCCTTGTATTTGGTTTACTGAGTACGATTTGGTTTGCGATCCGCAAGATCTATTATAATCGTGGTCTCGATCAGGATACTGCACAAAGGGTAGCTGGTACCGTTGTCATAGCCTTGCTAGGGTGGTTAGCAATATTAGCCTTGTTATCTTTAGATGGTCTTTTTCGGGATTTTAGTACCTCACCGATTTACCTATTTTATGCCTTGGTACCACCTATGATTTTGGCTTGGCTATTGTTGTTTTGGCCACCTTATCAGCGCTTGCTCAAGCATATGCCTAAAGCTTGGCTTTTCTATGGACAGGCTTATCGGCTACTTACTGATCTATTTCTAGTCTTAGGTTTTTTTGGAGGTTTTGTGCCGCAGCAACTGACTTTGTTTTGGCTTAACCAAGATTATACTATTGGCGCTACAGCGATTATAGCGGGTTGGGTTTTTTTTGGAAAAGGGAGGAACCGAAGAATAGAAGCCATTATCTGGAACGTATTCGGCCTTCTCTTACTTTTTAATCAGGTGATATTGGGTTATTTGTCTTTGCCATTTGCTTTTCCAGTCACAGAAAATGAGGTGACGAGTATCTTTTTGACCGATTTCCCTTTTGTTTGGATGTGGGGTTTTACGATTCCATTTGGATTTGCTCTACATACTTCATCGCTCTATCAGATTCTTTTTGCCGAAAGGCAGGCTGCAAGGCGAATTTTCTCTTTAGGTAAAAAAGAGGGATAGATTTATGTGTAGCCATTGTTAGAAATTTAGAAAAGTTCATTACTTTCAATTTTGTATAAATTGATTTCTTGTCAGCAAGATCAGCTGCTATGGCTAAAGCTATAGTAGGAAGGCAATATTAGACTATTACATCATGACCTGCCACGGCTAAAGCTATGGTAGGGAGGCAACATTAGAACATTGAATATAGAGACACCAATTTTAATAGTAGGCGCTGGACCCGCAGGATTAGCCACTGCAGGGAGACTTAGAAAAGCAGGATTAGATTTTGAAATCATTGAACAAAGTAGCCATGTGGGCAACGCTTGGCGAGAGCACTATGATCGACTCTGCTTGCATACCGTCAAAGAATTGTCCAGTCTTCCTTTGTTAGATTTTCCAGAAGATTATCCTCAATATGTACATAAGGATCAATTGGTGAACTATTTTGATCAGTACCAACAGCATTTTGATATACAACCTCATTTTAATGAGGCAGCTACTGCTATTCGGAAAGATAGTGAGCAGTGGCAGGTGCAAACTAGCAAGGGGAATACCTTTACAACGGATCATTTGGTCATTGCTACTGGTGTAAATCACTCGCCTAATCGTCCTACATTCACAGGAGAAGAGCAGTTTAAAGGTGCTATCACTCATAGCAAAACCTATAAAAATCCAGCACCCTTTGTTGGCAAACACGTATTAGTGATTGGTATGGGGAATACCGGAGCAGAGGTGGCGCTTGATCTGGCGGAAGGCGGTGCAGCTTCTACTACCATCGCAGTCAGAGGTGCGGTCAATATTGTGCCTAGAGATTTACGGGGTCGGTCTACACAGGTCACCGCATTACAATTGTCGAAGCTGCCCAACTGGCTGGGAGATTGGATTGGTGTACAAGTGCGACGCATAACGATGGGCGATTTGCCTAAATATGGTTTGCCCTATCCTAAAATGCCGCCAGCTCGTCAACTCAGAACTACCGGAAAGACGCCCGTGGTCGATCTTGGAACGGCCAACCTTATTCGTTCAGGCCAGATAAAAATCATCAACGAAGGGGTCAAACAATTTCACGAATCAGAGGTGGAGTTTGAGAGTGGTCAGCGCCACGCCTACGACAGTGTAATCCTATGTACAGGATATAAAGCTAGTCTAATGCAACTGATTGAAGGCAGCGAAGCCATGGTTGATCACCAGAATTGGCCAAAGTTTGTGGTAGGAGAGGACCAACACGAGGGTATCTATTTTATTGGGTATGACAATTACACCCCAGGAGGTATTCTAGGGGTTATCAATCGCGACTCAGCAATTATTGCCGATTATATAGCCACGAAACTTCCAGTAGAAGCCTAAAAGCTCTAGAGATTAATGCTGCTTTTGATCAAGGATCGCTAAAAGGGGGAGATTTCTCTGTCGGAATAGCTAGAAGTTATTTGTTGAGCGACAAATTATATTTTGCTATAGTCAGCTTTGTGCAATAATTTTTATTTGTTCTGTGGGTTGTGCCATAGAAAAGTAAAATATATAGAAGAATTCCCTATTTATCCTACTCTACAAAATATCCTTTAAATTTCAAAATTTTTCTTTCCACAGCTTGTTTTCAGTGTGGATAAATACTGTGACAACTTAGGTATGATTTCCTTTTCTTTACACATCCAAGAATTAATGTAGAATTTACATTAAATTCACGTATTTTACCTAAATTGTGGAAAACCTTGTGGAAAACATCTAAAAAATGTTGATAGTGTGTTAGTAACTAGTCCTACCCACTTTTTTCCTCCACTTTTTTTAAAGATATTTATCACTCTAAAAAAGATCATTTAAACCGAGTAGAATTATGGATACACCATTAGCAGTTAAGAAGAATGCTAAGCAAAAAATGAAGTCGTACCAATACGACGATGTGATGAAAGCCGCTACGGAATACTTTAAAGGGGATGAACTAGCAGCCAATGTCTGGCTGAATAAATACGCCCTCAAAGATTCCTTTGGCAACCTTTATGAGCGTACCCCAGATGATATGCATAAGCGTATCGCAAAAGAAATTGCCAGGATTGAAAAGAAGTATCCTAATCCCTACAGTGAAAAAGAAATCTACGCAGTCCTGAAAGACTTCAAATATATCGTACCGCAGGGTAGCCCCATGGCTGGTATTGGAAATCTATTTCAGGTGTCTTCTCTGTCCAACTGCTTTGTGATTGGTAATGGTGCCGATTCTTATGGCGGGATCATCCGTTCAGACGAGGAGCAAGTACAGTTGATGAAGCGTCGTGGTGGAGTAGGGCAAGACCTTTCCCACATACGTCCAAAAGGGAGTCCAGTAATGAACTCTGCCTTGTCTTCTACAGGTATTGTACCTTTTATGGAGCGCTATTCGAACTCTACGCGAGAAGTAGCGCAAGATGGAAGGAGAGGAGCACTGATGCTTTCAGTCTCTATCAAACACCCTGATGCCGAAGATTTTATCGATGCTAAATTGGAGCAGGGCAAGGTGACAGGTGCCAATGTATCTGTACGAATCGATGATGACTTTATGCAGGCCGTAATCGACGGTCAACCTTATCAGCAGCAATATCCAGTAGATAGTGATCAGCCTACCCATAGAAATGAAGTAGATGCGGGTAAGATTTGGGATAAAATCATCTACAATGCCTGGAAGTCTGCGGAGCCTGGTGTATTATTCTGGGACACCATCATTAAAGAGTCTGTAGCAGATTGCTATGCTGATCTCGGCTATCGCACGGTGTCTACCAATCCTTGTGGAGAGATCCCACTTTGTCCTTATGATTCTTGTCGTTTATTGGCGATCAACTTGTACGCTTATGTAGAGGAGCCATTCACGAAAAAAGCTTACTTCAATTTTGATAAGTTTGCTCAACACGTGATGATGGCACAGCGGATCATGGACGATATCATTGATTTGGAAATTGAGAAAATCGATCGCATCCTGGAGAAAGTAGGTACTGACCCAGAAGAAGATTCGATTAAGGGCGTAGAACGCAACCTCTGGTTGAAGATCAAAAAGGCTTGTGTCAATGGCCGTCGTACTGGCGTCGGGATTACTGCAGAAGGAGATATGCTTGCTGCTTTAGGTTTGCGCTATGGAAGCGATGAAGGTATTGCTCACTCTGTAGATGTACACCGCACCTTGGCTGCTAGTGCTTACCGTTCTTCAGCTATCATGGCAAAAGAGCGAGGGGCTTTCCCAATTTATGATGCTGAAAGAGAGAAAAATAATCCATTTATAGCTCGATTGAAGGAAGTGGATCCGGCCCTTTATGAGATGATGCTAGAGCATGGGCGTAGAAATATTGCTTTATTGACGATAGCGCCTACTGGTACGACAAGTTTGATGACTCAAACGACCTCTGGAATTGAGCCTGCCTTTTTGATTAGTTATAAACGTCGTCGGAAAGTCAACCCTAATGACAAGGATGTCAAGGTCAGCTTCATAGATGAGGTAGGAGATCACTGGGAAGAGTACAATGTATTCCACCATAAATTTGTGGATTGGATGAAGGCCAATGGCTACAATGTAGATGAAATGACTACAATGAGTAGCGAAGAGTTGGATCAAATTCTGGCCGAATCGCCCTACTATAAAGCAACCGCGAACGATGTGGATTGGGTACAGAAAGTAAAAATGCAGGGAGCCATCCAGAAATGGGTAGACCATTCTATTTCTGTAACCGTGAATGTGCCAGCTGAAACTTCTGTTGAAATGGTAAAGGAAATTTACCAAACGGCCTGGGAGGAAGGCTGTAAAGGTTGTACGATCTATCGGGATGGATCTCGTTCTGGTGTATTAATTTCCTCAGACGATAAGAAAAAAGAAGAGGCTCCAAATGCCTTCCTGGAAACGGCACCGCCTAAACGCCCTACGAAGTTGGATGCCGATGTAATACGCTTCCGAAATGAAGACGAAGACTGGATTGCGGTGATTGGGCAACTGGATGGTAGACCTTATGAAATTTTCACGGGGCGTGCTATTGATACCTTCCGTCTACCTAGCTATGTAGAAAGTGGATGGGTCATCAAGGCCTTTGATGAGGAGCGAGATGAAAACCGCTACGATTTTCAGTATAAGGATAAAGCTGGGTATAAAATCACTATTGAGGGATTGAGCCGTTCCTTCAGTAAGGAGTATTGGAACTATGCCAAATTGATTTCGGGTATTCTAAGACACGGCATGCCGCTTAATCACATCGTGAATCTAGTGAGTGGTCTGAATACCGATAGCGATTATATCAATACCTGGAAAAATGGTGTAGTGCGTGCTTTGAAGAAATTTATTCCAGATGGTACCAAAGTGGTCAAGGAGTCTTGCCCATCTTGTGATGATCCAGATGGACTAATCTACAAAGAAGGCTGCCTCATGTGTAAAAGCTGTGGCCATTCTGAGTGTGGATAATACGGACGATCCCGAAAGGAAATCTTTGATTTTCTTTCGGGATCGTCATCAAGATATCTTGATATAAAATTGACTAGAAATCAGAGATTTCGAAGTCAGTAAAATGATACTGAGAATGCTGATGATTATATCAGTATTCGTCAGTTACTTACTGTTACAATGCTTACGGAGCGATTTTCTGAAAAGGAAGTCGCTCTTTTATTTGCGGCCTTCTGTCGACGAAATGCAGCTTATTGTATAGGAATAGCACTTTTTCCTACCCTAAATCGGGTAATTTCGATTTTTTTATATGTGTTTTATTAGAGAGTCTGCCGGAAAAGGCTATGTTTGTGGTAGGAATAAAAAAAACTCCGCATCTCTGCGGAGCTCCTTGCTAATAACAAATCATAATCTCATGAAAAAATAAGACGACCTAAAAATCTTTCTGGTTGGTTTAGTTCTTATCGTGAGTCATTCTTAATACACTTCTTAAACGACTCTCCTTTTTCGTTTATTATCCTTGGTTTACAAATATACGTTTTTTCTTTAAAAAAAGTTTTGTTTTAACAAAACTTTTAGCATTGCTTTTTTCATTTGTTTGTAAAATGACAAATTGGAGGGTTTGCTGTGTTCTTCTCCATAAAAAAAGCCCCCACCAAAAGGTGAAGGCTTTATACATCGGTTGTTTTTGGGATTACACTATCGTACCAATAGTTTACCATTGGCAAGGCGCTGTCCATTTGTTGTCTCCAATTGGAAATAGTAGAGACCAGTCTGTAGACTCGCTTTGCGCAGGTATTCAAATCGGTTGCCAGTGTACTGCTGCTGATCAACTAAGCGACCAGTAGCATCGAAGACGCTGAACTTTAATTTGCCAATATTTTGTGTGCCAATTATATCAAATTGTACCCGCTCCGTAAATGGATTAGGGTATACTTTCAGTTGGATGTCTGGATAGAAAATCTGGTTGGTATTTGTCACGAGTACTTCTACGAAGTCAGGATATTCTTCGACTGTGCGACTGACCAAGTTGGTTGAGAGAGGTGCTTGAGCATCGAAGAAAATCATGGCTCGGTTATCAATCACCGTGCCTGGAGCATTGCCGGCTACCTGCTTGATCTTGAACTCTACGAATACGACTTCAGCATTATTGCCTGTGTCAACTGGGAGTAATTCAATATCATCGAAGGTGATTTTCAATACTCTATCATTGTAGACCTCATAAGTATAAGGATGGCTGCTAGCGCCCATTTGTAAGGTAGCGATATCTAGAAACTCCGAAAGGGTGTCTCTGATCACGATACGGTCTACAGTATCGCTGCCCAGGTTGCTCATAATAAATTTGTACGTTAAATCGGTTTCTTGGGCTATAATTCCTTGTCTATAGCCTTTGGGATAGCCGCTCAACTCCACTGCTGGTACTGAGTCGATAACTTCTTGAACATCTTTAGAACGATTGGGCGCATCGTCATCTTCGGGGAATTGGGTGTAAAAGCCCGTTTGCAGATCAATATTGTCATTGGCGCAACCTTCGATTGCAATGGTGGCAATCGTTTTGAAAGGGTGATCAGGACTCTGATCGACAATCATTCTGTAAGTAGAATTAGGGTTTCTTCCCTCACTAAAACTGACTTTAATGGAAGTGTCCTGTGCAGGCTCTAGGAGGATATTGTCAATAGACAAGATTACATCCTGCTCAATAACTACTGTTTTTTGAGGAGCAGCCATTTTAGCAATACCCACATTTTTTATACTGAAGATGGCCTCTTGAGCAATGCATTCTACAGAAACTTCTAGATCTGATCTATCCCAATCAGGACCGACTTCCAGACAATTAATTGCGGGAAATATTTCAGCATCTACCAAAACTGCTTGGTTTCTTGCCAAGCCTGTGCAGGGAGAACTCGCAGTAAAGGTGAAACTTCCACACTCGCCTCTAGCTACATCGCCCAATTGGAAGGTCAGCATTTGCTCGGTTTGGTTAGCCTCTAGTGCGGAAGATACATAGGTGAGTTGCTGGTCGAGTAGTACCTCAACGAAGGCATCTGTAGCAGAAGAGGTGCCCAGGTTGCAATACTCTACGGTGTAGACGATATTGTCGCAAGGTGGAAAATAAGCTGTAGAAATATCCACTTCTAAATAAGGACATTCTACATTGGCAGTAGCACCCATGTCTACCGTGACGGTATCATAGAATTGCTCAATGGACACATTGTATCCTTCGAGTTTACATTTTTGCCAGTATCGGTTGGTAGGGATGAAATCTACACTAAAGCGACCGGTATCTACGCCAATGGCATAAATGCCACTATCGTCGGTAGTGCCATAGAAAGTCTCTGTGCCATTAGAGGCGACCACCACCCAGTTTGTCAGGTTTTCTTCATCGGGGTCTGCATCACATTGCTGATCTGCATCAAAATAGACTCGACCTCGGATTTCATTGGTAAATGTATTTCCTAGGGCGTCCGTTTTGACGAGCACGATATCGTTTTCGAAGGATAAGCCTGGAGCATTATATCCTGCTAAAGCAAAGCCACCATCAAGGGTGTTCACCACAGCATTGGCTTCGTCTAGATAATCGGTTCGGCCTAATTTTCGCTCCCAGATGATATCACCACCTGAGCCAAGTTTGGCGAGGTAAAAATCAGCATTGATACCTACCATCTCTACGGCGATACCTGCTAGGACTAAACTACCATCGGGTAGCTCAGTAATCGCATTGGCAATTTCTTCGAAATCATTGCTGCCTATGGTTCTACTCCAACGGAGATTGCCTGCTGCATCGAATTTCGCTGCAAAGGCATCGGGTTGGTCATTAATTTGACCTGCAATCACAATCCCTCCATCTTGGGTGGCTGTAATCGCACGACCCTCCTCTAGGAAGTTGTTGGATAGTCTTCGCTCCCAGATGATGTCGCCGCTAGCATCTAAGTCATAAACGACGATGTCATTGTCGAAGCCAGCCTCGTTTTTCGAATCACCCACGATGGCTAAACCATCACCTAAAACAGTAATCGCATTTCCTACATCGGAGCGATCGGTACCAAAGGTCTTTTGCCAGCGAGCATTACCAAGTGCATCAAAGCGAACCACCAAAATATCGCTTTCGATATCTGTACCAGCATCGTTTTCTCCCACGATGACAAAACCACCATCTGCAAGTGTGGCCACATCATTGGCCGATTCGCTGATATCACCGCCGTAGTTTCTAGACCAAATTTGGTTGCCCCGAGCATCTACTTTAAGCAGCTGAACATCCCGGTTATTAGCTTGGTCGGTGATTGAGCCCACTATAATAAGGTTATCGTCTGCCAAGCGGGCAATGGCACGCGGTAACTGTTGACCACCGTTGTCAAAGTATTTGGTCCAAACCAGTGTACCGTCTATATCCAATTTGATGAGGAAAATATCTTGATCTAAGTCTCCATCTGGAGCGATCCCTGTACCTACTAAAAGAAAGCCACCATCAACATCCTCTAGGAGGGCATAGGCTTCCTCAGGGTTGTCACTACCAAAGCTTTGCTGCCAGCCTTGGGCATGGACCTGGCTGAAAAAAGGCAATAAGAAAGCCAGGCAATACAATAGGGTATTGCGGATTCGTTTGAAGTACGAGGTCGTTGTATTTTTCATTAGGTGGTATGTTTACTCTTAAACGCTCTTATGATAGTACAAAAGTGTAGTTTGTCGAATGAAAAAACAAGGACAAATATTCTCTTTTGTTGAAAAAAAATAAGCAGAATATGCTTGAGGTGTGTTATTTTTGCTAGTATATAAATGATTTTTGGGTAATTGTTGTTGAAATTTTTAATTGTATATGGAAAATAGTCAATTAATCGAAATTGTCAGATCTCTAACCAAACAGGAAATTAGGGAACTCAAAAAATGGTTGGCTTCTCCTGCTCATAACCATCGTCGGGACGTTATTGATCTATTCGAATACTTGATTACGGTCCTTCCCAGAGAGAAGGCCAAGTACTTGGTTAAAGATCATGTTTTTCAGACTATTTATCCAGGTGAAATCTATGATGATGCTAAGCTTAGGCAGTTAACGCATATATTAAGTAAAGTAATTGAAGCCTATTTACTGTTCTCTTTAGCAATGGAGGATGACATTGGTAGTCAGATTTATTTAGCAACTAATTTTAGGGTTAGAGGTCTCGATAAATCTTACTCTAAACTAGTTAAGCAGGTTTCTAAATCACTGAAGAACAGTCAGGTTAAAGACGAAATATATTATCATAATCTATTTCTCCTAAGTGAAGAGAAGTATAATGAGTTAGGGTCAAGACAATCTTTGCAAGCAGATTTTCAGGGGATTGTTGATAGCTTAGAAATTAGCTTTATTATCCGTAAGCTTAGATTTGCTTGTCATATGTTGAATCATGAAAATAAAATAAAGAAAGAATATAACTATGGCTTGCTGGAGCCGGTAATGAAGTTTATTGATGATAATGGGCTCACTAGAATTCCTTCTATTAAAATTTATTATTATTTATACTTGGCGACCAGGTTTCCAGAAAAAGAAGAATATTACTATAAGTTTAAAGAATCGATATTTGAACATGATGGGATTCTTCCTAAATCGGAGATGAGAGATAACTATTTACAAGCAGTGAACTATAGTATTACCAGAGCTAATCAATCCGTGAAAGGGTTTAAAAGAGAAGTGTTTTCACTTTATAAACAAGGAATAGAAAATAAGGTACTTTTCAACGATGAGGGGCAACTAAGTACTTCAACTTTTAGGAATACGGTAAATATGGGTACGGTAGTGAAAGAGTTTGAATGGATATATTCATTTATCCATAACTATCAGAAATACTTGATGGAAGATCAGCGTGAAGAAACAGTTCAATTTTCTTTGGGTAAATATTACTTTGAAAAAAGCGATTATGATAAGGCTCAAGATTATCTGATCACGGTAAACCCTGGAGCAATCAATCTTAATCTAATGATTAGATCTATGTTAATTAGGATTTATTATACCCAAGATGAGTATATCCTATTAGATGCCCTATTAGAGAGTATGAAAGTATACATTAACAGGAAGAAACAACTTGCGCCTCAATACCGTAAACCATTTCTCAATCTTATCAAATACACCAAAAAGTTAGTTAAAGTCAACCCTTATGATAAAGCAGCTAAAGCAAAACTGCGCAGCGAAATTGAAGAAGCTCGCCCTTTGATTGCTAAAGATTGGTTCCTAGAGCAAGTAGATTTATTGTAGGAAAAGAGCCTTAAAGGGCGTTCTTTTCTATGTTCTCTATGTACCTACTGTGGTTTATCTAAAAAAATATTCGTTAAAAACAATTCCCTACATTAATTTTGTCAAAATCATTGACACATGCTGCTTTTTGCTCGCCAAGCTAAAATTATAGATCCCAACCGCCCTTATCACGGCAGGCGCCAGGATATTTTAATTAAAAATGGGAAAATCGAGGCCATCGGCCCACAAATAGATTCGTCTAATGCTCAGGTTATAGAAAGCGCAGACCTGCATCTTTCTATCGGTTGGTTAGATATTGGACTCCAAGTAGCTGACCCTGGCTTCGAGCATCGCGAGGACATTTCTACGGCAACGCTGGCTGCGGCACGTGGGGGCTACACCGCTATTGCTCCCTTTCCCAACACCAATCCGGTGATCGATTCTAAAACAGCTTTAAATTATTGGAGGAATCAAAGCAGGTTGCATCTAGTTGATTTATTACCTATTGGTGCGATTACTAGTCATTGCAATGGCAAAGACATCACAGAGATGATCGATATGCATCAAGGTGGAGCTTTCGCTTTCTCAGATGGAGACCATCCCATTCAGGATAATGGTATGATGATGCGGGCGCTACAATATGTAAGAGCTTTCGACGGCGTAGTGATCAACAGGCCCTATGATCTGGCACTGTCTGGTGGAGGGCATATCCATGAGGGCTACACCAGCACGGTAATGGGCATGAAGGGCATTGCACCATTGGCAGAGGAGATGATGATTATCCGAGATATTAATTTAGCAGCCTATACCGCCTCAAAAGTCCATATTCACGGCATCTCGACCGCGGGGGCGGTGGCACTCATTCGCAAAGCAAAGGAAGATGGTATAGCAGTCACCTGCTCGGTACCTGCCTTAAACTTAGCCTACGAAGATAAAGCTGTTGAAAATTTTGATGCGCAATTCAAAGTTTTGCCGCCCTTGAGAACAGCTGAGGACCGAGCTGCACTAAAAGCAGGATTAGAAGACGGAACGATTGATATGATTATCAGCAATCACACTCCCTGGGAGGAAGATAAGAAAAAGCTGGAATTTGCTTATGCGGAGTTTGGCGCGATCGGATTGGAGACTTGCTATAGTCTGGTCAATACCGAAACAAGGCTTAGTCAGGAAGACATTGTAGAGAAATTAGCCATCCAACCCAGGAAGGTGTTTGGACAAGATATTCCCAAGATTCAAGAAGGGCAAAGTGCGGACTTGTGTTTCTTCGATCCAAGCCAAGAATGGAAGGTAGATGCCAAGGCACTAGCTTCTAAATCTAAGAATACGCCCTTGGTCGGAAAGGTACTAAAAGGGAAAGTACTTGGTGTGGTGAAGGGGAATCAATCGCTTTTTTGCTGATTTCGGTAGAAAAATTCCCTACTTCTGTGGGAGAATTTAGATATTGAAAGTGTTATAGATTTCTTAAATAATTACTTTTTAATAAACCACACATTATGAGCACATTGGATAATAATTTAATTGAAAACAACAGTAGTAATGAATCTCCATGGGGTATTGCCATGCGCTACGGTGGAATTACAGCAGCAATTTTAATCGTACTGGGGCTGGTGGGCCAGCTTACTGGTCTTGCTGATCCAGAACAAGCTGCGAATCCATCTACGATGAGCTATGTACTCAACTTCCTTAATTTTGCTGTTTGGATTGGCGGTGCAGTGATGGCTGTGCGGGCCTTTAGAGGTAGTAACGGAGGCTACGCAACATTTGGGGAAGGGTTTAAGACTTCCTTTTTTACCTTCTTGGTAGTCGGTGTGATCACTGCGATCTGGACATTTGTGAACTTTTCTTTTATTCAGCCTGATTTTCTATCGGATATGATGGATTTTCAAAGAGAAGCTTTCGAAACACAGGGGATGGACGAAGATGCTATCGATATGGCGATGAGCTATACCGCCATGTTTATGAGTCCAGGTGGAATGGCAGCCTATTTATTGGTGATGAGTCTTATTGGTGGAGCTATTATTTCTGCCATCATTGGAGCTATCATGAAAAAAGAGGCGCCGGAGTATTAGAGATGTAGGCATGTAATGATATGGTAATGTAGTGAGGTAATGGAGTAAAATTGTAATTTTGCTTTATTAACCATTACAACATTCAACATTACGACATTGAATATAAAATACAGCATATTAGCAGGAGTGAGCACAGTAGCTTACTACCTGCTTTTTTATTGGGTAGCTAGAGATCATTTTTTTGAACTATGGATTTGGTGGGGAGGATTGCTACCCTTGCTCCTCTTTATGATATATGGAACCTTGGCTCATAGAAAGCAGCAGTCTAGCCTAAGTTTGCTTGAAGGCATACGAGTGAGCTTTTTCATTTTTGTGATTGGAGCCTTGTTTTTTTATGTTTTCTACTATGTATTAGTCCAGTTAGATGATGGGTTATTAGAGTTGCAACGCACAACAGCCCTCAAGAATTTAGAGCAATTCAACCGTGGAGGTCGGGACGATCTGGCGCAGATTCAGGAGTACTATCAGGAAGGCGAGGTAAAAATCACCATTGCCAGTTTGGTATTCCGTTATGTACAAAGTTTAATCGGAGGATTTATACTATCTTTGGCCATCGCATTTTCATTTAAGCAAAACTAAAAAAATAACTCTTCGATTTTGATGGCATCTTTTGCACCAATATTGCGCCTGCCTGCCGAATGCTTCGGCGCAGGCAGGTTAAAAAGCCTCGCTAATGCCCTGCATTATCTACGTTTTTTGCCTTATCTTGGTACAAATGCTGCTCGATCAAAATACGAGATTTATCATTTAAGTTTTACTAAGAACCAAATAGTGTGAAATGAATATTTCGGTTGTTGTACCCTTGCTCAACGAAGAAGAATCACTACCAGAATTAGAGGCATGGATTAGGCGTGTCATGGAGGCCCACGATTTCAGTTATGAGATCCTGATGATCGATGATGGGAGTACTGATCGCTCCTGGGAAGTCATAGAAGAGTTGCACAAAGTAAATCCTCAGGTGAGAGGGATTAAATTTCGTCGTAACTACGGGAAATCGGCAGCTTTGCATACGGGCTTTCAAGCGACCAAAGGTGATGTTGTGATCACAATGGATGCAGATTTGCAAGATAGTCCGGATGAGATTCCGGGCCTTTATCAGATGATCACCGAAGAGGGTTATGATCTGGTATCTGGCTGGAAGAAAAAGCGCTATGATCCATTCATTAAGAATTTTACTTCTAAATTTTTCAACGGTGTCACGCGCAAGATCTCTAAGATCAAATTGCACGACTTTAACTGTGGCTTGAAGGCCTATAAAGGTCAGGTTGTCAAGAATATTGAGGTTTATGGAGAGATGCATCGCTATATCCCGTTGATTGCCAAGTGGGCAGGCTTCAAAAATATAGGGGAGAAGGTTGTACAACATCAGGCGCGCAAGTACGGGACGACCAAGTTTGGTTTAGAGCGCTTTGTGAATGGTTTCCTTGATTTGCTATCGATTACTTTTGTAGGCAAATACGGCAAGCGACCGATGCACCTGTTTGGGACCTTTGGCTCGATTTTATTTGCGATCGGTTTTGTAGGGACGCTATGGATACTTGTAGAGAAATTGATACATTTGCTAAATGGAACCAAAGCTCGCCTAGTCGCTGAGAATCCCATATTCTTTATAGCCTTGACCTGCATGATTATCGGATCGCAGCTATTTCTAGCAGGTTTTGTAGCGGAGCTGGTGGCACGCAATGCCCCGAATCGGAATCGCTATGAGGTGGAGGAATGGTTGGGAACAGAGAAAATGACTCAAAAAGTATGAAGCGATTTGCTCTGATTGGTGCAGCCGGGTATGTAGCGCCTCGACATCTACAAGCTATTGCTGAAACGGGCAATGAATTAGTTGCCGCTTTAGACCCCTCAGATTCTGTCGGTATTTTGGATCGATATTTTCCAGAGGCTGCCTTTTTTACGGAATTTGAGCGTTTTGATCGCCATTTGGAGAAGTTAAAAAGAAACGGTACGCCCATAGATTATTTGACAATCTGTTCGCCTAACTATTTGCACGATGCGCATATACGTTTTGGATTAAGACATGGAGCGGATGTGATTTGTGAGAAGCCAATTGTCCTAAATCCATGGAATTTAACTCCATTAAAAGAAATTGAAAATGACACAGGACAAAGTATTTTTTGTGTTTTACAATTAAGGCTACATCCTTCGGTAATTGCCCTAAAAAAAATGGTAGAAAGTGCTCCTTCTGATAAATTATGGGATATTGAGTTAACTTATATTACTACCCGTGGAAATTGGTATTACGCAAGTTGGAAGGGAGATAATCAAAAATCTGGAGGTATCGCTACAAATATAGGTATTCATTTTTTTGATATGTTAATTTGGATTTTTGGTAAGGTTCTTAATCAGGAGGTACATGTTCATTCACATGATAGAGCAGCTGGGGTTTTAAGGTTGGAAAATGGGAATGTTAGATGGTTTTTGAGTATTAATGGAGATACCTTACCTTCTGCTATAAGAAATGAAGGAAGGCTAGTTTATAGATCTCTGAAAATTGATGATGAAGAATTTGACTTTAGTCAGGGGTTTGAGAACTTACATACTAAGAGTTATCAAGAAATTTTTTCAGGTCAAGGGTTTAGAATAGATACTACAAAACAAGGGATTGATCTAGTTTATCAAATTAGGAATTCATCCCTTGATAGTATAAAAAATGATTTTCATAGTTTTGTTAAGTTACCAGAAGGGAAACACCCATTTCATAGAATGAACAACTAATTGAGTTCTAAAGATTGCCTTTAGAGAGCGCTTTCTTTTTAAAATTATCAATATGTTAAATAAAATTTTTCCGCACATTGTAGCAATCCTCTTTTTTTTTATCGTTGGGACTATTTACTTTTTACCTGAGGTACAGGGTGAAAGGTTACAATCAACAGATGTAATTTCTGGAAAGCAAATGAACGGGGAAGTCTACAGTTTTGAGAAGAAAACAGGTGAAAAATATTATTGGAATAATGGGATGTTCGGTGGTATGCCATGGCGATTATTAATTTATGGAAGAGATCAAAATGCAATCAAAAACTTAGCAAGTAAGGCGACTTCTTTATGGCAAAAAAGAGTTCCTGGTGCTTTTTTCAAGCTCGCATTAACCAGTTATATTGCGCTAATTTTATTAGGTGTTAACCCTTGGTTAAGTATGATAGGTGCTTTCGCTTATGCCTACAATACAAATTTTATAGTCATTCAAGAGGCAGGACATTCTTCGAAGGTGGATATCATGAGTGCATTCCCATTTATAGTTGGAGGAATCCTTTTAGCTTTAAAAAATAAATTAAAAATAGGGGGCTTACTTTTTGCTGTTGGTTGTAGTTTGGCGCTTTATTACAATCATATACAGATGATGTATTACCTTGTAACATTGTTAATCATCTTTTTTCTGGTTTATATAGTTGTTTTTGTCTTTAATGAAAAGAAAAAGATTAATTCGTTATTCTTACCTATATCTATTTTACTTGTCTGTGCATTTGTAGCACTTTCTTCGGGAAGCCTTCAACTTTATTCCTCAAAAACTTTTTCAGAGGCTACAATGAGGGGAGAGCCAATTTTAAATGTAGATCGTCCAAACCAAGAAGCACAGAGTAGCTCGGAAGTTGATGGATTGGAATGGGGTTATGTAACCCAGTGGAGCAATAACCTGAGTGATGTATTTACTATTTTAGTACCTAGACTTGTTGGGGGATCAGGGGGAGAAGAAGTTAGTGTTGATTCTGAAATGGGGCGATTAATGTTAAATAATGGAGCATCTAGAGGAAGTGATAATACAGTGAGAGCCCCGATGTATTGGGGAGGGCTTCCGTTTACTAGTGGGCCATATTATCTAGGAGCTTTATTCCTTTTTATTTTTGTTTTTTCAATGTTTCACGTTTCTCCTTCTTTAAGATGGGGGATTTTTATAGCTTTTATTGTAGGGTTAATCATATCAATGGGAAAAAATGCGTCATGGTTAGTGAGACCAATGTATGATTACTTACCACTATTTAATAAATTTAGAGCACATAGTTCTATTACTACTGTACTTCCTGCTCTATTAATATTCCCTACCTTTATTGGCCTTAGTACTAGTATTGATAAAGGAAGTAGCTCTAAATCGCTTAAGGCGGTCATTTTTTCAACGGGGATTGTCGGCGGACTATGTCTTATACTTGCCTTATTAGGCCCATCTTTATTTGACTTTCTTACCGCAAGAGAGGCCTCTTACTCCAGCCAAATTCAAAATATTTTTATAGAGGAACGTAAAAGAATACTTAGAAATGATGCTTTTAGGTCATTGTTTTTTGTTTTAGCAGGAGCTGCACTTTTATACTTGTACTTTAAGGATATTTTAAAAAGTAAGTATGTTCTTTTTGCTTCTTTAGGAGTTTTAATGGTCATCGATTTATGGGGAGTAGATAAGCGTTATATAGACCAGGATAATTATGTGCAAATACAAAATGATCAACAAAACTTTATTCCAAGGGCAGTGGATCAACAAATTTTTAATCTTGAACCAAAAGGACGAGGTTATTACAGAGTATTAGATTTATCCATTGGAACTTTTTCATCTGCAAGTACTTCATACCATCATAATACTATTGGAGGCTACTCTCCGGCAAAGCTCCAAAGAATAGAAGACTTAATAAATATTCATATCTCAAACAATAATCAGCAGGTGCTGAATATGTTGAATACGAAATATATTATCCAAAGAGATCAAAAGCTCCAAAGAAATCCTAATGCTTTGGGGAATGCGTGGTTTGTAAAAGACCTAATTCTAGTAAATTCTCCGAGAGAAGAAATTAATCAATTGTCAGATATTAATACAGGCAATTCAGCAGTTGTTCTGAGTTCAGAATTTGAGGAGGAACTTTCTGGATTTTCTGCTGGAGATGGTCAAGGTACAATAGAATTGATAGATTATAAACCTAATAGATTAGTTTACAAATCTAATACAACGAGTGATCAACTAGCAGTCTTTTCTGAAGTTTGGTATGGTAAGAATAAAGGTTGGTCGGCAAAAATAGACGATTCAAGAGTCCCAATTATTAGGTCAAACTATTTGTTGCGGTCTTTAGTTGTTCCTTCAGGAGAGCACACCATTACGTTTGAATTTACTCCGAAAACACCAGCAGTTCTAAAATGGCTAACAATATTAAGTTCTTGGGGATTACTCCTTACCTTTCTCGGCTATTCCGGGTATTTGATTTATGTGTGGATTAATGAACCGCTTCCGGAAAAAATAAATAAAGCTAAACCAGCGCGTAAAGCAAAGAGTAAGTCTAAGAAAACTAAAGGGAAAGTAAAATCGCAAAAGCCTAAAAGAAAGAAATAACTAGAGGGATTCCAGGAACTTTGTATATTTTTTAGCCAATTCTTTTCTTGAATATTGCTCAATATTAATACTTTCGAGAAGATTTTCATTCCTTTGGAAAGCATTAAATAAGTCGAGGATTCTATTTTTTACACCAGTATAATCAGTGTAATCATGTATAGTACCTGACTTTGTTTCTCGTAGGATTCTAGCTGCATCTTTATCTGGAGGGCCGATGCATAATATATTCCTTTTCGCTGCCATATATTCGTATAGCTTTCCGGGTAAAACTCCTGCAGAGTTTGGGGTATTGTTAATTGGTAATAATAGAACCCTTGCGGCTCTTAAAATTGGTATTACCTCTGAATGAGGTAGAAAGTCTACCTTTTCAAGATAAGAGCTTAAATTATTGTCCTGAATAGATTTTATAATGGAGTGATCTACATTTCCAATAAGTACAATCTTTAAGTTTTTTAAAAACTCAGGCATCTCATTCGTTAAATCTTTTAGTACTGACCATAAAATAGCTGGGTTTCGGTCTTTATTCATAGACCCAATATGACAGATAGTGAATTGACTATTTAGTTCTGGTTTTGGGGAATTAAAATCTTGTGGGTCATAACCGTTTGTAATAACCTGGATATCATTTCTTTGACTGATTTGTTCAAAATCTTTAGCCCAGCTCCAGCTTACGGTAACAATTTTTGTCGCCGTCGATAAAACTTGCTTTTCCATCCTTTTATGTAAACCATCAGAAAACTTAGTTAGCTTAAGTTGGTGATAAAAATCAATTTTAGTCCAAGGATCCCTAAAATCAGCTACCCATGGGATATCATGTTTTTTCTTAATGTAATAGGCAATCCTATGAGTGGTATGTGGAGGTCCGGTAGAAATAATTACATCTACTTTTTGAGTAGATAGGTATTTATTTAAGTACTTTATAGAGGGCCTTATCCAAAACATCCTGGCATCTGGGATAAAAAAGTTTCCTCTAATAAATACTGAAATATTTTGAGTGAAATTATTTGATTTCTTTTCATTAATAAAGCCGGAGTAAATTTTTTCCCCTTTCTTTTTACGTGTAAATTTCTTGTATAAGTCATAGGGCTCCCAGATTGGCACTTTTAATACCTCGATATCATCAGGAACTTCATTTATAAGGCTCTTGTCTTCAACGGGCACTTCTCCCTGATCTACTGTGAAGATTATAGGGGCCCAACCAAAACTGCTGAAATATTTTGACATTTTAAGCCATCGCTGCACACCACCACCACCAGCAGGAGGCCAATAGTAGCTGATAATTAGTACCTTTTTATTCATTTCTTATTTTTAACAGTTTTCCATATCCATTTGAGTAAAACTCTGGTAAGGTGAAATTACTCTTAAATGGAACATTAGAGAAGTCACTTATTTTGACAGCATTAGAAAGGATTTCAATTCTTCTAATCTGTTTAATTTTTTTATAGCTTAGTTGAAGAGCAATACTATTTTGATCGAGAGCTAAGTAGTCAATTCTGGTGGATTTATCTAATACAAAAAGTCCAGTATTACCATTTGGCCAATTGTTCTGTTCAATTTCTTCTACAATTAATGTGGCATGAGCAGTAACAGACCTAAAGGCTAGTCTTTTTTCAGGTATTGGAGTATATAGATAGGTTCCAGGATCAATTAGGATTGATTTATTGTCAATAAAAAGTGTGATAGATAGTTTGTCGTTATGGACATGTCCCCATGCGGAATGCATTTTAGGGTTACTAAGGCCTGAAAAAGTTAAAAAAAGTCTGTCCGATTTGATTATCGTTAATTGGAAATTTGGATAGGTAATAAATTTTAAATTATCTGTAAATGACTGTTCATTATTTGTGTCAGTCGTAAAACTTTTCGTAGAAGTGAATTTATATTCTTCGAGGGGTATAGAATTCCAAGAATTGTAAATAAAATTTGATTTAATAGTGTTTGATTCAATCGATTTACTTAGGGTGATTGGTGTTGGCTTAAAGGAGGAGATAATAGGATGAAGTTTTTTGTAATAATTTAATATTTGATTGTCAAATAATAAGCCCCCCAAAGCTAGTAAAGGAATTGGGGAAAGATCATTTTCATCCCAAAAGAAATCCCCATCATAGTTTTGGCCATAAGCTTTAAGATTTTTATAGATTTTAATCGCATTGCGATGAGTCAATAATTGACCAAAAGGAAATATTTTTAAAAACCTTCCACTGTCGTGGTCACCTATAGCTGGGATAGTTAAATTAGGGCCAGTAATATTTGCAATAAATAGAATGCTCCTGTATAATTTGTCAAAAAAGGAATCGGGTAAAATGATCTCCTTATTAATAAGGAACTGTTGTTGGTTCAATGGTTTCAATAACCTTGACTTTGAAACTGCACCTGGGGTATATCTCGATAATGAGCTCAGCCTTTCTCTTGGGATTCTCTGAATAAGAAATGTTGACCATGTTAACATCTCACTACTAAACATATGATAACCTGTAGAACCCTCAAAATTGGTACCGTCCTCAAAAAAATGGTGATCTATACAATAAATTAATTCTTGGATAGCAAAAGCTAGCCACTGGTCAGTAGTTGAGTTAGATTTGGAATAAGCAGCAATGAATAAGAGTCCAGCGATATTTGCTAAATAATGGTTGTTATTGACTCCATCTTTATATTCAAGATTGTTAAGGATGAATTCTCCATAATGAAAAATATTTTTTTCAAAAATACTTTTAAAATGCTCATCTAGGTTTTGAAAATGGTCATGTTGTTGGAACAGATCATAAGCTACTAAGAGATTAGCTACTCTAATCCCAACATCCATAGTACATGCAAAATTTACCCCTAATCCTATTGGATTAGTGGACAAAAAATCTAATACCTGGCATTGAAATTCTATCATTAGCTGTTTAGCCTTTGACTTTTCTAGGATGCCTAAAATGGCAAGTTGTGGTAGGTGTTGTAATCGGGATAATTCCCAAGGTGTTTTAATATCAACTCCTTTCACTCCTTTACTTATATTAGACTGCGTTCTATGCCATTTTTTACTTTTCCATCTAAATCCACTTTTGAAATCTTTTTGCCAATCAATTGGGATATAGTTTGGATTGATTTCCTGAATGATACGCCAGTATTTTTTAGACTCTACAAAATGAGCTGTTGGAATAATTTCTTTTAACCAGGTTCCTTCATTGTCAAATTTTTCGATGGAGAGGTTATGATGGTATTTATAACCTTCTATTCCACAAGCTTGAGTTGAGTATTGATTATATACCCAACCGCTACCAAGTAGATTGAAGCGATGATCTAACCAATGATCAATAAGGAATTGATAAGGATCAATTTGTATTCTAGAGGTTATCGGAAGGTCGAAGAAAGAGTAATAAATAGGATTCGATATTGATTTTTCTCTAAGGTCAGTTTTTTCATGCCTGAGCTGGATAAACGGAGCGCGTAAAATTTCCTTTATATGAGATCTTATTTTTTTGATAATTACGTGTGGAGGAAAAGAAAGGAAATATCGAATCTTTTTGAGCATGTAATAGAAGTTATGTAAATCAACCTTTAAATTTTATCTTGCAGCATTCTCAAATAGCACGATTAACTCGAAAGATGAAGAAAGTAGGCATAGTTGTCGGAACGCGACCCAATTTCATAAAAATTAGTCAGTTTGAAAAAGAATTTGAAAAGTATCCTGACCAATTTGAATATAAATTGATTCACACTGGGCAGCATTTCGACGATGCCATGTCAAAGGTGTTCTTTAGGCAATTAGAATTAAAAGAACCAGATGTATTCCTGAATATTCAGAGAAAAAAACCGGCCTGGCAGATTGGAGAAATTATTAAGTCTCTAAGTGACTTTTTTACAGCTTGGACACCTGACCTTCTATTTGTTGTCGGGGATGTTAATTCTACTCTAGCCGCAGCAATTACTGCTCAAAAAGAAGGTATTAAAATTGCTCATTTAGAGAGTGGTTTAAGGAGTGGAGACTTAGAAATGCCCGAGGAAATAAATCGGATTTTGACCGACCAAATTACAGACTATTTCTTTGTTACAGAGCAGAGTGGGCTAGATAATTTACTAACTGAAGGAAAAATAAAAGATAAGATTTTTTTTGTTGGTAATACCATGATAGATACTTTGGTTGCTTTTGATCAAAGTATTGGTCAGAGTCCAATTTTAAATGACTTGGGCATTGAGCCTCAGCAATTTGTTCTGATGACAATGCACCGCCCTTCAAATGTCGATAATAAAGTTGGATTAGATCGGATTTTTGAGTTGATGGAATATTTAGATCCTAAAATAAAGATCGTATTCCCTATGCATCCTCGTACACGTCAACGGATAGCCAGTTTTGGCCTTGAGGACCGCTTGGATAATCTTAAACAGTTAATCATTACTCCTCCAATGGATTATTTTGCTTTCCAACGGTTGATTAAGGATTGTAAATTTGTTTTGACTGATAGTGGTGGTATTCAAGAAGAAACTACCTTTCGGAGAGTACCTTGCTTAACTCTTCGTAATAACACTGAGCGTCCGAGTACTATTCAAGTAGGTACAAATATTTTATTAGATACAGATATCGATTCAATTAAAGCAAATATGGATAATATCTTTTCCGGATCGTTTAAAAAAGGAGAGATTCCACCTCTCTGGGATGGTAAAACTACTGAGCGTATTGTTGATCTACTATCTGAATTATTGTAGGATATGTCGAATAAGAGTAAGGTGATAAACCTAAAAAAGATTTTTGTTTCAGGTGTTGGGCGATCAGGCACTACTTTAATTCAAAGCATGCTTAATGCGCACTCAAAAATTGGTGTACCTCCTGAGCATCAAATGGTTAAGAAATATTTAGTCCCAGCCGCAGGTAACAGTTTGAATATTGCATCTAAAAGTGATTTAAAGGCGCTTCTTCAAGTAGATCAACGAATAGCTGATATTGGAATGGACATCGATCTCCTTTTAAAAACGGTAGACTTCGATGGTGAAAATATTCCCAAAAGTATAAGGTCTTTGATATTGTCTTTTTGGCAAACTTACCTCGGTGATGAACAAGTTGTTGCAATAGGAGATAAGGATCCATTATACATGAATTATATTGAAGAATTGCATGAAAATTTTCCAGATGCTTATTTTTTGCAGATTATTAGGGATCCAAGGGATGTCCTTTTATCTAGGATGAAGAGTAAATGGGGGGCGAATACATCGTTTCTAGTACATTTATTAGAAACTAAATATGGATTAGAGTATTGTACAAACAAGGCGAAAACCCTCTTTGGTGCCAAGTATTACAGCTTCAAGTATGAGGATTTACTTGATCGCCCAGATTATATTCTGAATGGTATCTGTGAATGGTTGGATATACCATATGAGCAATCGATGCTTGATTATCATCAAATATCTGCATCCATTATCCTAAAAGATGAAAAGAGTTGGAAAAAAAATGTACAGAGACCACTTCTGAAAAAGAATACCCAAAAATGGAAAGCAGGGTTAAATACAAAACAAATAAGAGTTTCTGAAACTTTATTAAAAAAAGTATTGAATGAATATCAATATGCTACTATTCCAAAGAATGATCTTGGTTTTTTATCTAAGCAGGGTTATCAGTTGTTATTTCATGTTTTTATAGGTCTAAAAAGGTTGAAAAAAAATACTAAACTTGCCTATTTATAATATTACCAAACCTTGATGTTAATATAGAAACACCTACTTTTTCCAACCTATAATGTTCATTAAAATTTTTATTTATTTCTTTTTGGTATTCAGCTAGCTGTTCTGGACTTAGATTTAGAACATTTAGCATGGCTTGGCTGAGAGCTTTGGTGTTTTTGGGAGGAATTAAGTACCCAATCTTTCCATCGTCAAGCATTGAAAAAATTGACCCAACATTACTACTAATTATAAAATTTGAAGCATCCATAGCTTCTAAAATCGACATTGGAAACGCTTCTTGATAACTTGGTAAAATAAAAACTTCACTTTCATCAAGAAGCTTTTGCTTTTCCCAACCACTTACATAACCAGGAAAGTCTACCCACTTTGTCAGTTCATATTCTTCACTTAGTTGCTTTGCTTGTGCTAAGTACGGGCCATCACCTGCAATAATCATCTTATAGTCTTGAGGTAACTCTGCCTTGATGTCATTAAGTGCAGACAGTAGTTCCATTACACCCTTTTCCTTCACAAGACGTGATAAAAATAAAAATTGGTTTCTCACTTTCGGTGTACCTTGACTTTTGCTAGGTAGGTAGTTAGGAATGAGGTTGATCATTGTAGAGGGGATCGAAAATAAAGAGCTGAGTTGATCTTTCTGGTCTTGTGTAAGTACCCAATAATGATTAATATTTTTAAAACACCAAGAGAAGAATTTTTTTCTTTGTAGCAGATTACTGGGAAGACCACCATGTATGTGTAGTAATATTTTTTTTCGAGAAAAAAGCTTAATAAACTTAAGAAAGAGAAACTTTGGCCAATTCTGTGGGTAAAGACTTATATGGAAATAGATTAAATCGAATTGCTTTGTGGAAAGTTTCCAGATTATCTGTAGGCAAGAATAAGAAAAATATAAAATCTGCCGTATAGGAGTGCCCCAGTAATCTAAAGGAGCTAGCGTAAATTCAAATTTCTTTTTTAAATCTGAAGCTAAAAGTAACGAAATCACGGTTACAATACCACCTGGGTTAGATTTTTCTAAGTCTGGACCAATCACTATTATCTTAGGATTTTTTCGAGTCATCGTGTGTTTTATGCAAGTGAAATGAATTCTTGGGTGCTAATCCAAGTTAACCATTTTCTAATTTCTTTAGGGTTGCTAAAGTTTTTAGGGTGACCTATTGAAATCAATGGATAGCTATCGTCACCAGGTGTTTTTTTGACCTTACTAATAGCTCTTTGGGTAATATAAATTAGCTCTCCAGCAGTTTTTTTTCCACAAAAATCTAACATTTTGTATTGGGGCCTCACTAACTGCCAAAGCTTTTTCCATTTACTGGAACGAATTGCTATGGATTTTGCTGCAGATTGTCCATAACAATTAGGAGCATTATTATCTAAGTTCTTAAGAATAGATAAAAATAAGAAATAGGTGTTTTGAAGTATTCCCATGTTTGTAGTCCAGATGGGATATTCTATGAGCTGGCCTTTATTATCTCTCTTTTGGAGGTTATCTCTTATTGGAAATGGCTGGAAAGTGCTCTCATGTCCTCTAAAATCAAAATAGGTAAGGCCATTGTTCATATATGCTCCTGGAGCGAGAGTGGAGTCTTTTTTGAACCCCACCTGCTGCATGGCTTGAAGGATGGTCTCTTCAGGTTGGATGCACCAGGCTCCTGCACGGAAGGCGTTACAAGAATATTCAGCATCTACCGACCTAATAATATGTTCCAATGTCTTTTTCCCTTTAGTAAATAACCCTAGTAGACTTCGTTGATCTTCTACCGTTCCTAAACCATTGGGGACAAACGGAAGTCGCCAGTAATTGTAATTGAGCTTCCAACCTGCTTGATCATCATATTGTGCATCAATCCATTGAGGATGTAAATGGAGCTGGACATCATGCCCTCTTTTAATCATATCTTTCATTTGTGCTTCCATTATTGCAGCATCAGATTGGTATTTTGGATGTGTTTTAAAAGCCCAGTACTCATTCACCTCTGCATAAAATAAAATAGAAGCCCCAAATTCTTCTGCTAAATCCATCATTGCATTTGAGGAATCAATCATACAAGGTTTTACAGAGCCGCTTCCATCTCCAAATATTTCATAATCGACGGTGAGGTGGAGCTTAAGTTTTGCCATTTGATTATTTGTTTGAACCTTGATTAGGTCTTTATAAGAAGTATATTTACTTTCGTGTGTATTTTGGATGTATTGGGTATGTTTTCAATAGTAGACTCAATCATGCTTCTAAAATAACTGATGAAAATCAAAAACAGATGCCAAGATTTACTCCCTTTTTGTCGGCTTTAATCCAGGAAATACCTCAAAAGTTATCGAATAATTTTAAAGATAATATTGATTTTGCAAGATACCCAAATTACAGTATTCCTGTTAAAACTCGAATTCGGCTTGTTCTTGCAAGATTATTGGGAGGTATAGGGGCGAAAAGTAGCCTGTTTCAAAAAGTAGCTTTATTTCCCATTTACCCATTTCTTTCAAGGTTATCTAGTTTCTATGATAGCTTAGCTGATGAGCAATCTAAAAATCTACTTATAGATCTTAGCCTTTATCGCGCTTTGGGGCCATCTAAAATCAAATTAGCCCTAAACAATAGCGAGTACTGGGATGGCGTGAAATACTTTGAGAGCTTGATTGTAGAAAAACAATTTCTTGATCTAAGTTTTATGAATCGTACGCTTCATTTACATAATCTTGATCCAGTTGGTTTCCCAATTCAGCTTTATATCAATTCAAAAGGTGCTTTTACGACATTCCAGTTGGCCCAATATGAATATATCACAGATGGAGTTTCAATTGGTGCACAAGATGGTGAAACTGTTCTAGATTTAGGAGGCTGTTTTGGAGATACGGCGCTCTATTTTAGTCATAAAGTGGGTAATTCTGGAGCGGTTTACTCTTTTGAATTCATCCCTAACAATATTGCTATTTTTAATAAGAATCTAGGATTAAATAAGAATCGGAACTCTAATATAGAAATTGTAAACAATCCAGTTTGGGATACCTCTGGTAAAAAAGTCTACTTTAAAGATAACGGCCCAGGTAGTAAAGTTACATTTTCTGATTTTCAAGATAAAGAAGGAATTATAGAGACCTTATCGATAGACGATTTCTGTGTGGCGAAAAAAATTCAACCGGATTTTATAAAAATGGATATAGAAGGTGCAGAATTGCCTGCCTTAAAAGGAGCTGAAAATATAATTAAACGATATCGACCCAAACTTGGGATTTCAATTTATCATGGGATGAATGATTTTGTTGGTATTGTTGAATATTTAAAATCATTGGATTTGAGTTATATCTTCTATATTAAACATAACACTATTCACAAAGAAGAGACCGTGCTTTTTGCTGAAGTAAATAGAGATTAGATGATACCTGTTACTAAACCTTTCTTACCTCCTAAAGAGGAATATGACGCGTATCTTGCACAAATATGGGAGCGTAATTGGCTTACAAATAATGGACCATTAGTTAATGAACTCGAGATGAGACTTAAAAAGTATCTCAGTTTAGACCATTTATTGTTTGTTGGGAATGGAACTATAGCTTTACAGTTGGCAATTAAAGCATTAGGTTTAAACGGAGAAATTATTACTACACCCTTCTCTTATATAGCTACTACTAGCAGTATCGTTTGGGAAAATTGTGTACCTATATTTGTTGATATAGACCCTAGTACTCTTAATATTGATCCAAGTAAGATAGAAAAAGCAATCACTTCAGAAACCTCTGCAATTTTAGCTACCCATGTTTTCGGAAATCCATGTAGTTTAGAGGTTATTGAGAGTATAGCCAATGCAAATGGATTAAAAGTTATTTATGATGCAGCACATGCTTTTGGCGTTTCTATAAAAGGGCATTCTATTTTTGAATATGGTGATATTAGCACAACAAGTTTTCATGCGACAAAATTATTCCAAACAATAGAAGGAGGAGGTGTTTTTACTCAATCAGAAGAGATACTTAGAAGAATAAGGTATATGAGGAACTTTGGCCATGATGGCCCTGAAAAATTTCATTGTGTTGGAATTAATGGTAAAAATTCTGAGTTTCATGCGGCAATGGGGCTATGCAATTTAAAATACATTGAAAGTATAATTTCTAGGAGAAGACTTATTAGTGAGGAATATGATAAAAGGCTAGCAGGATTAGGATTAGTTAAACAATTGTTATCGATTGAAAAAGATAATTATAATTATTCTTACTACCCTGTGATATTCGAAAGTGAGGATCAGTTGTTACGAGTTAAATCTAAATTAGAAGCTGCAAATATTTTTCCCAGAAGGTATTTTTATCCAAGCCTATCATCTTTATCATATTTAAAAATTTCTACAAATTGCCCAATTACAGAATCCATATCCAGTAGGATTCTTTGTTTGCCTTTATTTCATGAGTTGAAAGAAAGTGAGGTTGGTCAAATTTGTCATGTTTTAAAGAACGGAATGAATGGATGATAGTCAAGTATATAACGTCAATTTAGATCACTCTCCTATTTTTATAATAGGCAACCCAAGGTCTGGGACAAGTCTTTTAAGGAGAATTATTAACGCTCATTCTTCTGTTGTGATTCCCCCCGAATGTGGATTTGCTCAATGGCTCTTCAAAGAATATTCAGATTGGACTCTTAGTTCTAATAAAGAGGAAAAGGTAAATCAATTTATTTTCGACCTTAGTAGGTGCCGGAAAATTGAAACATGGGAACTTGATTTTCAAAGATTATCTATTGAGATAATAAAAAAAGAACCTGCGAATTATTCAAAACTTATCGATTTAGTTTATCGTTCTTATGGCCAAAGCCAAAACCAAAGCCAAAGTATCGAAAGATGGGGGGATAAGAATAATTATTATATTAATCATATTCCGTTAATGATTCAATTATTTCCGAATGCTCAATTTGTATTAATTATCCGAGATGGAAGAGATGTGTCTTGTTCTTATAAGGAGTTGGCAAAGAAAAAGCTACGTGGAGTATATAAACCCGTATTGCCCACCGATATATCTGAAATTGCAAGGGAATGGCTTTCAAATAATGAGAATTCTTTGAATGTATTAAGTGGTCTTGAGGAAAAACAATTTTACACTGTTAGATATGAAGATTTAGTTACGGAAGCAGATTCTGCTGTAAAATCTATTTGTAAATTTTTAAATCTAGACTTTGAGAGGATGATGCTAAATCATTATTCTTCTAGGAAGGCTTTAGAGCCTAAAATGTTTTTGAAATGGAAAGAAAGGTTAGTTCAGCCAATTGACCAGCAATCTGTGGGAAGATATCTAAAGGATTTAACCCCTTCAGAGATAGATGACTTTAATAAGATTGCTAAATCATTGCTCAAGAAATTTGGGTATTTAATTTAAAAAATGACGGTAAATCCAATGGTATCGGTTAGGGTAATTACCTATAACCATGAATCTTTTATTAGGCAGTGTCTTGATAGCATATTGTCTCAGAAGACTAATTTTCCATTTGAAATATTGATTGGAGAAGATGAATCTTCAGATCAAACAAGGGAAATTTGTATTCAGTATGCTGAAAAATATCCGAAATTAATCAAGTTGTTTCTACGGAGTAGGTCTGATGTGATTTATAGAAAAGGTCTTCCAACCAATAAGTTTAACTTCAGAGAGACCTTTAAAGCGGCAACTGGTAAGTATATTGCTATTTGCGATGGAGATGATTACTGGACTGACGATTATAAACTTCAAAAACAAGTTGAATTTTTAGAAGCAAACCAAGATTTTGCTATCTGCCATCATCATGGTTATAAGTTAATTGAAAGAGAGAATAAAAAGCAATTTGTTCCTTTTAAAAAGCAATCAGAGGTTTCAAACCTAGGGGATTTACTCAAGGATAATTTTATTGTTAATTGTACTGTAATGTATAAAGCCGGTTTGGTCAGGGATTTTCCACAATGGTTTTATGAATCTCCAGTTGGGGATTTTCCTTTACACATATTGCACGCTATGCATGGGAAAATTGGATATTTAGAAGATAGTATGTCTGTATATAGAAAACATTCTGGGGGTATATGGACTGGAGACAAAAGTATACGTAGAGTAAATGAAGTTATTGAGTTTTTTGAGTTACTAAAGTCAGAGGTACTACCATCGAAATGGCATAAATCGCTCAATAGATTTATTTATCTATATCATTATAGAGCTGCTTGCATTCATGAAAGGAACACAGAAGAATTTATTGATCATTTTAACTATCTTAAAAAAAATTTCGCCTTCCATTCTTCTAAAATTAATAAAATTATAAACGTATATCTGAAGTACTACCTAGGCTATACATTGAAAAAAAATATTTTAAGTCGGTTAAACGATTAGATCAATCCTATTTAAATAGAAAATAATCTAATGGTATGGGGGTAATTAAAAGACAAGGTATTAAGAGAGGGGTTATTTCTTATATAGGAGTTGGAATAGGTTTTTTAAGTACAATATTCATTTTTCCAAGAAATTTTGAAGCGTACGGACTCATTCAAGCTTTGATAAACTTCACAGCTTTATTGGCTCCAATATTAATGCTTGGAGTGAATTCACTTACCATAAAGTTTTTTGAAGAGGTTTCTAATAAAAAAAATGGACATAATGGATGGTTAGGTTTCTTATTGCTGACATCATTTTCTATTGCTTTTTTTTGGGTGACAGTAGGAGCTGTATCAAAAGATAGTTTTTTACATTTTCTTTCAAATCTAAATTTTGATTCTAGAAAACTGGAAGAAAATTACTTAGCCTTGTGCTTCCTTTGCTTATTCTCAATTGGCGTTAGTCTATTGAAGGCTTATGTTAGCAATTTTCAGAGAATTGTAGTTCCTAATATTATTTCAGACTTAAGTTTGAAGGTAGCATTACCAATTCTTGTAATACTTAATTTGTTTGGAAAGATTTCTTTGTCAGGTGTAGTAGTTTGGTTTATTGGTTATAATGCTATAGTTTTTTTTAGCCTTGTTCTTTACTCTATTTTTCTTAAACAGTTTTACCTTAAAATTAATTTTCAATTTTACACTCGAGAAAGGTTGAAAAGAATGGGGCTGTTTGCTGCTTATGGAATTCTTGGCACACTTGGAGGTGTATTAGTTACTCGTATAGATACAATAATGGTGGCGGGCTTAATAGAAGGGTATGAAAAAACAGGAATTTACAGTTTTAGTAATAATGTTTCGAATATAATTACTATACCTTTTTCCTCTTTCTTTGCAATAGCGTCTCCATTGATTTCAAAACATATTTATAATGAAGAAATGGAAGACATTAGAGATTTATATGTTAGATCTTCCATAAGCCTTCTAGCAGTAGGGTTAGCAATATTTTTCCTACTCTGGTTATCTATTGATGAACTATTTTTAATGACTGGAAATTATGACCAGGTCAGCCTTGGGAAGTATGCTTTTTTTTGCCTTGGACTAAGTAAGGTGATAGATATGGTGACTGGAATCAATGGTCAGATTATTACTTTTTCTAAATACTACAGGTTCAATCTACTTGCTGTCTTTTTACTAGGTTTTCTCAATATTGGATTAAACTATTACTTCGTACCTTTATATGGCTTATTAGGTGCAGCGATTGGAACTCTTGTGTCATTAACCACTTTCAACTTAATTAAGTACCTCTTTGTGCTCTTTGTCTTCAAAATGCAACCCTTTACTTTAAAAACAGTATTAGTGATTATTTTTGGTTTTAGCGCTTTTTGTTTGGCTTCAATTCTTCCTGATTCTGGTTTGATTATAGTGAATATAATTCTTAATAGTATTGTGTTTGGCCTTTCATTTCTTTTTCTAATGCTCTATTTTAACCCATCAAAGGATTTAACTAGTCTTTATAAAGAAGGAGTTAAAAAACTATCAAGATTTTTTAGATAATTTTTTCTTTTTAGATTCAATTTTTCTTAGCTAGTACTAATAAAGAATACCCTCCTAATAAGTGGACTATAAAATCTGGTGCAATCGGGAAAATCATGCTCCTAGGTATATTGAGTATCTTAGTTTCAATAGATCGATTTGGTAATTTACATCCAGCCGTATAAAAGGAATCTACAATTTCATACCCCGTATCTTCAAGTGCTGCAAGAGCAGTTTTCCTAGTGAAATAATGGATGTGTCCTAGCCTATCTCGTAATCTTGTTAGCTTTCCGCGTAAAATGTTATTACAATTGATGTCTAAAGGGATATGAAAAATAAAATACTCCGCTTTATCATTACATGCGGATAAAAATTCTAAATAATTTGGAACATGCTCAAAGACATCAATCATTAGCATTAAATCAAATGCCATATCTTTTTTTTCTAGTAAATTTTCACAACGAAATCGCACATTTGACTTCTCTTTTTGTTTCGCTATTTTAATAGCATCAGGTGCAATATCATAGCCGTCATAACTAATTTTAGGATTATTTATATGCTTATCTAATTCATAAAGGATTTCTCCAACACCGCAACCAATCTCTACAATACTTTTAAATTGTAATTTTTGTTTTGTGAGCATCTTTCGGATCTGTCCTGCTTTCCATGGAGAATCTTCTGCATGCCAGGTTTTATTTTTTTCTAGATACTCAGAGTTTTGATTGGAGTAAATATCTTTAATCATGATTTAAAATTTATAAACGGGAAGATATCATGTTTTCAGTGATTTAAGAATTAGAGCTGTAGTTTATTCAATCTCAATTTATGAATTGTTTAGTACTGAGGATTGATTATTTTCTAGTATTGATTTTTGGCTCAATTTTCTTACCATTGTGACTTATTCCTATATTTATCATAAGTAATAATGCAAAACCACACCCTCTTCCTAGACCGCGACGGCGTCATCAACCAGCGTATCCCAGATGCTTATGTCAATCATTGGGATGATTTTCGCTTTCATCGAGGTGCGGTGGAGGCGATTGTTCGTTTTAGTCAACTTTTTGAGCGGATCATTGTGGTCACTAATCAACAAGGCATTGGTAAAGGTATCATGACTGTGCACCAATTGAATCGAATCCATCAACGTATGGAGGAGGCCCTGGTCAAAGCCGGTGGTAGGATCGATGGTATCTATTTTTGTGGTGACCTGAAGTCCCAAGCCAATAACTGCCGAAAACCTGCTCCCGCAATGGCCCTGCAAGCTCAAAAAGATTTTCCTGCGATTGATTTCCAGCAATCGATTATGGTGGGAGACTCTATCTCTGATCTGCAATTTGGGCGTAAGCTTGGTATGAAAACGGTGCTCATCACCACCAAACTAGATGAAAAATATTTATGGGAGCAACATCAGAAAGATTGGGACTATCAATTTGAAAGCTTGGCAGAAATGGCTAGAAAGGTTGATGAGGTTAGAAATTGATAAGGTTATAATTTCGCTTTTCCTTTTACCTTCTTTGGTGTCCGGTACTATGCGTAAGTTGTATTAACAATTTAATTGCTTAACTATAATGAAAAATACATCTCTAGGCCAAAACTTGGCTACTACGATCAATAACGCCTACGAGCGACTTTCAACAGAATTCGATAACCACAGCAGTGGATTGCGCCCAGCGCCCGGGAAATGGTCTCCAAAACAGATTATTGGACATCTCATTGATTCCGCCTCCAATAACCATCAGCGTTTTGTGCGCGGCAACTTTCAAGAGAATCTTGTTTTTAAAGGCTATCAACAGGAGGAGTGGGTTCGTCTTCATGCCTACCAAGAAATGGACTGGCACGACCTACTGACACTCTGGAAAGGACTCAATCTGCTCATTGTGCACATATCACTCAAACCATGCCAGTCATATCAGCGCAAACCATGCCACCC
>JBELML010000029.1:0-50308 GCA_042095835.1 Saprospiraceae bacterium
ATACAAAAACGAAGCAAAAAAATCTTGCCTAGCCAAACTCGCTCCGCTCAGACAGTGCCTAGGCGGCTTCCCGCACTTCACTTATGACCTTTTTTACACTTGATTTTAGGTAATAAGCATTTCTTTTTAAGTTTTTATTTTGATGCGTTTTGCCCTAATTCTTTGTCCCTTACTTAGGGAATAAAAAAAAGTTGGTTTCTAAGACAGGGCGCCTTTTTGAAACCAACTAAACTTCCTATTCCCAAAACCCTTGGCTAAATAGCCAATTGATCTTTATACATGAGGTTTTTGCCTTTCGACAGTATAAAAGTAAAGCTTGCCAAGGCGAATTTTAACATTTTTCGGTTTTCGGTAAATACCACTCTTTTTTTGGTGTATTTGTGCCAGAAAATGGAATTTTCGCTTGGGATTATAGCGACTTTTGTCATTTCCTTCGGCAGAATCTCTTCTTTGAAGCCCGATCAGGTGGCTTAAGCCCTTATTTTGTTGGACAACAAATAAAATAACCTTAGCTTTGCACCCGCAAAAAATGAGTATTAAGCTTATTTACAGCACTTTATAATGATTCTAAAATTTAAATCATAAACCAACATTAATAAACAGATATAATTATGGGTCAAACGATCATGTTATTGGTACCTGTGTTTGGTGTAATAGCACTAGCTTACACCTTTTGGAAGTCTTCTTGGGTTTCTAAGCAAGAAGTAGGTACCGAAAAAATGGGTATAATTGCAAAGAACATTGCTGATGGCGCAATGGCTTTCTTGAAAGCAGAATACCGCGTACTAGCGATTTTTGTAGTCGGCGTAGCTATACTACTAGGTATCAGTGGAGCAATTTCTGATGATTCTCATCCACTTATTGCAGTATCTTTTATTCTAGGCGCTATTTGTTCTGCATTAGCAGGATTTATTGGAATGCGTGTTGCTACAAAAGCAAACGTACGTACGACCAATGCTGCCAGAACAAGCCTTGGAAAAGCACTTGAAGTTGCCTTCGCAGGTGGTGCTGTAATGGGACTAGGTGTAGTTGGTCTAGGTGTACTTGGTTTGGGAACACTATTCTTGGTTTACTCTAGCATTGGCTGGGATATCAACCTAGTGATTGCGGTAGTCACCGGTTTCTCTTTTGGGGCTTCTTCTATCGCCTTATTTGCTCGTGTAGGTGGTGGTATTTATACCAAAGCAGCCGATGTAGGTGCAGATTTGGTTGGTAAAGTAGAAGCAGGAATCCCAGAAGATCACCCGCTTAACCCGGCAACTATTGCCGATAACGTTGGTGACAACGTAGGTGATGTAGCAGGTATGGGGGCTGACCTTTTTGAATCTTATGTAGGGTCCATCATCGGTACGATGGTATTGGGTGCTACTTTTATCGGCATCACTGGCTTTGAAGAAGGCAATGAGTTTGGTGGATTGAATGCCGTTTTGTTGCCATTGGTACTTGCTGCTCTTGGTATCATTACTTCTATCATCGGTACGTTCTTTGTAAAAGTGAGAGAAGGTGGTGATCCACAAAAAGCACTAAATAGAGGTGAATTTATTTCTGCTGCTTTGATGTTCTTAGTGACGATCGGAGTAGTGATGTATATGTTGCCAGCAGAATGGTCAGTAGTAGGTCAGGATACCAGCTATACCAACTGGGGTGTTATCATCGCAGTAGCCTTAGGTTTGGCTTCTGGTTTATTGATCGGTATTGTGACCGAATTCTATACTGGTACAGGTACCAAACCCGTACAAGGTATTGTTGATCAGTCTATCACAGGATCTGCGACCAATATTATTGCTGGTCTAGGTGTAGGTATGCGCTCTACGGCAATTCCTATTATTATCTTAGCAGCTACCATCATCGGTGCTTATGAGTTCGCTGGATTATATGGTATTGCGATTGCAGCAGTAGGTATGCTTTCTAATACAGGTATCCAGTTGGCAGTAGATGCTTACGGTCCTGTTTCTGACAACGCAGGAGGTATCGCTGAGATGGCAGATTTGCCTAAAGAAGTACGTCAGCGTACAGATAAATTGGATGCAGTAGGTAATACGACCGCTGCGATTGGTAAAGGTTTTGCGATTGGTTCTGCCGCCTTGACGGCTTTGGCATTATTTGCGGCCTTCATGACGGCAGCTGGTATCGATACGATCAATATCGCTGCTCCTAAAGTAATGGCAGGTCTATTGCTTGGTGGTATGCTACCATTTTTGTTCTCTGCACTTTCTATGGGTGCGGTTGGTCGTGCAGCTATGGATATGATCCAGGAGGTGCGTCGCCAGTTCAAAACTATTCCAGAATTGACCGCTGCCTTAGCAGTTATGAAAAAGAATGACGGGAAAGAATTCGAAGATTGGTCTGCTGCCGATCAGAAAACTTTCGAAGCTGCAGATGGTAAAGCAGAGTACAGTAAATGTGTAGAAATCTCTACCGCTGCTTCTATTCGGGAGATGGTTCTTCCTGGTTTAATTGCTGTAGCTTCTCCGGTTTTGGTTGGCTTTACAGGTGGTGCAGAGATGTTAGGTGGATTATTGGCCGGTGTGACCGTTACTGGTGTATTGATGGCAATCTTCCAATCTAACGCAGGTGGTGCTTGGGACAACGCTAAGAAAATGTTCGAAGAGGGCGTAACTATCCAAGGAGAAAAATACTTCAAAGGTTCTGATCCGCACAAAGCGGCAGTAGTAGGTGACACTGTTGGTGATCCATTTAAGGATACTTCAGGGCCATCTTTGAATATCTTATTGAAATTGATGTCTGTAGTAGCATTGGTGATAGCTCCATTTTTGGTCTAAAACCGAAGCGCACCGCTTGTAGATTGACTACTCGAAGCGTAGCTTCCATCTTGAAGCAGGGCAATACGATATACAATTAGATGAAAATCCCTGGTCCGATATTTCGGGCTGGGGATTTTTTATTGGTAAAAAGCGTCAAGACTAGAATCGGAAATAAGGTCCTTGGGAGTGGATGAAGCGAAGGATGTGGGTTAAATGTACTTAATTGAGGAGTGTTTATTTATTGTCTATTCGGTTCGTAAGCCATCTACAGCATCAGTGATTAGCAATTCTGGTTCAATTTTTCTAAACTTTATAGCGCTTCGGTAATTTCTAATTAAAAAGTCATGGCAGATCAAAAAATAGTCATCATTGGAGGAGGAGTTGCTGGTTTAGTAGCTGCTATTCATTGTGAGCAAGCTGGTTGTTCACCGACCTTGATTGAAGCTACGGATCGAGTTGGCGGACGCATCAAAACGGACCAGAAAGAGGGCTACTTATTGGATCATGGTTTTCAGGTACTTTTAAGTGAATATGAGGAAGCCAAGCGCTATCTCAACTTTGAGCAATTAAAGGTGCAAACTTTTGAGCCAGGTGCTATCATCTACGATGAGAAAGGTGCCTACCGCATCAGCGATCCGCTGCGGCAGCCGAGCCAGCTTTTTCAGGTGGCTTTTTCTAGGTTGGGTACACTTCAAGATAAGTGGCTTATGTTTCGCCTCACACAGTCTCTAAAAGGAAAAAAACGCCAGGATTTATTCCAGTCTCCTCAGCAAAGTACCTTGACATTTTTACAAGAGTATGGTTTCAGCAAACGCATCATTAATCAATTTTTTAAACCCTTCTTTGGTGGTATTTTTCTAGAAAATCAATTGTCTACCTCAGCGGCAATGTTCCAGTTTGTCTTTAAGCTCTTTTCTGAAGGGGATGCTTTATTGCCTCAAGGTGGCATTGAAGCGATCCCGCAGCAACTCAAAGCACAGCTTACCAAAACGGAGTTTCTATTCTCCAAAAAGGTAAGACGGGTAAAAGACAATCAAGTTCAGCTCAATGATGAAAGCACACTCGATTTCGATAAGTTGATCATTGCGACTGATCCTAGTCCGATTCTAGAGAATTTGAGTGGCCCTGACATTCCTTTTGTAGCCACGACTTGCCTATATTATACCTGTACAGCCTCGCCCATCCAGACTAAACATATAGGCCTAGTAAGCAATCCAGATAGTCCAATCAACAACTTCTGTGTGCTTAATAAAGTCTCCTCTAGCTATGCACCTGATGGAAGCTATTTGGTATCTGTGACGCTAAAAGACAGCGTGGTACTTTCAGATGAGGAGGCATTAATCGGGCAAGTTGCCAAAGAAATTCAAGAAGTCACGAGCACTCCTTCGCCCTTGAACTACCTAGCACGCTACGATATTAAAAAAGCACTGCCCATTATCGATGAGCTACAATACGAGCTTCCTAATACGCAATTCACGCTGACAGACGATATTTACCTGGCTGGAGACTACTTACTCAATGCTTCCTTAGATGCTGCCATGCGTAGCGGTAGATTAGCTGCACAGGCGATGCTAGATTCTTTATAAAAACCTCCTTTCTTGGGAACTAATGTAAAACGCTTCTGGTTGGGTGCACTGTAAGCTTACAGTATTATTCGACCCCACCAAATAAGCCTATTCATATCTATTTTATTAGGTAATCGCTTCCAATTTATTGAAGCAAAAAACACGAAGCCATGCTTGATCTAAATGCAAGACTTTTCTTTAAAGTAACAGCCAAAAAATAACTTTTCGATTTTGATGGAATCTTCCCGACCTATAAGTCGGGACAGGCTTGCACCAATACGGCGTTAAAAAGCCTCGCTGATGCCCTGCATCATCTACGTTTTTTGCCTTGTCTTGGCACGAATTTATCCCGACCTTGCGTCGGGAATCTTCTCGATCAAAATGCGAGATTTGTTCTTTGTCCGTTACTAAACAACTCGAAACAAGAGTGCATTACTATCTCTGAAATTTTCACCTGACTTTTCAATGCAGTCTACCTTGTTGAGACTGTCTCTAATTTGTATCCTATGTTGAAATATATACAGAAGAATCCTTATGTGTCTATGCTGATGACCTGTTGGCAATATGCCATTGGGGAGAAAAAGCGTTTCGTTTGGGTCTACTCCTTGTTTATCATCAGCAATCTGGCCCATGCATGTATGCCTATTCTATGGGGCTGGTTTATCAATGAGCTACAACAGAATGGTATGGAAGCCTTAAATGCCGCTTGGAAATATGCTGGTCTTTATATGATCTTTCATTTATTCGATTGGGCTTTTCATGGCAATGCGCGTGTACTGGAGCGTAAATTGGCGTTTAACGTGAGCCGTAATTACCTGCATGAGTTATATCATAAAGCTTTGCATCTGCCTGTAAGTTGGCATCAAGACAACCATAGTGGGTCGACCATCAGTCGAGTGAGGAAGGCTTACGAGGCCATTAAAACCTTCTTCCAAGATGGCTTTCGCTATATTAATGTCTTTATGCAATTCGTGGTATCCTTTGCAGCGATGCTCTATTTCTCACCATTATTTGGTGGTGTAGCCGTATTGCTGGGTATCGTAGCGGTATGGGTCATCCTGCAATTTGATAAACCCTTCATTAAATACCACAACGAGACAAATGAGCGGGAGCATAAAGTATCGGCTAACCTCTTCGATAGCCTTTCTAATATTGTCACGGTGATCACCCTGCGGTTAGAAAAGCGTATGGAAAAGGGTTTGCTGGCAAAGGTTCAAAACGTTTTTGATCCATTTATCAAAAAAGTGGTGATCAACGAGTGGAAATGGTTTACAGTAGATACTATCGTGGTGATTATTTACCTAACCATTGTGGTAGGTTTTGTTTATCAAAATCATGTGCCTGGAGAAGTTTTTCTCATTGGAGGCCTCGTAACTTTGGTTGGTTTTGTGCATCGATTTACAGGTGTCTTCCACGATGTTGCCTGGCAGTATACGCAGATTATTACCTACCATACCGATGTGAAGACGGCATGCACAATCACCGAATCTTATGAGCAGCACCATCTGCCAGACACCAACTCCAAAATTCCTGAAGCCTGGAATAAAATTGAAATTGACAACCTCAATTTTTCGCATAAGCAGGTCAAGGAAGTCAATGGCGTGGTACATGGTTTACGCAAAATCCATCTTGATATTCAAAGAGGTAAAAAAGTAGCTTTGATTGGAGAGAGTGGTAGTGGTAAAAGTACCCTGCTAGCGCTCCTCAGGGGTTTATATCAAGCAGAACCTGATCAGCTTATTGAGCTAGATGGAAAGGGGATCAAAGCTGCGGCAATTGGCAATAGTGTGACCTTGTTTCCACAAGAACCTGAAATATTCGAAAACACCATTGCGTACAATATCACGCTGGGGCTACCTACCGATAAGGAGGCCGTACAGAAAGCTTGTACCCTAGCCCATTTCGATAGCGTGGTGGAGCAGCTCCCCAATGGTTTGGAGACGAATATCAAGGAGAAAGGAGTCAACCTTTCTGGTGGACAAAAGCAGCGTTTAGCTTTAGCTCGGGGTATACTCGCTGCTCAGGAGAGTGCGATTGTGCTGTTGGATGAACCTACTAGTAGCGTGGACCCCAAGACAGAGGCGAAAATCTACGAGCAATTATTTGCAGCCTTTGAGGAGAAAGCCGTGATATCCTCCTTGCACCGTTTGCATTTGCTCCCAGCCTTCGATTACATCTATTTGATGGAGAATGGACGTGTCATAGATGAAGGTTCCTTTGAAGCACTCCGCCATAGTAGCGCAGCTTTTAAGGAAATGTGGAAGCATCAGGAGGAATTGGCGGCATAAAACCGACAAAATGGCAGCCCTTTTGCATTGGCATATTGTTTGGAACCTGTTGCACAGAAACAAATAATAAAACCTATGCAGAAGGGCAATATATCCGTTCAGACGGAAAATATCTTTCCGATTATCAAGCAGTTCCTCTACTCTGATCATGAAATATTTTTGAGAGAGTTGGTATCTAATGCTGTAGATGCTACGATGAAACTCGAAACCCTAGGTAGAAAGGGCGAAGTGAAGGGTGAAATCGGAGACACTACCATCGAGGTTAACATCGATGCCGACAAAGGTACCTTGACCATCAGTGATAAAGGGATCGGTATGACTGCTGAGGAGGTAGAAAAATACCTCAACCAAGTCGCTTTTTCCGGTGCTAAAGACTTCTTAGAAAAGTATAAAGATGAGGCCAATATCATTGGCCATTTTGGTCTAGGGTTTTACTCTGCTTTTATGGTAGCCAAAAAGGTGGAAGTGATCACAAAATCCTTCCAAGAAGGTAGCCAAGGGGTCACCTGGACTTGTGAAGGCAATCCGGAGTATACCTTAGAGGAGAATGACAAAGCAGTACGTGGTACCGATATCGTATTGCATATCGCAGAGGATAGCCAAGAGTTTCTAGAAGATAACCGTATTGCCGAACTCTTGAACAAATACTGTAAATTCTTGCCAGTAGCCATCAAATTTGGCACTAGGGAAGAAACGGTTACAGAAGGAGAGGGCGATGATGCAGAAGAAAAGAAAATCACGGTTGATAATATCATCAACAACCCGAATCCTATTTGGAAAAAAGCACCCTCAGAGCTTGAAGACGAAGACTATAAAGCCTTCTACCGCGAGCTGTATCCGATGACTTTCCAAGATCCTTTGTTTTGGATTCACCTCAATATCGACTATCCATTCAATTTGACGGGTATTCTTTATTTCCCCCACTTGAATGGTAATTTCGAGTTACAGAAAAACAAAATTCAGCTTTACTCCAATCAGGTGTACATTACCGATAATGTATCCGATATTGTTCCTGAGTTTTTGACACTACTACACGGGGTGATTGACTCACCAGACATTCCTTTGAATGTATCGCGCTCTTATCTGCAAGCCGATGGCAACGTGAAGAAAATTTCTGGCTATATTAGTAAAAAAGTATCGGATAAACTCCATGAGCTATTCAAAGCGGATCGCGAAGCCTTTGAAGCAAAATGGGGCGATGTAGGTGTCTTTGTGAAATATGGTTTGATCAGTGACGACAAATTTTATGATCGTTCGTTGAAGTTCACATTAGTCAAAAATACTGATGAGCAATTCCATACCATCGAAGACTATAAAGAGCACGTCAAAGAAAACCAGACAGATAAATACAACAAAGTGGTCATGCTCTACTCCAATAGTCCGGTAGATCAGCATACCCAGATTGAGGCTTGTAAGAGCCGTGGCTACGAGGTACTGGTCTTTGATCATATCATCGACAATCACTTCATGCAGCAAATAGAAACAAAGTTGGGTGATGTCACTTTTGTAAGGGTCGATTCAGAGACGGTTGATAACCTCATCCAGAAGGATGAAACGACAGAGTCGGTACTCAGCGAGGACGATCAGAAGCAGGTAGAGGAGGTCTTCAAAGCAGCCGTGACAGATACTGGCGCTTCTGTGTCGCTAAAGGCTCTATCTCCAGATGATCAGCCCATCACGATTACACGGCCGGAGTTCATGCGTCGTATGCAAGAGATGCAGGCGATGCAAGGTGGCGGAATGGGGAACTTCCCAGAAATGTACAATGTAGTTGTCAATAGCAATCACGACTTGATAGCCAATAAGCTGCTACAGGAGACAGATGACGCTAAAAAAGCAGAGATGGCAAAATACCTCTTCAATTTGGCACAGATCAATCACGGGATGTTGCGTGGTGCTGATCTAGATGCTTTCGTGAAAAAGAGTTTGAGCTTTCTTGGATAAGTTAAGTAACGATCAAAAAATAACTTATTGATTTGTGGCGGAATCTTTTGTCCCAATACTGCGTTAAAAAGCCTCGCTAATACCCTGCATTAGCTACGTTTTTTGCCTTGTCTTGAAACAAAATCTTCTCGGCCAAAATGCCATACTTATTCTTTGTCCGTTACTAAGAAGATAAAGCAATGAAAACTAATGCGCCCCAAGGTACTGTAGGTACTTTGGGGTTTTGTTTAGGTATTTAGCCTAGCTAGTGAAAAGGCGAAATCTTGATTAGATATATTAGAACCCACTAACTATAGTTAACAACTTTTAATATAACAATTCCCACTCGCAATAAAAGCGCTGTAGAAGCCTTAGATTTAGGTAAACCTAAATCCAAAAAAATATGCAACTCAAAATCGGTGTCTATAACGTAGAGTGGATGCGCAAACTTTTCAATGCAGATGGTACGCCCAAAAATACAGGCGATGCGCATAAAAGGAGCCAGCAACTCGCCGCAGTAATCAAAAAGCTAGAGCTAGATTTCCTTGGGATTGTCGAGGGGCCTGATACCTTGGCAGATCAATCCAAAACGGCTTCTCAGCAACTCGATGCCTGGGTTCAGGCTTATGGGCTTAATCCTCACTATAAAGGCGTACACGGTACGCCTTCTAGAGGGCAACAGGAGCTTTGCGCCATTTATGATAGCTCCAAGATCAAGGTCGATTTTACGCCCACTCAGAGTAGTAAAAACCAATTTGACCAGCCTTTTCTGGTAGATACGACAGACAAGCTCATCAAGGAGCAGTACGTACACTTCAGGCCGCCATTAGAACTCACCATTAAGGATCTCAACGATCAAGAACTCAGCAAAGTGATTGTGGCACACACCAAATCTAAAGGTATTTTCACAGCCGTAGATTATGCCAAATTTGAGCAAATCTCAGCTCGTGATCGTATGCGCCTCTTCGCGGAGTGTATGTCGATCCGAATGAAATGCGATGAGTACCTGGAAGATGGCTCCAATGTCATCGTTATGGGAGATATCAATGACGGTGCGGGGATGGATTTTTATGAAAATCGCTTTAGCAAAAGCGCGGTAGAACTCATCCTGGGTGATGTTTGGCAACGGGAGCATATCCTGAGCTCTGTGCTACCCAAGCCCAAGTGGACTAGTAAAGGTTGGAAACCTTCTTCAAGTGATTTTGTAGACCGTATCACAGAAGATAGGGTCCAGGTCTTGATAGATCACATTATGGTCAGTAAAGATATTAGCCCTTCAGAAGGGAAAGTTTGGAATCCGGCGGAAAATCCAAACGATGCTGCCATTCAGGAGGTCGCCAATGAATTGAGAAAAGCAGCTGATCATTATCCAATTACAGCAACCATCGATATTGGCTAGGCTTAGTTTTAGAATAGAGCTACCTCATTTGAAATAGCTCTATTCTTTTTTCTAAGGCAGCTGTACGGTCCCTAAAATATGCTCTAGGTATTGCATAAAGTTGCGTTTATCCTCACCCGGCGCATGGATAAAACCGTCGATAAAGATCAGCTCATCTCGATTAGGATTATGGACTAAATAGGACACAAAAGGGCCTCCCATATAGTCGTTGGCAATCTCCCAAATCCCGCGCGCCTCCAGGGCGTATTTATTATCGACCCGCGTCACTTTGGTGAACATTGGTAGGTCGATATCATTGATGCGCATATAGGTATTATCACTGCGGGTAGATACAAACTTGCCTAAGCTATCGCGGATAGCTTTGATGTTCTCTTCCGAAATTTGTGATACATCATTATAAGGTAATCGACTGATGAAAATATTATTGCTGATCTTATCTTGCTCCTCTCTGAACCAGTAAAGATTGGCATCGCCTATGGCTTTGAAATATCCCTTTGGGATTTTCATACGAATACCGAAGTTGTCAAAAACTTCTCTTTCCAGATCATTATTTCTATCGTCGAGATAGACGGTAGCTTCTAGTTTTGGCTTATCGTGTTGGCGTACCTTTTGCAGGATTAAGGGTTGATTTTTCTTAAGATTTTCAATCAACTCTCGCTGGTTGCGTCCAAACTGGAAAATGATGATTTGGTCCTTGGCCCATTTGTCTTTCATTTGTACCAGATTGTACTTGGGATCGACCCGAGCTTTCTCAAATTGGGTATCGCCAATTATCTTCTTTATCATACGCGTAGCTTCGGCATCCTGATCTTCTAAGTTGGCGATGAACAAATAGGCTCTCAGCTCCTTGCGCAGCGGGTCAACCACCAAATCTCTTGGTGTAAAGTGGCGCAAATCTAGTATTGGCTCGGGCTGAGGCAGCAATAAATAAGGTGCAGAGTAATAAAAGTCTACGGTATCGCCCGCATCGCCTTCCCAAAGGTCGGCATCGGCAATGATGGTTAATTGATTCTGATCGCCATAGGCGATAGGCATCACACTAAGGGAGGAGCTAATTTGCTGCTGGGCTTCTTGGGTGCAGCTAGCAAGTCCACCGATTATAAATAGGAAAAGAATGTATCTCCAATATGAAATCATGGTATATCTTTTTGTGTCAATTTCTACTGATTAGGAGTAAGCTAGAGCAAACACACTAAAAAATTACACTGCAATTTTTTATAAATTCAACTGAAACTTCAATTCAAAACCGCTCTAGCATCTTTCCCGAATTTACTTCGGGATCATTCGATACAAAAACGAAGCAAAAAAATCTTGCCTAGCCAAACTCGTTCCACTCGAACAGTGCCTAGGCGGCATCCCGCACTACGCTTATGATCTTTTTTACACTTAACTTTCGGTACTAAGCATTTCTTTTTAAGTTTTTATTTTAATGCGTTTACCTTAGGAGTAAAGGATAAGCTATAAACAATAGTACAAGTTTTTGAGTAGTCTGGAATTGCTAAAAAAGGGCAATAACAAAACCATACTTTTAATCCAAATAGCTTCTTAGAAGTTATTTGGATTGACAATTGGGAATTGTTATTGATGATTTTAAAGCTAATTGAGGCATAAAATGCGGAGTTTAGCAGTGCTAAATGAGCAATTTTATAACGAAAAGTAGCTTAAAAAGGGCAATAACAAAACCATACTGTTTAATTCAAATAGCTTCTTAAAGTTAGGAATTTATTTTCGTCGCTCAAGCTTTCATCAAAAAGATGCCTTAGTACTTCCTTTTGGTGTATTCTCGCTTAACCCACTTCATCGCTAATAAAGGACAAAGCCTATTATCTCTAGCACCGTTGCATCGAAATAATAGGCTTTTTTATAGAAATGTTTATCCCAAGTCCTAGAACAAACTCTGGATGACATTCTCTTCGGTAATGCCTTCCGCTTCTGCTTTATAGTTACGTACAATACGGTGGCGCAATACATAATTGGCGATCGCCTGTACATCTTCGATATCTGGTGAATACTTGCCATTAATGGCCGCATGGCATTTGGCTCCCAATACTAAATACTGAGAAGCACGTGGTCCGGCACCCCAAGAAATATAATCGTTGACCTTGGTGGTAGCACGCTCCGTATTGGGTCGCGTTTTGGTAGCTAAAGAAACCGCATACTCTAGTACATTATCTGCAATCGGAATTTTGCGGATCAGCTGTTGGAAAAACAGGATTTGCTCACCAGTCACTACATGCGACAAGTTATAGTCAACGATCTTGGTCGTACTCTTTACAATGTCAATCTCCTCCTGGTAGGAAGGATAATCCAATGGGATATTAAACATAAAACGGTCTAACTGCGCCTCTGGAAGCGGGTAAGTACCTTCTTGTTCGATAGGGTTTTGCGTAGCAAGTACGAAGAATGGATTAGGCAACATATGTCGAACACCACTCACCGTTACGGATTTTTCCTGCATCGCCTCTAGTAGTGCTGCCTGTGTTTTAGGAGGCGTACGGTTGATCTCATCTGCCAAGACAATATTCGAAAAGAGAGGACCTTGATTGAATTTGAACTGACGGTCTTCATTCAAAATTTCAGATCCTGTAATATCTGAAGGCATCAAGTCTGGTGTAAACTGAATACGTTTAAAGTCCAAGTCCAATACATCAGCGATTGTACTCACCAATAGGGTTTTTGCTAGTCCAGGCACCCCTACGAGCAGGCTATGCCCATTACTGAACAAGGAGATAATAACCGCTTTGACCACATCATCTTGACCAACGATTACTTTAGCAATTTCGGACTTCAGTGTTTTATAGGACTGGGCTAGGGCGTCTACGGCTTCTACATCAGATTTGTATGAAATATTGGACATAAGTAGTTCTTCTGAATAAATGAAATAATGAATGTTGCCTTGATGGTTTCCAATGTAATCAATCACATGGTTTCCAGGGCATAAAATCGTATACTTTCTATGAGCGGGCTAATTTATAAATACCTGCGCATTTAACGCATCCTATTGAGCCTTTGTTTCGTTTAATTGGTCGAAAAAGGCATTATTGTAGTCCCATTTTCTCCTTTTTGTTCAATTGGGCAATCTTTTGTGGGTTGTGGATATAATCGTCCAAATTCTTTCACCCAAGTATCGCCATAGATATTGGAGTAGCAATACCTAAAGGAGGTTCTCATCATTTTGCCTATAAAGTCTTCTTCTCCTTTGAGTGCTGGTCCTCGATATTTAAAAAGGTCATGCTCCTCATTTGGAGATAATACGACAGGACTTAAATCAAAGGAAGGTAGTATGGTGGTTACATCTTCGCTTTCTTCGGCAGTAGTGTCAATACTTTGGATCACCAAATTTAGTAGCTCCAAATCGGATAAGCTATCAATTCTGGAATCCGTTTGCTTTTCTACAAAATTAATAATAGCTGGCCCTACTCCCTTGTTGACCACGTAGATTCGCAGATCATTAACATCTCCTACCGAATATTCTCTTTTCATTTCCAGATAAGGCCAGACCGAAGCCTCCTGTTGGCTTTTCATGAGTGATTGCTCCTTGGCCATGATTCGTGTTTCGTAGATACCGATACCAAGGGTCAGAAAGCTGATAAGTAAGGCAAAAACGGCAAGTATATCTGATCGGTCTAGTTTCATCGGTTTACTTTTTCAAAATAAATATTGCGTACTCTGCTTGTAGATACCTGGAAACCCACAACCTGTTCTTGTTGATTTCTAATAAATTGGATTTCTGGTAGAAAAATACGTCTATTTTCAAATTTATCGCGCTTTGGAGCTGGCTGTGTTTTCACTGCCCGATTCCTGAAATGGCTGATCTCCAAGTCCTCTCCTGCTACCTGAATGCTAAATGTGGTTTCTAGCTCGGGGCTGAAATATTGGCCCGCGTATTCTTGGAGGACTGGCGTCCATGGCATTGCCACTTCCTGGTCTTCGGGTGTTTCCTCCTTTTTCTCCGAATCCTCCTCCTGGAAATGGGTGGCCAGGTAGTGCTCGGTGATGACTTTCAAGGCATCATCTATAGCTATACTTGGAGCATTATTTTTTATAAAAATGCCTAAATCGTAGCTTGGATAATAGACAATAGAGGAACGATAGCCCGCACTAGCACCGCCGTGTCGAATTCTTTTGATCCCTTTCCACTCATCAATGAACAAGCCTCCTGCGTAGTCCAGGCTGTCGCCATTATTGAGGAGGCCTTTGGTGTAGAATGCCTCATAAACAGCAGGACTTCCAAGTTGCTGCGAGCTGAAGTTGGCCAGCCATTTCATCATGTCCTCCAAGGTGGTATAAATGCCACCTTGGCCTCTCAAAGTGCTATTGTCAAAGGCTTTTCTATAGCCATTCTCTAGGTTGCCATAGTAAGAATCTGCCGTATTCGGAAAGACTTCTCCTTGCTGATCCATGATATAGCTATGCTGCATACCAAGCGGATTAAAAATATGTTCCTTCATCCATTTTTCGAAGCTTTGGCCTCCTACTTTTTCTACAATTTCAGCTAGTAAAGCGTAGGAGGTATTGCAGTACATAAAGCGGTCACCTGGAGGAAAGTTTAAATCCTGATGCCGCTTAACTAGTTCGATCACATCTCGCTGGAAAATGGCATCACCAGATCGGCCTCCCCTGATACTTTCGGTCGCATATACCTCCCGTAATCCACTGGTATGATGCACCAAATGCCGAATTTTGATGTCTAGGGCTGCCGCCGGTATATAGTCAAGGTATTGGGTGATATGATCTTCTAGGGAGAGGCGCCCTTGATCCTGCAATAATAGGATAGCAAAACTAGTAAACTGCTTGGCCACCGAACCGATGTCGGAGACGGTCTGGCTAGAGGTAGGGACGCGATGCTCTATACTCGCCAAGCCGTAGGAGGTCATCATTTGGACTCGACCATCTTTCCATATCCCGATAGATATACCGGGCTGAGCCTGATCATTAAGTGAGGAGTACAGACTATCTAAGCTATTTTGGATAGGATGCTGCGCCTGGTTGGTAAAAACCAGACAAAGAGTGAAGGTAGCGGTGAGGAGGAACCGTATCATATAGGTATGTAGTTGATGTATTAAGGCGCAAAACAGGAAGCCACATCCTGCTGCGCGATTATGCAATTTAAGCAAATAGCAGGTAATTGAGGCTCAAAGCGTTTTAGTCTTGTGTAAATGATTAAGGTACAGAGGTCTGATTTTGGTGGATTGAGGGGCTAATTGTACCAGTATTTTTGGCTTGGCTTCCATTAAAGGAACTTTCTGCTAAGTAGAAACTTTATAGAAGCGTAAAATCTATAAATTAGCAATAGAAAAGTTGAATTATGTTTCGTGCAGAAGTAAAAAGTAAGATAGGAGAAGACATATCAATTTTAGTGAAATTGGATAATCATCCGTGGAATTATTTATGCGAATGTGGGGATGCGAGCAATTTGACGGTAAAAGAATTACAAAACTGTAGGGCCATATTTATAAGCCATACGCATATAGATCATTTTGTGAATTTTGATTCTGTATTAAGGCATCAAATAGGCATTAAAAGAAGAATTATAATATGTGGGCCAAAAGGGATAGCAAGTCAAGTTCAATCAAGAATAAGTAGTTATACCTGGAATCTTATCGAGAAAGGCGCGATTATTTATGAGATAAGGGAATACGTTTCAGAAGGGAGGATCATAATTTATGAAATAGAACCTCCATTATGGGAGTTGAAAAAAATTAGGGCGATAGAAGGGACGGTAATCTATGAGGACAAATCATTTAAAGTGAGTTCTGTTCTTTTAGATCATAAGGTACCAACTTTAGCGTATAAATTTAAAGCAGAAGACACCGTAAAAATAGATATAGGAGCAAGTGGATTTAAAGGAGGGAAATGGGTAAAAGAGTTGAAAAAAGCTTTTGAAAAAGGTGAAAAAATTTAATGATATCTATAGATGATGAAGATTATAAATCCGAGACTTTATTTCATTTATTACATGTTCAGGAAGGAGATTCCCTTGGAATAATTATGGATCATGCAGCGAATGAAGACAACCATAAAAAGATAAGGGATCATTTCTATAGATGTAGGCAAGTTTTTATAGAAAGTTTTTATAAAGCAGAAGATAAAGAGCAAGCGAGCTTAAATTATCACAGCTATTCGATGATGTCAGGAAGAATTATGAGAGAGGCAGAAGTGGAAGATCCAATTCCTGTTCATTTTTCGAGAAAGTATAACGAAGACGAGATAAAGGATTTGATTAGTGAATTTAATTCAGAACTAACAAAGTATAGCTGCTAAATAAACTTGGATGGTTACCTATGATAATGGGAAGAAGCGTGAAAAATGGGATTATGAAATCATAGCCTCCAGCGAGATACTCCGTCCCTTATTGTTGGTATCTTTACTCGACTTTTGGCTGACAAAGACGGGCAGAGATGAGTAAATTGTGGGAGGATATCTAAATTATGGGACTATTTTTAACTTTGATACGAATGGAACGAACTTTAAAGTGGTGCATGATTTTGATTGCAAAAACGGTCGTTTCCCTGAAGGAAATTTAATGGAAAGTAGTGGAATGCGGTGGGGATTAACAAGGTTTGGCGGCAAATTCAACAAGGGTGTTGTTTTTTCATTAGAAAAAGATGGAACAAATTTTAGAAATCATTTTGACTTTAATATAACTTCAAGAGGAGCGCCTTATAGCTCATTAATTGAAGTTAATTAAGCAGAGCACTGCCTAAACACCTAGCGGCCTACATCGGGTAAAAGCCGACTACTCAGCTATGCCCAAGCTTGGAACACAATCCGCACAAATGACAAATCAAAATTAGGATCAAGCTTCAATTGATAGCAATAGGAGCTTAATAGTTTCACCATATATTAGAAATAAAGATTTAGTAACAATTTTCATAGATGAATCAATAAAGCCACCGTTCAATAACCTCTTTGGATTTGAAAGTTGGAGATTCAAAGTTTGGGGTTCCAAAACTATAGAAGGACTGGGCTGAACGATTTTATCATCCTTAAAAAATTCAGACATTTATGCAGAAGGAAAAGACCTTGAAGAATTAGAAACGGAATTGTCCAGAGTCCTATACGAAATTAAGAAGATAGCGGCTGAGCTGAAATTAGAGAAAGAACCTATTGAATTTCGACTTAGAAATGCCCTTGAAGCCATTCGAGTGGTGAAAAAATATCCAAATGGAGGTGTTTATATTGGCTAAAATAAAAAAGCCTGTGCCACGCACGAGATACGGTTATTAAGCTAAAGTCGTATTCAGCTACAACAATCTCGGATTTGGCTACATAGCTCGTTTTAAAAGGCCACATTTTTTTATAAAAATGATTCATCAAAACGCTAGCAATAGCTATATTAGAGGGAAATGAAACGATGAAAATGAGACTTTCAAAGCAAACAATAAAATTGATAGCACAGGACTTAGGTGGTGGATTGACCTGTTATGTCAATAAAGAAACAGGAGCGTATAAAGCTATAATAGATCCGGATGAAAATTATGGAGACATGGAAGCCTGGGAAGAGGACCTCCAAGAAATAGAAGATAATAATGATAAATATCTTCTGATAGAAAAGATGTCTTCAAGAGACTCCTTTCGGGTTATGGAAGAATTTGCAGAAATGATTCCGAATCAGGAAATCAAGAAGAGGTTATATTATGCTTTAAACCGGAGTAAACCATTTAGGCATTTTAAGTATGAGGTTGATTATAATGAAGAAATTCGTCAGCAATGGTTTAAATTCAAAGAGAGAAAGTATGAGGATTGGGTTAGAAAATACCTAGAGTTTTATGCATTGTCCATAGAAAAATAAAGACTTCAGGTTCTAATAAAATGTATGGTAAGTGTGATAAATGATTAATTAAGAATAAAATACCCTGAATGAATAAAATATCAAATGAGCAGGATTGAAATAATTGAGCAAAAAATACCAATTGGATTGTACCAAACCATGAGAGTCAAATGTGGACTATCCGCAAAAACAGATGAAGCTAGTGAAATAGGACTAGACAATTCGTTGTACTCAATTATGCTAAAAGAAGGCGAAAATGTAATCGGAATGGGAAGAGTAATTGGAGATGGAGGATGTTTTTGTCAGGTAGTAGATATATGCGTTATTCCTGAACAGCAAGGAAAAGGTATCGGTAAATTGATAATGGAAAATATCAGCAATTATATAAAAGCGAAATTGCCAAAATCGTGCTATATCAGTTTGATAGCAGACGGAGACGCCTCATTTTTATATGAGAAATTTGGCTTTGAAGATACAATGCCCGAATCAAAAGGGATGTACCTGAAAATTCAATAATACACGCCCCCAACAACACATACCCCAGAGCAAACGCATTAAAATAAAAACTTAAAAAGAAATGGTTATTTCTCGAAATTAAGTGTAAAAAAGGTGATAAGCGAAGTGCGGGATGCCGCCTAGGCACTGTTCGAGTGGAACGAGTTTGGCTAGGCAAGATTTTTTTGCTTCGTTTTTGTATCGAATGACAAAAATGAAGACGCTAGAGCGGTTTTGAATTGGAGTTTCAGTAGGAATTATAAAAATTGCTGGGTGATCTTTATAATGCGTTTGCCCTAAATGTAAAAAGAGCACATGTATCAAAGCGAATAAGATTGAGGCAATCAATAAAAATCAACTACCCATTATTTACCGCCTTCAAGTCCGCAAAAATAGCCGTACTCACCCAATAAATATCCTGGTTGCTGGTATAAAACAGGTACTTCCCATCTTTGGTGACAAACGGGCATAGCTCGTGCCCTTTGCTGTTGATCGAAGGCCCCATATTGATGGATTTTGTCCAATTTCCCTCCAGATCTTTAAAACTGATATACAAATCTCCTCTGCCTAAACCCGATGCTCTATTGGCACAGAAAATCAAGTAAGATTCATCAGGTGCCACAAAGACATCGGCTTCATAACTGCTCGTGTTGATCGCTTCATCCAGTTTTTGAGGCCTCTGAAATACGCCATTCTTATACTCCGCTTTATAAATATCAAAGTCGTAAGACTCCTCCTCACTTTTATCCTTATTCGAAGAAAAATACATGCCGCCATCATCTGAAAAGGAGATATAATATTCATCGCGATCCGTATTAATCGCTGGGCCTGCATTGATCGGTGCAGACCAGCCATCTTCTACTTTTTGAGAATACCATATATCATAGTCCCTGATCGTATCCCGGTCGTCTCTCGGTCGATCTGAGATATAATAAAGTCTTTGCTCATCATTAGAAAGAAAGGGATCGTTCAGCCCATAATCCGAATCCCACAGGATGGTTCTTGGTGCAGTCCATTTCCCCTGGTCGTACTGCGAATACTTAATAAAAGCCCTACCTCCTGAATCGATCGCAAAGTAAAACGCGTCTTTTTCTTGATTAAAAATGGACCCAAACTCGTAGATCGAATCTTTGGAGATGAAGTCCTTTGCAAAAAGTAGGGGAGTCGTTGTAGGCCGTGTAGCGTCGATGTACTCCAACTCATCAGCAACCTGCTCTCTACAACTAAGTAGGAGCAGGTTCGTTACGAAAAGAAGTAATAGAAAACTTATTCTTCTCATTGATTGAATGTTACTTTGAAATATTCTAAGGCAACTTAATTATTTTTACGCAGAATAACATCACCGTGGTGAGTCGTGAACATATACTCTGCTCCTCCATTTCCAATTTTCGCGTAGATCCATTCATTGATGGCTATCTTTGTCTTGCTTTTACTTTCAATACGCTGCGTTTTAAAACTGTTCTTGGTTTCTAATTCGAAGTCGGTATAGATGTCACCTCTTTCAGATCGAATTTTGGTAGAAGCATTGACTTGAGCCGGATAGCTTATATCTATATCACCGTGGTAGGTGCTAAAAGCCATCGGGGTATTCTGCTTGATCGCCTTAAAGGTAGCCGTGATGTCGCCATGATGAGTGTCGGCAATAGCCGATCCTTCTACGTCGAATAGCTCGATCCCGCCATGATGACCAGATAATTCAAATACGCCATTCAGATTGCTCACCTTGATGTCGCCATTATGGTGCGTACTAACAGAAAGTGAAAAATCTTCTGGAACTTTGACCTCAAAGTTGGTCCGTTTTTTATTACCTGCCGAAATCCTGACCACATTGCCTTCTTCCGTCACGCTAAAGTCTCTACTAGTATTCGGGATACGCTTTAAGCCGCTCTTGGTTCCAGATGTTGGCTGCTCCTTTTCGTGAATAACCATCGTGACCATTACCTCTTTTCCAGAATATCCTTCCACAGAAATGCTTCCATTGTGCAAGGACACTTTTAGTTGACCCACAGCATTGGGATCGCTGAGTGGCACACTAAAGGAGTGCGTCGTTTCCTTTTGAGCGACTAAAAAGAGGGGCCCCAACATCATCAGGACCATTAGTTGATATTTTTTAAGGTATTGCATAGTTTTTAGCATTATTGGTTTAATAAATAAACATCGCCATGATGAGTCCGGAATTTTTGTAAAGGTCCGCCATCATTTATCTTTACACTTGTACCATTCTTACTACTCACCTTATATTTTGCTCCTTTTTTACCTTTGGAGGTATCGGTAGAAAACGATACCGGACTCATAGTCCAATCAAAATCAGTGAAAAATTCACCATGATAGCTATACATCGATGCATCTACTGACAGCCCATCTTGATAGTGAATTTTAATATCTCCATGATGGGTGTCATAGCTACAATCTCTGGTAGGATTTTTGGTGTAGTAGACTTCTACATCGCCATGATGTGAGTGAACATCTGCACTTCCTCCCTGCCCCTCCACCAAAACGCCATCGTGGTGGTTGGCGGCTTTCAAATCGCCCTGCATACCACTTATTTTCAGCGGATGTTCATGGTTACGCACCGACAAATCGGTATTGGCAGGAATTTCTAAGACCACCGTAAAATTAGATTTGACCTGATTCTTAGAATTCCAGTCCCAATTATTGGTGTTTTTACTATTGTAATGGGCTTCGCCATCTTCAAATATTAGCTCTCTTTGAGGATGAGCGATATAGAAAATGACATGCCCGTCCTTCTCCATCTTATCCATGTAAATCTCTTTTTTGGCTTTTTCCAAATTGGCTCTAAAACCTGTCTTTAGGCTTCTGGTCACTTTCAAGGTGGCCGTATTTCCATTGACGGCTCTGACGGTGACGGCTCCTCTATGATTGTATAAATGAAAGCGCTCGATATCGCTGACGTTTACCTTAAACTCAGCTTTGTCTTCAAACGCTTGACCGAATGTGCTGTGCATAAAAGCTGTACACAAGAGTAATAATGTGAATAATCTCATTTCTTAGTATTAGTCGGGTTAAAAAATTATTAGTACTTGCTTATAGTTCGATTTTCAGGCGGTCTTCTAGTTTCATCCTTACTTCCAGTTCTACTTGTTTTTGTTGCAAGAGTTCCTGAATCTTGGGCATGGCTCGTTCGTTATCTATAGACAGTGCAGCTTCTGCTAAAGTCCATTGTATGATCGGTGAAGTTTGATAGGGGATGGCCCGAATCAGGTACTCTTTTACCTGAGCATTATCGGCGAAAAAAATCATGGTCTCCAGTGCACTGAGTCTGACATTTACGTTTTCATCCTCCAACAATATCTGGTTGAGGATTTCAATAATTCGCTCATCTAACTCTTGACTTTGTTTAGTATACTGTAGAGCCTGTAGCCGATCCATCGCAGAATTGGAGGTCAACATAACCCATGCTGAGTTTGTAGCGGGCGCTATTTCTGCCTTTATCTCGCCACTATAAGCCCCCATTTGCTTTGACAAAAACAATCCACCAAGCAGCATACCGATGACAAAGGTAGCAGCCAATGCGCTCCATCTCCACGCTAAAGCAGGTAATACTTTCTGAATGCCTAGCTTCGGTTTTTCTTGGGAAGCTTCGTATTTGGTTTCATTTAAAAGGAGCTGGAAGTTCTTGCGCAATCCATCACTTGGCTCGGGCACCTCTAAGACCTCCAACTCCTCCCACCAGGCATAGTGTGTGTGTAATTCATCTGAACAGTCGGGAAATTCCTGACACAAATGGGTCAGGTCCTGGTAGGTAAAATTTTCTTCTTGCAGCTTGCTTTGTAAAATCGCTACAGCAGGCCGACATTTATCTTGGGATGGAGTTGAATTCATTGTTCTAGTTTTTGCATGATCGCCTTCAATTCTATTAAACCCCTGTGCACCCTGGATTTAATTGTATTCTCTGTACAATTCAACATTTCGGCAATATCCTGGTATTTCATACCCTGAAATTTGCTTAAAATGATCGCTTCCTTTTGTAGGGGCGATAATTGCGCCATTGCTTTTTGGAGGAGTTGCTTTCGCTCCGTAGCCATTAATAGATCTTCTCCCGTTTTTTCTCGACTCGGAAACTGCATGATGTCCTCGCTTTTTCTACCATAATCAATTAGGCTCTTTTTCTTGCCCGAATCGATCCAGATATTCTTGGCAATCGAGTACATCCAATAGATAAATTTTCCTTCTCCTCGATAGGCATGACGATATTTCAGCATGCGATAAAAGGCAATTTGCACCATATCTTCACTCTGTTCGGCATCGTTGGTCAGGCGATAGAAATAGCCAAATAGATTGCGATGGTGCCGCTCAAACAAAAGGTTCATTTTGTCGAAATCACCAGCGCAAACTTTATGCATCAAATAATTATCGTCGAGTGTCTTCAAGTTTTAAATCTTGTGGGTGTACGAGCGGGGAAACTGGCCAATTTTCGGAAGGTTGCATAGAAGTTAAGATTTTTTTATCGCATAAATCGCTTCAAAGGTCATAATCCTGTTTCTCAAGACACTCTTCAGTGGGTAATGATCAAGGTAATTGATCTTGCCCGCTATTCCCTATTGTAGAATCTACTACTCCTATCGGTCTATTTGCAATGAGGTATAGCTACATTTTATAATACCGAAGCTGCTACAATATTACTGATTGGACGTTTCATCCTTTCATCGGATAGGCGGCTTCTCTAAAATCTTTACACTATGAAGATGTATCTACAACTACTCTTGTTAGGTGCTTTTTTACTATGCCATTTCCCTGGATTTAACCAAACGCGTACCAATGCTCCTTTTGCGGTTACTAGGCACAACTTATCAGAAAGTGCTTATGTAAACTTATACGCTGATCTTAAACGGAAAGGTTACAAAATCGAGCAAGTGAGCGGTTTTACGGTGGGTGGCAGGCTCAGGATCAGTGCGCTCTGGCGTAAATCGACAGGCCCCGATGTGGCTACCTTTCACAAAATGACTTCTACAGATTTCAACACCAAAGCCAATAGCTATAAAAACCAAGGCTATAAAATGACCTGGGTAAGTGCTTATAGTTTGGGGGGGCGCGACTATTATACCGCTGTATGGAAAAAGAAGTCAGGTCCTGCACAGGCTATCCGACACCGAATGAACAGTCAAAAATACAACGATGAATATTTTGAATGGAAGCGTAAAGGCTTTCGACTCGTTCTACTAGATGGTTATAATAGAAACGGACAAGCCAACTTCGTGGCCATCTGGGAACGTGGTACCAATGCGAACTTGAGAACCCATCACTTCATGAGTTCATCGGATTATCAAAACAAAGTTAATCAATATAAAAGTCAGGGTTTCGAGCTACGCCATATCAGTGCTTATGCTATAAATAATCAAGACTACTATGCTGCTATTTGGGACAAAAGGCGCAATAAAGGGGTGGCTTCTCGGCATCGACTTACTTCTTCCAACTATGGGATTGAGTTTGATAATCATTATTATGCGGGGTATTCTTTGCGTACCGTCAGCGGATATCGGAGAAACGGGAAAGCGCACTTTGCTGCCATCTGGGAGGCTAATAAAATACACGGTCAAGACTTAACCAAGATCGAGCAGAAGATTAACCGATTCATGCAAAGACACAATATTCCTGGTTTACAAATCGCCATTGGCAAGGATGAGCGCCTCGTCTACGCTCAAGGTTTTGGTCGTGCAGATCAAGGGAACAATGTTTATATGGGACCCGATCATAAAATGCGGATTGCTAGTATTTCAAAGATAATCACGGCAGCAGGAATTATGCGACTTGCAGAAAAGCGGGTCGATTTCAGCCTGAATAATCGTGTTTTTGGTCCAGGTAGAGTACTCGGAATGACCTATAATAATGGTAGTTATTCTAACTTCGAAAAACAGATCCGGATTATTAATCTATTGGAACATACCGCTGCGGGAAACAACTGGGATAACAACACCTTTCTCGACCATATAGGCAGTACAGCCAGCGAAAGCCCTAGGACAGGCGATCCAATGCTCACTAACGACTCCAGATCTTCAGACCGTTTGATCTCTGACTTTTTGAAAAAATCTAGTAGTACACCTGATGTCGCTCCAGGAATGTACTACGCCTACTCCAACTTTGGCTACCTGCTACTAGGAAAAGCGATCGAAGCCAAATCGGGGGTACCCTACGCTACATGGATCAGAAATAATATACTCAAGCCTTCAGGGGCAAATGGTATGTTCATCTCCAAAACGAAACGAGAAGACAAACGACCTAACGAAGCGGTATACTACGGCAACTCCTCGTCTGATAATCCCTATTCGCGATATAATATCGAGCGGATGGGTGCGCACGGTGGCTGGGCAGCCTCTGTTATCGACCTCAGCAAAATCAATGTAAGAATTGATGGCAACCCCAGAAAAAAGGACATCATCAGTTCCAATTCTTTCAATAGTATGATGACCCAGGGGAGCTATAGTACGACACCAGCACCTATTTTCAGATCTGGTTCGAGGTGTAAAGGCTGGCAAGTTTGGGACAGTGGTTCTTTTTTCCACGGTGGTTCCTTACCTGGTACCTTCAGCAAGATCAAGAATATGGCAAATGGTTATTTCTACGTCATTATTATCAACTCTAATCCCAGAACTGATGTCTTCAGAAGTCAGTTCGATATCCTTGGAGATGATGTGATCCGGCTTTTGGAGGAGTGGCCAAGTCATGATTTGTTTTGATATCTATGATCAGAGGCTACCTACTTGGGTAGTCTCTGTTTCTAATGTTCCTTCAATTGGAAACTGTTATAGCGCGTGATTATTTTGTTATGTTATTATTAACGCTTCAATTTTTCTATTATCTGCTTTGCTCTGAACATGTTTAGACTGCTCAAGTAGTACTGTCTTTACAGATGAAAATATTTTTAAAGCTCTTCTAAGCATTTTATCTCCTGGAAACATCAGATCTCTTTTTGCTGCTATCAAAGTTATGGGGGTAGTAATACCTTTTGCTTCTGCTTTGCTGATAACTGGAACTGGTGTAAAATCCATTTTGAAATGCAGAAAAACTTTAGAAAGATAGGCTATTGCAAATTCGTCTCTTTCTGTAAACACGTCGCTTAAGAATTGCTCCACAAATTTTACCTTTTTAGTCATCATATATCTTTTCATAGGAATAAACACTTTGAATAGTGTTTTCAAAGGATTTCCATTGACGATATAAGCGGGAGCAGCTAGAAATACTTCTTTAATCTTTACTTCATTATGTAGGAGGGTTTTCAAAATAATCAGCCCTCCAAAGGAAAATCCGACGAGGACCACATTATTTATAGCTAGTTTATCAATTATTTCATTCATCCATTTGCCATAGGAATCATCTTTCATGTTCAATCTTGTTTCTGCACTTTTGTTTGGCTGAGCTAGAACGTCAATGGCAAATACTTGGAAATGAGTTGATAAATTGGGATAAGTCTCTAAACTAATGGGTGCACAACCATTTGAACCATGTACAATCATCAGAGGCGGATTTTCGGGTGCGCCTGTAACAATGATGTTGGTTTTTCCATAACTCGTATCAATGATTTTATAGTGATAATCAATATTTAAGGCTCTTAGCTTTTCATCATACAGGCTAAGAATTTGAGCTTTTCCAGCTGCTGATTTAAAAAGTGATGACATATTGCTTTAGGTTTAATTCTGAATAAATGCTCTTAGTACAAAGAAAGACGAAATTGAGTATGGAATCATTCGGATTTGAAAATCGGTACTTATAGTCTGGCAAGCCAAGATTTACAATTCTTTACTTGCCAGACTATTGCTTGAAAATTCTCGCTGATATAAATATTTGGCTCAAAAAGAAAGTAGTTTCCAATATCGACCAATCCCTTAAATTCTGTGAGCACATTGTTATCAAGCATCCAGTACTGACTATGAATCTTTGGTTCTATAAGAAATCGTTTTTGTTGCTTCTAAAAACTATACCCGATCCGCAGGTGCATATTTAATTCTATTTCACTTTTGTCCTTTGCATAACCTGCACGTTCGGCAAAGGTGTAAGTATATCCTGCGCCAAGACCTGCTTCAAAATTGAAATGATCTCCTATACTTCTTCTAATTCCCCACGTAGGTATAATAGAGAAATCACTTACTACAGGAGCATTGTCCGTATTGAATAGTACAACATCTGGATGATAGCTCATTTTTAAAGCAATGAAATTGCCACTATTCCCATCCGTTCTTTTTGAATTCTCTGCCCGTTTTTCGAGGTTGTAATAGAATCTTGGCTCAAGAACTACAACAGGTGTGAGTAGAAATGGAGCATCATATTCATCATAAAAAGTAGTTTCCCAAATACCAAAATCGAAGCCGACCTCTGTTCTGAGTGCTACGGTATTGGATAGTTTGGCTTCATTATACACCCAGAATCCTAAAACTCCAGTCTGTACTCCAAATGTTGAATTTTCTACACTTGTACTTTGAGATTTGGCGACTAAAGCAAGGCCGCACAAAGTCAAGATTAATAATGTCTTTTTCATATTACTAATAATTTTTAAAAAATCTGATTGCTACAAAGCACTTCCCATTATGATTGGTTCATCTAGTAAAGAGGAAGGAAACCACCATCCGATGATTATCTACTCTGCTTGATCGAATTATCAATACAAAGATGGAGGGGAAAGAAAAAGGAATCGTTCTGAAATGAAATTTCGAACTTTATAGGGAGATTCAGGACTTTTTAAACAGACGCTTAACTTTGATGAGACTTCACCCAAGCTTTTGGTGTCATCCCTTCGATTTTTTTAAAGAAAGTATTGAATACCGATTTAGAATTAAAGCCGCTATCGTAAGCTAGTGCTAAAAGAGTAAGGTGGTTATTGGCAGGATTTAGGGCATTCTCTTTGAAGTGCTCTAAACGAAGCGTATTGATGTATTCATTGAAATTATGGCCAATTCGTTCATTTAGCAACCAGGAAAGCTTGTTGCTGCTAATATTCACGTTTTCGGCTAGCCCACGTAAAGATAAAGAGGGGTTTAGGAACCACTTTTCTTCCTTCATCCCTTTTCCCAGAATTTCTAAAACCATATCGATTTCAACAGCTGACATTAAGGCTTTGGAAGGGGCAATGCGTATTTGTTTTTTGGGCTCAGTTGGTAATAACGCTTTACGGAAAGTGGCTTGCCGTAAATCCTGGAACCGCTGATACTGGTGTAAAGGTTTAAGCAGCGGAATATTCACAAAGTTTATGATTTGACCAGTACGCATCCTGATGTTTTCCTCTAAAAAATCTAGCGCCATTTCGTGTTTGTCCAAATGGACCAACAAAAAAAGTTGCCAAGGGAAAAGCGATGCTCCAATATCTTCTTTAACCATTAAACTAGCTTTGCTGATATCAATATCGATGGTATCTTCTGGATTGACCAAATTGTACAATACCCTGCATTCTTCTGGTCTCTCAACTAAGGGGGTTTGATTCAAGAAATCATTGAGTGCTTCGTAATCCTTCGAAAGAATTAAGCAAAGTTGTTTTAATGCGATGGAGTGTGTAAAGCTTGGATTGATGCTCAGGGAGGTCTCTATACATTCTAGCGCTTTCGTGTAGTCTTCGTTTAGGTAATAAATATTTGCTTTGGTAAAATAATGATTCGGAGATAAAGGGTTTGTTTTTAAAATATTATCAACATGCCGGTGCGCTTTTTCGAAATAACCTAATGCTGTATATAATTCGCATAAACCTTCTTCTGCTTCCGTATAAGATGGATTAAGTTCTATTGCTTTTTGAAAAAATATATGCCCATTGATAAAATCCCATTGCCCCCAAAAGAACAATGTCGCTTTACTAAAATACCCCATATAGGATTCTTTGTCCAAATTAAAACCTTTGCTGAGGTTCTCTTCTGACAATTTTAATACACTCTTATTATTTCCCCAGGATCCGCCCATGGCATAACTATACGCCAAACCAAAGTAAGGCAAAGCAAAGGAGGGATCTATCCTTACACATTGTTCGTAGAGTTTTACTGCATTTGCGATTCCTTGACCATCCCACATTAAATGTTGATAGCGGCCTTTGAGATAGAGGTCGTATGCCTCCATATTTTGTGTCGGCGCTTCAATCAGATGTTCCTGAATATTGAAGTGACCAAAATTTTCTCGGATCTGGTCAGCAATGAGTAAACTTACTTCATCTTGTAGGGCAAATATGTCTTCCAAATCCCGATCAAAATTCTTTGACCAGAAGTGAGCCCCATCATTAGCACTGACTAGCTGCGCTGTAATGCGAACCTTATTTTTGGCTTTACGAACGCTTCCCTCCAAAACAGTACTTACCCCTAATTGATCACCAATGGTGCGCACATCTATATTTTTATTCTTAAATGCAAAAGAGGAGGTGCGGGCAATAACTTTTAAGCCCTTTACGGTGGTTAGAGCGTTGATTATTTCTTCAGTAATGCCATCGCTGAAGTATTCGTTCTCAGGGTCGGCACTCATATTAACAAAAGGGAGAACGACAATTGACTTTTTGGATGTTGATATGGGTAGATGGTTGCTAGAATTCATTATACAAGTGTACGAAGAAATGCCCTAAGACTTAGGTATAGAACTGGAAAATACTCTTGAAGATGATATACAAGTAGCTGTAATTCAGTCTAAGAACACCCTATCCATTGCCTCAAAATCCGTGCTGGTCTACTTTTCTTCAGGGCTGGTCCAAATTGACCTAAATTGTGTTAAAAATAGAACATTATGAAAAAAATAGTAATCCGGCAGATATTAGTCTTTTCCCTCATTGCCTTCAGTTTCTGTCTTCTTCCAGCTCAATCGGCAAAAGAGCTGATCGGCGAAATTAAACCCTTGATGCTAAAGCGGTATATTTTCCTGGATCAAGCTAAAGCCGTAATCACGCATCTGGAGCAATTGGAGGAAGAGCAACATTTTGAGCAATATACTACTGCAGAAGAATTGGCCGAAGCCATGACTCAAGCGATGCGCAGCATTAATCAGGACAAACACCTTGGAGTATTTCCTCCGCGAACGGTTGTTCAGAAACAATCTACCGAATTCAAACCCAACTACCGTGGTGTGATCTCTCGCTATTCCAATCCAATGATACCATCCTTTCAGTATTTCGGTACCATTGGGTATTTTGATATGCGATATTTTGGCGGTGGAGAGCGCAATTATGACAAGATCGATGCGGTCATGACGCAACTAAAAGAAGCGGACGCCTTGATCCTTGACCTACGGTCAAATGGAGGTGGAAGTCCACGTACCGTACAATACCTATGTAGCTACTTTTTTGACGAACATAAACTGTTAACTAGTTTGTACTCCCGCTTTGATGATCATACGGATGAATATTGGACTGTTGAAGTAAAAGGACAAAAGCGCCCAGAGCTTCCAATCTTTGTGCTCACCAGCAGCCGGACTTTCTCTGGAGCGGAAGATTTTGCATATACAATGCAAGGGCATGGAAAAGTTACTATTATTGGAGAAGTTACCCGAGGAGGAGCGCATCCTACACGCGCTCATAATTTGTCTGGTGGTTTTCGGGTACGTATCCCATTTGCGCGTTCAATACATCCTGTTACAAAATCCAATTGGGAAGGCATAGGTGTGCAACCTGATGTACAGGTGCCACAGGATGAGGCGCTGGAAAAAGCCAAAGAAATGGCTGCAGATGCAGCTGAATCCTACAAACAATCCTATTTTGGTACGCTAGAAAAAGCGCTGGGGGGAATAGCTGGACCACAGCTCAAAGAAAAGGCTTTCAAAGAGGTGTACGACCTACTTGCCAATATCGTAAACGCCAATCTGGTAAATGAAAATGATATTAACCGCTTGGGCTATCAATACCTTCGAGGAGATAAAAAAATAGCTGCTTTGGCATTACTGAAGGCCAATAGCCAACTATTCCCAGAATCCCCTAATGTTTATGATAGTTACGCTGAAGTTCTGACAGCTGTTGGAGATCATCAACAGGCTATATTAAATTTAAAAATAGCGGTGGATTTAGCCAAAAAGATACAGCATCCTGATTTAGAATATTTCCAACGTAGTTTGATTGCCCTTACTGAAAATTGAAGTATTTGAATATGGAATCACCAACAATTTGGAGCAATTTTCGGAACCAAAGACTTCCCAAACATATCCTGTTTTGGGGAGTCTTGTACCTGTACTATGTGGTTTCTAACTGGACGTTTTATGACGATAAAATTGCCCTTGTAGAGCGCTTAACCTGGAAGACTGGCGTCCAGATCCTGTTTACCTATTTGGTTACAGAATTGCTGGTTCCCTTATTTTTACACAAAAAAAAAGGCTATTATTTGTGGGCAGTAGTTTGCTATCAGCCTATCTTGCGTACCTAGGTTATACCCTGATCCGGTATTATTATTTTGATCCCAAATACCGTGCCCCTTATTCTGTATCTGAGCTATACGATCGTCTAACCAATTTTAGTTTTTATTTGAATGAGTTAACCTGGTTTATCTTTCCAGGTATTGTAATCATGGCCAGCCGCTTCTACCGTGATCAACAAGAAATGGTCCTGTTGCGAGAGCAGAAAAAAACTACCGAGTTAAATCTGCTGAGAAATCAACTCAATCCTCATTTCTTATTCAATACCCTCAACAACTTATATACATTAGCCCTTAAAAGATCAGACCAAACCCCAGTTGTAATTGCCAAGCTTTCCGCTATTTTAGATTATATGTTATACCATTGTCAAGAAAAATATGTACCACTGGCTGATGAAATTATCTTAATCAATAATTATCTGGAATTAGAGCAATTACGTTATGGCCCAAGATTACATGTTAATTTTGAATACAAAGTTGCCAAAGGCATACGCATAGCACCATTAATCTTGTTGACCTTCGTGGAAAATGCATTTAAGCATGGAGTGAAAGAAGAAATTCGAGAAGCCCAACTAAACATCTTACTCCAAGGAACAGATGATGAGATTGTCTTTGAAGTCCAAAATTCAAAACCGATGCAATTACAAAAAGTAAAGCCTAATAATAAAACAGCTATTGGTCTAGGCAATATCAGACAGCAACTTGACCTACTCTATCCGCAAGCCTATCATTTATCCATACAGGATAATGCCACCAGTTATAAGGTGTGTTTAAAATTACAGGCCAATGAGTTATAAATGTTTGATTATAGATGATGAAGCACTCGCTCGAGAACTAGTAGCTACCCATCTATCCATATTAGATGATTTTGAGCTGGTCGCTTCTTGCGCTAATGCACTGGAGGCTCGTGCAATTCTGCAAAAAGAAAAGATTGATCTCCTGTTTCTCGACATTGAAATGCCTATCCTGAAAGGTACCGAGTTTTTAAAAGGTCTTGAAAATAAACCTAAAGTTATATTCACTACAGCTTACCGAAATTATGCCGTCGAAGGTTTTGATCTCAATGCGATTGATTACCTATTAAAACCGATCTTACTGGATCGTTTTCTGCAAGGAATCGATAAATTCCTGGCGAGTGTCCAGGCCAACTCCCCAATGGGTAAGTCAGTTGCAGATCATATCTTTGTGAGAAGTCAAAATAAGAACGTAAAAATTCTCTTAAAAGAAGTGCTTTACATCGAAAGTGTAAAAGACTATATCCGCATTCATACCTCAGCCCAAAAATGGATGGTTAAAGGAGGAATTACCGCCTTTACCACCCAACTGGACACTCGTTTCCTGCGGGTACATCGCTCCTTTATCGTGAATATAGATCAGGTCACTGCCTTTACAAAACAGGATATTGAAATTGGAATACTGGAGATTCCAATCGGAGAATCTTATAAACAAGATGTATTGCGCAGGCTGCGTTAGTGCCAGATTCCTATGTCTCTTGACCAAAATGAGAAAATACTGGCCTCCCCTGCAGCGGAAACAGAACTCTTTTAATCCGGGTTCGATTGCTCCGTATTGCAAGCATTTAAGCTAAAGTTTGACCAGCAAGGAATGGTGAATCCTTGCTGGTCAGTCTTAAGCTTCTAATACCAAGTAAATCCTAGTCCAAGAGAGAGTATTACGACCTCTCGATCTCGACCATCATCTAAATTCGTCCATCCCATCTGCAGTTGGGTTTGAAGGTCTAGCGCAAAGCTTTTCTTTTGCACGAGTTCATACCCTGTACTGAAGGCAACTGCTCCACCAAAATTCCAATCTTCCTCTTTAATGTTGTCTTCATAGATTGCTGGAAAATCCATAGCTAGACCTGCACCAGCATTTACCCACCATCGATCCTTTACCCAATATTGAACTGATGGCATAAAGGCATCGAAACTGCGGTCTTTACCCTCGTATTCGTAGCCCATTCCAGCATACGATCCTAGAATAGCTAGGCGATCATTGACCATCCATCCCACTTTTAAATTAGGAAAACTGCCGCCGCCTTGGGCTTCGTCGAAAGGTACTTCTTGGTCGCTATTGGATACACTGATGACACCACCGCCTATTCCAAAACCAATTACAAAGCCTTTTCTTTCGAAGGTGCTGTTGGTCTCATTTTGACCATAGGATAGAAGTGTACAAAGCGTGAGAAAGAGAACTAATAAATTTTTCATTTTTAATGTTTAGGAAGGTTATATGATAAAGGAATTGATTTTGTCGGTCAGACAATCGACTAGAATGTGTACCCGATCCGCAAGTGCATATTTAATTCCATTTCACTTTTGTCTTTTGAATAACCTGCGCGTTCAGCAAAGGTGTAAGTATATCCTGCGCCAAGACCTGCTTCAAAATTGAAAAGCTCTCCTATACTTCTTCTAATTCCCCAGGTGGGTATAATAGAAAAATCACTTACTACAGGAGCATTGTCCGTATTGAATAGTACAACATCTGGATGATAGCTCATTTTTAAAGCAATGAAATTGCCACTATTCCCATCCGTTCTTTTTGAATTCTCTGCCCGTTTTTCGAGGTTGTAATAGAATCTTGGCTCAAGAACTACAACAGGTGTGAGTAGAAATGGAGCATCATATTCATCATAAAAAGTCGTTTCCCAAATACCAAAATCAAAGCCGACCTCTGTTCTGAGTGCTACGGTATTGGATAGTTTTGCTTCATTATACACCCAGAACCCTAAAACTCCAGTCTGTACTCCGAATGTTGAATTTTCTACACTTGTACTTTGAGATTTGGCGACTAAAGCGAGGCCGCACAAAGTCAAGATTAATAATGTCTTTTTCATAATCTGAATTTTTTAAAGGTGATTAATATTGATTTCTATTTCAGCCCAAACAAGGGTCTTAAGAAACCAATTCTTCTAATGATGAATTCATAAATGAGGTAGCACACTAAAGCGGTAAAAGCTACGATACCTATGAATTTGAATAGGATGGGCATATTTAAAGGCAATAGGAATAGAGCCCCGGCATACAATACAAATAGGTGAATGATGTACACAGGATAGGCTGCTTGGCTCAAGTAGCTTAAGATTTTACTCGGCTTATTCAAGTACTGGTAACCAAATCCAAAAATTCCAAATATCCAGCAATTGGATTCGACAGCCATGAGGTAGCCAGGCGCTTCAGTCCTAAATACTAGGACCCTAATGCCATACAAAATGAGGGCTAAAGCAGTATACAGCCATTTCCACTTCAAGACATTTTTCCAAAAACTTTCACCACTGTACACTAAAAGAAAACCGAAAAAGAAGGCAAGAAATCCATTAAAAAAGCCATGCCAAGTCTGCGCATACACTGCAAACAGCTGTGGCTTAATTAGCAGCACCTCAATGACAAAAAATAGGGAGATCAGCAAAGGTGCAAGCGGGTTGCTTACTATAGCAGATAGCACTTTTTTTATCTTAGCATTTTCTTGCTTTTTTAGAAAGTGGAATAGCGGCAAAAGCAGGAGCACATAGGCAAAGATGTTTCCCAAGAACCATAAATGTCCTTGGTGAGGGAAATATCCCAAAGGCAAACTATAGTACTTTTGAAAAATCAACATATGCAAAGGTGCAATAGCCACTATGCCAAACAAAAAGGGCAACAAAATCCGTTTTGTCCGTTCCATAAGCAATTGCTTCCAGTTGCGTTTGCGCATGGCGAAAAAGAGCCCCATTCCTGATACGTAGAATAAAAATGGAATTCGCCAAACATTGAGCATGGTCATGGGTGTCCATAGAGCCTCAAGTGATTCTTCACTCCTGATAAAGCCAACGAACATAGCCCAGGGTTGGAAAACAATGGCGATATGATAGATTAATAATAAGCCAATGGCTATCACGCGCAACCAATCGATATCATGTCTTCTTTGTACTTTCATTGTGGTGCTGTTTTAATGAATTAGATAGGTATAACTCTAGCAGTAAGGCCTACTGGAGCATCATGGCTATCACGGGGCGCGTTTTTTCTATTTCGTTTAGATCAAATTGCAAACCGAGCGGACCTAATTGCTGCTGTAGCATTTCATAGACAGGCTTCACATCAGTAAATGGTCCCATCACACTTTCCCTTGGTGTCATACCAAAACTGTTTTTTACTGTCTTGTCTGCTTTGGCATCAATCAGCATTTGTACGATCTCAGTTCGGCAGAAAAATGCCGCGGTGTGTAAAGCGGTGGCACCGTCATTGTTCTTAATGGATAGATCAGCATTGGCATCAATCAAAGCTTTGACAATAGCTGTTTTACCGAAGGTTGCTGCCGAGATTAAAGGTGTCGAGCCGCTCATTTGCTCTTTCTTATTAATATCAGTTCCGGCGGCTATATGCTGTTTCACAATATCGAGCTGGTTCGACATGATTGCTGTTTGCATGTCTATTTTCGGTTTATCTACTGTTGACTTAGTTTCTAAGCTCTTGTCTGACTCATTACAAGCAATTGTTAGTAACATAACAGTAAGAGTAAAGCTGAATAATGATTGGAGAGAAAAAAATTTAATTGACTTCATAATTTGAATATTTAATATTAGAAATTGATTTGTTTTCAACAATTACAAAGATGAGATAAGCGTGAACGCCAGGCATATGAGCTATCCAGCAATAGCTATCAAGTTTGAGGAAGGGATGAAAACTATGACGCAATCGTATAAATTATGACGCAAAAGCCGATTTTGATCCTAAATTGATCGACATCTTTATGGCATCGGTTTGTATAAATTTCCCTAATTTAGGCTTAGCAAAAAACCATATGTCCAAAACATCAAATTCAGGAGCAAACTTTATTAATCAGGTAAATACCCTTGTTCTGGAGAATATTTCCAATGAACAATTCGGGGTTTCTGAATTAGCAGAGCTTATGAATATGAGTCGTTCTAACCTGCTTCGAAAAATCAAAAAGCATACCCAGCTTTCTGCAAGTCAATTTATTCGTCAAGTTCGGCTTCAAAAAGGTATGGAGATGGTCAAGGAGGATACATTGACAATTTCTGAGATTTCCTATCAGGTAGGCTTTGGAAGTACTTCCTATTTCGTCAAATGCTTTCGGGAGCATTATGGGTATCCACCTGGTGAGGTATTTAAACTTGATAAAAATGAGGATGTCTCCCCTGAATGGCAGCGGCAGTTGGTTGCTATTATGTTCACCGATATTAAGGGGTATACTGCACTCATGCAGGAGGATGAGAAAAAGGCGATTGCTTACAGAGAACTACATAGAAAGATTTTTGATTCCACAACCGAGAAATTCGGGGGACGTATTCTTCAGTATTATGGTGATGGTACTTTAAGCATATTCACCAGTGCGATTGCTGCTGTGCAGTGTGGGATTGAAATGCAGCTGGCGTTCAGAAAGGAAAAACTCAAAATCCCAATGCGGATTGGTATCCATTCGGGAGATATTATTGTGACGGGTCAAGAAATCATTGGGGATGCCGTAAATATCGCTGCCCGTATTGAATCATTAGCCACAACAGGAAGCGTTTACATTTCTGAAAAGGTGTATGATGAAATAAAAAACCAAGCCGAGTTGTTGACGACCTCAATGGGTGTTCACACCTTGAAGAATGTCACAAAGCCCATGAAAATCTATACGGTTTTCAATCATGAGCTTGGTAATATTGCCAGACCTTCTACCCAAGTTGTAGAAGATTCAGGAGGTCGATCCTTTATAAAATGGGTGTTGGCTGCCGCTGCCATTATCTGCCTTGGTATATTTACTTATACATCCGGTTTCTTTAATAGGGAATCAGCTCCTGACTACATAGCAGAGGCCCTTGATAAATCAATTGCAGTATTGCCTTTCAAAAATGAGAGCAGTGATTCATTGAATCTGTATTTTGTAAATGGTCTCATGGCATCGGCTTTGAACAAGCTACAGAAAATTGGAGACCTACGCGTGATCAGTAGAACCTCAGTAGAGAAGTATCGAAATACGAATATGGGTATTCCCGAAATAGCAGCAGAACTCAAGGTGAAATACTTGGTGGAAGGTAGTGGGCAGCGCATTGGAGATCAGGTTTTGCTCAATATCCAATTGATTGAAGCTTCAAGTGATCAACCGGTTTGGGCAGAGCAATATAATCGTGAAGTAAGAGATGTATTTGCACTTCAGAATGAAGTTGCCAAGGAAATTGCCACTGCCATTAAAGCAGTGGTGACCCCTGATGAGTTGCAACAGATTGAGAAAAAGCCTACTGAAAGTTTATTGGCCTATGATTATTACCTCCAGGCACTTAACCTTTTTTACACTAGACCTAAGGAAGGTTGGGAAAAAGCCATTCCATTATTTGAGCAAGCGATCGAGGAGGACCCGGAATTCGCCTTAGCTTATGCCAACATTGCTATATCCTACTATCTTCTCGAAATGTTTCAAATTGAGAAGCAATACACTGAAAAGATCAATAAATATGCGGATAAGGCCTTGCTTTATGATTCAAAGTCTGCCGAAAGCTTGGTCGCTAAGGCTTTTTACTACATACAAACAAAGGAGTACGAACTGGCCTTACCACATTATAAAAAGGCTTTGGAGTATAACCCAAATTCATCTTTGGTGGTGCAAATGCTTGCGGATTTTTATTATCGTTTGGCTCCCAATACAGACAAGTACCTAGAGTATGCATTGAAAGGAGTTCAGCTTAATGTTGCCAGTGATTCTATCACCCAGAGCTATGTCTATTTACAGTTGAGTAATGCGCTGGTGTCATCAGGATTTATAGATGAGGCCTTAACCTACATCAATAGGTCTTTGGATTACAATGCTGAAAATTATTTTGCTCCGCGTTTAAAGGCAGTTTTCCCATTCGCCCAGGATGGTAATCTAAAGAGGACCAGAAACCTATTGATAAAAGAATGGAATAAGGATACCAGTCGCCTTGACATTTTACAGGATGTAGCCAAGTTTTATTATATAGAAGAAAAATATGACAGTGCCTATTTCTATTTTAAAAAATTTGTCACAGCTAGGGAAGATAGAGGTCTCAACTCTTACATAGAGGAAAACGTCAAAATTGCGGAGGTCTATAAGAGAATGGGCTTTGACACAGAAGCAGAGAAACTTTTTAATAATTTTTCAGCATATTGCGAAAATAACCAGTCTTCCTACAGAAGTATTAATCTGGTTTGGAAATATGCTTATGAAGGAAAAGTCAATGAGGCTATCGAGCAGCTCAAAATATTTTCTGAAGTAGACAATTACCAATACTGGTTTTTGTTAATGGAAGATGATCCATTGATTAAACGCTTAAAAAGTCATCCAGAGCTTGAGCCCCTCATGCAAAAGATTAAAGATCGGTTTTGGGAAAATCAGGCTAAACTGAGAAAGTCGCTAGAAGCTAAAGAGCTGATTTAATCAACTAAAAAATACCACTCGACTCTTGGAAAGCACTATTATTCATCGAAATTGATTCTTATTTTTCGTTATAGCGCCTAACACAGCTATACCTACCTAATTTAACTTTTTTGCCGCTTTTCCACCTTAAAAAATGATTCTGTAATCACTCGGTTGGCAATTGGATATGCTTTATGTTTTTTCTGCGCCCTGCTTGGCAATCATCCAATACACCAGCATTCCCGCCAATATCCCAAACAACAAATCACTGTAGAGCGTCACTAAAACGGTAATCACTACCACGAGTAATTGTCCGCGCCCTTCTCGGTAGGACTGTATAAAAAGACGAGGTGCGGCTAGCTGATAACCTGTATAAATCAGAATTGCCGCCAGCGCTGCCAGCGGAATGAACTCAAGTAGTGGCCCCAGGAAAAGCACAAACAACAATAAGAGGAGGCCATAGTAAAAATTGGCCCACCTAGTCGTCGCACCATTCTGTATGCCCACCGAACTGCGGGCAATAACGGGGATAATGGGTAGCCCTCCAATACAACCGCAAATAATCGTCGCCAAACCATTGCCTATCAAATCTTTATTGGGATCAGAAGTCCGCTGGTAAGGGTCCAGTTTATCTATGGCCTTTGCGATAGCCAATATTTCAATGGAGCCAATCAGGGTGAAGGAAAATACGGCTATCCAAAAAGCGAGGGTATCTATTTTTGAAAAATCCGGGAATAAAATAGCCCCTAAGAGATTGTCAGGTATCTGGACTAACAAAAAAGGCCCCAAATCATAGTTTTTCCCTAGCCAATTGGTTGGATGCGGCTCAAAAAAATCAAAAAGGAACACAAAGGGTAAAGCAATCAGCAAAACCCCAACTGGCCCGGGAATTTTTTGAATAAAACCCCACCTAATCTTCTTTTGAAACGCTAAAAAAAGTAAGCTTAAAAGCGCAATAAGGAGGATATAAGGATTAAGCTTAGGTATTTGCCGAAAGGCATCTACAATCACTCCAATCGAGTTGCTAGCTTCTGATTGGGTACCCATCGCCACGTGCAATTGCTTGGATAAAATAATCAGCCCAATAGCCGCCAACATGCCTTTGATGACCGGATTTGGAAACCACTCAGACAACTTTCCTAGTCGCAAAAATCCTAGGACAACTTGTATAACTCCAGCTACCACTACCGCCGCCAACATATACCGAATACCTCGACCAGTCCCATCTTCCATACTCGTAATCGCTCCTAAGACCACCGAAATCAAGCCGGCAGCTGGTCCATTAAAGGCAATGTGGCCACCTCTGTAAAGGGTAGTCACCAAGCCTCCAATAATTGAAGCCAAGATACCAGCAATGGGCTCCACTCCAGAAGCCATAGCAATCCCCAAACCCAGGGGCAAAGCTACTAAAGCAACGCTAAAGGCAGCAGCCAAATCGCTGCGCCAATGCCTTTTTATACCAGCCCAACCTGTAGCAGGAGTCGAGTTCATAGTCTGCGTATTTCGGCGATAAGGTAATGAGATTTATAGAAAGCTTACTGTTAAGAGAATAATTAACAGCCTTGGTCGAAACCTATCCTGGCCTTCAAGGATTTAACAATAATTTAGGCCCCGAATCAGACGGATTTAAAATTGCTATAAGACTTTTAATACAGCCTTTTACCGAACTTTAGCGTCTTTCTATCAAGAAAATCAGCCCGCATGAATACACGATTACTATTATTCCTATTTTTTTCCTATTCGACCCTTTCTATTATTCAAGCTCAAGGTGTTCGAGGTACTATAAAGGACCAAGGTGGATTACCCTTGCAGTTTGCTTCGATCTACATCAATGAGACAGGAGATGGAGCCGTCACCAACATCGATGGTAAATATGAGCTGCAAATAGCCCCTGGTACCTATACGGCAGTCTTCCAGTATCTTGGCTATCAAACCAGGGTAGAGCAGCTAGAAGTGAGCGATACCTGGAAAGACTTTAATGTTGTGCTTAGTCCACAGGCTTTTACACTCAAACAAGTAGAGGTCAATAGTAATGGTGAAGACCCCGCCTATACGGTCATGCGCAAGGCCATTGCTAAGGCTTCCTACCATACCAAGCAGATCGAAACCTACGAGGCCAAGAGCTATATCAAAGGTACTGGAAAGCTCAATCGCATTCCCTGGTATCTGCGCAGAGAACTTGCCAAAGAGGGCGTAGATACCTCCACGGCTTTCACTTCTGAATCTGTGAGTTTACTTTCCTATCAACGCCCCAATACGTTTTCTGAGAAGGTAATCTCCGTCTACACCCAAGGAGATGCGCGCGATACAGACCCCATGAGTTATATCAATGGTAGCTTTTACCAACCCGAAATTGCGGGAGCGATCTCACCATTAGCACCACGAGCATTTAGTTTCTATCGATTCAAATTGGAAGGCTACTTTGCGGATCAAGACTACTTGGTCAACAAGATCAAAGTGACCCCAAGGAGTCGCGGCGAGAATGTCTTCGAAGGTTATATCTATATCGTCGATGACTACTGGAGTATTCACAGCTTGGAGTTGACCACTTATTTGTTGGGCATCCGCTTTGATATTAACCAGATTTATACACCCATAGAGGAGATTGCTTGGATGCCGGTGACGGCGAAGTTTGATATTTCTGGAAAGATTTTTGGCTTTGGTTTTCAATATAATTATCTGGCTTCCATCAGCGATTATAAAATCACTTTAAACCCGGATCTACCTAAAGATTTTAAAGTAATCGATGAAAAACTCAATAAAGACCTCGCCAAAGAACTCAAAGATCTCGCTAAAGAAGACCCCGAAAAAGCTTCTGCCCAAGAGCGCCTCTTTACTGGTGAAGAAGTGACCCGAAAGGAACTCCGCAAGATCATGAAAGATATCGATAAGGAAGAACAAAAAGAGGAGCGAGAAAAATCTGAAGAAGCACCCGTGGTCTCTAATTATACCTACGAGGTAGATTCTAATGCCTATGAGCAGGATTCGGCCTTTTGGGCAAGTGTCCGTAGCATCCCACTGACCGATATTGAGGTCAAAAGTTACGCCAAACGCGATAGTATCGCCAAGGTAGAAAAAGAAGAAAGAGAGAACTCTCCTGACTCTACCTCGCAGCAATATCGCAACTCCAACGGTCGGCTAGGTGTCAGTGATCTCCTCTGGGGAGAGCGTTGGAAGTTGGCAGATAAGCAGTTTCTAGAGTTTAATAGTCCCTTGCTCGATCTGCAATTCAACCCCCTAGAAGGGTATAATGGAACGGGCTCCATTTTTTATAAAAATAGAACTGGTGGTAAGCGCTTAGACGTGGGAATTGTAGGCCGATACGGTTTTGCTTGGAAACAGTTTCAGCTGAAAGGACAATCGTCATTGATCTTTGGTGAAAGAAGAAAGGAGAACATTATCAATCTTGACGGTGGTCGGTTTGTAGAGCAATTGAATGGTCGATACGCTGCCCCCGAATTGGTCAACACCTTTTACACCTTGTTCTTGGAGCGTAACTTTGTACATATGTATAGCAAGGAGTATGGCCGCATCCGCTATAAAAAGAACTGGCGACAAACAGCCAATCTCAACCTGAGTAGCGAGTGGGCCAACCGCCGCTATTTTGAGCGCTTCAATACTTCACAGACCTTATTCCAACGAGAAGACCGCTCCTACGGTAGCAACCTCCCATTTATCAGAGAGCCTATTGCTTATCCAAGAAACCAAAAAGCATTCACCATCAGTGCGGCCCTAGAGGTACAGCCCTGGCAGAAATATCGATTGAGCAATGGCAATCGCCAGGCTGTTCGCTTCAGCTCTCCTACTATTAGGCTGGAGTATAACAAAGGGATCAAAGGTCTAGCCGAAAGTGAGACCAATTTTGACCATCTAGATTTTACCTATCAACAAGTATTTAGCTTTGTCGTACGCGGTAAATTGGATGTCAAGTTTAATGCGGGTACCTTCCTAAATGATGCCAATATTGGTATTGTTGATATGAAGCATTTCCCAGGCACGGAGATGTTTTTGACAACCCTCGATCCCGTTGGCTCATTCCGACTATTGCCCTATTACGAATTCAGTACAACGGGCGATTACTTTAGTGGTCACTTGCACTACCAGTTTCGCAAGCTACTGCTGACTAGGTTTTGGAAGGTGAGTCTAATGGGAATCAAAGAAAATGTTTTTGTCAATTATCTGGCAACACCTCAAGTGAATGATTATTTTGAGCTAGGCTATTCACTAGATAATATCTTCCGCTTCTTCAGAATCGAAGCGGTGGCGAATTACTATAATGGCCGCTACCAGAATTTCGGGGTGCGGGTTGGTGTAGCCTCGAACATAGGTGGCCGTTTTGTGGGTGTATCGGTGGATTAAATTTATCTAATGGATCCAATTTTCAAAAAGCTCAATTTCAAGGAGCATTCAGATATAATGATCCTGAATGCTCCAGCATCATTTCAGGAGCACCTAGCGGTTATGCAATCGTTGACCACTATTCATACGACTTGGGAATCTTTGCCTAAAACAACTTTTGTGCTCTGCTTTGTCACCCAGAAAAAAGAGATTGCAGCTTTTGTCAATGGCTTGTTAGATCGATTAGAGGGCGATGCCCTTGTCTGGGTCGCCTATCCTAAAAAGCGTTCTAAAAAATACAGCTCAGATATCAGTCGAGATGATGGTTGGCAGCCTATGGGAGATTTGCAATTGGAAGGGGTGCGCATGGTCGCTATCGACACCAATTGGAGTGCTTTACGTTTTAGAAAAGTCGCTTTTATCAAAAAAATGACTCGACACAAAAGCAGGGCACTTTCAAAAGACGCTCAGGACCGGATACATGGAAAGTGAACTCAAAAAGCTTAACCAAAGCCTGCAAATCCAATTGAATCATCCGAATACGCAAATCATTGAAACGCAAAACCAAGGCATTCGAGCGAATGGCCTTCGGCATCCACACGCTTGATCAATTGTAGATATTCCAGATTTAATCCATTGGATGATGAAGAAATAGCTTCGTAAATTGATAAGATTTCCTTATTTTTAAAATGAATTAATTAAACCCAAAATTATAACTATGAATAGTTCTGAAACTTTAGATGGAAACTATGCCCCAGACGCTAGTTTGAACTTAACTCCAGAAATCAAAAAATTCCTCAAAGAGACCGCAAAATGGGCAAAATTTATTGCCATAGTAGGTTTTATTTCTATCGGAATCATGGTGATCGCTGCTTTCTCGATTGGTACGATCATGAGTATGATGATGTCTCAAGTCGCTGATGACATACCAATGGCTATTCCACCGATGTTTTTTACGGTGATCTATTTAGTTCTAGCACTGATCTCCTTCTTTCCGATCTATTATCTCTACAAGTTTGCAGCGAATATGCAACTTGCTTTGAAAAGAGAGGATGATATCGCACTGAATGAATCTTTTAGAAACCTAAAAGCGCACTACAAGTTTTATGGCATTCTTTTAGCGATATTCCTAGGCTTCTATGCTTTGATCATTCTCCTTAGCATTGGTAGTGCGATGATGCTTTAGGTAGGGATTAATTAATCCTTTTCTAACCAGCCCATAGCTTCCATCCATTCTCGGCAGCGGAGTGACCAGGAAGCTACGGGCCCCTTATCTTTGCCCATACCATAGCCATGCCCTCCGGAACCATAGATATGCAACTCGCTGGCCACACCCTTATTTTTAAGGGCCTGATAAAAAACAATGCTGTTATCAGGAGGCACAGCGGTATCATCGGTATTCGCAACCAGAAAAGTAGGCGGTGTACGCTCCGTCACATTCAATTCTGGAGAAAATCTACGGACTAGTGCTTCCTCAGGGTTTTCGCCTAGCAGTTTATCTTTGGATCCCTTGTGCATAAAATCCCCTACAAAGCTGATTACCGGATAAATCAAGATGCCAAAATTGGGTTTGACATCCATCACCTCTTCTGTAGGTGCTACGGGTTGGTCAAACTGTGTCAAAGCAGATGCCGCTAGATGCCCTCCCGCAGAAAACCCCATTATACCAATACGATTGGGGTCGATGTTCCATTGGTCGGCACGGCCCCGAACTATTGCAATAGCCTGTTGAGCATCCATTAAAGGCCCTGTACTTTTATCAAGCATAATCCGCTCATCTGGTAGTCGATACTTCAAAACAAAAGCAGCTACTCCAAAGCTATTGAACCACTCTGCTAGTTCATAGCCTTCGTGATCAATGGCTAGTATCCAATAACCACCGCCCGGACAAATAATCACTGCAGCACCCGTTGCCTTATCTTCCGGTGGTAGATACACCCGCATATTGGGGTATTGTACATCACTCACTCGTAGTATACCATCGACCTCCCATTTCTCCTCCCAAGGCTCTACTTGTTTGGCATAAGGGATGATGGAGTCTGGATAGAGTAATATAGAGTCTGTTTGTGCTGGCAAATGATGTAGCGTTAGAGTGGCTATCAATAGTAAAAAGAATGCTTTCATACGATCATGCTTTGCTTGGAAGATAGCTATTTTTGAAAATTTATTGAAACTTAGTTATTTATCATTAGGGCAAACGCACCAAAAAATCACCCTGCAATTTTTTATAATTCCTACTGACACTCCAATTCAAAACCGCTCTAGCATCTTCATTTTTGTCATTCGATACAAAAACGAAGCAAAAAAATCTTGCCTAGCCAAACTCGTTCCACTCGAACAGTGCCTAGGCGGCATCCCGCACTTCGCTTATCACCTTTTTCACACTTAATTTCGAGAAACAACCATTTCTTTTTAAGTTTTTATCTTAATGCGTTTACCGTAATTTATCACCCTTATCTGAACTTATATGATTCAACAACTCTACGCCTACCGCGCATTCCAAACAGCGCTTTTGGCTACAATAATGCTTATATAGATGAAGGAGTCCTTGAGAGTCGAAGGCATTATTCGAGTCAATCCCCCGACTAGCCCACTCCCGAATAAGCTTATTATTTTCTGATTTAATCTGGCCCAAAAGATCCAATGATCGGTCTTTATACTTTTGTAGATCCCGTAGCTTTCCGTATAAAAATAAAAAAGGTACAATCGTATTGATGATGATCAGATCGATCATGCTACGACCGATTTGCTTATCCGTAGAATGATGAGACAGCTGATCAAGTCGGTAGTGGTCTCTCCAATAGTTAGATACCTTGACCTCTAACATTCTGTAGACCTCTTCGGGGGATTGCACCACCAATATTTTGCTAAAAAGATGTTCCGACTGAAAGATCAAGCGCGCAAGCTGAGCAATACGTAAACTGGGAAAATGCGAAGGCCGCATGCGAGCATACTTCCAATTGACAGTTTCCATCGCCTGTAGTTTGTATTTTTTACTGAGAAAAAGATACTCCTGCTGCAGTTTTTGTGGATAAGCTTCTACAAAAGCTTCGTTGAGCATACCCGCTTGACCGAATAATAGGGCTTCGATTTGTTGTACATTATCACGATGCTTTTGCAGCATCAATAAAGGCGTAATCCTTGCGAGTCGTTCCATAGCTTCTTTGTTGACGGGCATCCCCAGGTTACTGGCCAAAGCCTGGTAAAAGACCGATTCCCAATCGTTTTGTTGTAGCTCAAGCTGTTGTTGCCAGTAGTTTGTTTTTTGTTCCAGTCGCTCTACTACAAGCCGATCTAGCCAGAGCTGGAATTTTAGCGGAGTGATATTGGGCAACTGATTTTGGCAAGGAATTTTTCGTTGGTTATACGCCAGCTTTTTGTAGGCTTGAAACAAACTCGGCGTAGTGATCGGCTGCAATTCCAAACAAGGAAGCGGAGTGCCATTAGCAAGTGTGATAGGTTCGTCCTCCTCCCAGACGACATGTAAAACCACATTTTGGTAGGCCGCATCGTGTTGGTGTCCATGCTTACGCCAATCGCTGGCTTTGACGTGCATTTCTACATTGCCAGCCCAGAGTGTATCTCCAATTTTGAGCTTAGCTTGCAGAAAATCCGGGCCTGCATCGGTATTATAAGCTCCCGGATAAATGATTTGAATAGGTTCTCTTTGGCTGGTGTATAGCACCGCCTCCTCCATCCGGCGATAGCGCCAAATGTAATGAATAAACGTTTCTTGCATGAATGAATAGCGTTGGAGGGTGCTTGCCAGTACAAGATGTAGGGTTTTATTAGCTAAAGCAATCTGGAAAATAAACTTTGTCAAATAGATTGCAGCATTTTTTAGGAAGACTTGAGAAGGAGAGGAGTATTTAGTAGTTTTCCAACAAAAATGAACCTCCATACTACATTCACAGCTCCGCAGGATTGGCTGCGCATACAAACCATCGATATGCACACTGGTGGAGAACCACTACGCGTCATCCTAGGTGGTTTGCCGGAAGTAAAAGGGAATAGCGTACTAGAAAGACGGCGCTACCTGATGGATCACCTCGACAATATCCGTACGGCATTGATGCACGAGCCACGTGGCCATGCCGATATGTACGGCTGCATCCTCACGCCACCGAATGACGATGCGGGCGACTTTGGGATTATCTTTTTACACAACGAAGGCTATAGCACCATGTGTGGGCATGCGATCATTGCCATCAGCAAACTAGCTGTGGAGATGGGCTGGGTAGAAAAAGTAGCCCCTGAGACGATATTGCACATTGATGCACCCTGTGGTCGCATCCAATCTTTTGTCAAGTTGCAAGGTGGAGTAGTAGAAAGTGTACGCTTCCATTGTGTACCCTCTTTTGTGGTGGAACTAGATGCAGAAGTAGACCTGCCAACAATAGGAAAAATCAAGTATGATTTGGCTTATGGTGGTGCCTATTATGCCTATCTCCAGGCGGCAGACCTCGGTGTAGCATTGATTCCAGAGAACTACAGTCAATTGATCGATTTAGGACGTAAGATCAAGCAAGGCGTCATCGCTTCTGGCAAGGAAATCAAGCATCCCTACGAGCCCGATTTGAGTTTTTTGTACGGTACCATCTTCATAGACGATTCTCCCACACCAGGGATCGATAGCCGCAATGTTTGTGTCTTTGCCGATGGCGAGGTTGATCGTTGTCCTACAGGCTCAGGTGTATCCGGAAGGATGGCCATCCATCATGCCCGCAAAGAAATCGAAATGGGCGGTGAAGCCATGCATATTGAGAGTATTACGGGAAGTGTTTTCCGAGGAAGGGTAGTCCGTACAGAAGCTTATGGCCCCTATACTGCCGTGATTCCGGAGGTAGAAGGGACAGCTTTCATCACTGGCCAGCATACCTTTTTGATTGATCCAGCGGATCCCTTTCCGGAGGGTTTTTTTCTGCGATAATGCCTGTACAAGTTGGCTATATTTAGGATAATAAAGTATATTGTATAGCGCAACTAACAAGAAAAATGAAGGAAGGAATCGTACAATCAGTCTGTAAAAGTAGCACCCACACTTTTAGTAAATTCAACTGTGAGCGCATCGTATTGCTGAAAGGCTTAGGCGTTGAAGGCGATGCACATATGGGGAAAACCGTAAAGCATCGTTCGAGAGTCGCAAAAGACCCTAGTCAAGCTAATCTAAGGCAGGTACATTTAATTCACGCTGAACTTTTTGAGGAATTAAAAGAAAAAGGCTTTGATATTCAAGCTGGGGAAGTCGGAGAAAACATTACCACAAAAGGGATAGACTTACTGAATTTGCCCAAAGGAACGGTCCTAAAAATAGGAGATACCGTTAAAGTCGAGGTGACAGGATTAAGAAATCCTTGCAAACAACTTGATGCCCACCAGAAAGGATTAATGAAGGCCGTATTAGACAAAGACAATGAAGGAAACCTAATCAGAAAAGCAGGAATAATGGGGATCGTATTAGAAGGAGGTGAAGTAAGTATTGGAAATAACATTGTTGTCGACTTACCCCAAAAACCACACATCAAATTGGAACGCGTATAAAACAAGTGTGCTAAATTGAAGGTTAATGAGACCCGATGCTTTAGCAGCGCTGGTCGAATTAATCCCGACGCAGCGCTAGCGGATCGGAATGCTTTGCTAGGTGTCAATACATAGCACATAATTACCAGATTCCATTGCTACACACTGCAAAAGTCTCATTAACAAACCCTTAATTTCAAAAAATCACCCACAAATTTGGGTTCAAATGGTCATTTGAAGCGTAGGGTGTGGTTCGCAACTATAATTTAGTGGCAAAATCAACATCATGTTTAACAAAATCACCCTTTCTGTACTTTTTCTATGCTTCACACTCTCTCTTTTTGCTCAAGTAACAGCGGACTTTGATCAGGAAGCTATCACTAAAATGCTTTATCAATATACAGACGATGAATCCCCTGGTTTGGCAGTTGGTATTGTGAAAGATGGCCAAATCATCTATGAACACTATATGGGATATGCCAACCTTGAGCATAAAATAAAAACAGCCCAAAACACCCGTTCCAACATTGCTTCGACCGCCAAACAATTTACCGCTTTGATGATACTGCAATTATCAGAAGAGCAGAAATTAAGCCTGGAAGATGATATCAGAAAATATATCCCGTCCTTATACCCTGAGGTAAAGGAAGAAATCAAGATTAGGCACCTCATCAACCATACTAGTGGCATCCGAGATTATGTTTTCCTATTAGAAATGATGAATAAACCCTGGTGGAGACAAATCGGGATGGATAATGACGATGTTATCGAATTACTAGAAAAACAAGAAGAACTCATCTGCAAGCCTGGCTCAAAGTACTCCTATAGCAACTCCGGTTATACCATTCTTGCAGAAATCATTGAGAAAGTCACTGGAGAAAAATTCAACGACTACTCCAAACGGTTTTTTGAAAAATTAGGTATGAAAGAGACTTCCTTTGTTAGGCGCTATATGGGTGTGATCCCCAATAGAGCAGACTCTTATTCTGATTGGGGAAATGGCCTGTGGTTAGCCACACCTGCTGTAACCAAATTTAATGGAGATGGCTTCTTATACACGACCCTGAAAGATCAATTAATTTTTGAACAAGCCGTACAAAAAGCCGAGCAAACCAAGAATACGCTTTTAATAAAAAGTCAACAAACTATCCCCAATAGCGAAATCAAGGATTATGGCTTTGGCTTGGAGTTAGACGGCCGTTTAGGTAGATCAGCGCAATACCATTCGGGCTCCACTTTTGGATACCACTCCCACACCAGTCGTTTTCCAGAAGAAAAATTAACGGTCTTTGTCATGAGTAATAATGGTAAAATTTGGAGTGGCGATATTGCTGATGAAATTGCAGCCGCTCTTCTGCCAGATACCGGCAAAAAGATAGCCTATAATCGGCTTATCAAGCAAGCCTTAAACGGTGCCGAAAAACCACAAGCTTTGGGTCAATACCTCTCGCCAGATGGCTTTTTAATTCGCATCGTAAAAGAAGAAGGCAAACTACTTTGGCGAAGTGCCAATAATTCGCCTTATGAGCTCCTACCCGAATCGGATCATATATTCTCCCTTGCCTATAATAAAGACATAAAAGTTAGATTTTTTGAAGATCAGCTCCTTCGTTTTTATCCATCAGGCAAAACACTTACTTATCAAAGACGCTCTCCTGAAACAGCTTCATCGGCAGATATAGAAGCGCTTGTCGGAACCTATCATAGCGACGAATTAGAGATGAGTTTCACCCTCAGATTAGGCGAGGACAAGCAGCTCAGAATGTTGTTCTCCAACCGAAAGCGAGAACAAGCAGTAGAAGTGCTCAATAGAAATGAGCTCTTAGCCTCCAATTTTATACTAAAAATAGAAAGAGATCAATTCGATAGAGCTACAGATATCTTAGTGACCTTGAACTATAGAGCCCAGAATAATAGGTTCCAGAAAAAGACCAACTTGACCTTTCAACCTAAAATCGAGACAGAAAATGGTTCTATCCAAGTGTCAACGATTGGATCTAAGAATGGTGATGCTTCAAGTATATTGTTGACTAAAAACTATCCAAATGGCAACGAAATTTGGTACAAAAAATTTGGAGGGAGTAGTTATGACAAAGCAAGTTCTATCTTGGCCACGGATGATGGCTATCTAATTATCGGCTCCACCAGTTCGTATGGAAATGGCAACTACGATATGTTTGTCATTAAGACCGATAAAAAAGGGAATCAACAATGGCAAAACACCTATGGAGGTTTTGATAACGAATATGGCTATATTGCAGAAGCCACCAATGATGGCTTTTTAATCAAAGGCACCAAACAAAGTTGTACTTCAGCAGATGTTCTCGATAGAGATTGTACCACCAATGTTTGGCAAGTAGCTATTGACAAAAAAGGGAAGGAACTCTCTAAGGAATGAGTCAATAATAAATTAAACATCTTTACTTGTTCTTTTGCCGCCCAGTTTCGTTAAGGCTCTTTGTGCCGCAGGCACAAGCTAGGCAGGATGCGCTGCATCGCCTGCGTTTTTTGCCTCACTGAACAGCAAAATACCTGCGTAAATCTTGTATCCTTTATTAATGCCCCATTCCTAAT
>JBELML010000030.1:0-49116 GCA_042095835.1 Saprospiraceae bacterium
CGGGAAAGATGCTAGAGCGGTTTTGAATTGGAGTTTCAGTAGGAATTATAAAAAATTACAGGGTAATGTTTTGGTGCGTTTGCCCTATTTTTTTGAGCTTCTGGTGATCTTTGATTATAAAATGGTTATTTAGCTCACTCCTTTCTAAAGGATTAAAATTCCACCCGATTTGATAAGAGCTGTAATCATAGATGACGAAAAGCCTGCTAGAGATGCTTTAGCAGAAATGCTGAGCCTCTTCTGCCAAGAAACAGAATTGATAGGAGAAGCTGATGGCCTGCAATCTGGTATTGAACTGGTACAAACCCTCAAACCGGATCTTATTTTCTTAGATGTAGAAATGCCCGACGGTACAGGTTTGGATTTGGTCAAGGAGATTGAAGATATCAATAGTCAAATTGTATTTGTCACCGGCCACAACGACTACGCCGTCCAAGCTTTTCGATTGAGTGCAGTAGATTATCTGATGAAACCCATTCTACCAGACCAATTAATCGAAGCTGTAAATAAAGTGCGTATGACCGTCCACCAACAAGTACAATACACGACCATGATGGATAATATGAATCTGCTCTCCAATCAGGAACGTAAGGTAGTGCTCAAAGATGCCGACAGTCTTTACATTATTAAGATCAAACAAATCTTACGTTGTCAAGCAGATGGAGGCTACACCCATTTTTTCTTACATGATAAAAAACAAATCACCACTTCTGTCAACTTAAAAGAATACGAAAAGATGTTTGGTGACTATGGTTTTATCCGCTGTCACCATTCTCATCTTGTCAATATTCAGCATATTATCCGATTCGATAAGGCAGATGGAGGGCAGGCCATCATGAGCGACCAAAGCGTGGTACCCGTTTCTTTTCGCAAGAAAGAAAAGCTGATTAGATCACTGCAAAGTTTATCAGAGAATCCGTTTTAAGCCGTAATTTCCTCTTTTTTAGATTCCTTTTCGGCAGTAGTACCAAATGCCCAATTTAATGGCCAGAAATCAAAATAGCTGGTCGAAGTAGTCTCCTCCTGCTTCAACGGAGTGGTTTCTGATTCTCCCAACTCTACAGTAATATCATTTGACTCCAAGGCTTGCATACTCTGAAGCGGCATTTCGATAAGTAGGGAATCCAAAATCTGATCCATATCCTTAATCGCAGATTCATATCCAACCTTATAAGCTTCATCAACAGATTTAGAATCTAAAAAGCCAATATTGGCGAGTTCTTTTGGGGCAAAAACATAGTCACAATCTGGAAATTTATACCTGCACAACGCCTCTGTTGATAGATCAAAGGAGCGATACATCACCTTCAGAGAAGTGTTCAGGTCTTTAGGCTGAGTGTGCATCACACTACAGGCAAAGCTGCCAAGGATGTGCTTCAAACCTAGTTCTTGTAAAGGCTCCACCGGAAAGTTATTCATGATACCACCATCGGCATGTAGTTGTCCTTGAATACTCAAGGGAGAAAAAACCAAAGGCACACTACAAGAAGCCATGAGTGGCGTGATCAGCTCTCCTGTTGAGTGATATACGGTTTGTGCTTTCTCTAGATTGGTGGTTGTAATAATGAGTTTTTTAGACAGATCAGCAAAGTCATCTATCCCAAAGAACTTTTCAAAATGCGATCTGTACTTTTCGGTATCGAGAATACCTGGCTTATTGGTAGAGTAATAGTACCAACTAAAAAGTGGCGTTCCTTTAAAAAAGTCAATCATGTCTTTGGCATGCCAATCAGCAGCATACATAGCACCTACCAATGCTCCTGCACTAGTACCGGCCACGTATTTAGGCTGGATGCCTTGTTCACGAAGTGCTTGAATCAAACCAATGTGTGCGACACCTTTTACACCTCCACCAGAGAGGACAATTCCTAAATTTTCCATAATTGAGGTCAATTTTTTGAACGGCAATCTTTACCATTCTTAGGTTAAAAAATGTGTGTTTTAGAGCTTCTGTTGTAGCTCTTCATTGATTCGGTTGTGTGGTTTCCAAATGACAGACAACTGACATTATAAAATACAACGAATGAACGCAGTCTTTTGTGTGCGAAAATTCGCTAATTTTTATAAAAAAATTTAGACAGGAAAAGTTCCGAAAGGAGAGGTCTTTTTAGAAAGAAAATTCTGGGAGCTTAATTGCAGTTCTGACACACTCCTGAAAGCACCAATTGGGTGTCCTGAAGCTGATAGTTTTTAGGAATTTTCACTTGAGGAATGGTCACTTCTTCTAAGCAAATCGTCTCATTGCAATTGGTGCAGTGAAAGTGGGCATGAGCACATTGGTGGTGATGGGTGTCGCAGGCATCAGAGCAGAGGCCATACTTCTGCTGCTCGCTATTGTCCATCGCAACATGAATCAAGCCTGCATCCTCAAAGGATTTAAGTGTGCGATAAAGGGTCACTCGATCTACTTTAGTCCGCTCATTCAATGATTGCTCTACATCATTTTTAGATAGAGCGACAGGAGAAGCCTCGGTAAAGATACCTAGAACCGATTGCCTGAAAGGCGTACTCCGAAGCTTATGTTTTTTGAGTAATTGCTGAATTTGATCCATCGCTGAGCATTTGTACAAAGATAACAAAAAGGAAGCTGTTTCGTTGCTTGAAAACTAAAGATATCTATCCCACACTTCTTTTCTGTCCCCTAAGCGGCAGCAATTTTACGCAGCGCCCCAAGCAAGTAGTCCACATCCGCTTTTGTGATAAAAATGGCTAAACTTATTCTCAAACCATTCAAATCGTGAGAGGACATCGGTCGACAATCAATCTGGTAGTCCTCGGTCAGCTGCTTCCGTACCGACCATACCTCTTTGCCCTTGATTTCTACCGTCTGAATGCCCGCTGAAAGCTCATCATCAACTGGTGTTTTGAATACAAATCGATCATCATCTTGCAAAGCGGCTCTAAAATAGCTTTTCAACTCATATACTCTCTTTTCTATCTTTTGAGCACCGATTTGGCTACGGTAGTCCAGAGCTGCTCCTAGCCCCAAGAGTTCTGGCAGGTTGCGGGTATTATAGTTCTCGAACCGACGGATGCTTTTATCTTTCCAACCTCTGCATACGATCAACGGATTTAATTCTTTTTGTGCTTCTATTTTGGCATAAAAAATACCTATACCCTTAGGAGCAAACAACCATTTATGCGCACTAGAGGTATAATAATCGCAGCCTAAATCCTCTAGGTCGATCTCAAACATACCCATAGACTGGGCACCATCTACTGCTACCTTAATACCTCTCTCATGTGCCATTGCCGCGATTTCTTTTACGGGTAAAATCATGCCATTGGTATTGGTGAGGTGTACAATAGAAATCACTCGGGTACGTCGGGTAATCGCTTTTTCAAAAGCTTTTACCACTTCCGCTTTTGTTTGAGGTACCAATGGTAAATCGACGGTCTTGAGTCGGACACCCTTTGATTCTTGCCAATATTGCCAGGGCACGCGGGCTGAGGTATGTTCATGATTACTCAGTAATACCTCATCTCCTTTCTTGAGTTGCATACTGGAAGCCACCAGATTCATCCCTTCTGTAGTATTATGGATCAGCGCGATCGTTTCGGGCGAAACCTGGAATAAATCGGCCGCTTTTTGTCGAACTTGCTCTTTTTCTTCTTCCCAACCACCCCACATATACTTCGACGGGAAACCATCTAGGGTTTTACGGAAGGTATTCGTTGCTTCGTATACAAAGTCGGGGCAAGTTCCTAGAGAGCCATTATTGAAATAATAAAGTCCGTCCTCTAAGACAAATTGCTTTTTTACCTGCTCCCAAAAAGCCTCGGGTTGGGCAGACCATGGTATATCTGGAAAGGAAGCTGCATATTTCTCTTCAAATGCCTTGAGATCAGCGGGCTTTAACAAAGCAAGACCTGCGGTACCTAATAAACTATTTCTAATCCAACTTCGGCGATTGTGTGTTGTCAAAATCTCTATTTTTTGGGCCTCTTTAATCGATTCCAGTGTATACCATCTTCAGCGGTACGATCCTATTACCGCATCAAGGTAACATTTCCACTCAACTGTTCAATAATCCCTCCAAAGGTTTCGATTTCAATTTGATAAATATAGACCCCATTCGACATGAGGGAGCCCTTGTGTTTTCCATCCCAAAAGATGGACTTATTGGTAGGAATGAAATCTTCTTGAATAAACAACAGATTACCCCAGCGATCAAACACTCTCATGGCCTTCACCCTGGCGACCACATCGGGGTTCGAATATATCCGAAACTCGTCATTGCGCCCATCATTGTTGGGCGAAAAGGCCGTCGGAATGAAAAGATTATCTAAAATTTGTGAAGCCGAACATCCATTTCTAAGAATCTCTTCAAGTTTAGGTCGTAAAATCAATATTTCCTCTGAAAATCGACAACCGTCTTCATCAATTACATTATAGCGATAGCGCCCTGGTCCTAAGCCAGAGGGTCGATTCGCATCATTAACGATGGTGTCCCAAACAATTTCATAGTTGCGATTATGCTCAATAAACAACTCAATAATGGCGTCTTTGGCATCAGGGCATAAAAGAGGTATAACATTGCTACGTACAACTGGTCCTACGGGCTGGATCGTGACGCCACCTTCAATAGTTCCCTCACAATTTTGGTCTAAAAATCGTGTGATTTCTAAATCTCCGGGGCGATTGACTTCCAAAGAATAGGGCGTACTCATAATGCTATCTACAAAAAAACGCTCCTCTCCAATCTGGTACTCCAACTGAAAGGGGCCTTGACCAACAAATTCAACCGGAATCTGGAGGGACTGCCCAGGACACCAATCGTAGATGCCTGCAAGAGATGCTTTGGGAGCGGTAAAAAAGTCAACCTCCATTTCGGCGTTGGCCACTTCGCCACAAATATCTGTAACGGTCACTTGATAGGTCTGCCCAGGCTGTGCATTACCTACAATTAGATTATCTTCCTCGGTCCCATTCTGCCATTGATACTGGAAGGGCTCACTCCCAGCGATCACAGAAGGCATCAGTATAATCGACTCCTCTGGGCAAGTCGTCAGCGTATCAGGAATAAGGATCAGTGGGTCTTGGTCTTTGATAAATAAAAGCGCATTATCTTTCGGCTGGCAATAACAAGGAATATCTAGATCGAGCACCAGCTTTTCTGTATCTTCTAATTGCTGATCTTGAAACGCACTAATGGGAATGCTAATGGAAGGTTCCATTGCGGGTATTACAATTTGCTTGATGAGTGGCGGAAAATCTGCTCCTTCAGAAGCCGTAGAGCTGGAATTGAGTACAAAGTCTACTACTAATTCGCGGTCGAAACCAATCTCATCGGTACGCTCAAATAAGATGGTCCCATCAGCACAGCCTTCGACCATAGTTTTGCCCGCTTCGACGATATTAGGTACGTATCTTATGTCTACTTTGGGGCCCACATCAAAACTTTCGGCCTCTAAAAACACTGCTGAATCTAATTGGGCATCTCCCACATCACCTACTACCAATCTAATATGATAAGTTTGGCAGGGTATCACTTCAAAAGTAGCCGTTAAAACAGTGGTAAACCCATCGTATTCGATTTCGGCATGGTGATTAGGCGCATAACCACTTCCGCAGAAAAAAGCATCTACTTCTAATTCGTTTTTCACATAATAATTCGAATTCTTTTTCCAGTTGACATTATTAATGGCTACAAATTCATCTGATTCAGGGATTAAGGCCACATTGATTGCTCCATTTGCAAAAGGACCACTAATACCCGGACCATTAACAAAAAAGCCGAATACGTCATTAAATTCACTGCCCACGTACTCGCAGTATTCTTCAGATGCAAATACATATCGGAAACTGACCACTTCTTTTTGTGGGATAAAATCAAACTCAATACCTACGTTATCAAAAAGCTCATCGGTAGCTAGGCTTTTCAGAAATTGATCTTCTAGCGTATCCCTAAAATCCGTCGTCATACTATTGAATATATTCGGACCATGGGAATTAGAAATATCTCCCGTCGCCAGGATAATTCCTTGCTCGATACCAATAGAGGAGTTTCCTCCTTCGAAGAAGCCTATACCTCGAATACTACCAATCTGATTGATATTCTCCACATTGAAGCAATCTCCCTTGAGCAGCACATCTCTTACTAAAAGATCAACATTATTGGTAGACTTCGTGCTAATACCAATCAAAGAGGCAGGTGCTTCCACCGGAGCTTTGGTTTCAAACAAAGAAAGAGGGAGGATCAATAAGAAGATCCAAACAATAAATGATCGGTAGTGCTGCATTTTTTGGCTATGGTGTACAAACGTGGATATTAATATACCAATATCACGCAGCCTAACCAATTAAGTATCGGCCTTTAAGAAAAATCATCAAAGATTGGTAAAGCTTTGTCATTAAACTGACAAAGGAGAAGGCTATACAGCCACAGGTACATGAGCAGACAACAACCTCCAGTTGATGTAGTGGGCAAGGGCGAGCGTAAAACCACCTAGGGCCATAAAATAGTGGTGCCAATTACCTGGTAGATCATGCGCCAATAAAAGGAAGGCCACGCCAGGGATCAACCAAAGTAAGGGGCGAATTTTTCGGTGCTCCTTTAAGTAACTCTTTCCTAAAGAATAAGAAGCTAGCATCACACTACACACAATCAAGGTGATTTCTAGGGCTTCGTTATTCAACCAAGCACTCCCACTGAACATACCCAGAGACAGGATAACTGGCAAGCTTATGCAGTGTACTGCACAAACAAAAGAAGCAGAAAAACCTAAAAAATCAATATTCCATCCGAAAAACCGCATCAATACCGTTAATTTTGTTTTAGCACCCAAATTTGTGGTTTACAAACTTGGTGCTACAAAGATACAGATACAATTGCAACAAAGTTGCAGTTACTACCATTTTTTATCCATTTTTTTCTTCTATATATGAATCTATCTAGTCTTATTCGTTTCAAATACCTGCCTATTTTTTCTCTATTCCTACTTTTAGGCTGTAGCCCTAAAACGAAGCCCAACAGCGAAATACACCTCTCTAAAGCCCTCAATCTTTTATCGGAGACCTTGGATACCGAAGCGCTGCTTAAGCCGCTATTAAACGAACTTCAACAGCAGAATAATAATATCCAAATTCAGGGACGCGCACTGACGGATGCAGAACTGAAACGTACAGCAGAAATTGATCAACTCCTGCAAGATTATAAAGATTGGGATGCCGCACTAGTTTTATTGCCTGGATTCGAGGCTCAAATAAAGGGCCATGAGGAACATGCGCACCAATCGCCCGCTACAATCAAAGCGAAAGCCTTGTACGAACTTCAACAAAAAAGTCGAGAAACACTAGGCAAAATAAAGGACAGAGCAGAAGCGCTTTTGAAATAAATGATAAATATATACCAACTACTGCCGAAGCAATCAAAGGCATCGTATCAGTATATATACATCACAATGTCATCATATCTCCATATCACTATGTATTCCCCTAAGCCTTAGTCAAAGTCTCTGATATGTCGGTATTAGAAGCTTGCAAAGCGGGCAGAATTGCTGCGGCAAAACCTACAAGCAGCGCTCCTATCAGCAGGTAAAACTCCTCTTTTAGAAACTCCAAGCCTGAAAAACTGTAGCGATAGGCATCCTTCATTAGTCCTGCAAACAACTGCATACCACCATGACTGAGCAGCATACCGATAATATATCCAATAAGTGCCAAAAGCAGCCCTTCTAAGACAATCAGCAGGAATAATTTGCCTGGGCCCGCGCCCATGACACGCATCAAAGCCAGTTCGTACTTCCGTTCTTTCAGAGAGGAAAACAGCGAAATAAAAATACTTAAGCCTGAAACAAAAATGATCACTATCGCCAAAGCACGGAGCATCTGCTCTCCTGTATCCATAAGAGAAAACAGCCGATTAATTTCAATAGCTGGCGTAGCAGCTTGCAGGTCTGTATTTTCATTAATACTCCGCTGCATATTCAAGGCTTGAAAGTTTCGACCTTTAAATTTGATGAGCAGTGAGGTAATTTCTTCTTCATCGCCCTCCTCGATTAGTGGTTTTGGCAGCTCTTCCTCGTGATGCGCTCCTGGATCGTGGTCAGGCACACCGTCGCCATCATGGTCATGATCGACGTGTTCACCAGCTTCATGGTCTGGCTCCCCATCTCCATCGTGGTCGTGATCCTCTCCCTCTTCTTCGTGACCGTGTACGAGCCAAAAGCTTTGAGTAGTACAAAGCAACAATTGGTCCATCACCGTACCAGAAGCTTGGAGAATACCCACTACTTTAAAATCATGGTCATGGGCAAAATCATCATCATCGATAAAACCATGAGAACTACTAAAAGTATCGCCTATTTTAAGGCCCAAATCTTTGGCAGCAGCGGCACCAATAGTGGCTTCAAAATTATGTTTCCATAGTTCACCTTCTGCTACTTCGACTTGGTATAAATCGAGTATTTCTGTTTGGGTTCCTACTATTCGGTAGCCTTTATAACTATCGCCCATCGACAAAGGAATAGCGGTTTCGATCAGTGGATGTTTAGGATTCAGGAAAGGTCGAATCTCCTTGATCGATATATTACCCGTCGGTGCATCAATATGATACATACTACTCAAAATCATTTGCAGCGGGCTTCCTTTGGCGCCAATCACGAGGTCAATACCCGCGAGATTTTTTTCAAAATTCTTCTGCAATTGATTTTCTAATAAAAACAAAAGAGAGATCAGCCCTACTCCGAGTGCAAACAGTACGACACTCAATAACATGGAGAGCGGCTTGAACGTAAGATTTTTCCAACTAAGTGCTAGCAAATTCATAGCCTAATCTGTTTGTCGAAGATAGATTTTAAACGATTATCATGCGTTACAATGAGTAAGGTGGCATTGGCCGAAGCTGCCTCTCGTTGCAAAAGTTGTATCACTTGCTCGGTATTGACATCATCGAGCGCAGAGGTCGGTTCGTCTGCCAAGATCACTGTAGGTCGATTGACCAGTGCTCTGGCAATATTGACCCGCTGTTGCTCTCCCACACTCAATTGATTGGTCGGTGCATTTAACTTATGATCTACATTGAGATGCTCCAAAACCTCTTTGATAAATGTTTTATCCGTTTTGAGGCCAGCCAGCCGCTGCGCGAGCATCAAATTCTCTTGAACCGATAAAGAGCGAACAAAATGAGATTGCTGAAAAATCACCCCAATATTTTGTCCACGAAACTGATCCAGGTGTTTTTTGGATAAACCCTTGATGGCGGTACCATTGATTTCAACACTACCTGAAGTCGGCGTCCTTAGACCTGCGAGCAAATGAAGCAACGTCGTTTTCCCGCTACCAGACTGGCCAAGTAGCAACCACTGCTCGCCCGTCTCGCATTGGATATCAGGGAAGGCAAGTACGGGAGATTTCCCGTCTTTATATGAAAATTGTAAATCTTTTGTTTGTAGCATTTGACTTGGGTTACTCTACAAATGTACGGCAATCGTCGTAATTCTTAAATTAATATACCCGAAGGCCTTACTTTTGACCATAAAAAACAGACAGATGCAACATCAGGCCGTATCAATCCGCACTTTTATTGGTGCAAAAGACTATGCACTCAGCCGATCCTTCTATAAAGACCTTGGTTTTGAGGAAATTGTTGTGGGAGAAAAAATGTGTTTATTCCGCATCGATGGTTTAGGTTTCTATCTACAAGACTACTATAAAGAAGACTGGATCAATAACAGTATGGTTTTTTTAGAGGTAAAAAATCCGGAAGCCCACCGAGAAAGAGTAATCGAGCTTGACCTCGTATCGAAATATCCTACGGTCCGTTTCACAGAAGTTCGGTATAACGATTGGGGCCGAGAATACTTTTTACATGATCCGAGTGGCGTATTATGGCATTTTGGTGCTTTTGCTTAGCTTTAGTGCCAGATCAAATCATTGAATCATGTCTGCTCGTCTATCACTCCTTTTTTTTACACTCCTAGTTTGCTCATTTTCCTGTTCTACAGAAACGCCAGAAACGACAGTAGATCCCTACGCCAATATTACTGATACCATCGCCAGGGAAATTGTGCGTACGTCGATAGAACATGCCGGTGGTATTGAGCGGTGGCAAAACATGGAATCACTCAAATACACCAAACAGTTTGCCTTATTACTAGAATCTGGAGCAGTGGAAAAAAACTTTGACCAAGTACACCACTACCAGATGAATCCGGCAATTATTGATATTGTATCGGTTGAGAATGGCCTCAGCCTCCATACACGTATGGTAGATGGTGTATATAGCCGTACCGAAGATGATGTACCTTTAGAGATACCACAGGAGACACTTCGCAAAGCAGTCAATACTTCGACGTATGTGATTGGTATGCCTTTTAAATTACTCGATCCTGGCGTATTGCTTAAATATGAGGGAGAGACTACCATGCAAGATGGCCGAGTAGTAGATATTGTCAGTGCCAGCTACAATGCTGATAAAAACGCAAATCACTCGACAACAGATGTCTGGAAATATTACTTTGATAAAGAAGAGCGCAAAATCGTGGCCAATTGGGTAAAAACCAGCGACCACTATAGTCTGATTGAAAACCTGACTTTTGTAAGGTCAGGAGGTATCCTCTTCAATAAAGACCGAAAAAGTTATCGGGTAGATAGCTTAGGTAATCGTTTATTTCTGCGGGCAGACTATACTTATGACAACTACGAGGTAGATTAAAAGTATCATGGGACTTCTCGAATAATTCTTAGAAGCCCCATGATATTCGTGTTTAAGCGCCGTGTCTGCTTCAATAGCCAAGTACTCGCTTAAAGAATAATTAGATGGTTTTTTAGTTTCCATCTTCTTAATAGGGCAAACGCATTAAAATGAAAACTTAAAAAGAAATAGTTGTTTCTCGAAGTTAAGTGCAAAAAAGGTCATAAGTAAAGTGCGGGAGGCCGCCTAGGCATTGTCTGAGCGGAGCGAGTTTGGCTAGGCAAGATTTTTTTGCTTCGTTTTTGTATCGAATGACAAAAATGAAGATGCTAGAGCGGTTTTGAATTGGAGTTTCAGTAGGAATAATAAAAAATTGCAGGGTAGTTTTTTGGTGCGTTTGCCCTATCTTCTTAAGATAAAGCAGACTTTATTCGAAATAATTTTGTGTGGCTAAAAAATCGTCTTTTGCTCCCACTCTGCGTTGCGTCCTCACCTTAATAGCTAAGGCTATTAGGCTCCGGGCGCGCCTTGATTGTAAACAAAACTCTTCATTTTTATCTCATAAAACTACTCTCGAATAAAGTCTAGTTTATTTCTTAATCTTTAGACTGAGGTCGAGACTTTTAGCAGAATGGGTCAAAGCGCCCACAGAGATAAAATCTACCCCAACTTCAGCGATTTCTTTAAGCCTACCAATGGTAATTCCACCAGAGGCTTCAACCTCAAACCGACCATCAATGATCTTTACGGCCTTTGCCATAGTTGGTGTATCAAAATTATCGAGCATAATCCTAGTGATACCACCGATCTCTAAGACTTGATGCATTTCCTCGAGGTTGCGAACCTCTACTGTGACCCCTAAGTCTAAATTTTTCTCCTGCAAGTAGCGATGTACACGTTTGATGGCTTGCGGAATGCCTCCACTGGCATCGATATGATTGTCCTTGATCATGATCCAATCGTATAGGCCATCTCGATAATTCGAGGAGCCACCAATACGCACACCCCACTTTTCGAGAAACCGAATGAGGGGTGTGGTCTTACGGGTATCTAAAATCGTGGTAGCATAGTCTTCTACTTCTTTGGCATATTGCCGGCTGATCGTCGCTACTCCTGACATACGCTGCATGCTGTTGAGCACCAAGCGCTCGGCCTTGAGTAGGGCTTGTGCATTGCAGGTCACCTCAAAGGCTATATCTCCATATTTGATAGCGGCTCCATCGTCTAAGAATTGATCAAACTTGGCAGAAGGATCAACTATTTCGAATACTCTTTTCGCCAGCTCAACCCCCGCTAGCACACCCTCATCTTTGACAAGCAAATAGGCCGTATCTACTGCATCATCAGGAATGCAGGCCTGGGAAGTATGATCTCCATCGCGTATATCCTCTGCTAATGCTTGATGTACAAAGTCTGTTAATTGTTGGTTTAGTTCTTTAGTAAGCAATGCCTGTATTTATTTAATGATTGAATAATAGTAGCCTAGTAACAGCCAAAAAAATAACTTTTCGATTTTGATGGAATCTTTTGCTCCAACACTGCGTTAAAAAGCCTCATCAATGCCCTGCATTGCCTACATTTTTTGCCTTGCCTTGGCACAAAATCTTCTTGATCAAAATGCGAGACTTATTCTTTGTCCGTTACTTAAAAAAGGATACCAATTTTGATACTTAGCGCACTGATCTTTCCATTACTATTCTCTGGACGTGCTTCTCCTCCACGGCTTTCATCGAAGAAGGTACCCGTATTTTTAGTGACATCGGTAAAGCCAAATTGTAAATTGAGACCCAACAATAAAGAAGTCGTTCCCGACAAGGTATATTCGATACCACCACCAATATTCCAAGACAAGTTTAATCCACCAACTTCTTCTTTGATATTGATTTTCTCCCCTTCCTCTCCTACTGTTGCCCCATCGAAAGTACGTCCTTCAATCGTGCCTCTTGCCTGTGATCTAAACCCGAAAGTCAGACCAGGCTCTAGATAATAGCTGATGTATCCAAACTCTCGTGTACGCATTTTTAAACCAACAGGAATTTCTACATATTGTAGATTGTGGCGCAACTTCACGCCTCCGGCTAAAGAGTCTAAGTTTGGTGCAAGGTCTGAGTTGGGCCAGTAGGTACCTGGATCTTCCATCAATAATCGGCCTCCAGAATTAAAGAAAAAGCCAATTCCACTCGTTACCGCGTAGTTCTCTCTGAAGTAATACTCAGACATCATCGCTAGTTTCAAACCTAGGTTTGTGCCACTGCGATTGACATTGGCCTCGGGAGTATTCATCGAGGAAAAAGTAGGACTAGCTTGTAAGCCAAAACGAAGATCTCCTTCCTGTGCTTGCAGAGCAATTGCAGAAATACAGAAAAATGAAATTAGGATAACAATTTTTTTCATAATAAGTAGTTTTTGAAAGCAGAATAGCGTTCATCTGCTCGGGCAATAAACGGTACTCACTTGGTACGCCCTACAAAAATAGGGTTTTCGCACCAACCATACCCTTTCTATAACGATGAAATGAGGGAATTACTTTTTATTCAAAAAAAAATCAAATCATAAATTGATGATCAGGACCAATAAATTGAAGGAAAGGAAAAATCTTTTGTGGCTCTTCTTCATGGCATCTATAATCTTCGCTTGTGAATCCAGTGAAAAAGTGAATGCTCCCGACGTATCTGACATCGCAGTAGATGTAGATATTCGAAGATTTGAACAAGCGCTCTTCAGCTTAGACACCAATAATATGGCGGCTGAGTTAAAAAACCTCGAAGAACAATTTCCCACTTTTGCCCCCATCTACTTTGGACAAGTCATGCGCGTACGAGGCTCCGAGGAGGAAGCAGCAGATTATATTAAAGGCTTTATTACCTTCCCCGCAGCTAAAGCACTCTACGATACCTGTAGTACTATTTTTGGAGAAATGGCAGACCTGCAAGAAGCCTATCGATCTATTTTCCAATACTACCAATACTACTTTCCAGATCGACCTACTCCAGATGTCACTACTTTCATTTCGGAATATTCTATAGGTTCATTTATTTATGGCGAAGATCAGCTAGCGGTAGGTCTTGACTTCTTCCTGGGCAATGACTACCCCTATATGCAGTACAATCCCAACAATCCGAATTTCTCCAATTATCTAACTAGATCATTTGACAAACAGCATTTGCCAGCCAAAAGCTTAAAACCGTTGCTACAAGAGTTAGTCGGACAAGCAAGTGGACAAAACCTCCTAGACATGATGATCAATGAGGGAAAGCAATTGTACATTCTAGATTTATTGATGCCTAGCACAGCCGATTCTGTAAAGTTGGATTTGCCGCAGGCAAAAGTAGACTGGCTCAATGCAAGCGAGCGCCAAATCTGGGCTTACCTGCTCAAAGATAGGTTCCTCTACAATAGTACTTACCGAGAGATTCGTCGCTTCGTAGAGTATAGTCCTAACATTCCAGCCATGCACCCAGAAGCTCCGGGCCGAACGGGCAACTGGATGGGGTGGAAAATCATAGAAGCCTACATGAAAAATAATCCAGAGATCAGTATTACGGATTTAATAGCCAATCAAGATGCTCAGCAAATTCTGGATCAATCTAAATACAAGCCACCAAGGTAGCGCTAAAGATTACATTCGCTTATTGATTATGTGTTATGTGCTATGTGTCAAGTGTCAGATGTCAAGTTAATGAAACCCGATGCTTTAGCAACGTTGGGCGAATTCATCCATTCCACCATTCTCCTTTAAGCCATTTCATAAGCTGCTACGGTACGTATAAGAAAAAATCCATCATCGCCTTGTTTTTGGTATAGTGGCATCAAGATGAGTGCGTCGGCTTCGGCATAAATCGGTCCATGCCGATCCTGCGCTAAGAGTGTACCTTTGGTGATCGGTTGAAAGTTTTGAAAACCTGGTTTCATCACGAAATTATCGCCTTCTTTAATTCGATGGCACATGATGAGTTCTGCGACTTTCGGCAGGTTTTTAGAAAATTCAATCAATAATGCATCGTGTCTATTCTCCACATCCTCTGCATTGACAATACCTATAGTACGCATACAATTGATAATAGCGGCAATTGCACGGTTGACAGATAATGGATCCTCATGCTGACCAGACTCGAAGGTTACAGCTACGGTTGGCAGCCCCATGTTTTCACTATTGAAATAGTGTAGAGTCGTACCATGGATACCATGCAAAAGTCCTTTTACTACAGGTGCGTGCAATTCCGTACCGATAGCTACACTTTCAGGATCATCGCAGGCTATTGTAAAAATCCCACCCGAGGCGGTGGTCGTATGGAGATCGAGGATGATTAATTTATTAGGTTGATAATCGTCAATTTCATTTTGGACGATGGTAAGAATTTCTGCGATTTCTTCACTTTCTGCTGCCAAGGCTTCTTTTGGGGCTTGTAGGATACGCCGAACATTATCTACTCTCCAAAGTCTATTGAGGTCGTGATCCAAATAGCGCACGCCCTTCTTGAGGGCTTTCAGGTTGCCTCTAAGCCCAATCATTCGCCCATTAAATCTAAACGCTGGATTGATTAGAGGCTCATTTTCTATTAAGGTAAAAAGGATCTCTAAAGCCTGTACACCAGCGGGCTCGTTGCCGTGCATTCCTCCGAAGCAGACCAGAAGTGGTCCATGCTTACCTCCCGTATGTTTTCCGATCACGCGCTGTAGGCTCATGTATATTTGATCAATTAGTAGCCTGCCAAATTATGGAAAGCCAAGCAATGATGCTAGTAATTTTAAATGAAATGTACCGTTTGTATAATAAGACAAATCGCTTTTGATTTCATAAATAGATTTGTCCTTTACTAAATCAAAAACTCCATAGATGGTTAAAAATTACTCGACTTTGCTGGCTGCTTTTTTACTTATCGGGCTTTTCCAATCTTGTACAACTACGAGTGGTATACCTCCAGAATCGTTTACCCAAGCATCGGCTCCACCCCGAGAAGTCCTCAAAGAATCATTGTTTAACGACCCCAATGCCACGCTTTCAGAAGCAGCCATTCAACTGCTACTCGATGGTCGCATTGAGCTCCCCGACAGTATGCGTATTGCGATTTATCGCTATGGTAGCACCTCTACCAATCGCTATTATCGCAATTGGTGGTACGATGAAGAATACCTCAAAACACAACAAAGTTATCAGGAAGCGCTATCTCAAAAGATAGCTTCTGTAGATCGTGTACAGCGCCTTATTTTAATGCCTCAACTAATGATCGACCAAAATCCTAATATTACTCAATTAAGGGAAGCGGCAGTACGATTGCAGGCAGATTTACTACTGGTATACACCATCAATAGTGACATTTATTACAAGTATAAAGCCTTCAAAAAAGATGAAGCTAAAGCTTTTGCTACCTGTGAAGCCATCTTTATGGATATCCGTACAGGTGTAATCCCGCACTCCAGTGTACTCACCGAGGAGAATTTCACCCGTAAAGGCGAAACAGATATCTCTATTCAAGAAATGCGCAAAAGAGCAGAGCAAGAAGCTGTTATAAAAGTCTTGGAAAGCACAGGTAATGCAGTGTTTGATTTTTTATCTGGTAATAAATGATGTAGCAACTAATTGAGCAAATGCTGTAACAAATCAGCTTTTCCATCGTCTCCTAAAAAAATAGTACTATGGAGACCATGCATAAAATCACCCTACTTCTTTTCCTTACGATCTGTACTTACCCAAGTATCCAAGCTCAAGAAAAAGCTTTGGATAAAAAATACGCCTATGTAGATAGCTTATTAAATGATTTTTTAGCAAAAACGAAAGTCGCGGGCTTTTCTGTTGCCGTTTATAAGTCAAATCAACAGTTGTATGCTAAAGGTTTTGGCTACGCCGATGTAGAACAAAAAATAACGATGAAGGCGACGAGCCAAACCCGAACGGCTTCGGTAGCAAAAGTGATTACGGCTACTGCCTTAGGTAAATTAGCTTCCGAAGCTAAGCTAGATTTTGACACGCCACTGAGCGTATATATGCCTTATTTGGAAGAACCTTTTTCCTCGCTCACCACGCGTCAAATAGCTAGCCACACCGCAGGGATACCGCACAGACCTGCTTCTAAAGCCGCTACAAATAAGCACTATACAGAAGTAAAAGAAACGCTTGATTTTTTTAAGAAAACAGATTTAAATTTTGCACCCGGCACTCAATATCAATATTCAACACTAGGCTTTAATCTATTAGCCATGTTGATCGAAGAAGTCTCTGGAAAAAGATTTGTGGACTATATGCAAGAGGAGATTTTTGCACCATTGGGAATGTCACAAACCTTTCCGGACCAAATTGATCAATACAGCGCTGCCGATGCAAAAATGTATTATTTTAAAAAAGATAAACTCCGATTGGATAATAAAATTGTAGATGGAAGCTACAAGCTAGCAGGCGCAGGTTTTCGTAGTACTGCAATAGACCTAGCAAGGATGATGCAAGCTTATTCTAATGGATTTATCACAGAAAATGTACGCGCTCAAATGTTTTCTAATACCGTATTAAAAAATGGAGAAAGTACTAATGTGGGTATTGCCTGGCGCTTAAACAAAGACTTAAAAAATCGTTCGACTTTAGAGCATGCTGGTAGCTGGCAAGGGGCCAGAACCGTAGTTGTTTATTATCCTGAAGAAGCACTTTCTATTGTGATTATGGTCAATACTAAAAGTATCATTTTCATAGAAGAAACCGCCCATTTACTTGCTCAATTATTCCTTTCTGAACAAGCTTCAACTCCTAAAAATGAGGTAGGCACTCAAGCACTGTCGATTAGTAATCATCGCTCCGATGGCAGCATCGAAACCTACCAAGGCGTCTTGAGTTTTAGCAAGGAAAAGATCGGTCAATTGACCATCGAAACAGAAATAAAATGGCTAAAAGACAATCGCCTTTACTATATCAGTGCTCCCAACAACTATGCACTTTCTACACCTTTTGGACTGATTTATCTCCAAGTAGATTCTTTACCAAAAATCCAAGGAGAATTATACCTTTACCAAGTACTGAGTGACCAGTATCATATGCAACAAAAACCTATGCTCCGCCTCAACTAAAAACAACAATGGCTCACATCCAAGTATTCGGTATTCGACATCACGGCCCCGGCTCTACCAAGCGCTTGCTTAAGGCGCTGCAAGGCATGAAGCCCGACTGTCTGTTGGTAGAGGCACCCTATGATGGCGAAAAGTCATTCTACCAAGTCAACACCAAAGGTCTGCAGCCTCCCGTTGCGCTACTGATGTATGAGCCCAAGGACTTTCAGAAAGCTAGTTATCTTCCCTTTGCCAACTTTTCTCCCGAATGGCAAGCGATCAAATACGCGCTGCGGGCTGATATCCCCATAAAAGCGATGGATTTGTCAATGGGCATCCAACTTGGTCTAGAAGAATCCACCCAATTGGAAATTCAAGACAACACTATCGACAGAGAACTGCTACGGCTATTGAAAGACCCGCTAGGTTATATCGCCCACATTGCCGGATACGAAGACAGCGAGCGATGGTGGGAGCACACCTTTGAACAAGAAGCGGATGAACTACAAGTTTTCGAGGCGATCAATGAGATGATCGGTACATTACGAACAGAGACCAGTGGATTTGAACAAAGAGAGATACTGCTGAGAGAAGCCCATATGCGTAAAGTATTGCGAAAAGCCATCAAAGAGGGCTTTGACCGTATTGCCATCGTTTGTGGTGCCTGGCACGCTCCTGCCCTTGTAGACTATGAAAAATACAAGTCTAGTGAGGATAATAAGCTCTTGCGCGGCCTAAAAAAAATCAAACTCAATGCTTGTTGGATTCCCTGGAGTTATGATCGATTGGCTAAAAGTGCGGGTTATGGTGCAGGCGTCATTTCTCCAGCCTGGTATGATCTGCTTTATGGAAAAAGAAAAGAATCCAATATCCGATGGATGACCAAGGCTGCTCGATTGTTTAGAAAAGAAGATATGGACTCTAGCGCCGCTCATGTGATTGAGGCCGTTCGTTTAGCAGACACCTTGGCGGCGATGCGGCAAATGCCCGTTCCTGGTATTGAGGAATTAGAAGAGGCTGCCATCACCATATTCTGTGAGGGAGACCCTGCGCCACTTGAATTAATCAGAGAACGCTTGGTCATAGGGAATGCAGTGGGAAAAGTTCCTATCCAACTCAGTAATATCCCACTTCAAAAAGATTTCGAACAACAGGTCAAAAAGGCACGTCTCAGTAGCCATTATCATAGTACCGAATCGGCGACTAAGGACTTAGATTTTCGAAAGGAGACCCAAAAGCGGGCGAGTGTACTGCTACATCGTTTATCTATTTTGAGCATCCCTTGGGGCAATCCGCTGCAGCTAAGCGGAAGAGACCTGGGAAGCTTCAAGGAGCGCTGGCGATTAAAATGGCGTCCAGACTATGCCATTCGCATTATTCAAGCTAGTATGTATGGAAATACCGTTGAGCAAGCAGTAGATGGCTATGCCCAATGGTATGCAGGCACTAAAGAAGATTTAGCAAGTTTATTGGGTTTATTAGACCGGCTTTTAAAGGCCGATTTACCTGATACCGTAGCGGCTATCATTCCAAAGATTGAAAGTGTAGCGGCCCAAGCTAAAGATGTCCTGCAATTGGCATCTGCAGTCCCCGCCTTGGTCAATATTATTCGCTACGGCTCTACTCAAGCACAGGACCGCAGCGCTGTAGAGGCATTATTGGACTCTATTCTACCTAGAATTTTCATCGGCTTGCCCGCTATATGCAGGCACTTAGAAGAAGACCCTGCGCAAACCATTTTTCAACATATTTTAGCTATACAATCCAATTTAGGTTTGGTAAACAGACCGATTTATACACACGATTGGCAAAACTGTTTGTGGCAAATTTGTGGCACTCCTGATGTGCATCCTCTCCTCCTTGGTGCTTGTCATCGCGTATTATTCGATACGACCTATTTATCAGTTGAGGATACTGCTCGGGCATTATCATTGGCCCTTTCGAGTACAGAAGAACCATCTGTTAAAGCCATGTGGCTAGAAGGTTTTTTACATGGTTCGGCGCTCTTGATCATCCACCAACCTGCATTATGGAACATTATCAATGCTTGGGTACGCCAATTACCCGAAGCGCAGCTATACGAAAGCTTACCTTTGCTACGACGCACCTTCTCCAAATTCTCCCGCTCAGAAAGAGAGCTACTTTTACAACTAGCGAAAGGTGCGCCACAACAATCCGTCATTGCAGAAGAAGATTTGGATGAGGACCGATTAGATATTCTTTTACCATTTATGGAGCAGTTATTTTCAGAATGACCGAGACTTAACCTATCATTAATCTCCAGTTCATGGCTGAATCGCACTTTTGTAGCGTAGGATTTTTACTAATCTTCCTGCAATCTAAAGTCGCTTTCGGCCAGGTACTATTCCTGGCTTTTTTTATATCAATCAGATAGGGTATATTCGGCTTAATAGAACCTATATGATGATCAAGGCGAAGTCTATTCTTTTCTTCCTATTTTTCCTCCTGGCTAGTACAATGACTAGTAGAGATAGCTTGGTGGTGGGCTTGGTGAGCGCTCCACCCTTTATCGAAATACAAGAAAACGGGGAGATACAGGGCATCAACATTTGGCTTTGGGAGCAGATTGCAGAAGATAATGATCTTCCTTTCGAGTACAAAATCATACCCTTTGCTCAGATGTTTGGAGCTTTAGCAGACTCCAGCATAGATATCTGCATCAATCCTTTAACCCTGACAGCTGAGCGCAGTCAAATCATTGATTTCACCGTACCCAATTATGTAGCGCATACCACGGTAGTCGTCAAGAGTAGTAGTAAATGGCAAGAGCTCCGCGCTTTTTTGAGGTCTTTCTTTTCCTTTCGCTTCTTTAGTGTGGTGGGCTTATTATTTTTCACCCTCTTGGTTGTTGGTTTCATGGTCTGGCTACTGGAGCGAGCAGTGAATCCCGACCAATTTGAGCCCGGCTGGAGAGGTTTACTCAGTGGCATTTGGTGGTCGGCAGTAACCATGACCACTGTTGGCTATGGTGACAAAGCCCCTCAATCACTTGGTGGCCGTATTCTAGGTGTTGTTTGGATGTTTACCGCCATCATTATCATTTCTGGTTTTACAGGAAGTATCGCTTCTAGCCTGACGGTCAATTCTACAGCTGGGCGTAGTAGTTCTTTATACAACTTTAAAGACCATGCAGTAGCGACAATCCGAGGCTCCTCTACTGAAGATTTCCTAAAAACGCGATTCTTTAGTCAGAGGATCACTTATACAAGTTTAGATGCTTGCTTTGCAGCCTTGGCCAAGGATGAGGTCGAGGCTATCATTTATGATGAGCCCATCCTTCGGCGGTGGATCACTCGCAACCAAGCCAAGTCTCAATACGATATTCTTCCGCTCCGTTTCGATCCTCAATTTTACGCATTTGGCCTTAGAAAAACAGATCATACCCTGACCGATAGCATCTCCCAATCTATCCTTAAAACAAAGGAAAGTGCAGATTGGGAAGTGGTGCTATCAGAGTATGGCATGAGTAAGGAGTAAGTCCTACTGCAGGCGAAACTTCACCGGCATATTAAACATCACTTTTACCGCGCGAGGACCTTGATATCCTGGTGTAAAGGTGATTTCTTGCTGCATTTTCTGCAAAGCTTTTAAAGCTGCATTACCACAGCCGCCACCAATATCTCTTTTGATTTCAATATTGGTCATTTTCCCCGATTGATCAATCACAAAGCCAACATAGACGGTCCCTTCTATTCCGTTTTCACGAGCAATAGCCGGATAGTCCAGGTGCTTGGCTACGTAAGAAAGTACACGCTGATCGGTACATGCTTTATCATCGCAACCTGGGAATCGAGGCATTTTTTCTACTCGGATATGAATCTCATCAACGTCATCTTCCTCTACTTTCTGAGGTTTCAAATCCACTTTCTTGGGCTTCTTTTTTTCAGGTTCTGGAATAAAAATAGCTGCATCCGCATCTATATTTTGATCAATAAACTCAATGGTGTCTTCTAAAATTTCTTCATCTGGCATAGCCACAATTTCTACTGGTGGCGGTGGGGTTGGTGGTGGTGGAGTAGCCATCCTTGGTGGTGTGGTCATTTCTATTTCATCATCAATCCACTCAGCCTTGGTCATAACTTGTCCTTCCTCATACTGCGACCAATTAAAAGCCAGAATGGTAAAAGATAATGCCGCGATTAAACCGATTTGAAAAAAAGCGGTATTGTGCTGCAAAGGGTCAAAGAGTAGCGTCTTTTTATGCAACCAATTGTTGTCATCCGTATCTTGCTTGACAAGCTGTTTTCTACGCAACAGCCATCTTAATCCAACAACCAAAGCGACCAATAGGACCAGACATAGCCCTCCTGCGAGTAGCACATCGCTACCCGAAAATTCGAAGTTTAACATAGCTTTTTTTTAGGTGGTGATATTGTGGCGTAAAGACAGCATGGTCTATAGGATGTAAAATAGCTTACATCTGTCTAGCGACTACGCAACATCACCGGTGTGAATATTTATTTTTTTTGGTAGGAATCTTTTCGACAATAGTTTGTTCGCTTGGCCATACGAAGCTTTAGATTTCAATAATACAGATGGTGAATTCCCTGAAAATGGTGTATGCTGCAACAAAAAAAGCAGCCTAAGGTATGTTCGCATTTCCATGCAAAGCCCTTGGCTGCTCTATTAAATTCATTCTGCTAGTAGGGACGAATTGGAATTCATCCCTACTAGAGCTATGCGAAACTATCCTTTCACACGGCTACTTTCTTCTGCAAGTCCCGTCTTTCTGCGACGTGCACTTTTCACTTGATTGTTTCCGAAGCGGTAGCTCAGGTTCACTCGTACTCTGCGGCTATCCCAGCCACCACGAGCGATCATGAATAAGCCACCCAATTGACTTTCGCCATACCAATTCGTTGTTTTGAAGATGTCAGATATCGAAACCCGCAAGTTGGCTTTACCATCCAACAACTGCTTCTGAATACCTGCGTCGATACTGTACTGCGAACGCATCTCGAAAGTACCCTCCCAAAGCGATGGACTATTATACCAACCCGATACTTCAAACTTGTAGTCCTTTGGTAATTTGAAAGTATGTTGACTATAAAAGTTAACTGCTGTGGCATTAAGGTCTACGATCTTGCCTTCGCCATAGTCTGCTCGGTTGCGTACATGAAATCCTGTAAAGTTGGTAAAGCTACTCCACCACTTAGTGATGTCTATCGGAGCAGAGAAAGCGATACTATAATTATACTGATCCGCCAAGTTCAGCCAAGTAATAAAACTAGCGGTTTGCCCCTGAATATCGGTGATCCGCGCAATCTGATCCTGTGTATGACTGAAACTAACCGAAGTATTAAAACGATACTTGTAAGTATGCGTGAACTTCACATTCATCGCATATTCAGGATTCAAGAATGGATTTCCTTTCTCAAAAGTCAACTCGTCCAATTTGTTCTCAAATGGATTTAAATCTCGATACGAAGGACGGTTGATCCGGCGGCTGAAGTTCAGCTGTAGATTATGGTTATCGTTGGCGGCATAAGTTACACCACCTGAAGGGAAAAAGTCTAAGTACGACCGCTCCACCTTATCTAAACCAGTATCTTGGATACTTGTCAAATCGCCCGTAGAGTTAGTTTGCTCCATTCTCAGGCCAAGGCTAAAACCAAATTTCTTGATTTGGCGATTGAAGTTGACATAAGCAGCATTTACATTCTCTGTATACTCGAATTGGTTGGATCTATCCAAGTCTAGATTAGGGGAGCCACCAATCACATTGAAGAAATTGAAGGTATTATCTGTACTGACCACGGCAGATTTTACACCTACACCTAGTTTACCTTTCAAGAAAGGTCTTTCATGATCTATTTTGAAGGTATAGATATCAATATTTGTAGGCGTGTCGAATTGATTGATCCTTTCTTGGAGGGTAATCTCTCCTGTAGCATCTCGGTAATAGTTGGGTTGGAAAGCTTCGGCATCACTACGGTATCTCCCATAATCAGCATCAATATTGAGGGACTTATCATCTTTGTCGTAAGCGTAGTTGAGGTTGAAATTGTAGTTGGTCCGATCTCCAATCTGGCTACTTTCAGCAAAAAGGATACTATCAATAGTAGGCGACCCAATCATACTGATGGGCGTACGGCTATTATTACGGAATTCATTGTCATTGAGATTTCCATTGACGATAAACCCAACCGTACTTGCCTCATTGACGAAAAAGTCTGCTCCCAATTTAAAGTTATTACTGGTCCAGAAATTCTCCATGCGGCTAGTCTGATCAAAGGCCAAGCCTAGTTGCTCTCGGTACAAGTTAAAATCATTGGGATTTGCTCCATCATTAAAGCTATAAGTACCAAATAGATTAACCGTTTTGTTGCGGTAGTTACCATTGATGGATGCATTATAAGACGATGCTTGACCAGTGGAACCGCCAAGATTGAGGCTACCATTAGCTCCTAAGCTTTTATCTTTTTTCAACTTGATATTGATAATACCTGCATTACCTGCTGCATCGTACTTAGAAGATGGATTCGTAATCAACTCAATAGATTCGATCTCTGTGCTATTGAGTGTTTTTAGGAAAGCGGCCAAATCGGCACCATTAAGTGGTGATGGTTTATTGTCGATGTAAATCTGTACACCGCTGCGGCCTAGCATGGTGACGTTTTCATTATTATCGATCACGATTCCTGGTGCTTTGCGCAAAAGCTCAAAAGCAGAATTACCCGCTGCATTGACACTACCCTCAACGTTGAAAACTGTTTTATCAGCTTTTATTTCCAACAAAGGCTTAGTGGCAGTGACGGTGACTTGGCTCAACTCCTGAGCGGCCTCTTTCATTTCTACATCTTTCAAAAGAAAGGTTTGGCCTTCGGCCAGGCTAAACGCCTCAGTATTGAAATCAGGTAGACCTACATAACTAATGGTTACCCAATAGCTACCAGCATCGAGGTTATCGATTTTGAAAACACCTTTATCATTGGTGTATTCTACCTTAGTGATGGAGGAATCAAGGCTGCTGTGGAGAATGACATTGGCATACGTTACAGGATCGCCGTTGGCTTCTTTAACATTACCCTGGATATTTGCCTTACTTTGAGCATTTAGGTTTAGGCATAGGCCAAATAGGCCTACGAGTAGTAGGGTGATTTTTTGTTTCATTTTAACAGTCGGATTAATTGATTTTCAAAAACGGTTTAAATGTAGTGCTTATGTGACCCAACTGGCGGCCTTTTCGACAAAATGGTACATTTTAATAGAGTAACGTCTTTGTACTAGCAGTAGACGATACTCCGACCGTGTTTCCTGGCCATAAGACGATTTTATCCCTTTTTGAGTTACACTAAATGGATGCAAAAAAGAGGATAAAACCCCTATATCAGGCGAGTACCTTCTATTCACAGACCAATCCCTTGATTTTTCGGATAAAAAATTAAAAACTATCTTCGAAACTCTTCAAACTTCTCAATGCAAAACGAAAATCCATTATGGACACTAAAATAATCCTCTTCTTTTTATTCGGAATAGCCTGTTTCGGCTGTAGTAGCACTACCGTCGAGGAGCAACCTAATATTATTTTCATCTTAGCCGACGATTTAGGTTATGGAGAGTTGGGCGTCTACGGACAAACTCAAATCGAAACCCCAAACATTGATGCCTTAGCTGCATCAGGTATGCGCTTTACCCAGCATTATTCGGGGGCGCCCGTTTGTGCGCCAGCCAGGGCTGTCTTCCTGACAGGTCAACATACTGGCCATTGCCATGTAAGAGGGAACGATGAGTGGAGTGCTAGAGGCAAAGTTTGGAATTTCGCAGCCATGGAAGAAGACCCTTTTCTAGAAGGACAGCGTCCTTTGCCAGCGGATACCATCACTATTGCAGAGCTCCTCCAAACGAAAGGCTATCGTACGGCCTGTGTAGGCAAATGGGGATTAGGTGCCCCGACTACAGAAGGTGTACCTAATCAACAAGGTTTCGATTTTTTCTACGGTTATAATTGCCAGCGCCAGGCACATACTTTCTATCCTGTACATCTTTGGAAAAATGATCAACGGGTACCTTTGAACAATAAATTGGTGGCTCCACATAATAACCTCCTAGCTGCTGGAGCTGATAGCCTCGATGAAGCCTCCTATGCCGCTTATAACCAAAATGATTACTCCGCAACCTTAATGCAACAAGAAGTTCTGGATTTTATTGACCGCTCTGCCGAGGAGCCTTTTTTCTTATACTACTCTACACCACTACCTCATGTAGCTTTACAGGCTCCCAAACGATGGGTCGACTATTACGTCAAAAAATTTGGAGATGAGCAACCGTACTTAGGAAAAAGCTACTTCCCATGTCGCTATCCTAGAGCTACCTATGCCGCTATGATCAGTTACTTAGACGAACAAGTCGGTGAGATCGTACAAAAACTTGAAGAAAAAGGCATCGCCGAAAATACCTTAATTGTATTTACCAGTGATAACGGCCCCACCTATGCCGGCGGTGTGGAAGCGGGCTATTTTGATAATGCCCAACCCTTTAAAAGTGAGAGAGGCTGGGGCAAAGGCTCTGTGCATGAAGGTGGAATCAGGGTACCAATGATTGCAAGCTGGCCAGGAAAGATCGAAGCAGGTAGTACCAATGATCACATCTCTGCCTTTTGGGATTATTTACCCACTTTTTGTGAGGTAGCACAGGTAGATTTGCCTAGCACTCAGCGCGTAGATGGCATTAGCCTCTTGCCTAGCTTATTAGGAAAAGAGCAGCCAAAACATGATTTCCTCTACTGGGAGTTTCCAGAGTCTGGAGGACAACAAGCGGTACGCATGGGCCAATGGAAAGCAATGATTGAGCAAATGGATAAAGGGAACACCCAAATTCAGCTTTTTAATTTAGCAACTGACCCTCGTGAGCAAAAAGATGTAGCCGGAGAGCATCCAGAAATCATTAGTCAAATAAAAGCCATTATGGTAGCTCAACATACGGAAGCCGTCATCGATCGATGGAAGATTCCAGGATTAGACCAAGAGGAAGGTGACGAATAATTGGTAGACCTAATAGATGGTTATAAGGCGCGTAATTCAAAGTCATCGTACAAAAACAATCTTTGCCACGGCCGAACTTGGATTGCCAAACCCAGCTGTCCTGGAATTGTCTGAGCTAAATACGAGGTATACACCTGTCGCCACTCGGCGTCCGGTATAATCTGTGCCTTCCCAGATGGCTTGTCCTCCTAAGGCAGTCGTTTCAAAAACCAATCGACCAGTAATATCTGTGATTTTTACATTGGCATCCCGACTAAGCCCCTGGATCGCAATTGGGCCTTCGTAACCTGGCCGTACTGGATTCGGATAAACGGTTGCCGTAGCGCCATGCGCTCTTGCGCCCAAGGTCGCATCGGACTTGTAGGAAATGATGCCAGCATTGGTTCCAATAAACACCTCTCCTGTCAAATCATTGATTGCTATGTCTACGATGTTGTTGTTGAGTAATGGCGAGTTTTCAGCGGTAAAGTTGGCAATTTCTTCTTCTCCATCTGCTGACAAAACAAAGACTCCATTCCTGGTGCCGATCCATTTTCGGTTGGCCCCGTCTACCGCAATCGTCTGAACATCTTCGGTATTCAGCAATGCCTCATTGAAACCTCCTTCGCTAAATATCCTGGAGCTTCCCACGCAAGCAGGCTCGAAGGCACTATTACCACACTCAAAAATAATGATCCCCTCGGTGGTCCCTACCCAGATATCACCGTTGAGATCGGCTTGCAAGCAGTTGACACTATTGGTGGGCAACTCACTATTATTGGAGGTAAAGATACGACAACGGTCGTCGTTGGGGTCTTCAAAATCACCTTCATCAAAGACGATCACACCTGCTCCCGTATTATTACTAGCCATCCATTTGAATCCGCTCCCATCGACGGCAATTTGATGGACTTCGTTCACATTGCAGGAAGGTTTAAACTTCTTCCAAATCCCCTCATTGGTTAAAACAGACACTGGAAACTCCGCCGCGTGATTGGCAATCCATAAATTATTATCCTCATCAAAGGTGAGGCCGCCGATACGCGTCCTTTGGGCATCGCCTTGCGCATTCCCAAGACTAGAATTCTCCTCATTATACAAGGTGAAGGTCTCTCCGTCGTATTCCATCAACCCCTCAATAAATGATCCTGCATAGACTTTACCATTAAGCGGATGGATGGCCACAGTGATAAAGTCAAAGAGGTCGTCGGCAGTAGTATTGGGATCTACACCTTTGAAGGCATCATTATTATTGCGACTGAAGGTACGCCAGCGTCCATCTATAAAACTAGTGATTCCTTGATCTAAAAAGCGATAATTGAAGGTCTGGGTGACACCACCCGATGCCAACCACAGTTCATTATTCCGGATGGCCATTTCTTTATTTTCGGTAGAAAAGGGGGAATTAAAGTCGGTATAATCACAATCGCTACCTTCTACACTGGGCAACATCCTAAAAGAACGCCAACGATCACCAAACCAGATACGTCCTCGCTCATCTTCTACAATAGAGGTCGGCAGACCGATACAACTACGTGCCACTCTAGTCGGCAAGTTGGCCTCTCTCACATAATAAGCCTGCCCCTGACAGCCCGACAAGCAGCTATATCCATAAAACAATTGATTCTCTCCTGCCAGGATATAAGCCAGCGCAAAACCATCAGGTGTCGCCTGAATGAGCTGCCTATTGCTCCCATCATAAGCCACTAATTCGCCATCGATATTCAGGTATAAGCGATCGGCAAATACTTCTAGCGCACTCGTACTATAAAAAGCTGGCAAACCCTGCTCTTGGCCCAATAGTGTCCATTGGCTGAAATCTTCGGGGCTTCTATTACTCTGTGCAAGCGCATAAACCCCTTCGCTAGTAGCAATATGTATTTGGTCGCGCCATATCTTTGCATCCTGAACCGCTACCCCAGTGAAAGTAGTCCAGACGAACTCTTCTCTATTCACATTAAGTCTGGAAAGCCCAAAATTTGCTGCCAGTAAAATGGTGGTATCACTATCGACCTCTACATTAGCAATGGTCTTTTCGCCAACAAAATTATCAAAGTTGGGTATCTGATTCAGCGTAGCTACTTGACCATCGGCACGCACCAAATCTATAGCTGCGTTCTCATAGACGACGACCAAAGTATTGGTACCAGGGTGAAATTGCACAATCTCAATTTGCGTACCGCTCAGCCCGTTTACTTTATCTAAAAAATCAATAGATTGGTCTTCTTTATCGATAATCAGGATGGCCTCTTCTGTAGAAAAGTATACCTTATCTGGGCTTTGACTTACATAGGCTCCTGCACTATAGGGTAAGTGGGTCCGCCATTGCCCAATCGCCAAGCTGCGGTCTTGTGCTGAAAGTTGAGTCCATAAAAAAAACGATAACAGGAAGGTATATAGCAGACGCATAGGCCATTCTAATTTGAATATTCAATTATAATGCACTCATTCACCTCAATAGTCAATGAAAAATGCTCAATGAAAGGTCCATTGACCCATTCACTCGTTCACAACCCAAAGGTAAACCTAGTAAAACTTAGAACGACAAAAATGGACTTAATAATTCGTCACTTTTAGACATTCTGTAAATTTCATGAAGAACTATCTCTACCTATTGCAATTGAGGCTAAAGCAGCTTTACCGTATGATCCTCGAAGCGGGGCCAATGCTGCTTTTACTGGCTATAGTTTTGATGTCCGGAACGATATTTTCGCTATTGGTAATGATCGCTCAATGGGAAGACTGGTCTTTGGGTCTACTCATGGCCTTTTTCCCTTTGACTATCCATCTTCGCAGACAAGACCGAGCTTTAATCGATCTACTTCCAATCAGGATACCTGTTTTATACTTTTTGGAATATCTACTAGCTAGTTTGCCACTAATCGGTCTCTTAATTTATCATCAACATCTTTCGTCGCTTCTAGTCTTTTTCATAGCGCTGGTCCTTATTCCTTTTATCCCCAAGATCAAGTACAATGTTCCTACCATCAAATCTCCGCTCTTGGCCTTCATCCCTCTCCGCTTATTTGAATTTCGTATAGGTTTCAGAGAACAAGGTGTGGTGATTGTGTTCTTATTCCTTCTAAGTCTACTTACGCCTTTATGGATTGGGGTCATGCCGCTGTTTGTATTTTTGATGGTCTTTACAGCTACTAATTTTTTCGATGATTTCGAACCGAAAGAAAGCTTGGAAAGGTTCCATAAAGCACCGCATTTTCTCTGGCAAAAATTAATAGTTAATCTGGTCTTCTTACAAGCTTTTTTCTCCTTGAGTTATGTATTATTTCTCCTTTTCCACACTCAATTTTGGTATTTTATACCTATAGCTATGGTCTACAGTAGCTGTTGGTTGGCCTTTGCCATTTTGTATAAATATGCACAATACAATCCCTTTCGATCAAAAACAGCGAGTAGAACCATTGTAGGTATCTTTGGCCTGCTCGCTTTTGTCCCATTTTTTGCACCTCTAATACTGATTGCATTGGTGGTATATTTTTATAAAGCTAAAAAGCAACTCCTGTTTAATGCCTTGAATTATGCTTGAAATCAACAACTTAAGTTTCGGATTTGGGAAAAAAATGGTGCTAGAGCAGCTCAACTGTAAGATACCTGAAGGTACCATCCACGGCATCATGGGCTATAATGGTGCAGGTAAAACCACTCTTTTCAATACGCTTTACAGCCGACATATCCCTAAAACGGGTAGCATTCAATGGCAGCGGCAAAACCTAAAGCGGACGGATATCGCTTTTATGGAAACCTATACCTATTTTTATACTCATATGCTCGGCAAGGAATACCTGACCTTGATCAACAATGATCAGGAGCGCATCAACAAATGGGGCAAGGTCTTTGATCTACCGCTTGACCAGCGTGCTGATCAATATTCTACTGGGATGCGCAAGAAACTCGCATTAGCAGGTATCTTGCTCTTGGATCGGCCCATTTTACTATTGGATGAGCCTTTCAGCGGGGTCGACATTGAAAATAATGAGAAAATAGAATTGATCCTCCAGAAAGTAAAAGCCCAGAGCAAGACCATTATTATTGCTTCTCATAGTATCCATCATCTTATCAATCTATGCGATAGGATCAGCTTACTCGAAGAGGGAAAGATTGTACATACTTATCTACGCGAAGAGTTCGAGCAACTACGCCAGCGCTTCAAAGAAAAAGTATCAACCGAATTAGATACCTTGCTGGATTAGTCAAGTTTTTAAAATTATATCTACATTACTACTGTGTAACATAAATTTCTAAGCATTTTGAAAGTCATCTTTTTAACCAATACTGCGTTGCGCCTTGTCTTGGTCAAAAATCTGAGGTTTCAAAATACCAATTAACTTATGTTACACAGTATTACGTTATCTCTAATCCTAAATCAACACTTAAGTATGATCCACAACGTATATTTTTGGCTCCGCGCGGACCTGACAGAGGAGGAAAAAACCGCTTTTCTCATCAGCTTAAAAACCCTAGGAAACATTGATACGGTCCGGGGTTTCTTTTATGGCCCGCCTTCTAGCACCGAAGCAAGAGAAGTTGTCGACAATTCCTTCAGCTATTCTATATCGGTACACTTTGATGATATAGCTGGACAAAACGCCTATCAAATTGATCCAATTCACCTAAAATTTGTTGAGGACAGTAGTGATAAGTGGGTACGGGTCCAGGTATATGACAATGACCTGATTTAATCCAAAATACTGTATCTTTCCAAGTATTATAAAAGTAGAAGCCATTCATGAAAGCAATCATTCCTGTAGCAGGAGCTGGAGCCAGACTACGTCCGCTGACATATACGCAACCAAAGCCGCTTATTCCGGTAGGAGGAAAGCCCATTATGTCAATTATTGTTGACGACCTGCTCGCTGTGGGCGTACAAGATTTTGTTTTTGTGATTGGCTACCTGGGTGAGAAAATAAAGGCTTATGTAGAGTCTACCTACCCGCAACTCAAGAAATCCTTTGTCACCCAAGAACATCGCCTTGGTTCGGCTCATGCGCTTTGGACTGCTCGAGAGCATATAAAGGATGCCGAAGAATTGATCATCTTTTTTGGTGATACCGTGGTAGATGTAGACTTGCAGCAGATCATGGGCTCGCCCTTCAGCACCCTCGGCGTACAAAAGGTAAAAGATCCCTGGGAATATGGTGTAGTAGAATACGACTTGGACCCCGACAAAAAGGATGTGGTCACCAGAGTAACCGAAAAGCCCAAAATACCTCGCTCAAATATGGCGATGGTGGGATTTTATAAAATTAGAGAAGTCAGTGATTTTTTAGAGGCACTTGATTTTAACATCAATAATAATATCCGTACGAAAGGAGAATTTCCACTTACGGATGCTTTGATGAGAATGATTGAGCAAGGCATTGACTTTAGAACCCTACAGGTAAATAGCTGGTATAACTGTGGTAAAAAAGATGTTCTCCTTGAAGCCAATTCAATTCTACTGGATCGAGAAGGCTTTGCTTCCTCAGATCTCCCGCCCTATGATAATAGCATTATTATTCCTCCGGTAAGCATTGGCAAGAATTGTCGCATCAAAAACTCTATTATTGGGCCCCACGTCACGATAGGCGATAATGCCCGCCTTGATAATACGATTCTCAAAGAATCCATCATTGGCAATTATGCGGCCTTGAAAGATGTCGTCCTCCAAAAATCAGTTATCGGGAACGACACCTCCATTACAGGATCGCGTCAGAGTCTCAATATTGGCGACAATACAGAGATTGATTTTAGCTTGCCGTCATCATAGGAGTAGACAACAATCGGAGTCCTGCATCGATCAAATGAGCCACCTTAGGTCGTAAAGTTTTGATACTTTCCAACTGACTTAAGACCTCATCTGCAAAATTGCGATCCTGCTCCAAGGCCAGTTCGTAAATCTCTAAAATCAATAACCACTCTTGTGGAAAATCTTTTAGCACAGTAGCATAGCATAGCTTTAGATCCAAATCTGTAAGCCCATTTCTCAAGGCCCTGACTTGAGCATAAAGCTTTTCGAGTGGCTGGCGTTCGGGAGATTTATCTTTCACTTTATCAGTAGGCGTCAAGTCATGATGGATCAGATTAAAAGAGTGGTAGTCTGCCGGACCAGCGAAGGCAGATACAATCTCTTTCCCAACTGCTAAATGAAATATTCCACGATCAGGTTGGAAAAGGATCTCCTCCTGGTGACGCACCGTGCAATTCTCGAAAGTAATCAGCAAAATTTTGCCTTGCAAGTTACGAGTACCGGTCACGACATCGCCTTCAAGGGTAATATCGCCTTCAAACTCCAGGTTTATGCGCTCGCCCTCATAAATCCGGTAGGCCTCCAAATCTCTAGGAGACATATCCTCAATGGCCAAGTTGATTCCTTTGAGTCGCCCCACAGGACTCGCAAATCCATCTGGGTGCATGGCTGTACTATGGCCGATCAGTTCTTTTTCGCGGTAAGCCAGCGCGGTAGGTCCTTCGGTTTGAATAAAGGCTGGCTCCCCATCTGGGGTAGTGATTAAACGAGTGAAATTACCAGAAACTTGGAGACCTGTACTCATTTCTATGGTACCTAACTGCTTCGATCCTATCAACTTTTGTAGGCCGTCAGCACCGCCTTTTCGAAGGGCCATTGTGTTGGCGAATTCTTCTAGCACAGAGCTTAGATGGGCGAAATTGGGTGTTACAAAAAGCTGTGGTTGCGGTTGGGTGATATCGAAAGATTGATGAACAGCTTCGATGGTATAGGGCAGCTTTTTGACCTCTTCAGACATACACCAAGTACTTTCGCCTATACTGGACAACAGGCCTGCACCATAAATTTTGGGCTTTTCCAAATCCCCTACCAGACCATACTCTACAGTCCACCAATGCAAATTCCGGATCAAGGCCATTTCGGAGGGTTTGCCCATATTCGCTTGCAGAAATTCTACCTGTGCTTCTGCCGCTTTTATTTCATCCTCGGGAGTCTCCTCTTTTTCTTTTAAAATAGATAAATGGCGTACTGCTTCGTACAGTTCATAATCTTTTTGGGAGGAAATGGCTTTACTACCAATCTCTCCAAAGCGACGAAGATACTCGGCATATTCAGGATTGGCGATGATGGGCGCGTGTCCTGCCGACTCATGGATAATGTCAGGAGCTGGCGTATACTCTATATGCTCTAGTTGGCGAATTTCGGAGGCAATCACCAATACATTATACGCTTGAAACTCCATAAATGCAGCTGGCGGAATGAAACCATCTACAGCTACGGCTGCCCAGCCAATTTCTTGCAGGATGCGGTTCATGCCGTACATACTTGGAATATGCTCGGTAGAGATGCCTGTTTTTTCCAATCCATCTAAGTAAGAAAAGTGCGCTACTTTGCTCAAGTAGTCTACATTAAGCCGCATAACATAACGCCAGACTGCTTGGTTGATCGGCGTATACTGCTCATAATCTTGAGGATGGACATATTGGTACAAATGCTTGGGCAGTCTTTCCAACACGGAGTTGGAAGGTATATTTTGATACATAGGTTATAATTTGGTTGTGGTCTCTTGGTTCAGTTGGGCTAATGCACCGTATCCTAATGGTACAAATTTCTATCATTAAGACCAATAATGCCAAGGGATAGTTGCAATCGTTTGGCTTTTGATAAAAATCAATAGCGATTACCTGGTGAGACACCTTGAGAAGAAGACGCCAATTTCTTAAAGACCTTTGGGTTTTCCAGGCTAATCAATTACCAAGCTCTATATTTCAAGACAGCCACGACCCCATCAAGGTGCTTCATTAAAGAAGGCCCAGATTCTGGAGACCAGGAAGTCGTTGGTACTAAAAGTACTCAATTGTGGTGCATTTTCTACAATATGGTAGCGCACTTTCTTCCCTCTGATACAGTTGGGAAAGTTGTAAGTGCTGACATCGTAGTCGCCCCAACTTTCTATACTCAACTCCGGAGAAATCGCACAATTCAATCCCTGGCTCCAATCTTGGGCGCTGGCCGCAGCAGATAGTAGATTGTAGCCTCTGCTTGTTTCGCCACCTTCTACTGGAGCAAAGTTGTCGATACCGCCATTAAGCTGAAATACAGAAATGACTTTAGCAGGATCGAGGGCGGCCACTTCTGTTGTTTGTTGTCCGTATAAGGTGGCGATTCCTTCAAAGTAATTGGTTTCTTTGCCCAATCGGTTGACGAGTACAGCTCCTTCTTCAAAGCCTACTGCATAGATTCTATCTTGCTGAGCGGTGGCAATCTTGCGCACTTCCAACATTAGGCGATCTACAAAGGCAAGGTCATCGGCAAGGTTATCTGCTAACCCAGCATTCCAGGTATTCTGGTAGCCCTGCGGAAAAATTCCGATGAAAGATTCCAACTCGATCAAGGATTTCGCACCTTCTAAAAGGTTAAGCGTCTCCTCCGCATCCCAGGTTTGGTTATGGAAAAAAATCATCACCGGATAAGATGCCTTTGACTGTCCCGAAGGATACTTAATCAAGGCACTGCGATCTACAATCTGGCCATTGACTTGCTGTAGGAAGCTAACAGGTACGATGCTTTGGGAAACACTAACACTAGAGCCCAGGTCATCTCTATCTGTACAAGAAAGGCAGCAAACCGTAAGTAGTAGAAATAAGACGTAGTGCTTCATAAGAGATCGTTTGGTAAAAGACTAGATTTAGATTTCCGTTCACTTACAAGGAAGTTCGGAACTATTGTTTAGATTCTGAAATCAATCTTTCTAAATCCTGTTTTAATGTCTTTTGTATTTCCAAATACGCTGGCAGTCCCGCTAGATTCTGCAACTCCAGTGGATCAGATGCCAGGTGGTACAATTCTTCGTGATCTGGATGATCCACGTATCTGAAGTATTTCCACTCTTGATTCCGAATACCTTCACTGGCGGGTATATGTTCAAAATCCCATAAGTGTTCACAAAGAAATTGTTGACGCCAATTAGTGGGAGCAGCCCCCTTTAAAAAAGGAAGGAGGCTTTTTCCCTGCATACTTTCAGGGATAGGAATATTCAAAAAATCCAACATAGTCGGAGCGATGTCTATGTTCAAAGCTAGCTCATTGATATCATGGTGCTGCGCTCTTCTAGGGTCGTAGATAATCAAGGGCACCCGCAAGGCATTATCATACATCAGCCACTTGCCCGCGAATTGCCGTTCTCCTAAGAAATAGCCGTTGTCTCCGAGCAGGATAATGATGGTATTGTCAGCTAGGCCTTTCTCTTCCAGAGCTACTCGGATTTGTCCGATCGTACGATCAATTGCGGTAATCATTCGGTAGTATCCTTTTACGCTATGCTGGTATTTGTCCTGCGTATCGTAGCGCCAATACCAACGCACTCGATTGAAACCCGTTTTAACAAAATCTGGTTGTTCCTCAAAATGAGCATCTTCTGCATTAGGAGGTAATGGAATCTGGATATCTTGGTAAAGCGTATCTACTGCTCTGGGCCAAATATATTGATCAGGAGAGCGGTCTTCGGCATGTGGTGCATTGTAGCTGAGATTCAAGACAAAAGGACGATCGGCTGGGACATTGTTGATAAAATCTACGGCACGACGTCCCATCAGATCCGTAAGATGGATATGGCCGTCACTTTTCGCATCAAATCGCCAGTAAAAATTGGTGTACTCCGGTTGATAAACGTCAAACAAGGCCGTATCTAGGCGTTGTTCCAAGCGTAGTCCCAACTTTCCTAAAAAGCCGGTATAGAAGCCCGCCTCTTTAATCAAATGGAAATAACTGCGCTGTATCTGTTCAACGGAAATCGGTGGTTTTTGGAAGGTATAATCGTGTTGTCGCTCGTACTGACCTGAGATAATACTGGCTCTACTAGCTGCACAGATAGGCGTGGTGACAAAGGCATTTTCAAAGTAAACACCCTCTTTGGCTAATAGATCCATTTCTGGCGTCTGGATGATTTCATTACCAGCATATCCGAGGGCATCCCAGCGCTGATCATCGGTGAGCAGAAAAATGATATTAGGAGGCTTTTCTGTCTGAGCCCAAATGTAGAAACTCGTACACAAAAACAAGCAACAACTCATCCAAACTATCCGCATAAACTTATGGTTTTAAGGCTTTCAAGTCTATAATGATTTCACAAAGCAGAGGCTATTTTCTACCACAATGTATTGTCCATAATTTGGGGTACGTTGGTATCCTCTTTTTTGATAAAGCTGAACTGCTTCTACCTGGCGTTGCCCAGTCTCCAACACGCATTTCTCATAGCCCAACTCCTTGGCCCAAACCTCTAGTCCACCTAGTATTTGGCTAGCGACGCCCTGGCCACGTGCCTGAGGATCGACGTACATGCGTTTGACTTCCATCGCTTTGTCATCAAAGGCTTTCACTGCTCCGCAGCCTACCGCTTGGCCATCTAGGTAAGCAACCATCGTATGATTGAGTTTGGCAATACCATTATACTGAGCGTAGAAAGCATGATCTTCACCATCTACCACTGCGAGATAAGCATCGAGTTGGCGGACAAGGTCTACAAAATCCTGATCCTTGGAGTTGGTTCTTTTGAGCGTAAGCATCTGTGTAGGTTTGTAGTAATAATCCTACTTTATGCGCATTTATGCAAGTGGTAAGGTTTATTTTTTAGAATATCAAGGTATTGCGTATTGATGGTAATAGGAATTTGGAGACGCTCCCATTGTAAAAGCAATCGACCATACTCAAACCCGAGGCTTTCAAAGTGGTAGCTGAGTTGATTGGTGAATGGCCCCTCAAAAGGTAAAATTTCAACGCTCAGTGCATTTTCTTCAGGATTGTAACTAAAGCTCCCCCATTGTTTTGCTTTTTTACTAAAAATGACCGTCCATTTGCGATGCTTTTTAGGAATTTTAAAAAGCGCATACTGGCCAGCTGCTAGTGCTTCTCCTTCGATGAGCACATCTTCACTAAAAGAAATCGTGGTGGCCTAATTTGCTCCTGCGCGCCAAACTTCATCATAGGGCACCAGGTCACCCCAAATCACTCGATTTTTGGTAGAGGGGCTTCCATAGCGCAGTTCAATCTCCGTAAAGCCTATCTGGTGATAAATCCCACGGTCAGGACTCTCCCTAGGAACAAGTCCAATTTGGTACTGAGCAAACAAGGGGCAGGACAATAGAAGAAAAAGGCTAAAATTCAGCAAGCGCATAGTCAAGTGATTTATCTTTTAGAAAGACGTATTTCTAGGGCAGACGTTGCAGGTAGCTTTGGGCTTCCACATTTTTGGGATCCATTTTTAAAGCTTGTTTTATATAAGATTTCGCTTTGGCATTTTCCCCATTAAAGGCAAAGCTTTTCCCAATGAGATAAAGTAAATAACTAGAGGTTTCTTTCTGCTCGAGGAGCTTTAGGGCAAGCTGGAGTGCTTCCTCATCAGCATCCATTCGTAGCAGCATACTCAAGGCCGCTTCCCAGTCCTTTGTACTGAATTGATCTTCCTTGATCAAACCTGCCATAACCTTTTCTTCTTTCAGGAAGTAAAAAGCGGGCAGCTGAACGACCCATTGAGGGTTCTCTTCGAGCGCTTTGACAATCCAAGCTGCTGCTTGCTCAGTATCTCCCATCATCGCGTGTACTTGTGCGATACGCCCATACATACCTTCCCAACCTTCTAATAATTGCTCAGCCTCCTTGAGTTTTTGATTGGCACGTGCTGAGTTACCTGCCCGCCAAGCATAGCCTGCTTGATTGAGTCGAATACGTCCATAATGATGATCCAGTAAAGTTTGTAAATCTTGGAAAGGCTGCCTCGAATTGTCTACTCTGAGGTCTATTTGATTATACCAATTATTTTGGCTACCCTTCACCATTAAAGCTGCCGATTGCTTGCCAGTGACTTGTCCTCCAGCTTGCTGTCCTGCCAGGAGCGCAGCCAAAAGACGCTCTGCTAAGGTACCCGCTTGGCTTTGAAAGGTTTGGGACATCCGGCTCAAAACCTGCTCGTCAAGCTGATTACCTAAGACTACAAAATTTTGGCCATATTGATGGTCTGACTTTCCACGCCAAAATTTTAATGCCTCTCCCGTGAAGGCATAAGTATTGCCTTGAGCATCTATTCCAGCTACCTGCCGATAATGACTAGATTCATCTTTTGTTTTTGTAAATTCTACCGCCTCTTGGACGGATTTACCAGTACGAAGCTGTGCTAAACCATGGAGGCCATAATCGGGTTCGGTCTCCGCAATTACTGCAAAAGCTCCAAGGCCTGCTTCGATATAGATCGTAGAGTTACCAACATAAATATTGTGCGTAGCTACAGCGACGCCCCATTCTTGAGCTACCGAATCGTAGCCGACGATAGCAAAGGTAGCATTGATGTTTCTACCAGTAAGCAAACTAGGTAGATTTTGGGCGGAGATAGAAAAGCTAAGCAATAGACATAGGTAGAAGCAGGCAAATTTCATCGGATGATCATAGTTTGATATTGATCTAATCTAATAAATCTCCAATGCCCAGCATATCTTTTTTGACTACAATTCCTTTCTCGTCGATTAAATAACTAGACGGAACGCCGTGTACCTCGTATAAGGTCTTTGCTCGGCCACTCCAACCATCGAGATCAGATACATTATGCCAAGAGATACCTTGCTCTTTAGAGCCTTTCTTCCAATTCCGATCATTGTCTAAGGAGAAATGGACAATCTGATATTTTTTAGAGAGCTGATCATAGTGCTTCTTAATTTGCTGATTGAGGCGCTTTGCTGTGGGGCAGCCTGCACTCCAAAAGTTTAAAAGAATAGGACGGCCTTCCAAATCAGAAAGTTGGAAAGGATGTCCATTAATGTCAATCGCTTCAAAGTCAACGTATCGATCTCCTTCTATTACCTGGCGTTCGTAAAGATAATAGTGTAATCCTTTACCATACCTGGAGGCTTTGAGATAAACAGGCAATTGCTCGTAGCGATCTTTCACCTCTTCTCTTAGTGTAAAATCCCGGTCGTGGTAAGTAAGATTCAATCCCAAATACGACTTGATATTCTCTAAGCCATATCTCACATTCAAATTTGATTTGATATCTGATAGGAAGCCTGCCTTCTTCATCAATCGTTGCTTGTGCTCCTTATCTTTATATTTCCCATCCAAGATACTATCAACAACTGGCTGTAACAGCCGATCAATTGGATGGCTAAGTCTTTCCAATTCTGTGAGTAAAGCCTGTTCTTTTCCTCCTTTGACTATAGCCACATCCAGTTCTTGATAGGAAGCAGCTAACACAATACTTTCGCCAGGTTCTATCATGATGGCTTTGGAGTATTTCTTTTTTACAATTAACAAACCTCGTCCTGGCTCTACAATATCAGCTGCTAACTTGAACTTCCCTCGAAAGGAGACTGCCCGGGCAATGATTTCTTGCCTATCCATATCAAATAGAGCCACGCTACTCAGCGTTGGTAGGTCTTTAATCTCTCCACGGATCTGAATGTCTGTATCACTAGCAGCAAAACGATTCTGAAGTGATGAGCGAATACTTAACCAGTAAGGATATAAATTGAATTGTTGTAAGAAGGAAATCGTAGAAAGATTTTGTCCGTCTTCAGCATTGAAGCTTTTGGACTGATCATACCAAGCATTCGTTTCTATAATACTTGGATCAAGTTCTTGCACCGCTGTAAACTGAGCAACGATTAAAAGGCCAGAGATAAAAGCAAGTCCGTTTTTTAGAACACGAGAGAGGGATTGCAAAAGGGGCTTCATAGGGTTGGAATTTGTGTGTTGAAAATTGAATCTTTTAGAAAGATGCACTTTTTTTTGATATTGGTGCGTGGAAAAGTAGGACTATTTGGGTCTATAGGTAAATAAGCAATTATCTTACTTAAAAAAAACAAGAATGCCTTTATCCATTTCATGCTACCAAATCGATACAAGTGATACCCGAAAAATGCGACTTTTCAATAAAAGTATTGATCGAAACCATCGCATTGTAGGCTTCCAAGCAATGGAGGAAACGGATGATATCAAACAAATTAATCAAGTCATTGAAGACTATAAAGAGGGGCAACGGCTCCAACGACGAAAAGCTAGTTCTTATGTACTCTTTAGAAGTTTTCAAAAGCAATTGCAGCCCTTCGCCTCCTTCCAATACGTATTTATAGCCACACACATGAGGAGTATCTTTGTGAATGAAGCAAACGCACAAAACCTAATAGTAAAAAAGCCAGAGCAGGAAGAATACGCTATTTTACCGATGGAAAAACTCATCATTCCTGCCTTTAAAATACGATATCTTGAAAAATGTATAATAGGCTTACAAGAAATGTCCATTCCTTTTCTGAATCCTGATCATACTGACAAAAAAAGCATTCAAGAATTAGAGGCTGAACAGTATGAAGAAGGATTATGGTCCATCAGTGCATCGAAACACCAAGTAGGAACAAATTTAACTACAACCAGCAGCAATCTACTAGCTTTTGATTTCTCGGAATAATACAAGCAAAATCTCTACAAAACTTGGCTATTCATCTAGACGAACATCGACTTTTCCCAACTTATCCTTAGCTTACAGGTAAAAAGGAGCAACATGAAAAAATGGATATTGATCATCGGATTAGTGATACCTTCTTTCCTAACGGCACAAGACACTGACGAACGCAGCGCTGTCATTGGCACTATTCAAGCAATGTTTGATGCCATGCGCGCAGGCGATAGTAGTGCGCTGAGTCCCCTCTTTGCCCCAGAGATGCAGATGATGACCACTTGGTACGATAAGGAGGGCCAACCCCAATTCAGATTGGGATCAAAAGAGCGATTCCTGAATGCCGTAGGCACACCACATGATAAAGTCTGGGACGAACGCATCTTTGGCTATGATGTACAGATCGACCAGACGATGGCTACCGTATGGACGCCTTACGCTTTCTTTGCGGGCGAAGACTTCAGTCACTGTGGAGTGAATGCTTTCCAATTGTATAAAAGTACTGAGGGCTGGAAGATCGCACAGATTATGGATACGCGCCAGCGTCAAGGTTGCAAAACAGAAGCCACTGATCTCCAAAAAGAACTGGAAACGCTAGTCGCCAACTGGCACCAAGCTGCTACCGAGGCAGATGAGGACACCTACTTTGGAAGTATGACGCCCGAAAGCGTATTTATCGGTACAGATGCCTCTGAACGTTGGGTCAAATCCGAGTTCATGACCTACGCCGAATCTGCTTTCCAAAAAGATACCGCCTGGGATTTCAAAACGATCAATCGCACCATCACTGTGAGTGAAGATCAACGCCAAGCTTGGTGGGATGAAAAACTCGATACCTGGATGGGCACCTGTATGGCAACTGGTATACTCACCAAAACCGAGGCTGGTTGGAAGATCGCGCACTACCAACTGTCACTAGCTGTACCAAATGAGAAAATTGATGATTTTAAGAAACTCTTGAAAGAGTAGGGGGAGTGACGTAGTGACGTAGTGATGTAGCGATGTAGTGATGTCTACTTACGCTAAAGCTTCGGTAGATAAATAGTGATGTAATGGAGGGAATACATAACACATAGCACTTGACACATAGCACATAGCATTAAAAAACCACCACATTTTCTTTAAAAAACTGTAGGAGTTGATCCTCGCATAGTACGCGCTCCACTCGCCATTGGCTATAAGGAAGTACAAAAACAGGGATACCTATCCTATTCAGCATTTGGTAGCGCTCTGGAGGGAAGGCTTGCTCCATCAGTCCTGGATATCCAACCAGGTCTATTCCATAAGTATGATGGCCATGCTGGATGATCATATCAACAGGAAATCCGGCGACGGTGTATTGATGGAAGATGGTATCGATTTGATTTTCTCTTAGAAAAGCGGATACTTCCTCGGCGAAATAATCCATAGGCTCCATATTACCTGGCTCGGGTCTTAAGTTTTTCTGTGCGATAATAGTATCGAGGTATTGTACCAGCAGTAAATCATTGTTCCAACGTTTTAGATCAGAACTGATAAATACGTGCTGTTCTCTACGTGCCCTAGTGATACTAACGTTAAAAACATCATCCCGATTCAAGTATTTGAAAGTAGATGGATGTGTATCATCGTCTACTGCCATACTGAGCAGCATGATATCCTTTTCTTCGCCTTGAAAATGGTACGGCGTACCGATGAGCAACTGGTGTGCTTGAATAAGCCCAACCTCATAATTTTCGCTAATTCTCTTCTTCAAGAAGTCCACCTGCCCCCTAAACGGAGATAAAATCCCAATTGATGATTTGGTGCTTTCGTTTTCTTGAGCCTCAACTAGTTCATTTAGCTTTTCTAATAATGCTATGGCTTCTATTTCATTGAAGCCACTCGCATTCCGATGTCCTTTGCAAATATGAAGGTGTACACTTTGTTGTCCTCTGTTGGCCGGTGCATCGGTCATAATATTAAGCGCATTCTGATAAAAGAAGGTATTCGAAAAATGAATAATCTCAGGCTGACTTCGATAATGTTCATTTAGGAAATGAAGCTGAGAAGGCTTGGTCAGTTTGCGATTGACAATATCTAGCAAGCTATTGTCTCGGTATTGAAGGATAGGGTCTCCCTGTAAGTCATGTAATTGAAGCTGATTTTGCAAAGCTCTTTGACGCTTAACAGAAAGGAAAGAAAGATGCCTCAACTGCTGCGGATCACCTACGATAACTGCTCTTTTACCGCGTTGTAGAATAGGTAAGGCACTCGCAATATCGCATTGGCTAGCCTCATCAATAATGACCAAATCGAATAAATTTTCCTTTAGGGGCAAGATTTGATTCACCTCTCTGGTATTACATAACCACACAGGCAAGGCTTTAAAAAGCAGTTCAAAATCGGCGACCATATGAAATTTACTTTTTTGCCCCTTGGGCTTTTGCTTAAGCTCATCGAGTAAACTTAGAAAAGTAGCTCGATGTTGGTAGACGGATTGATAAAGCTCAAATTGAAACTTTGCTTTGGCGAACTTCTTCGTCCAGATCGTACGCCTACTGATGTGCTGCTCCCACTCTTTTACAATATTCCAATAAGATTCGGTTTTGAGAATTTTTCGTTCTACCAAAAACTTCTTGATGGTATTAAAAAAGCCTCCACTGTAGTTGCTTAGAAAACTACCATCTTTAATTTCATTTTCCTCTCTAGCAAGAAGGATATTTTCCAGCCTTTCAATTTTCGTCTCGATATGGACAAGTTGGTTTTGCAACCCTTGTACGGCGAGTTCGGTAGTAGCACGAGCACCCATTCCAAAAATAAGGCTTTGCAGTTTGTCTTTGAGTGCTTTCTTATAGTTTCGACCTGTACCTGAACGTGCAATCACCTGTGGCAGGCCCAAATCATCAGACACTTTCTTAGCAACCACATCAACTGCTTGGTCATATTTAGAACAGATCAATACGGATTTTCCTCGACAGATGGCATCTATGGCTATGGCTGCAATGGTAAATGATTTCCCGGTACCAGGAGGGCCGACGACTTGGGTCAAGGTGTGGTGATTCACCGCACGGAGCACTTGTCTTTGCGACCAACTCAAATTGGCGGCTGAAAAAATTGGGAAGGAATCGGGAATGGTAAAATCTTTTTGCTGCCCAGAGAAAACAGCTTCCAAAGGCTTGGAATAGGCCTTAGCCTGTTGCAATTGATTGAGGTCTGTCAGAATCCCCTTTGCTGCAGTCGTTTTTTGTACCAGGCCAACTGCAATTCCAGGATACAGTTGAAATTGATACGATTCTTTTATTTTCCGATAGTGGCTTTGCAGGGTTTTCTCATTAAGTAAAGCTGGATAGTCCCGAAAAGCATCGGTCTCCCAAGTCGGATACTGCTTTAACAAAGCCTTTTCCATCGCCATGCAAGCATCAAAATCGATTTGAAAATCTGGAAAAACCTCTGCGAGTTGATCATAACGATTCGAGAATTGGCCTTCGGCTGATTTCGACTGATGGGCAGCATCCAAAAAGCGTACCACTGCAGGATTGAGCTGAAAAGGCTCCTCTTTTAGGCGTAGAAAATAGACTTCATCTTCATAAATAATTTCTACAGCGATCTGGAGGAGTGGCGCGACAATTTTCTGGATTTTAGCCTTATTAAACCCCACTTTAGCTTTCCCAATTAAAAAGAAAGCACCAAGTATCAATTCTTGCTCCTTTTGATGCAACAGTAAATGCTCAAATACGTTTTGTCCCCATGCGGTGGCCACTGGGTATTGTTGAATTGGACCATTGAGCAACTCATCTTCTTCCAACCAGAGTACATTATCAATCTTAGGCCCCATAAAATTATGAATTTCCAAAGCGCGATTATCTGCTTGGTAGCAAGCTTTGAAATAGGCAATGAGTTGATTGTTGCGGCCAGCATTTTTTAGATTTTCAGACACATGTTTCATATATGACCAGAGGTTTAGTGGTTTAAGATCATGAATCATCTACTTAATTCCTAAAGTTTGGACAAAAAATCCATTCTTTGAGTCGAAGCTCCTGTCCTTTTCGACAGAAATATTTTTTAACATTTACGCAGCTTATTATTTCTTAAATTAGGGCTGTTTAAAAAAGGAAATAATGCCCTATCATCTTATCCGTACGCTATTATTATTGCTCATCCTCCCACTCAGTTCATCTGCTCGCTCTTGGAATGAGCTTGATGAAGAGCTTGTCAAAGCACGTTTAGATTCTATATCTTCTGAAGTGTCGGGCTTGAAATACGATAAGATTGTCGCTAGCTATTTACGTACTTATACCAAATACAGTAGAGATAAGTCGGAGCGTATTTTAGGTAAAAGCCTCATTTATTTCCCGATTTTCGAAAAGCACTTGAAAGCGCAGGGCTTACCTGAAGATTTAAAATACCTACCTGTTGTAGAATCTGCTTTGGAGCCAAGGGCGGTTTCCTCTGCTGGTGCCGTCGGACTATGGCAATTCATGGCCGAGACTGGAAGGTACTACGGTCTGGAAGTCAACCCGCAGGTAGATGAGCGCTGTGACCCCGAAAAAGCCACCAAAGCGGCCGTGGCTTATTTACAAAATCTCCACCAGCGATTTGGCAACTGGGAGCTGGCCATCGCTGCTTATAATAGTGGCGGCGGAAGAGTAAGTAGAGCAATTAAGAGGGCTCGCAGTAAAGATTATTATCGAATCAAAAGGTACCTACCTAGAGAAACAGCCAACTATGTACCGGCCTTCATTGCAGCCACCTACTTGATGAAATACTATGAAGAACATCACTTAGTGCCTAATATGCCTTCTCTAGATGCGCAAATCACAGAGACGGTCAGCATTAACCAGCCCTTATCTTTTTATCAGGTAGCCCAAATCAGTGGAGCGACCATCGATATTATTGAGCAGCTCAATCCTGCTTATCCTAGGAGTCATATTCCAGCAAGAGGTATGAAGATGCGTAGCCTCACCTTGCCCAAGCGACATATGGTCGTCTTTAAAGCTTATCTAGAGGCCGAGCATAGTTTGAATGAGAAAAAAGAGGCCATTGCGATGTCGCCTGTTTTGATATCACAGCCGGTGGAGCAGATCAATAAAGCTTACGAGCAGCAAATCTTTACACTCAAAGCAGGAGAGACCATAAACCAGCTAGCAGAAAGTATTAATATTCCCAGTTATCAATTGCAGTTTTGGAATAACCTCAAGCAGAAACAATATCCACAAGATGAATACCTCACTGCTTTTGTAGCGATTCCACCCCAATTTAAGAATCCTATGAATCTGGAAATGCCTCTGGTCTCTGCCTTACCAGTTGCTCAGAAATCAAGCCCTGCCGAAGAGGAAATCACTACCAATAATGAAATGGTGGAAGCAGCTAACCTTGATCAATACCTCTTTCAGGATGAATATCTTTTTTATTGGGCTAGAAAAAAAGAAAGAGTATCAGATATAGCAGAAAAAATTCCAGGTGTGACGACTCAGGATATTTTGACGCTGAATGGTTTCAAAAAGGATAAGTTGGTCAAAGCAGATGCACGTATTAAGGTAAAAGTAGTAGGGAGGTAGATATTCTTATCAATTTCTTAAAACCAAGAGCTCAACTTACTGAATCCGTTACTTTTTGATTATATTAGGTCATAAGAGCGGGTTGTGTGAAATTTCCGTTCCCAATCTTTGTAAAAACAACTAAATCAAATACAATTTATGGAAAATCAATTAATGGATTTGTTGCAGTCTCAGCTGGGCAATCAAGATTTTATTGGCCAATTGACTAAGCAAATTGGTGCCGAGAACCCTGCTCAAACACAGGCAGCTATTCCAGGTATTGTCACTACTTTAATGGGTGCTATGGCTAAAAATGCATCTACCCCAGAAGGTGCCAATTCTTTAGCGAATGCGCTAGATAGAGATCACGATGGCAGTATATTAGAAGATGCACTAGGTATGCTTAGTGGTCAAAAACAAGCCTCTAATGCTAAAATGGTCAATGGTGCTGGTATTCTTTCTCATCTCTTGGGTGGAAAGCAAAACGGCGCAATCCAGATGATCAGCCAGATGTCTGGTCTAGAGCAAGGTAAAACGGGTAACCTCATGACGATGTTGGCTCCTATCTTGATGGGTGCTTTAGGTAAAACTAAACAGCAAAATGGTTTGGATGCTGGTGGCATTCTCAACTTATTGACTGGAAGCTTAAACGCTCAGAAACAACAATCGGGAACTATAGGAAACAAATCAATGGATATGATTTCAATGTTCCTTGACCAAGATGGTGATGGTGACGTAAAAGACGATATCATTAAAATCGGAGGAAGATTATTAGGAGGTCTTTTCCGTAGAAAGAGATAAAAAATAGATTTGGCAGCTGCCAAATTTATAGGTGTCAAGTGTCAGGCGTCATGCGGTTTTTACTATCCACTTGTACCTGACACATGACATTTGACACATCATTTTATTCGCTAGCGGCTTTCTCTGCTTTTTCTTTCTTATCCTGATCTTTCATACCTTCTTGCAACTCCTGCTCCAAAGTAGAACGAGCCGTATTGAATTCGCGGATACCACGTCCAACACCACGCATTAATTCAGGAATTTTCTTACCTCCAAAGAGTAACAATACCACAGCCAAGACAACAAACATCTCTGGCCCCATAAAACTGAATAATAAGATAGTTTCCATTATTTCTAGATTTTTTGAATTTTAAATTGATTAAGTAACGGACAAAGAATAAGTATCGCATTTTGATCGAGAAGATTTTGAACCAAGACAAGGCAAAAAACGTAGGCAATGCAGGGCATAGACGAGGCTTTTTAACGCAGTATTGGTACAAAAGATTCCATCAAAATCGAAAAGTTATTTTTTGACTGTTACTAAGGCTTATGTATAAAGATACTGGCCTTTGACAAATAAAGCTACAACTATTCTAAATAAATAGATAGATAAAAGGTCTGAAGGTTTAATATTAGCCCTAAATTATGACGAATAATTAACGTAAAATTTAGAGGACTTATCCTAAACAACTGCTAAGTCTTTATTTTTTTAGACCAATTTCTCTTAAACGCTCGTTCAGGTACTCACCAGCAGTGATGGGTTCATAGGCAAGTGGCCTTTCTTCAGAAACACATTTCTCCAAACAAGTCAAATCCATATCCATTTTGGGATGCAAAAAGAATGGAATCGATAGACGCGGCAAGTGCCATTGTTCTTTAGGTGGATTGACTACTCTATGCGTGGTAGATTTAAGGTAATTATTGGTCAGGCGCTGTAGCATATCTCCAACGTTGATCACAATCTCGTTCTCACCTGGCGTGATAGGCAACCATTCCTCTTCCATATTCAGCAGTTGTAGGCCACCTGCCGAGGCTCCTACTAAAAGCGTGATGAGGTTGATATCTTCGTGCTGCTCGGCACGAATAGCAGAAGCGGGTTCTCGCGTAATCGGCGGGTAGTGTATAGCCCGAAGGATGCTATTCCCCTTTTGAATTTTATCTTTAAAGTAGTCTTCGCCTAGTTCTAGAAAAATAGCAATCGCTTTGAGCAATTCGCCACCAGCTTTCTCAAAAGAACGATATAGCTCTAGTGCCAAGGCTAAAAACTCCGGTTTTTCATCGACATTCACGTTATAAGGATAGACCGTTCGGAGTGGATCATCTTCGGCTACTTCTTGACCAAATTGGTAGAACTCTTTCAAATCGGCTACTTGAGACTGTTTGGCATGCTCCTTTCCAAAAGAAGTATAACCTCTTTGACCAGCAAGGCCAGCAATTTCGTACTTGTCTTTAATAGGATCTGGCAATGCAAAAAAGGCTTTAGAAGCGGTGTAAAAGTCATCGACTAGTGTCTTAGGGATGCCATGATTAACGACACCAACAAAACCAACTTCGTGGAATGCCTCTCCTAAGTCTTTCACAAATTGGGCACGGCTTGCTTCGTCGCCTTTCATGAATTTTGAAAGGTCAACTACAGGAATTACTCTTTTTGACATACTTACTGTTTTCTCAAGATAAATTTACAATTATTCCTGCAAGTATGGTAGTTCTAGAGTAAACGCACCAAAAAAATACCCTGCAATTTTTTATAATTCCTACTGAAACTCCAATTCAAAACCGCTCTAGC
>JBELML010000031.1:0-48012 GCA_042095835.1 Saprospiraceae bacterium
CATAAGTGAAGTGCGGGAGGCCGCCTAGGCATTGTTTGAGCGGAGCGAGTTTGGCGAGGCAAGATTTTTTTGCTTCGTTTTTGTATCGAATGACAAAAATGAAGATGCTAGAGCGGTTTTGAATTGCAGTTTTAGTTGATTTATAAAAAATTGCAGTGTAATTTTTTTGGTGCATTTGCCCTAGCTTAAATCGATTTTTTAACAATAGTGAGGTGTTTTTTGTTATTATTAAAAATAGTTACAGATGTCAGATATTAAAACAAAAGTCCAAGGTCTTGATGCCAATGTGCAAGCACGTGATATGGCAGGTGTTGCTGGTCTAACCGGTAATGTTTATGAATCCTTGGCAGTGATCTCTAAGCGCTCTCGCCAACTCTCTATCGAGTTGAAAAAAGAGCTACACCAAAAATTGGAGGAGTTCGCTTCTACCAGTGATACTATCGAAGAAATCTCTGAAAATAAGGAGCAAATAGAAATCTCAAAGTTCTACGAGCGCCTGCCTAATCCAGCGATTATTGCTACTGAAGAGTTTCTGAACGACGAGTTGTACTATCGTTATAATGAAAGAGAGGATAGAAACGATTACTAGTCAGACTACATTAAAAGGTAAGAAAATACTCCTCGGAGTCACTGGGAGTATTGCTGCTTATAAGGCTGCTTTTCTAACGCGTTTATTGGTTAAAGCTGGTGCGGAGGTCAAAGTCTTGATGACGGAGGCCGCTACTCAGTTTATCAGTAAACTCAGTTTGTCCACCCTTTCTAAAAATCCTGTCTATACTCAAGTCGCTGGAGCCGAAGGATGGAATAACCACGTGGAGCTAGGTCTATGGGCCGATGCTATGGTGGTGGCTCCACTCACCGCTACTACGATGTCGAAAATGGCACACGGCATCTGTGATAATATGATCGTTGCCGCCTACCTTTCTGCACGTTGTCCCGTTTTTTTTGCACCTGCTATGGATGTCGATATGTGGCATCATCCTGCAAGTCAAGAGAATGTAGAGCGCCTACAGCAATTTGGTAATCACCTCATTCCGGTAGGTCATGGAGAGCTGGCTAGTGGATTGACGGGAGCGGGAAGAATGGCAGAGCCAGCGCAAATTGTAGAGCTACTGCAAGGACATTTTAAACAAGCACAAAGCCTGCACGGGAAAACGATACTCATCACCGCAGGACCTACCTTTGAACCTATCGATCCGGTAAGATTTATAGGCAATCGCTCCTCAGGTAAAATGGGAATCGCCATTGCCCATGCGGCAGCCGAAAGAGGGGCTACTGTACATCTCATTCTTGGGCCTTCCAAGCTCCGTGCCAAGCATCCCCTGATAAAGCTTCATTCGGTGCAAACAGCACTAGAGATGTATCAGCAGAGCACAGAACTATTCCCCCAGGCCGATATAGGCATAATGGCAGCGGCGGTTGCGGACTATCGCCCTAAAGTTATGGCCGATCAAAAAATAAAAAAATCAGGAGAGGAGATGACAATTGAGCTTGTCAAGAATCCTGATATCGCTGCTACTTTAGGAGCTAGTAAAAATGCGCAACAACTACTTGTAGGTTTTGCTTTAGAAACCAATAATGCGATGGAGAATGCGCAGCAAAAATTGATCAAGAAAAATCTGGATTTTATTGTGCTGAATTCTCTGCAAGACCCAGGAGCAGGCTTCAATCACGATACCAATAAGATCACAATCATTGATCGAGACAATAAGCGCAGCGAATTTGAGTTAAAATCTAAAGCGCTGGTTGCAGAGGATATCCTCGATGAAATCCAGCTACAAATAGAAACCAGGACTACTGGATAGGTAGAGTAGGTTTAAATTTTGTTTTTGAAGCTAAAATTCAATGATTCCTGCCTTTGCCGGCAGGCGGAGATAAGCTTTAGACCTACTCTTATAAAAAAAGCGAGCAAATGAATAGAGTATACTGCTTTTTAGGCATTTTACTATTCGGTTTGGGCAACCTTACCGCACAAGAACTCACAGTCAATGTACGAGTCAATACTCAGAAATTACAGACGGTAGACCCCGCTGTTTTCGAAACATTGGAGCGAACGATCACCGATTTTATGAATAATACTCAATGGACCGACGAAGAGTTTAGTCCAGAGGAGCGGATCGAGTGCAATATCCTACTTACGGTAGAGGGAGAGACCTCTCCTACGAGTTTTAATGCTTCTTTGCTCGTGCAGTCTTCTAGACCCATTTTTAATAGTTCTGAGCAGACCGCAGTATTCAATTATGTGGATAATGATGTAGAGTTCACTTATCAGCAATTCCAGCCATTACAGTTCAGTGTCAACTCTTTTAATGATAATCTTTCTTCGGTTCTATCTTTCTATGCTTATGTCATTATCGGTATGGATTTCGACTCTTTTTCTTTGTATGGAGGAGAGCCTTATCTACAGGCCGCACAAGATATACTAAATGCAGTGCCCAATGGTGTAGCCAGAGGCTGGGCTTCCTTAGATGGGAATAGAAATCGTTTTTGGATTATTGAGAACCTCTTGTCTCCTAGAGTTCGGCCTTATCGGGAGGCGATGTACAACTATCATCGTTATGGTCTAGATGTAATGCCTACCGATCCAGATGGTGGTCGCGCCATCATCGCCCAGAATTTGGATAACATCGAAGATATTCATCAAAATTATCCCAACTCGATGGCTATGCAGTTGTTTCTGAATGCCAAAAGAAATGAGATCATAGAAATCTTTAAACGCGGTACTTCGGCTGAAAAGAGTAAAACCATTAGGGTGATGAGTCGGGTTGATCCGACCCAATCTAGCGAATACCGAAAGATTAATTAAATGCCTTCTTTGACCAATGTTGTAGTCGAGTGTAGGAAATAATATTGCGGAATGGCCAAGCAAACGAACATTGCACTTTTTGCCTCAGGCACAGGCTCTAATGCCAAAAAAATCATCGAATATTTTCAGGAGCATCCAAGCATTCACTGTTCCTTGTTGCTGTCTAATAAAAAGTCGGCACCTGCCTTGGCTATGGCCGCATCTAAAGGTCTGGAGACCAAGGTGATTTCCAGAGATTATTTTTACAAAGAGGAATCCATTCTTGATCTTTTCCAAGAGCATAAAATTGATTGGATAATTCTAGCTGGTTTCCTCTGGTTAGTGCCTACTTATTTGGTCGCTGCTTTTCCTAATCGGATTGTCAATATTCATCCTGCTTTGTTACCCAGATACGGTGGTAAAGGCATGTATGGTATGCATGTACACAAAGCAGTTCGGGCCAACGACGAACAAGAAAGCGGCATCACTATTCACTATGTGAATGCCAAATATGATGAGGGGGCGATTATCTTTCAAGCTTCTTGTAGAGTCGATACAGAAGATAGTCCCACGGATATCGCCAAGAAAGTGCAACAATTAGAACACGCTCATTTTGCGCCGCAAATTGAAAAATTAATGCTTTAAGGATTGATTTCTTATCAAAGAAGATACTAATACGTAGGTAATTATACGTTTCATATAGGTTTTCGTACATTTAGTGCACCGATACCCTATTACATTACTACTCTCGAGGCCTACCGTAAACCAGTACGCAATTAAACAATAACTCGGGAATGAAACTTTGGCATAATTATGAATACAAAATCCACGATTCTATTTTTTAGCTTCCTTCTTTTAGGTGTTGCACTAAGCGCACAAAGTTGGAAAAAATTAAGCTCCCAGGCTGATGCCTTATTCGAGGAGGGACAGTATGCTGAAGCGGCAAAACTATACGAGCAAGCTTGGCAAAAAAAGTCCAAGAAAAAAGAACTCATCTATAAAGCTGGTGAAGCGTATTATCTAATGCGGGACTATCCCAATTCGGCCAAGGCATATGCCAATGTTAAGGCTGACTTGGATGATTTCCCACTGGCAGGTCTTTACTACGCTAGAGCGCTGAAACAAGAGGGGAACTATGACGAAGCCATTCGCGAGTTTAGAGCGTATTTAGATAGCTATACCGGCGAGGAAAGAGGTATACTCGAAAATATCATTCGGGTAGAAATAGAAGGCGCTGAAATTGGGAAAATTGCGGCAGCCAATGCACCAGAAGACGTTGAACTTATACATCTGGGAGCTGGAATCAATACGATCGAAAATGAATTTGGCCCAAAACCAGATGCAGAAGGCGGTTTATACTATTCTTCAACTGTAGGAGGTACAGCGAGAATCTTCCAAAGCCAAATGATTGGGGAGAGTTGGTCTAAAGGTGAATTGCCTTCCAATTTTCCATTGATTGATAAAGGGCAGTTTGCCAACGCTTGTCTATCACCAGATGGGCAACGTCTTTATTTTACCATCTGCGAAGAAGGGGAGTATGGTAATCTGTCTACTCGTTGTGAAATTTATTACACCTCAAATACTGGAGGTACCTGGTCGCAGCCGGTCCGCCTACCAGATGATATTAATGCTCCGGGTGTAACCTCGACCCATCCTTTTATCACTCAACAGAATAATACAGAGTACCTATTCTTTTCTTCGAATAGAGAAGATGGTGCAGGACGTGGTGGTATGGACATTTGGTATTCGACCAGAAGTTTGCGCAATCCGGGTTCTAATTTCTCCAGGCCAGCGAATCTAGGTCCAGTGATTAATACCAATGGTGATGAGATCACGCCTTACTATCGTATCGAAGATCGTAAACTGTACTTCGCTTCTAATAATCATCCTTCTATTGGTGGCTTTGATATTTTCGTCGCAGAAGGCGCGAATGCTACCTGGACACCCGTAGTTAATATGGGATTGCCCTATAACTCAAGTGCAGATGATTACCATTATGTAGAAAATCAGAAAGGAGGCTTTTTTAGTTCTAATAGAGTGGTGCAGGGAGAAAAATTACGAACAGTAGATGATGATCTTTTCCAGTTTATTAATACCGCGCCTAGTGGCTCTCAGTATTATTCTGGCACTGTCTTAGATGTGAGCAACGGTGAGCCTATTAATTTTTATACGGTTATTCTTTATGAAATCACTAATGATGGCCCCGCCATCCAGGTCGATAACCAGGCTGTACAAAATGGTAGTGAGGGCTTCCGTTTTGAGGTTTTAGCGAGTCGGGACTACCAGCTGAGGATAGATGCTCCAGGATTTACGCCAGGTACACAGAATTTTAATACCTATAATGGAGGGAACGATATTTTCGCCCAAGCGATCATGCTCGAACCTTTCGATCCAAATCCACCTTCCGTAGATGATTTGAATAATAATACGACGATAAGCGATAATACCAGCACGACAGACGGTACCGCGGGGAATACGACGATTTCAGAGCCTGTCGTAGACAATACTACTACTACGGATAATACAACTCCAAGTAATTTTAATCCACCGCCAGTGGGTGAGATGTATCTTACTCAAGGAGTAGGGCCTTATGACAAAGAAGAGTACCGTACCAACGCTACCCAATATGAAGGCACCTACTACAAGATTCAAGTAGTCGCATTGAAGAGATACAATCAATCTGATTCAAGATATGCTAGCCTGCTTGATTTAGGAGATATCGAAACAGAGTACCTCACGCAGAAAGGCTTATATCGAGTACTGCTTTCTGCTTTTTTATCGGCAAGTGAAGCAAAGTCTGCTCAGCAAACCGCCCAAGCTAATGGATTCAACAATGCCTTTGTAGTGAAATACATCGATGGGCAGCGCCACGGCATGGTGATTTTGAGATAGACCATTTGGGAAATCTCCGGTAATAAGAAAGGCTATTTTCTGCGCGCAGGAAATAGCCTTTCTTATTGATATAGAACTGCTGAAAGGAGGAGAGTAGAAAACGGTTTACACCTGTACACTGCATATTTAGCTAGACAATTTATTTTCTTTTAGGGCCTTTTTTGAAATCCAGTGAACCTGTTTTTTTCGTTTCTATAATAAATATAGATAAATGAAAATCAATACTTTAAACTGGGTTTTGCTATTTTTTTGCTTGCCTGTTTTTTCCAAAAGTCAGACACTATCAGGAACCATTGTTAACTTGGAAGGAGAACGTCTTTCTGATATTTTACTGATACAAAAAGATAAAGGAATACACAGCCATTCAGATCTTAATGGACAGTTTTTTCTGTCAGGCCTGGAAGTTGGCGATACTATTGAAGTCAGCGCACTGGGATATGAAAGTCAAAAATACATCTTCAATTCTCAAGATTTTACATATCCATTCCTCCTTGAACTGAAAGCATCAACTTATCAACTTAAGCAAGTGAGTGTTAAGAGTACAGAGCTTGCGACTCGGCAAATGATGAAAATGGATATCAGTCGAATACCAGTAAGTAATAGTCAGGAGTTGCTCCAAAAAATTCCGGGGCTTTTTATCGCTCAACATGCAGGAGGAGGCAAGGCTGAACAGATATTCCTAAGAGGATACGATATTGATCATGGTACAGATATTGCCTTGCAAGTAGATGGAATGCCCGTGAATATGGTCTCGCATGCTCATGGACAAGGCTATTCAGATTTACATTTTATCATTCCAGAAACTATAGATTATATCGACTTTGGCAAAGGACCACACGCAACAGAACAGGGGAATTTGGCAACAGCTGGTTACGTGCAATACCATACCAAGGATAAGATCGATAATAGCTCTATTGGTATTGAGTTGGGCCGTTTTGACTATAAACGATTATCTGCCATGTTGAAGCTCACCAATGCGAATAGTCCAACTCAGGCTTATTTGGCTAGCGAAGCTTTGTACAATGATGGCCCTTTTGAATCTCCTCAAGGTTTGCGTAGGTATAATACCTTTGGTAAGCTCAAAACTTCCTTAAATGATAAGGATGAGCTAGTCTTGTCGCTTTCTTATTTTAAAAGTACTTGGAATGCCTCAGGTCAAATACCACAACGCTTAGTCAATCAAGGTACTATCAGTCGATTTGGTGCGGTAGATGATACAGAAGGAGGCACTACTGGGAGGCTCAGTCTAAGCGCAGGATATACGTGTAAAATTGCTAATCAGGCATTTTTGAAAACCAACCTTTCATTGGCACAATACGATTTTGAATTGTATTCTAATTTTACATTTTTTCTTGATGACCCAATAAATGGTGATCAAATCAGACAAAAAGAGAACAGAGGACTCCTCTATTTGCAGAGTACCTTATACCAGCAAATTAGTCAATATACCAATCTCCAGATTGGGCTAGGTGCTAGGGTTGATCAGATTAAGAACAATGAGCTTTCGAAGAGTTTAAATAGGAAAACTACTAGAGAAAGAATTGCCTTGGGTGATATCGACGAGTATAATACTTCTGGTTTTGTAGAGCTAGAATGGTCAAAAAACAAATGGCAAATCAACCCAGGATTAAGGCTCGACGGCTTTGCGTTTCAATACCTAGATCAGCTGAGCGAAACTACAGATATACTTCGAAATGAAGCCTTTCAGTTTTCTCCAAAACTAAGTATTAGCTACCAAGCCAAACCTAATGTAGGCTTATTTTTAAAAGCTAGTCAGGGCTTTCATTCTAATGATACTCGTTTAGTTACTGGCCTCAGAAGATCAGAAAATCCAGTTGCAGGAGTAGTAGGCTTGGATGTAGGCACCATCTGGCAAATTAAAGAGTCTTTGATACTAAAAGCTGCGCTTTGGCACCTGGATAGTGAGCAGGAGCTTGTCTATGTTGGTGATGCTGGAATTGTAGAGCTTAGTGATCGAGCGCTCAGGACGGGATTTGATGTAGGAATCCGTTATCAACCTACACAAAAGGTATATGTTTTTGGCAATATCAATTATGCCAATGCTCGATATCCCGAGCTTCCTAGAGGCAAAAACTTTGTACCCTTGGCACCCAATTGGACCTCAATGGGTGGCTTTAATTACGAACATAGAAATATCAGTTTAGGTCTAAATTACAGGTATATCAATCAAAGGCCAGCTGTGGAAGATAAGTCCATTCGTGCAGAAGGCTATTTTATTATGGATGCCTTTGCGAATCTAGCCCTTAAGAATATTACGATTGGTTTATCCATCGAAAATATATTGAACCAAGAGTGGAACGAAGCTCAATTTGCAACAGAAAGTCGACTCTTTGATGAGCAGACTCCTGTGGAAGAAATCCACTTCACGCCAGGAAATCCATTCTTTTCAAGAATACGAATAGCCTATACTTTTTAATGCTAGTCTTGTTCAGAAATAAGAGATGATGATATGGAAATTTGTTTTTTGTGCTAGGCTAGGCATAGATCCCTGCCCTTAGCTTAACAAAGGAAGGTGATTTTATGATTAAACCCGCCTGCTCGACCGGCAGGTAAGATCATGCTCATTTCATATTATGTGTTTTTATTCTTGAACAAGACTTCTGAAAATCGATCAATTTAATATTTATTGTGCAGCTTAAAAACGCTTACCTTTGGAATAATTAATTGAGCAGTATGAACCAAATACAAGAACGTAGAGCCCAAGAACAAGAGCTCATCAAGCTCCTGAAAAATCGGGATAAACAAGGGGTAACCATTCTGTACCAAAATTATTCTGGCTCCTTATTTGGTGTAATCAGGAGAATTGTACAACAACAAGAAGTAGCAGAAGAAGTACTTCAAGATGTGTTTATGAAAATTTGGGATAACATTGAAAAGTATGACCCCAATAAAGGACGACTTTATACCTGGTTGGTACAACTAACCCGCAACTTAGCCTTGGATCGTGTGCGGTCTGCAAGTTTTAAGAGAAGTACAAAAGTTGACGGCCTAGACTCGGCATCTTCAACACTATCAAAACTTGGAGAGGATGCCTACACAGAGGATAGTGGCCTCAGAAAAGTAATTGCTGGACTTGATAGTAAATATCGAACACTGATCGACTATGCCTATTTTCAAGGCTATTCTCAGTCTGAAATTGCTAAAGAATTAGATATGCCACTTGGTACAGTTAAGACTAGAATGCGTACTGCCATATCAGAACTACGTCTTTTGCTTCAAAATGAAATGATCGCCTTTTTACTCATGCTCAGTTGTATTCAAATTTAAAGCTATGGATATCAAGAAATATATAGAATCAGGCATACTCGAACAATATGTTCTAGGACTTCTTACAGTGGAGCAGCAGCAGGAAGTAGAAGCCAAAGCTCAAGAATATCCGGCAATTAAGGATGAAATTGATCAGATTGAAGATGCTCTAGAATTGTATGGAGAAGCGAATGCTATCAATCCTCCGCCACGTCTTGAAACTGCTATTTTATCTAAAATAGACTTGCCCTCTAATAAAGTCTCCTCGCAGCAAGGCGCTAAGCAGTCTTCTCTACAAAAGTATTTGGGAATTGGCCTGCTTGCAGCAGCTTCGGTTGCGGCAATAGTATGGGCTTTTTCGCTTAATAATACATTGGATACTACCCAGTTGAAACTTCAGCAGGTACAAAATGATTATCAAAAATTAGAACAGAACTGCGCTCTCGAAAGACAGCGCAAAGAGGAGGCAGAAATCATATTAGCTCTTTATAAAAATCCAGATACACGTCCTGTTCAATTGTCAGGTACTCCTAAAGCACCCGAAGCAATTGCTTCAGTCTTGTGGAATCCAGTTACCCAAGAGTCATTCTTGGAAGTAAGTAATCTGCCACCGATTGCAGATGCAACTAAACAGTATCAACTTTGGGCTATTGTAGATGGTACTCCAGTAGATATGGGTGTTTTTGACCTTGCTATTGACAATGACAGCTTTTTAGAAGTACCTTTTATTGAGACGCCGCAAGCTTTTGCTATCACGCTGGAAAATAAAGGCGGTAGTACTAATCCTACCTTGGAGGAAATGGTAGTAATAGGTAATGTTTCTTGATTCGAAGCTAGAATTTATAATATCTCTCCAAAACTAGGATGATCTATTATTCATTTTTAACTGCAAAATTGAGGTGTTTAGGCTCGAAAGTAACCGTATTTCACCCTATAGGATTATCCAAAAGCTGGCCAAGTGCAAAGAAAAAGGCGGAATACTTCTCTAAAGAAGAACTTTCCGCCACTTAAACCAAGCGCTAAACACAATTGTGTATATGCTTTCTTTTGAACAGTAGGTTTTATATCAAGGTCAGTTGTTGTTTGATTTCTTGAGTAATAACTGGGCCTAGTTCAAACGAAGCCTCTAAAGCTGCGCGGTAGTATTTTTTAGCTTCTTTTTTCTTGCCATTGGCCAGATAAATTTTGGCTCCTTGGTATAGCGCTGTAGGTTCGCCAGTGCGTCCTTTTACTTTGTTTTCAAAGGTTTCTAAAGCTTGTAGGTATGCTCCCTTAGCTAGTAAGGTAGAAGCTTTTAGCGCATAAATACTTGGATGTGGGCGATCAATAAGATCTCGTTCTAAGAAGGCATGATGGTCTGGCTGCTCAGGTGCTAATTCAATCAAATAACTGGCGTACATCTTTCCATAAATCGCCCTTTTAGCCTTTTTGATAAACCTTTGAACTTCTTTTTGATTTTGCATTTCGTCCCCTTCCCAAGCTGCGATCTCCGCTAATAGAAGATGATAATCTGGGCTTTGGTTTACCGATTGCAAAAAATGAATGATACGCCTAGCTTCTGCTGTGTTTTTGTCATGTGAAAAGGCAATCCAAGCAATACCTTTCAAAGAGTGGTGGTCGCTTGGCTGGAGTGCTAGAGCTTTTAAATACATCTTATAAGATCGCTGGATTTTGCCCGCATGGCCATACATGTCTCCTAGGTTGGAATAAGCCCAAACCTGTAAAGAAGGATTACCTGAGGCAGTCGCACTTTCCAGGGCCTGCTCCATTTGCTGAATAGCTTTTGGTAAATCATCTTGATGATCCTGTAGTTTTACATCCCTGATGAGGTAATCAAATTTTTTAGGCATTTGTAATGCTTTCAAGGCCCCTTTAGCTCTCACAAGCTGACCTCGCTCTAAACTTACATCTGCGTACAGTAGCTGAGAAATATATTGCTTCTCACCGATTTGGATGGCCTCTTCAATGTATTGCTCAGCTTCTTGGAATTCATGCCTTGTGATGGCGTTTAAGGCCAGCGTGTGTAAGATGGAGACTTGGTTGGGAATACGTTCGTTAACTGTGTGCAATAGAGAATCCGAGCAATGTAAAGCTTGGACATCTCCGGTTAGTTTGAAGTACTTGCTGAGTGTATGGGCTACTTGGGCTAAATAAACGGTATTTCCTTCATTATTAGCTAGCTTTTTGGACCAGAACAGGCGGTCTGCCTCGATTTGATCAACAGACTTCTGGGTATGATCTGTATCCAGATAGACCTGATAGTCTTTAGTATCTATTATGTTGTTAGGTGTTAAAAATAAAAAGTAGCTGAATAAAAATGCTACGATGAGCAAGCTGGAATAAAGTAGTGTTTTGAGAAAGTTCATCTGACTTGGTTTATTGACTGCTAATAAGAAAAATGTGACCGGCAAGTTTAGCCGGCCACATCGACTGTTATCTGAATCTCACAAAATGTCTAGTGCGGGGATGCTAAATATGGAAAAGACGTAAGAAAGGTCTTATCATTAGCATCTACATTATCGTCAGTAAGTTGAGGGTTGGCAGAGCCATCTGGCCCTCCGAAAATTAAAAGTAGCTCTACAGATATGACATCATCTGTTAAGTTTCTCCCTGTCAATACATTAGTACCGTCAAAAAAGGTAGTGGTACCATCAAGTGATACCGTCAATACATCAGTAGCAAGTACACTTGTAAAGGATGTGGCATCTAAGCCAAGAGCATTGGTGGTATATCCAGGATTCAAAGCGAGTAACTGTTGCTCGAAATCATCGGCGTAGGTTGCACCTTGTTGGGAAGGAACCATGGTGTTGAATGCATCTTTGTTGGCGCTAGTTACAAAGACAGTATTGATTGCCGGACGTCCCATGATATCTTCTAATACATAGGTATTGTCATTAGTGGGTTCGCTGCTATTGATATCATCGTCGTCGTTACAACTGATGATCAGAAAACTACTGCTAATTGTTAGGAGCAGTAAAAGCGTTTTATGAATATTTTTCATCTTTATTTTTTTTAGATAGGCAAAGCATGCCCAGGGCTATCACTAAGCCAAATGTTTTTTTAATAACTAACTTGTAAAAGAAATGGAGGAGATGCTTACTGTACGCGTTTGGCTTCGGCCCAAGTATTTACACTGCTAAAAGCACCTAGAAGAGACTTTGGTAATTCTACTACCACCGACATGACGTTGGTGCCAGCAAAGGTATCTGCGCCTGGGTCATTAAATCCTCCGGCATTACCAGCAATGATTTCATTATACTGTGCAAAATCCATAAAGAAAGGATCATCTCTTGGCCCAGCAAAAGCTTTAACACCCGTAGAGCCTGTGGCTGTTCTGACAGCGGATCCGTAGGGTGTAATGGCTACTTCAGTAGCTACTTCATCTGTTGCTAGCATGGTCATATTGCCAGTTGTCAGAGGGGCGGCGGGGCCATACACCTTCATCATACCACCTTCAAAAGTAGCTTGTACAACAAGGTCTTCAATGGCATCGCCATCTTGATCGATATTAAACTCGAATAACACTTGTTCATCAAAGCTAGCACTTCCGGTTGCATTGGGTGATAATAATCCTTGAGAGTTGACTACCAGTACAAGGTTGTCATTGTTCTCTGGGCTTTGGAAAGCATAAAAGTCAGTAATGTCAGTTGATGTAGAAGCTACAGCTGGTGCATCAATGTGGTCAGCAGCCCATAAACTACTGATAAGTACACTCATTCCTATCGCAAGAATGAAAAGGATGGTTCTAAATTTAAAATACTTCATTGTAAATGTTTATGTATTTGGTTCATAAACAGGTACGGCGTATGTTATACAACTGGATTTATTTTAGGAAAAAAAGTTTTTTTAGTTTGTAAATTTACTCTCCTTTCTAGCTCCGTATTTACTTATATCAGTAGAGAGCTTTCGCATCTAGGTATCCGCGAATTTGTCAATATTAAAACGGTATGGGTGGCTTAGAAAGGAAATGAGCTACTTATTCTTCTTTTTATTATAAGTCCGAAGTACATAACTATCTTCCTTAGTTATGGGGGTGAAAAGATCGGCTTCTTCAATTAGTAGTTTAGCGGTGTTTTGCTCGACGGCAGCAATTTCTACTCGCACACCTTCCCCTTTCAGGTGCCTGACCAATTCGATATAGTCAGCATCACCAGACAAGATGATGATCGTATCTACCTTTTGGGCAATTTGAGTGGCTTTGATGGTTAGAGGGATATCAGCTGACTTGTGGCAGGGTATGACAGAGCCGTGAAAGTGATTCAACAGTCGCTCGGCTAGTTTCTCAGAGATGCTGACGCCTTCTCGGAAATAGATGAGTCTGCTTAAGCCACGGCCATTAAGTAATTTGGGAATGAGCGTGTCAAAATCTGCCAAAGCTGTTTTGCGTTTAGTAAGATTTTGAAGGCTCATCTCAATGTTGTTGCCATCGATCAAGACCGCTACAGATTGGTTAATGGTAATATTGGAAAGTTGGGTCATAGTTGATATTTAGAGGTGTGCTATTGTAGAGTTGTACCTTCAAAAGTAAGCTAATTCTATTGAAGTTCGCATTTTTGAACTTTAGCGAGGCTCAGGAGTTCTTATACCTGCATTACCTACAATAAAACAACCGCCTATCAAAAGCATCAAAAATATCCAATTACTCTCTCGGGAGGAGATCGTAAAAGAAAAATGGAACGGCTCGGTACATTACGCAATTAATGGTAATGTCTTTGGTTATACCTGGTTTTTAGACTTTATTGCTAAAGATTGGGTAGGTTTGGTGGAAGGAGATTATCTCTCTGTCATGCCACTTGTTTATCGCAAGAATTGGTTGGGGCGCTACGAGTTGTACCAGCCTGATCTGATGCGGGCGATGGGCATCTACTCCGTCAAGGCCCTTTCTGCCTTGCGCATTCAAAGTTTTCTGGAGGCCATACCAGCGCAATATCGAAAAATTGATATCACGGTCAATCAACTCAATCGACCACCTAGAGACGGCAGCTTCAAAGTCATCGAAAAAGAAAACCAAATCCTCTCCCTCCACGAAGGGCATGAACACATCGCTAGCCAATATAGCGATGATTTTAAGGCTAAATTGGAGAAGGCAGAGGAGGTGAATCTACTACCTATTGGTTCTGTCAAACCTGAGCGGCTAGCCGATTTTTTTAAGAAAAATAATAGGAAGTCTATTCGCAATGACCAACAATTTCACGGACTACAGCGCATTATGTACAATGTGCTGCATCGTGGTACTGGTTTTGCAACTGCTTTCGCTCACCCCGAAACAGAAGAATTACTAGCAGCCAATTTCTATATATTCAGCCATAGTAGGATGATCAGCCTCATACCAGTGGTCTCTCCTCAAGGAAAGGAATTGGGTGCCATGGAGATGCTCAAAGATTATATGATCCGCTCCAATAGCAAGCGCCCATTATTGCTCGACTTTAATACGGATCAACTCAATCCTTATGCCACAGCAATGGGCGCCCAAGTAGAAAAATTCTACCAGATAAAACGTTAGTAACGATCAAAAAATAACTTTTCGATTTTGATGGAATCTTTTGCACCAATTCGGCGTTAAAAAGCCTCGCTGATGCCCTGCATCATCTACGTTTTTTGCCTTGCCTTGGTACAAAATCTTCTCGATCAAAATGCGATACTTATTCTTTGTCCGTTACTTAATATTACTTATCCTACAAATTTATATCCAACACCTCTCACGGAAAGGAAATAATTTGGATTCTTAGGATCTACCTCGAAATACTTTCTAAACGAAAGGATAAAATTGTCAATCGTACGCGTCGATGGATAGACATCGTAGCCCCAAACCGATTGTAATATTTGCTGCCTGGATACCACCTCGTTCTTCCGGTCTACCAAAAGCTTGAGGAGCATAGCCTCTTTCTTGGTAAGGGTGAACTTACCTGGATTTCCTTTGGCTTCATAAGTCACAAAGTTGACCTCATTCTCTCCAAAGTCATAAGCTTCTAACCTGCCATTCTCAGATTTGCTAGTTCGTTTGATGAGGTTATTGACTCTTAGAAGTAATTCCTCTAGTACGAAAGGTTTGGTGATGTAGTCATCAGCTCCTCGCTTGAGCCCGGCAATTCTATCGGCCGATGTATCTTTGGCAGTAAGGAAAATGACAGGTACTTCCATATTAGTCAGGCGAATCTGCTCACAAATTTGAAAGCCATCCACCTCGGGTAGCATGACATCCAATAAAATGAGATCAAAGTGCTGCTCATGAAAATTTTTGACAGCCTTTTTACCATTGTCGGTGGCTACCACTTCATAATTCTCTAGTTCGAGATTGAGTTTTATGGTGTCACGGATATGCTCTTCATCTTCTACTAATAGGATCCTCTTCATAGTTTACTAGTTTAATTCTATTCCATAGCTGTCCCAAAAACTGTAGTACCATTGGCTGTTTTCCGCTGTTTTGCTGGGAAAGTAATGCTGAAAACTGTCCCTTTCGGGATGTTGTCCTTCACTCTGATGGTACCCTGATGTCCTTGCACAACCTGTTTAACGATGTATAACCCTAAACCAGTACCTTTTGTTCGTCGGGTATCTTCACTTCCGACCCGATAGAATTTATTGAATATTTTTTTCTTCTCTTTATCACTAATTCCTATTCCTTGATCAGCGATATCTAAGAGGATTTGCTGCTTCTCCCACCGCAAGACGATCAAGATGTTCGGCGGTCCACCGGCATACTTGATAGCATTCTCCAGCAGGTTGACTAGTACCGAGGTGATACCGATACGATCGCCCATCATTAAGGGAATGTCTTCTTGTAAATCTAGCCTGATCTGGGCATGAGGGTGTTTGCGCTCAAGGGTTTCGGTTTGCTCCTCTAGGACTTGACTGAGGTCGACCATCTCCCGGTTGGGCTCATATACCGCATCCAATCTAGCTGATAATAAAAGATTGTTGACCAACTGGTGCAGTCGTTCTGTTTCGGTCAGACCGCCGGCTACGAGTTTAGCTTTTTGCTCTGGTTTGAGTACCCGCTTTTTGATGGTATCCAACACCAGACGAATAGAGGCAATAGGAGATTTCAACTCATGAGTAATGGATAGTAAAAAGTTTCTCCTTTGATTCGCTGCTTCAATCTCTTTGTTGTAGCTTTTTTGGATCATAATCAAGCCAATGCTTAAGATGACAATTAATACAAGGATTTCTCCACCAATCATCCATTCTTGGGTATTGTACTCTTTTTTCAGAGCGATATACTCTGGCATGGCTTCGATTTCCTCGGGGCCACTAATCTCTCCCTCGGCTACTTTTACGATCATTAAAAGCTCTTTTTTGGCCAAAAACGCGTCTTCATTTTTGGTGTACAAGAGCACGGACCACCACCCAAAAGCCAAAACCAAATAGGCAATGACAAAGTAGGTCTGAATAATACGTGTTATGTTTTTTGGTACTTCCAAATAGCTTGATTTTCGATGCGCATTAAAAGACTACATCCAATGCTTCCATAATGGCTCCGGCGGCTTCCTCTAAATCTTGCTCCGTATGAGCTGCCGATACGAAACCTACCTCATAGCCAGAAGGCCCGAGGTACACGCCACGTTGCAATAACTCATGGTGCAAGATTTTGAATTTTTCCATACTTACTGGATCGATCTGGTCGGCAACTAGGATTCTTTTTCTATCGAAAGCAATCCAGAAGATAGAACCAATTTGCTGGATATTGACTTCATAAGCTTTCTCATCGCAGAAGTGCTGAACCTGTTGGGTGAATTGTTGCGTTTTAGCTGCCATTGCATCGTAGAAACCGGGTTGTACTAGCTGCTCCAGGGCTGCGTATCCTGCTGCCATCGCTACAGGGTTGGCGCTGAGTGTACCTGCTTGGTAGACGGGACCATCCGGAGCAATATGTCCCATGATCTCTGTATTCGCCCCGTAGGCACCTACGGGCATACCTCCACCAATAATTTTGCCGTAGGTGATAATATCTGGCTGTATATCGTAATAGCCTGCTGCACCTTCAAAGCCTACTCTAAATCCAGAGATCACTTCATCAAAAATTAAGAGTACGCCGTACTTATAGGCCTTTATGCGCAAGCACTCTAAAAAAGAGCGATCTTGTAGCAATAGGCCATTATTGGCAGGGACGGGTTCGACAATAATACAGGCGATATCATCTTGGTGTTTTTGTAGCGTCTCGTCTAGTAGCTTTCGGTCGTTGAGTGGTAGTACGATGGTCTCCTTGGCAAAAGATTCGGGGATACCCGCTGAGGTGCTTACGCCAAAAGTAGCGAGGCCAGAACCTGCTTTTACCAACAAAGAATCTACGTGTCCGTGATAGCAACCGTCAAATTTGATCACTTTACTCTTGCCAGTGACCCCTCTTGCCAGGCGAATAGCCGACATCACTGCCTCGGTTCCTGAGCTGACAAAGCGAATCTTGTCAATATACCTGTTGTTGTCTAAAATTAATTTTCCTAACTCATTTCCCAATCTATTAGGTGTGCCAAAAGAGGTGCCCTTTGCTACCGTGGCCAGGACCTTCTCCCGTATTGCTGGATTATTGTGGCCCAAGATCAGTGGCCCCCAGGAGCAACAGAAGTCAATATAGCTGTTGTCATCCTCATCTATAATCCTTGCTCCATTCCCTTCTTTAATAAAAAGTGGAGGCCCCGATACAGACTTGAATGCTCGCACTGGAGAGTTGACACCTCCAGGAAAATATTGCTTGGCTTCGTCAAAGAGTTGCTGTGATTTTACGCGACTTATCGTATTGGTCAGGTCCATTTCTGCTTTTTTTACTAAATTGACTCGTAGAAGCTATTCAAATTTGATAATTGGTGTTTCAAAAGTCAAATTTAAATGCTGAAGTTGTCTAAGGTTTTCTGTTGCAGGCGAGAAAACAGTATTTTGAGGCTAATCGAGGCAAAAAACGCAAGCTATGCATCGCATAGCTGTCCCGGATTCACTCCGGGATTAACGAAGAGTAGCCTTAAAAGATGTTTTTGATAGCCCAACAAGGAAATTTTAAACAGCTTCAATAGCTCAAAAGTAGGTAAAACAATAATAAAGGGTAGATTTTACTAGTAAATAAAACGTAAAAGAAAGGGGCATGCAAATTGATGTAGGCGAATTAGTTAACAACTTGCTTTACGAACACGATACCGTTAGTATCCCAGGCTTAGGTGCGATCATCAAGTCGAATAAGGCTATTGAAATTGACCATATTCAAGGAAAAATCAATCCAGAAAGTACGGGGTTGGAGTTTAACCCCAATCTAGCCATCGATGATGGCCTTTTAGTGGCTTATATTCGGGATAAATTCCATATTAGCTATCAAGAAGCTAAATCTACCATCGCGGAATATGTCCAACAGGTAAAAGAGGCCCTAGCACGCAAAGAAATCATTGTCTTTCCAGGTGTAGGCAGATTGTATCACAATTTTGAGGGGCAACTCCAATTTATACCCGATGGTACCAATTTCGATTTGTCGAACTTTGGGCTTCCTACGGTTCATTTAGAGCCTCTTCCTCAGAAAACACCCATTACTGCTGCTACGGCAAGTCAATCGGCTGCGGCCACTGTTCCGATTATCGAGGAAGAAGATAATGCTTTGATATGGCTCAAAAAGAACTGGCCACTCCTTTTAGGGCTTTTGGCCTTATTAGCTATTCTTTTGGCCTTTTGGTTTTTATACCCAAAGTATTTTCGCGCACAAGAACCAGATCCTACAGCCGAACTACCAAGTGAAAGACTCAATGTCAAACCTCCTGTAGTAGATGATGCGACTGCAGATACAAATCTACAAGACACTCCTAATACCCCAACAGATTTGACAGCGGCAAACGAAGAGCCTAGCATCGATGAGGAAGTAAATTCCCAAACCGATGCTAGTACGGTAGCCCCAGCCAATCAATCTTGTGTGATCGCCATCGGTATCTTTCGCGAAAAAGTCAACGTCGACCGGCTGGCAAAACGCATCATAGAAGCGGGCTTCGAGCCCTATCTGGAGCAACTCAAAACCACCACTCGAGTTGGCGTACAATTCAGTTACAGTAATGATGATGAAATCAATCGCAACTTGGAGCGTGTCAAGAACCTATTTGCACCAGATGCGTTTGTTTTGAAAAAGTAATCAACATAAAAGGCCAATATGTCTGAATCAAGAGACTTATTACACTATAAAATTTATGAAGAAAGACCAGATGCCGATTGGTTGGTCTTTATACATGGAGCAGGAGGAAGCATCGTCACCTGGAAATACCAAGTGGAAGCTTTCAGACCCTACTTTAAATTGTTGCTGGTAGATTTGCGCGACCACGGAAAGTCGAAAAACATGGCGCCTGCCTATGAAAACTATGATTTTGACATTGTTGCTGATGATATTCTCAAAGTCATTGACCATCTTGGTATTAAGAAAGCCAACTTTATGTCTTTGTCCTTAGGCAGTGTCATCTTGCAAAAGCTAGAAGACAAGCGCCCTGAAATGATTGAGAAGATGATCATGGCGGGAGGTGTTTTTCGCGCCAACATAAAGATTAAAATGTTTGTGCATTCGGCGAAGTTTCTCAATTATTTTCTGCCTTACCGTGTAATGTATAATCTCTTTTCGTGGATAGTACTACCAAGAAAAAACCATGAGGATTCTCGTCGGATGTTTCGTCTTCAGTCCCAAAAGCTCAATCAAAAGGAATACCTGAAATGGGTAGGCTTGTATAAAGACTTTTTTAAGCTACTCAGAAACTTCTTCAAGGGAGAAATTCAGTCCATTAGCTTAGTTGTAATGGGTGATCAAGATCATGTTTTTTTTGAAGCAGCCAAGAAATTTGTGGCACATCATAAAAATAAAGCACAGCTCGTCATTTTTGAAAAGTGCGGTCACATTTGTAACATCGAGCAGTATGAGAAATTTAATCAGACTGCGCTGTCTTTTCTTTTAGGGAATCCTAATCCTGCTATTTAATCTTTAAATATGAAGCGCCAACAAATCTACTTGCTAGGGTTTATCCTGATGGTTTTGATCCAGTGGATATTCCCCTTGCGCACGATTTGGCAGAATAATAGCACGCTGCAAGACGGGCAAGTTTTTCGCTTTAGGACAGTGCCTATCGATCCGAATGACCCCTTTCGTGGAAAGTATATGACCTTGGGATATCGCGATGTAGAGTACAACTATAATGATGATTCTGGAGTAAATTGGGTGAGCCGCCAAACAGCCTACGTAGTGCCTGTTGAAGATGAAGAAGGCTATGCAATGATTGACACCCTTTATGCACAAGCGCCTACTACTACGGATACCTATTTTCAGGCCACTGTCAGGGATGTATATATCCGCGATACGACTATGATCGTAGACCTCTATTTTCCATTTGATCGCTTCTATATGGAAGAGGAGCGAGCCCCCCGCGCTGAGGATTTCTACCGCCAGGAGCTACAAAAACCAGCAACAGAGGCTTATGCAAAAGTCTCCATCAAGAAAGGTAGAGCAGTATTGCAAGATGTGGTCGTGAATGGAGTGTTATTAAATAATATAGCAAAGCAATAGGGAGCCATTAAGTTGATCAATTTCTCTGGAATTTTTTAAGGAATACGCATTTTTTAAGACCCGGTCCTGGTGATCAAACCTTTGGTAGTAGAGGGGCAATTTTTGGTAAATCATCATCCAATAGGCCAATCTAAGTCAAAAAGCGCTGCATAAAGGCTTCTTTATAAACTCGCCCGATGGGTAAACTACGCTCGTCCTCTAAAAAGACTTTGCCATAGGCTACTTTTACAATCCTCTTGGTATTCACGATGTAGGATTTGTGGATGCGGACGAATTGGGGCGCAGGTAGTTTATCCAACCAATGCTTTAGAGATTCACTACTCAGGTGTTTTTTATGAGAAAGATGTAGTTCGGTATAATCTGTATCGGACTGGATGAAGAAAATTTCATTCGGATCGATTCGGACAAGCTCGTGCCCCGTTTTGATAAAAAAGGAATGATCTTCTTGAACCGACTCTACTGGCTTGATGACCTTCGCTTGACCAGATTTTAGCTTGGATATCGCCTTTACAAATCGCTGGAAGGAAAAGGGCTTAAGTAGATAGTCGACTACATCAAATTCGTAACTTTCTAAGGCATAATCCTGGAAAGCTGTAGTCAGGATAATTTTTGGAGAGTTAGTTAAGGACTTGAGAAATTCTATTCCTGATAGTTTAGGCAAATGAATGTCTAAAAAAATGAGATCTACCTCGTTTTGGTTCAACCAATCCATGGCATAAATGGCATTGGAAAAAGTACCTTTTAGTGTTAAATTTCCAATATCTGTAATATACTTTTTGAGAATCCGCTGAGCGGGAGCCTGATCTTCGATGATAATACAAGTCATTATGCATTCCCTTTTAAGAGGTCCAAGCGCAATTCTACGCTATAAATGTCTGCTTCATCCTTGACATGGAGTTGGTGCGCAGCTGGATACATCAATTCCAAGCGTTTTTTTACATTTTCTAATCCAATCCCATTATCCAAATCTTCGGTGTTACTATTAGCCTGATAGTTATTGATGCATTGAAAGTGAAGGTATCGATCCTTTTCTAAATTCACCATGATATTGATTTGTATATCTTCTAACTGACTAGAATGGCTATGCTTGAAGGCATTTTCTACAAAAACGACCAGAATTAATGGCGCAATTTGTAGCCCATCAGCAGGGATGATCGATTGGAATCGAACTTTGCCTCTTCCTTCGATCTGTAATCGCCCCAACTCGATAAAACTACCCAATTGTTGGAGTTCCTTTTCTAAAGGAACCAGGGCCGACTTGCAATCGTAAAGCATATACCGCAAAACACTACTCAATTTGATGATAAACTCAGGCGTTTTGGGCGAGGCTTCCAGGGCGTAGGCATAAAGATTGTTGAGGTTGTTAAATAAAAAATGAGGATTGATTTGGGTCTTCAGAAACTGTAATTCGCTTTCTCTCAACGAGCTGCGGAGCAAGGCTAGTTCCTTTCTTTGCCAAGTGGAGTCCCAGGCAAATTTAAAGCCCGTCAAGATAATAATGACTGGCAGGATTTGTAATAAGGAAAAAACAACACCAGGGAAGCGCTGACCTCTAGTATCTGGATAGAATATCTGCTCCAAGACCAACTCCTCCATCAGGATAATACCCGTGATCAGCAGCGCAAAACTCAAGGCGAAAAGCAGGTATTTCTTTTTATAAAATAGCTGAGGCAAGAGTAGATAACTGATAAGAAAATAAGCGATTACATAAGTGGAGAAAAACACCACCCGCTCCAATTTGATATCAGGTTGATTTCTATCTACAGTGAAAAAGATAAAAACTACCAATAGCAAGATGATTTGGAAGAGGAGTTCCTGGATAAAAGTCGGATAGCGTTTCATACGCCAAATTTATTAGATTTTCCGGAAGCCTTATGTATAAAGCAGCAAACGACCATATTCTTACGCTAAATAGCTCAATTTGCCCAATATGCTTACAAAAGGCAGTTGACCGGAAGACCTTGGTCGTTAAAGGAAATGATTTTCATCTTAAACTATACGCCTGTTTCTTTGTCTCCAATTCGTAATAAGAATCAAGCAGACTATGAAACGGATCCATTTATTTATGCTTTGCGTACTCATGAGCCTAGGCACCTTGCAGGCCCAAAATGAGCAATATGTTATCCAAGGGAAAGTGGTAGAAGAGGCTAGTCAACAAGCTGTCGAATTCGCTACGGTCGTACTGATGGACAAAAATAACGACCAAATGCTGACCGGCACAACCACCGACCTCGATGGTAATTTTAAATTTGAAACTACTTCGCTCAATGCCTATATCGAAATTAGTTTTTTGGGCTTTGTATCAAAAAGGATAGAGGATTTTACAGCCAATGGCTTGCTCATTGATTTAGGCAAGATCTCCCTAAGTCAAAACTCCCAAACGCTGGAGGAGGTGGTCGTGCGTGCCGAGAAATCTTCTACAGAATTTAAATTAGACAAACGTGTTTTTAATGTAGGCAAAGACCTCAGCAGCACTGGTGCGAGTGCTTTGGAAGTTTTGAATAATGTACCTTCCGTAAATGTAAATATCGAGGGGCAAATCAGCTTGCGTGGGAGCTCTGGTGTACAAATACTTATCAATGGCAAACCTTCTGTGCTGGCTAGTGAAGAAGGTAATGCGCTTGGTACGATCACTGCTGAAATGATTGAGCGTATCGAAGTTATCACCAATCCATCTGCCAAATACGATGCAGAAGGGACCTCTGGTATCATCAATATTGTCATTAAAAAGGAGGAACGAAAAGGACTGAATGGGTCGGTGACGCTCAATACCGGAGCACCGCATAACCACAGTTTGGGGCTTAGCCTTAACCGCCGCACTGAAAAATTCAACCTGTTTAGTCAACTAGGAATTGGCTATCGCGAGCTGCCACAGGATAGTGAAAACATTAATACCAACCTGAATACCAATACTTCGATTCGCTCCTTTGGAGAGGAATTTCGTAATGAAATGTTCTACAACTTTATTCTGGGATCAGACTATATGATCGATGACAATAATGTGATCACTTTGTCAGGAAATTTCTCCTACGAAATTGAGGACCAACCTTCCTTGACTAATTTCAGTTTTCAGGATGAAACGGGTGCTGTCGTTTCGGAGTGGTTCCGAGAAGAAACCACCGAAGCTACCAATCCTAAGTATCAGTTTGAGCTGCAATACAAGCGAGATTTTAAAGATGATGAAGATCACGATTTGATCTTCTCAGCCCTAGGCCGCTCCTTTTCCAAGGATCAATCTTCAGAGTTCTTGGATGTGACCACCTTTGGTTTAGATAATGATGCTACTCAGCAAACCGCTACCAATTTTAGTGAAGCGATCTATACCTTCAAATTGGATTATACCAAGCCTGTTACAGAGGAGGTGACCATTGAAACAGGTGCCCAATATGTCATCAACGATGTGAGTAATGCTTTTGAAGTCCGGAATTTTGTAGATGGTATTTGGGTAGAAAACCCTGATTTTACCAATATTTTTGACTATGATCAAAAGGTCTTTGGAGCTTATGTGACCGGAGCTTATGAAGGTAAACAATGGGGTATAAAAGCAGGTATGCGGGTAGAACATACCGATCTAGAAACTTTACTCGTCACCACCGATCAAGGGAATAGCCAAAACTTTGCTAACCTTTTCCCCAGTTTTGCGACTTCTTATAAGTTTACGGAGCGTTGGTCTATGCAGGGAGGTTATTCTAGAAGAATATTCAGACCTAGATTATGGGACTTAAATCCCTTTTTTAATATCCGGAACAACTTTAATATCCGTACAGGAAATCCCGATTTACTTCCAGAGTTTACGGATTCTTATGAGTTGAATAGTATTTACATACTAGGGAAAGCGTCTCTGAACTTTGGTGTTTATTATCGCTATACTACGGAAGTGGTGGAGCGTATTTCCTTCTTTGAAGATAATGTGAATATCACCACACCACAGAACATCGGTACCAATCGTGCCACGGGTCTTGAATTCAATTTTAAATACACCCCCAACAAATGGCTAGGCATCAACGGTGATGTCAACTACAACTACTTCAACCGAGAAGGAGACTTTGAAGGAACGTCCTTTGATTTCACTGCTGATGTATGGTCTTCTAAATTGACCTCCAAATTTAAACTACCTGCAGGAATTGATTTTGAAATGACGGGCCAGTTTCAATCTAGAGAGCAAACGGTACAAGGTGTGGTTTCTGAAAATTTATTCCTGGACCTCGGCTTGCGCAAGAAAATCTTAAACGGTAAAGGTGTTTTGAATCTTAGTGTACGTGACCTATTTGCCTCTAGGATTAGGGAAAGCACCATCAATCAGCCAGATTTCTTCTTGTATAGCTTTGGTCAAAGAGGCCGTTTTGTTACCCTTGGATTCAGTTATGGTTTTGGGAAAGGAGAAGCCATGGAATATTCTAGTGGGCGCAGGAGGTAAAAGGTAGCCGTCACCGCTCGAATTTTCGAACGGTGACGGCTCTTAATCAGTTTTTAAACCTGCTCTTATTGGTTTTCCAACTTTTCAAGTTTCTCTCTTGTGAATTCAGAATTCTTATTTAGGGAAAGGGCTTTCTTAAAGCTATTAATCGCCTTTTCATTTTCGCCCTTAGCTACGTATAAATCGCCTAAAGAATCATAAACGTTGAATTGCTTAGGATAATAAAGAATATTTAGTTGAAAAAACTTTTCAGATAGATCATACCTTTTCATGCTCATGAATTGGTAACCTATCATGTTGAGGTAGTCTTCGGCAGGTTTTTTCTCGTATCCAAAAGCTTCACTTAATTGCTGGTAATGCCTTTTGATCTTATCACTTAAGTCGCTATCTGGATTCATGAAATCTTCAGGGCTAAGCTTTATTCTATGCGCCTTAAAGATGAAACGTAAGGCATCATAACCAGCAATGAAGGGTAAAGAGCCATGATCATCATCAGGATAATATTTTCCATGATAATTAAAGACAGGATCGCTATTTTGCAAAAAGTGATCCAAGTCTAGAATAGATCGGATATGAAAAGACATAGGAGATTGATCTTTTTCAACGGTGGCGATGTCCATTCCTTTACCCAAGGTATTGGCAATAGCTAGATACAAGGTTTTTCTTTGGTACTGCTCTCCAAAAGACGCTTCTTTGATTTCCTTTAATAATTTTTGTTGACCCCATGACATTGATGGATCTATGGCAACATAAGCATTAAAGAGCTCCGGCTTATGTAGAAAAGTATGCATCACCATGAGCCCGCCCAAAGAATGTCCTATAAAAGTTTTGTAAGGCTCGGTAGGATAATTCGCATCTATGTAAGGGATCAATTCTTTTTCTATAAAGTCTATGAATTTTTCTCCCCCACCCGCATTGGCAATCATTGCTGGATTCAAAAATGGATCATCACCAAGCTTAGGTTTAGAAGGGCTTAGGTCCCGCATTCGATTGGTGTTGGGGATGCCCACTACAATCATTTCTGGGCTAATCGAATTATTATTAACCCTACTTAGCTGATGAATCATCCCGACTGTAGAGAAAAAATGAGCAGTGCCATCTAGTAGATAAACTACGGGGTAGGTCTTTTTAGTGAATATGTTTTCATCGCTCCCCTTAGGAACGTGAATCCATAATTTCCTTTGTTCGGATAAAATTTTGGAATCAATAGAGTCTATCTTTCCAAGTACAATTTCATTGGATTGGGCAGATAGATTTAAGCAGCTAAAGAATAGTAAGAACAGGAAGACGACGTTTTTCATCTGATTTAGGTTTTCATTATTGATGGAATAAAAATATCCTAAATGTCTTCCTGCTCTTAATCTTTTCTATGGATCTGCGAATAAACTTAGCGAATCCACCTTTGCCTTCTATGAATGCTTTTTCAAGCTTTTGGCCCTGGTATTATTCTATCTGGCATCATCCTCAATAGCTAAATACTTCAATGATTACTCCCACATCAACTTATCGGTTATCCCCTTTAAGTCTTCTAAACGAGCTACTAATCCCCAGCCGAAGAAATTATTTGCTACCGCTACTAAGATTTCGTTGTCGCCCTTTTTTAAGGGGAGCATCGCTTTCGAATTGTCGATGTGTATCCGACCATTGGGGTTCTTGGCAATAGGCTGGCCAAAAATATTTCGATCCACGTGTACCAAGTTGCCATTAACAAAGAGGTAGATATCGTCACTGAAACCTAAGTTGATGCCTTTTACTTGGTCGCTACTAGAAGTGAGGGAGGTTTTTAACCAGACCATGCGTCTTTCCTGGTCTTTGAAGGGACTCGAAATTTTTTCAGTCAGGTTGATCAATCCATAGCGACTAGCTTGAATTGGTTGCCAAGTGGTGGTAGAGTCTGGCAATCCTACACCTGCAATAGATTGTTCAAAAGGTAGAGTGATTTCATCGGAGTATGCCCAATTATTCAGATAGCGTGGATCATGTTTGCTTACATCAGCTCCCGGAGTAGCTGGCAAATCTTCGGTAGCTTTTGGAGTGATTTTCATACTGGCATACCTGCCTGGACCTTCAACCGAAATACCGCCACTCCTATTTTTACCCATAAGCTCTGGAATCCAAAGTACAAGTTGATCATTAATGTAGCATTTCAGCTGCTTCTCGGAAACGACTACTTTGATCTTGTTCCATTGTTTGCTTTTAACCAAGGCATTCGCTTCGTACTGATATAGTAGATCCCATAGGTTGGTTCCTCTAGTAATAGGAGCATATTGTATCGACCCAAAGGCAATCGGATTATCCATTTTAAAAGTCCGCAAGTAAAGAAACTCACTATAGAAGTTGGCATCCTGGTTTTTTTGGGCATCCCTTCTAAAGTACAGGCCGCAGAAACTTGGGGCAGTAGGATAAAAATCAAACTCAATCGTGCCAGTTGTAAAGGAGGCCTCCTTCAAGAAGGCTTCTCCATTGCCTTCAATCAAAAGTATATCACGACCATCAAACTGTTCGAAGGTCATTGTTTTGGGGTTGATTTCCCAATGGGTAGCCTTCATATCGAAGCGCTGTGCTTGCATATGTAAGCTGGAAAATAGGACAATAAGAAAAAAACTGTAATAAAACCAATCGCGCATTTTTATTTAATTTTGTTCTTCTAAAACTCGGTGATTAGGGATTTTTTTTCCATTCAATAGCCGTTCAATTTTCGTTCATCCTTGTTCACACCCGATTAACTGCTAACAATGAACCAACAAAAAGCTAAGATTAATGGTCGCTTAGGTGCTACCTTACCAAAGATTTTGTATGAAATCGAAGAGCAACTGGCTTGGGGCGCAAGCGATACCTGGACAGGCAGTGATTTTGAAAAACTGAGCGATCTCCTGTTCGAAAAGACGGGCCAAAGCTTGAGCGTCTCCACCCTAAAAAGACTTTGGGGCAGGACCTCTCAATCGGTACAACCCAGTGTCACTACCCTTAATATTTTAGCTCAATTCACCGGTGCGGAAAGTTGGAGGGCCTTCGATACCCTAGAGGAAAGAGGAGACGAAGACTTAGTAATCGAAAAGAAAGGAACTAGGAGAATAGCCTTGGTTATAGGAGTGATGGTATTAGTGGCAGTCCTTCTCTTTACACTTTATGGTTTAAAATGGGATAGGATGGAGAAAGTAGAACCTAAGCTCGATCCGACACAAGTCTCTTTTTCTTTAGAGAAAGTCACCATTGGTATACCTAATACTGTCATCTTTCGATATAATATAGGTGATCAGCAAGTGGATTCTCTCGAACTACAACAGACTTGGGATTCCAGAAAACGGATCTTATTAAACCCTGGAGATTCCTTGATCACCACTACCTATATGAGTCCCGGTTATTATAATGCAAAGCTAGTGGCCGATAATGAAATCATAAAAACACTGGACCTACAAATCCAAAGTAATGGCCTGACAGCATTGGTGTCCACCAACAAGGTAGGACAAGTGGTGTTGCCTCAAAAACACTATCAGCTTGATGATTCAGGATTCCATTTAGGTCCTTCTTTTAAAGAACAATATCCTGAGGTAGAAATGAACAACCTTAGTGTGGTTAACTTTCTTCCAGAGCCGATTATATCTGCGGATACCTTTGCTACAAGGCTTCAATTTAAACTTTCAGATAAGGAAATGGGTGATCCTTGTCATGCAATCAGCTTGATTATTCGAGGTAGTGAAGATGTGTTTATGTTGAATATTGGAATAAAGGGTTGTGCTGGAAAGTTTGGATTGTATCTAGGAGGTGTTGAAATTGCGGGAGAGAAATCAGACCTTTCCTCTCTGGGGTTTGAAATTAACCAGTCAGCAGATTTTCAACTCCGAAAGGAGGGGCCCAAAGTATGGGCCTCCATTAATGCGGAGGAAATCTTGCTCAGCGAAGTGGTTCCGAGTATTGGGCGAATTGGCGGGATGAGTGTATTCGTGCAACAAGAAGTAGATATCCTGAAAATGGAGATGAGTGATCAGCGGCAGCAGATAAATTTACTACAATAGCGTTTAGGTAAATTCAATTACATAAACGCTAATAGCTGATCACTAAGGTTTTCTTGAGTAAGAGCTGATTTAAGATTTTTGCAACTTCACATTGATAGCAATTAAACCTTTGGGACCGGTCCCGATTTCAAACTCTACTTTATCATCATCTCGGATTTGATCGATGAGATTATCTTCATGCACAAAGTAGTCTATGTTTTTGTCTGTTTCACAAACAAAGCCAAAATGTTTCTCTTGATTGAAGAACTTGACATAGCCCTTTTTGATAGGATCCTCAGGTTCGAGATCAGCTTGCTTGGGTGTGCTGACCCTGATATCTTCTAGTTTAAATTCTTTGCGTTTGCTGGGATCTGGAGGTGTGCTGGTCAGGTTGCCATTTTCATCGAGGTACATAAATTCCTCGTTGGTCTTACCTTCTTGTTTTCGTTGTTTTCTTCTTTCCGCTTTTTCTTGATTCTTTTTCCTTCTTTTTTTCTCTCTTTCTTTCTTACTGAAACTATCTGCCATAGATGAGTTTGTTTTAGAGCCTATTCAAAGGGTATCACCAAAGGATAAGATTGAATAAACTCTTGTGGTTAATAAATTGGTATAATCAAACTCAAGCAAATAGTTATGGAAGATTGCGCTATCTATTTAATTTTGAAAATAACATTTGTGGTCAAAGCTACTCTTTTCTACCTAAGGAACTGTTTTTCTTTGAGTTTAGTTCCATTTCCTCCGCAATAGTCAATAGTTGGAGTGTTATTGTCGCTGCAAATAGTTTATATTTGTTAAGACAAATTGTTGGAATAAAACTAAATTTGATGAGTATCGGCAAGGAAAAGTTTATAAATCCATTAACTGATTTTGGATTCAAAAAACTATTTGGGAAAACCTATGAAGAAAGCTTAAAGCATTATTTAGATATTAAGAATGTAGTCGATACTTCCCTAGAACAAGGTAGGATCGAGGGAAAAATCGAGGGGAAACAAGAAGGGAAACAAGAAGAAAAGATAGAGATTGCCAGAAAATTGAAGATAAAGGGGATGAGTAATCAAGAAATAGCTGACCTTACAGGTCTTTCAGAAGATCAAATAAGAGCACTTTGATTTTTATAGAAATTTACTTTACCGTATGCCTTGACCCTTTTCAATGATCGCAGCACCTAATTATTTACATTTATAACCCATAAAAATCTCTTATGATTCTATCTAATCCACAATGGCCTCGGACCACGAAGACTTACCAATTGTTGAAACAACAAATTGAAAAAGATCAAGATTTTTACATCGCTCTCCAGGCATCTTTGATGATTGCACAGCAGAAAGGAGCCGCCAGTTTACAGGCCAATCTTTATCATGCTATCGATAATGTATTTGGTGGTGATAGCCAAGGCTGGCCAAGCACGCCGGAGACTTACCTAGACTATATCGAAAAGTACCTCGTCCTGATTCCAAATGAAATGAATGATCCTGAATATCCTGATGCCTGGACCAGTACAAGTACTACTAATGGTTATAATCAGAAAGTCTTTGACTTGTTGTGCCATTTTTATTTTCTGGTAGATCAGCCGCTGACCATTATGGATGGAACGCTTCAGGATTATGTCAAGGGTGATTTTGTTTTTGCCGATTGGCTTCGGGATTTTGCCATTGACTGGGGCGTCTTTTTAGATACAGAAGAATCTCTGCCGCTCAGTGCGCTGGCTTCTTTCATCGCTGATCCAATGTATAATCTACCGCTATACAGCGATCATGCTAAAAGTTGGACCACCTTCAATCAATTCTTTTATCGAGAATTTAATGGAGTAGATGATAAAGGGCATACCCCATTGAGACCCATAGCAGAGCCTGGTAATAATAATGCGATTTGTTCTCCTGCAGATTGTACCTACAAAATGCTGTACCCAATTGATGAGCAAGGAAATGTGCAAGGTATTGGTGGACAAGCTACTAGCGTGAAATTCAAAAATACTCATTCGATATTCACGGTTGCAGATTTGTTACAAGATGAAAAACTAGCGAAAGCGTTCCACGGTGGTACCTTCGTTCATTATTTCCTGAGTCCTTTTGACTATCACCGTTTTCATTCTCCAATTGATGGTCGAGTTAAAGAAAGCAAAGCGGTGCAGGGCAAGGTCTTTCTAGATGTTGTCCTTACAGATGGTGGCGAATTTGATGCTCCGGATAGCTCACAAGGCGGTTACGAATTTCAGCAAGCGAGAGGGGTTTTTGTGGTCGATGGTGGTGACCCTATAGGTTTAGTTGCGGCTATTCCAATTGGTATGGCCCAGGTATCGGGGGTAGATATGTATACCAAGTTGGAAGGGAAGCCAGTAAAGAAAGGGGATGAGTTTGGTCGATTCATGTTTGGCGGCTCAGATATTATCTTACTTTTCCAGAAAAATCCCAATTTGTATTTATGGAAAACGGACCCTTCGCATAATCCTATTCATTTCCAATTTGGACAGGTATCCGCTTATTGGGATGTGGGGCAACAATCCTAGCAATTAGCAGATAAAACAGCGCCCCAATTTTCTACAAAATTGAGGCGCTGCCATTTGTCTAACAAGTTCGTCTAGAGTTATACAAACTTATACCCTTGCTTAACTAATGGCAAGGTTCGTTCTCTAATACCAGTAGCGGCAAATAAGGCATTCGCCAAAGCAGGAGCAGCTGGTGGTACTCCAGGTTCTCCAACGCCACCTGGGTATTCATTATTCTCCATGATGTGAACCTGTACCTCTGGTGATACGGGCATCCGGACCATCTCGTATTGAGGGAAATTAAATTGGTCCACACCGCCATCACTAAAGGTGATCTCACCGTAAAGTGCTGCGGAGAGCGCAAATACAATTCCGCCTTGTATTTGGGCCTCGATTGTATTCGGATTGACATATTCTCCACAGTCTATGGCTGCATAGAATTTATCAATCGAAAATTCTTTCTCCCCTAATTGACTGACTTCTGCTACCTCTGCCACAATAGAGTTGAACGACTTGTGCAAAGCAATGCCTCGGTATTTACCTTCTGGTAAAGGACTGGTCCAATTACTCATTTCGGCAACTTTCTCAAGGGCCTTTTTAAACCGTGGGTGCCCATCTAGCTTACTTCTCCTAAATTCAAAAGGATCAATGCCCGCTGCATGTGCACATTCATCCAAGAAGCATTCTGTAAAAAACGCATTTTGACTACTTCCTACACTCCGCCAAAATCCCACCAGAATCGGTAAATCTACATCACTGAATGCTACTCGGTGGTTGGCCATTTGGTAAGGTAGATGGATCGCACCTTCCGTAGTACTAGCGTCACCAGCTGGTTTGGTTGGTATCGATGGTGTCATTCTCGACATAGCCTGCGACATGACGGATTGAGTGGCTATCTTATGATCCCAAGCCTCAATTGTGCCATCATCACCAATGACTGCTTTGAATTTGCTGGCTACTCCAGGACGGTACATATCGTTGCGCATGTCCTCTTCTCTACTGAAGACAGTCATGATAGGTGTGCCAGGCATCTGCTTGGCGATTGCTGTCGCTTTGAGGATGTAATCATTTTCTCCACGGCGACCAAAGCCACCTCCTAAATAAGTATTATGGATAAAGATATTTTCTTTCTTGATGCCAGATTCTTTATTGACGGCATTGAGTACAGCAGAAGTACCCTGGTGTCCTGACCAAATTTCAACAGCATCTTCTTCAAAAAGGACCGTACAATTGAGAGGCTCCATAGCTGCATGAGCCAGGTAAGGCACTTGATAGGTTCCTTCTATGACTTTGCCCTTAGGATTGGCTAGAGCGGCCTCTACATCACCTTCCTTTTCAGGGGTTGCGATGGGCTCGGCGGCTAGCGCATCTTTTATCATTTTGGCGATTTGATCGGAGTTTAGCGTCTCATTACCTGCGGTATCTTCGTCGAGGTCCATAGCCATCGCTGCTGTACGCGCGCGCCAGGTATTATCGGCGACAACAGCAGCTCCATATTTGGTGACTACAACTTTCTTAACACCTTTTTTGGCTTCAATTTCAGCTTGGTTCTTCACTCCTTTGATGGTCCCACCAATTACACTTGGATGAACCATTGCTGCAAAAAGCGTATTCTCAGGACGTACATCTAAGCCGAATTGGGCTTTCCCTACTACTTTTTCTGGAATGTCTATCCGTGCAACGGGTTTTCCGATGATTTTCCATTCAGATTTAGTCTTAAGCTCGGGTATCTCTTTTAACTCGATTTCAGAGGCTTCTTGTGCGAGTTCACCGTAGGACAATCTTTCCTGATTGTTGGTATTGACCATGAATCCATCGGTTGCTTTGATTTGACTTACATCAATACTCCAGCGGCCAGCGGCGACCTTTTTAAGCATTTCTCGAGCAGTAGCCCCAGCATAGCGCAAATTCATAAAAGCATCAGGAACAGCAGTACTACCTCCAGTGATGACTAGGGTCAAGTAGGAAAATACTTTTTCCATCATATCATAACCATCATAAAAGTTAGGTGGCTTTTGGCTCATCATGAAGGTGTTGGAATAGGGAGAAGCGGGTTGCGGCTCCACTACTTTGATGCGCTTCATGTCGATCTCCAGCTCTTCGGCGATTAACTGCGGTAGAGAGGTGTGTACGCCCTGACCCATTTCAGAGCGAGGGATTGCCAAGGTGATGGTATTATCTGGTGCAATTCTTATCCAGGCATTGAGGGATGCCCCCTCTCCTAAGCCAGCATGAGAATATTTGCGGATACGCTTGTTGACGCTGATAAGACCTGCTGTACCAACGACCAAACCGGTACCGAGTATCCCTCCCGTGATCATAAAGGCACGACGCGTTAATTTTCTTTTCCTGTTAGCCATGTCTTTCTGATTTTGAAGGTGAAACCATACCTAGGAGACCACTATTTTGTTCTTTCATTTTTACGGCTAGATGTATTGCTTCTCTTATTCTTTGATAAGTACCGCAGCGACAAATATTGGTCATAGCCTGATCGATGTCGTCATCTGTAGGCTTGGGATTGTCATTAAGTAAGGCCTCTGCTGCTACAATCATGCCTGATTGACAATAACCACATTGGGGCACTTGCATCTCTATCCATGCCTGTTGGACTGCTGAAAGCTGACCATCTGGGGAGACCCCTTCAATCGTGGTGATTTCTTTGCCTTCAGCCATTGATACCGGTAAGGTACAAGTACGGGTAGCTTTGCCATCGAGCATGATGGAGCAGGCTCCGCAGGAGGCAACACCACAGCCAAATTTAGTGCCCGTCATGCCTAGCTCGTCCCGCAATACCCAGAGTAGGGGCATCTGTGGTTCGACCTCAACGGAAACACTTTTTCCATTAATTTTGAGTTGCATATCTTTTGATTCTCTTGATTGGTAATAACTCTAAGATTTAAGATAGTTAAAAAGAAGCAACCCTAGCTTGGAGAAAGCACTCAATTGTAGAAATTGACACTTGATTTACCGATTTAGGCTTATGGCTTGGCTTAGGGAGTGAAACCTATAACCCCTAGATTTTGGGCACTTTCAAAAAAGTCGAGATACCAGGCACCGCTGACCTGTGCCGGATCAGGGTCTCCCTGGCAATCAACAGGATATTGGACCATATCGATACAAGGGTTACCTAAGAGATAATAATATTGATTTTCAAACAAGTATAGCTCAAGGAAAAAGCCACAGCCAATCTCCTGACCATCATAAGGAATCATATCTAATTGCTCTAATAGCGTTTCTGTACAAGCCGGAGAGGGTAACTCTTCTTTTGAGCAGCCGAAAAGAAACAGTAAACAAACCAAAAACAAAATATTCCTAAGCATAGTAGGCAAGACTTTGATGAAACTTTAATTAGTAAAGACTATAATTGGGGCGAGGGCGGTTGGAAGAAGAGCTGCTTTTTTTTCAGAAAAGCAATAGATATAGCAGACTTGGGGCTAAAGCTAGAATTATTGGTTTTTTGTTGGCAGAAGTTCTATTTTGGGGCCTCAAAATAGAAGACTATGGATAATATGAAAACGATAAGAATTTTACTAGGCTGCTTTTTGGTTTTGAGTGCTGCCTTTTTAGTGAGTTGTGGCTTGAGTGAACCCGATGAGCAAGATTTCTTTACTCAAACCATCCGCTATCAATACGAGCGCTTTCCGGAACCAGAAGCCAGCTTTTTTCAGGTGAATGGTAATGGTAATTTGGAAAGTATTACTGTTGGGATTCCTTTTCCTGCAGGTCAAGATTCTACCGCATTCGCTGACGCTTTTTTCGCTGAAGTGGATTCCATTTATAAAGCAACTGAGGAGGCTTTTGGCTTTGATTATATCCAAGTAATCGGTCTTGATTCGTTTAGGCTAGGGATTAACACCAATGGTAGAGATACCGTCCTGAGTGGCCCACTTACGATTACTGCTGCTAATCAGACTGTCTTATCTCCTCCTGGTTCAAATTCTGTAATTCTACGTGGTGTTCCAGGAGATCGTTTTTTGATCGTGGAGTTTATTGGATGTGTGTATTACTACGAAGATATCGATACGGGCGAAAGGACAGATACGGCCCTCTTTCGGGGGCTTGCAAATTCAGCCTTGAATTCGGTAAGAGAAATTGCCGAATTTGCTTACTTGGAGGAACGGACTACCTTTAACTTGCAGACCAATGATACGGTAGGTATTATATATAGCTCCTATGAATTTAGGTTGCAATAACATTTGCTATCGATACCAAACTCTGAAAAATTGATGCCAGCGGGCTACGATTCCGTCGCTTTGGCTTATTTTTAGCTCTGGATCTGTACTACCTTTCTCGGCTGCTTTGTGGATATTGGGGAGTACCACCGTCTCTATATTGATGATTCTATAATCAGGGTGAGCTATGACCCACTGATCTAGCTCCAATAGCGTATCTTCCATAGAGGCATAAACAGCAGGTGTCAGAAAGGCGCTAGGCTTTACTTGCTTGGGTACAAAATCCTTAAACTTGAGTTGATGATGGTCAAAATCTGGAGACATATTTTTACCTAAAAATAAAAAACTATCTCCAGAATCATCGTCTTATTAAGTGGCTTCTTTTTTGGTAGAAAGGCCAAGTAGCGAATAAATGGCGCACCAATTCACCAAGCCCGTAAAGAGAAAAATGACGCCTGCGACAGCTAAAATTATTCCTAAAGTACTTGTTAGTGCCAGCTGACCTGTGGCAAATAAAATGGCAATGACAACACCTGCAATTAAGCGAATCATGCGGTCTGGTTTTCCTAAATTACTCTTCATACTTGTTGATTAGTTGATGATAAAGTCAATTAATAACCCTAAACCGATCATTAGGCTCATGCAGATGACACAAGCCAATATGATTTTTATCCATTTAGGGTACTTACTCATACCTCCAAAATTTGTAATTGTTGAGCTGTTTTTTGGTGACATATATCACCAAAATCAATTTTTTTTGTATTGGAGCGCTCCCTTTTAAGCCTGGTTTAAACATTTTTGTAAAAGATTACCTTTCTTATTTCTACCTTAATCAGCTAATCACTAATACAACAAAGCGATGAAGTACCTTTCTACCTATTGGATATTCTCTTGCCTTCTACTATGCTTTCTTTCTCCGCTCGCTGCTTTCCAAACGGATACTACACAGGTTGATACCCTGAAAAAAGAACAAGCTAAAAAGCCGAAGCCACTTCCGCTTGAGGCGGGACGGAGCTTTGAATTTGACCTCAATGAAGGCTCGTGGATTGCCCTCGATATACGACCTGATGGTCAGGAAATTGTTTTTGATTTCTTGGGCGATTTATACACATTACCCATCGCTGGTGGAACAGCTACTCCAATCACCCAAGGTTTTCCATTTGATAGTCAGCCTCGATATAGCCCAGATGGTAAAAAGATCGTCTATATCTCTGATGAATCAGGAGGTGAAAATGTATGGGTTTACGACCTAGAAACGGAGAAGAAAAAACAGATTACAAAAGGGAATAAAAACCCCTACCAATCCCCCGAATGGTCTCCTGATGGCCAATATTTGATTGCCTCCAAACAGAGTGGACGAAATTTACACAAAATCTGGCTCTACCATATCGACGGTGGAGCGGGCACCCCTTTGGTCAATGAACCCAATAACCGTAGAATGCTCGAAGGGGCATTTAGCCCAGATGGACGCCATGTTTGGTTTTCTGTACGTACAGGTAGTTGGAATTATAATGCCGCTTTACCGCAGTACCAGATTGCCAAATATGATCGAGATCAAGGGGAAGTTATCCCTCAGGTTTCAAGGTATGGTTCTTCTTTCCGCCCTACGCCCTCCCATGATGGTAAATGGTTGGCTTATGCTACGCGTCACGATGCAGAAACGGGCCTGGTTTTAAGAGATTTAGAAACGGGTGATGAGCAATGGTTGGCGTATCCGATTCAACACGATGACCAAGAGTCGAGAGCTAGTCGAGATGTATTACCTGGCTTTTCCTTTACACCAGATGATAAGGCCATCATTATTTCTTATGGTGGTAAAATCTGGAGTATTGATGTGGCTACGAAAGCAGCAACTGAAGTACCTTTTAGAATCAAAGGAAGTATTGATCTTGGACCAGAGTTAGACTTTGATTATCCTATCGAAGATAGCCCCACTTTTACAGCTGTACAAATTAGAGACTTGGCTCCCTCTCCAGATGGAAAACAATTGGCATTTACTGTGCTGAATGAAGTTTATCTGATGACCTTGCCCAATGGTACACCACAAAAATTAACTACACTTGGAGGTACTCAAGCTCAACCTACCTGGTCTCCTGATGGAGATTGGCTGGCTTTTGTTACCTGGGAAGTCGGTGGTGGAAAAGTATATAAAGTTCGTGCCGATGGGAGTGATTTGACACAAATCAACCAAGAAAATGGTGTCTTCCAGGCGCCAGCATGGTCTAATGATGGTAAGCGAATTGTACTCATCAAAGGACAGGCCGAAGATTTTAGAAACGCCTTGCGCAGAACGGCTTTCCGTGGTACAAGTGATCTAGTCTGGATAGATGCCGCCGGCTCAAGGAATAATTTTATCAGCTACACCAATGGTAGAGGAAACCCCCATTTTGTAAAAGGTTCGGATCGGATATATTTATCCGGAAGAGAGGGCTTAACTTCTATTCGCTGGGATGGAACTGACGAAAAGTTCTACCTGAAAATCACAGGTAAAAAAGCACCTGGATCAAGTGCTGCGCCTACTGCTTCCTGGATTAGAATGGCGCCCGAAGGAGATAAAGCATTAGCTCAAATAGGAATGGAGCTTTATACCGTAACCGTACCACAAACGGGGAAAGAAAATTTTACCATCTCCGTCGCTAAAGCAGAAAATGCCATCTTCCCAGCTCAACAACTTACCGATATCGGAGGGCAATTTCCTGCTTGGAGTTATGATGGTCAGACCGTCCATTGGGGCATTGGTAATGCGCATGTACAATATGATCTTAGTGCTGCTCGGGTGTTTGCAGATAGTATTGCGGAAAGTGATCCCAAATCAAAAGAGACTTACCAGCCGATTGAAAATAGAATAGAAGTGCCTATTGATCGAGATATTCCACAAGGAGATATCGTATTAAAAAATGCTCGACTCATCACCATGAAGGGAGATGAGGTTTTAGAGCGAGCAGATATTTGGATTCAAAATAATCGCATCAAAGGGATGGGTCGACGGTTGCCAGTGCCCAAAGGTGCTCAGGTGATGGATATGAATGGCAAAACGATTATCCCCGGCTTTGTAGATACGCATGCCCACTTTAGGCATCCAGTGAACCTACATAGAGGACAGTTTTGGCCTTATCTCTGTAACTTGGCCTTTGGAGTGATCACTACCAGAGATCCGCAAACAGCCACTACCGATGTCTTGACTTATGGAAACTTGGTGGATGCTGGCCACTTAATTGGCCCCAGGATTTACAGTACTGGTCCTGGTATCTTTCGAGGAGAAGTTATCAAAGATCAGAAGCATGCTAATGATATCATGATGCGTTATAGCGCTTATTATGATACAAAAACCATCAAAATGTATGGTTCTGGTAATCGTCAACAAAGGCAATGGCTGATCAAAGCTGCCAGGGAGCAATCTATTATGCCAACCACCGAAGGAGGTCTTGATTTTAAAGCCAATCTAACCCAAGTGATTGATGGTTATCCGGGGCATGAGCATTCTTTTCCAGTATTCCCACTGTATAAAGATGTGATCGATTTGGTGGCATTTTCGCGGACGGTGTATACGCCTACTTTATTAGTAGCCTACGGTGGCCCCTGGGCAGAGAACTATTACTACGCTACAGAAAACGCACATGACGACCCAATTCTTACACGATTTATGCCCCATTCCAATCTGGATTCCAGGACGCGTCGGCGCAATGCAGGTTGGTTTATGGAAGAGGAGCATGTCTTCGAAGAACTTGCAGTTTATGTAAAAGACTTGGTAGCAGCCGGAGGCCGAGCTGGCGTAGGAAGCCACGGGCAACTACAGGGCTTAGGCTTTCATTGGGAACTTTGGGCTATGCAATCCGGAGGTATTTCTGAGCATGATATATTAAAAGTAGCTACCATCATTGGTGCGGAAGGTATTGGCTTGGAACAGGACTTGGGTTCGCTGGAAGTTGGAAAGCTCGCTGATTTGATTATTTTGGATAAAAATCCACTAGAAAATATTCGCAATTCTAAAGCCATCTCCTATGTCATGAAAAATGGGCGCTTATATGAAGCTACTACTTTAGACGAGGTATATCCAAACCCCAAAACACTTGGAAAATTGTGGTGGCAAGATTTTGCCCCGGTGAATGTGCCAGGTGTAGGGAAATAAATTTACTTAGAGAGGGCATATGATGGATAATAAAAATTCTAGAAGGTGAACGTATCGTATTCACCTTCTAGGTTTTTATAGAGTACAATTTTTGTTGCTTTATTCTTGATCTAGAATTTTCTGTAAGTAGCATCCAAGAATTGATTCGCTGCGGCTTCATCAAAAAGCTCTTTGTCACTATTCCAGTGTAGCGTTTTATTAGGGAATCTTCCAGCAATGACACCTAATAAAATGGTTTCTGTTAAGCGAGCTGCGTAGGAAAATGGTGCGGTACACTCTGCTTTCCCTAAGCAGGCATCAATGAACTGATGATAGTGCTTATTACTTTCTGTACCATAGTCGCTTGTCGGTCCTCCCAAGTCCGTGGTCTGGGCGATTTTCTCAATCTCAGGCGTCAAATCCTGGTATTCACCATCTACAATTAGCCTTGGCAGCTGCATGAAGTGAGGTAGCAATAAGCGGCGCCCGTCTTCTCCGATAAACATAGCCCCTTGATCTGGTAGCTGATCACCATTAGGTAATTTGAGGTGTTTATGCTTTTTAGGAGCCCCCTGGCCATCGTACCAAATCCATTTGAATTTCTCAGTAGTGTACTGCGTCGGTGGGAAGGTATAAGTGACAATATTATTTTCTGGAAAGCCAAACCCATTTGGCTTACGACACTTATTCTTTATCGTTTTAGGTACATCTAGAGCTAAAGCATTATAGGGCGTATCAAAAATATGGACACCCATATCTCCCAACGTACCACAGCCATAGTCTACCAGCTTACGCCAGTTTCCAGGATGATAAACCTCCTCTTTATAAGAGCGTTCGGCAGCTGTGCCTAGCCATAAATTCCAATCTAAATAATCAGGAACGGTATCTTCGCTTGAAGGCGCAGGGCCATCATAACCCCAATTTTTAGGCGACCAAGCATGTACCGTTTTTATCTTTCCAATAATACCTGATTGGATAAGCAGCGTAGCCAATTTATAATCATAAAAGGAGTGTACCTGTATACCCATTTGGGTGATCAGTTGCTTGTCGGCTGCTTTTTTGCGCATCGCGCGCGCCTCCATGACGTGGTGCGTCAGTGGTTTTTGGCAATAAACATGCTTGTCCATATCCATAGCCATCATAGACGCAGGTGCGTGGGTATGATCAGGAGTCGACACAACTACTGCATCGATATCGTCACTCATCTCTTTGAGCAAGACCCGGTAATCGGCATAGATTTTGGCATCAGGAAACATTTCCTGCGCCTTTTTTAATGATCTGGTATCGACATCACAGAGTGCAGTAACCTTGACGGATTGGTGAGAGGATATGGCTTTGAGGTCTTCCATACCCATGCCTCCGACACCAATGTGAGCAGTACGGATCATGTCTTTTTTCTTGTTAGCAGCCCAGACAACGGAGGGCAAAAATGCTACCGTAGAAGAAAGTAGAGCGGCTTGTTTGAGAAACTCTCTTTTGTTCATATATGCTAATTTTGATTTTTGTTTGGAAAAGGTCAACCAAAATAGCATTATCTTTTTGTTTAGACAAAATAGACTTTATTCGAGAGTGGTTTTATGAGATAAAAATGAAGAGTTTTGTTTCCAATCAAGGCACGCCCGGAGCCTAATAGCCTTAGCTATTAAGGTGAGGACGCAACGCAGAGTGGGAGCAAAAGACGATTTTTTAGCCACACAAAATTATTTCGAATAAAGTCTAATGTGTAAGGAGGAGTTTTGGTTTAATTTAGAGTTAGGGCTCAATACACTGCGTAATAAATTACTTAACGTTTTGAAGCCATCTTTGAAGCAATCTCTGCGTTATGTACTCGGCTTCGTAGCTAAGGCTACGAGCCTGCGCCATGCCTTGATCTAGCTTAAAATCTGGTAGTTCAAAACATCAATAAACTTTTTGCACAGTAGAGTTTATGTAAGTTAGTTTTGTATAGAGAATCAATTAAGATTTTTGAACAGATCAAGAAACAGGCGGAGCCTAATAGCCATAGCTATTATGGCGAGCATGTGCCGCAGAGCTGTGCAAAAAGATTTTTTAGGCTCATACGAAATTGATTTACATAAACTCTAGTGGTATTCAAGCATTAAAAGGAACGGACCAGTGATACTTTACAGCTAGCAAGCGGATAATGATCACTACAGCAATAGATAAAACCATCGCAATATCGGTAGGAATCAAACTATCGAAAAGAAGAAAGAACACGGCGCCCGCTAAACAGGCAAAGGCATAAACCTCTTTTTGGAAAATGAGCGGCGGTTCATTAGATAATACATCTCTGATGACTCCTCCAAAAACGGCGGAGACTACACCCATCATGACCGCTACTAATGGCGACAGTCCCACCTCTAAGGTTTTTTGCAGACCTAGGATCGTGAATAGCCCAATGCCTAAAGTATCAAAGAGAAACATGCTCTTTTTCCATCTGAGGATGACCTTTTTCCAGATATAACAAACCGGTAAAGCTGCTGCAATAATGTAGATGTAAATATTGTTTTGCATCCAACCCACAGGCGTACTACCAATCAGCATATCGCGCAAAGTGCCTCCGCCTACTGCGGTTACAAAACCTAGAATGAAGACACCAAATAGGTCAAATTTGCGATCCGTTCCAGCTAGTACACCGCTGATTGCAAAAACGAAAGTCCCTATATAATCTATAATGTTTATCATATGACCACTATATTCATCAACCTTATCGACCGCCCCATTTGATTAAAGCTGGTAGGAAAAGCATATCTGCTAACAAAGCAGACAGGATCGTCAAAGCACATAACAAACCAAAAGTGCTGACCGAAATAACGCCACTCATACCTACAATCATAAAACCGGCTACCAAAGCAATGGTCGTTGACAATAGGGCACTACCCGTATAAGCTAATGCCGTATTCATGCTTGCTTCTACATCCATTCCTTCTTCTCTTTTTAGTTTGTATTTATTCATTAGATGGATGGTGTCATCCATTGCTACACCTAGCATGATAGGAGCAAGCATAGCATTGCCTACTTCTAAATCTATACCTAAAATAGTCATGACCAATAAAGTTAGGGCGAGTGGTAATAAATTTGGAATTAAGGCTAGTAGACTCGTTTTGATATTACCAATGAAATAGAAAAGTAGGGCAAAAGCAATAACAAATGCCGCACCAAAGGAATAGAATTGCGTCTTGAGAATGAATTGATTGAGCTGCGCATAAACCGTTGGAAAACCGTGCATCTTAAGGCGGTACTCTCCGGAGGGGAATACTTTTGTAAATGCCAATTCGATATCGCGGAGAGCGTTTTCTAAAGCGGTGGTCTCCATCTCCTTGGTGTTGATATTGATGTGCACCGTGGCATAATCATTAGAGAAAAAGGTGAATAGACCAGCTTGCTTTTGATCAGCCTTTTCCAGTAAAGCTTGATAATCTAGCTGCCGATATCGAGGTAAATTGGGGGCGTTTTTTTCTAGGAAAGATTTAAACTCTAGGAAAGAGACCGGATGAAAAATACTTGGCGTCTGCCGAAGTTGATCTTCGAAAGTTTTGAGCTTGGCTAGCTCTATCTTCGTAGTGATAGCCGTACTATCTTTTCTTGTGATATTTAGTTGTAGGCGATTGCTACTGCCTAGTACCTTTTCTACCAGTAGCAGGTCCTCTTTAACGGCCCCATTTCTCAGGAAATTTAAGGAGTTGGTATTGATTTCTAATAAAAATAAACTTCCCAAACCTAGTAGAAAAATCACTAAACCACCGATTAAGATGAGACCTTTACGCTCGCTTGTCAAAAATTGTATCTGGCGAATTAAACCTTGAATGTTGATCTTTCTCAACCGACCGACCTCCGATTTTTTACCTAAGTAATAAAAGCCAATAGCCGTGGTCAAGTAGGTAATTAGAAAAGCCAGAAGAATGCCTATGAAAGTGAAGACGCCCATCACTTGGAAAGCAGGGAGCGGAGATAAGGCTAGCGCTAAATAACCAATCACTGTAGTGAGTGTAGTATAAAAACAAGGACGTAGAGAATGGAAGAGCGCCTCCTGGATTTGTTGGATTCGATTCTTTTCAGGGAATAGTTGTCGATGTTGATGAAAAATATTGATGATATGAATAGAGTCGCTGATGCAATACACCATCAAGATGGTTGGTAGCAACATTGAAATGAGATTGAGCGTATGTCCCATGCTCGTCATTATGCCTAAGGTAATGCTTACCGTCACTGCGACCGAGGCAAAGGCGATTGGAATATAATGCCAGTGGGGGAGTAGGAAAAAGAGTAACAGTATGATGACGAGAATGGTCATCACCGCAAAGAGGTTGCTCTCCTCATAGATCGTAGTACTGTAGGCTTCGTTGAGGATTGGTGGCCCCGTAATATGATGTTCCCAATTGCCAAGTACACGCCCAATAAAAGCCTCCAACTGCTGGACGTATGCCCTGCGATCTTGCTCAATAATCTCTCCGGAAGCAAGCTGTGCATAAAAAAATAAATAATCACCTTGAGGGGAGATTAATTGTCGCTTTACTGTTGGAAGGTCATCAAGAATCTGTTGCATGGAGGCTTGCTTCCTGTTGGGTCGGTATAATGTTCGGTAGTACAGTTGGCGATTACTATAGATGGGATACTGGACATTGGCTACACTCAGGGTGGCATTGACAAAAGGTAAGGTATCTAATAATTCGTGCAGGAGTTGTAGTCTTGAAAGTAGTTTGGTAGGGAAAGTGCTATCTGTGGCAATCATGACGACCATTACCTGATCTGAACCCTGCTCCTCCTGGAATTGTAAATACTCCTGGTAAGCTGGATTGTCGTCTCGAAACCAAATAGACAGGGCATTATTGACAGAAAGGTGGCTTGCGGTCTGATACAGGCCTAGTACGGTGACTATAGCAAATAGAAATAGAATTCCTCGCCGAAAGCGAATAATATTGGCAACTGTTTGATAAAAAGACATCAATCAAGCTTGTATCAATAACTTACATCTCTCCAAACGTGGTCAAGGATAGGAATTGTTTTTGATTTATTGGTATATTCGATCAATAAGTATATTAATTTTCAATTTTAAAACCTACCAATGCTGAGATGTATCCTAATTGCTATGGCTTGTTCCTTCTGTTTTGCTCTATCTGGGCAAGACCTAGCAGATTACCAAAAGAAATCTTTTAAAGCGTCCAACGATGTCGTTTTGCCCTATCGGATTTTATATCCAGAAAACTATAATCCACAAAAGACCTATCCTGTCTTGTTTTTCTTGCATGGAGCTGGTGAAAGAGGTGCAGACAACGAACTACAATTGGTCCATGGATCAAAATTATTCCTAGAAGCGGAGAATCGTAAAAAGTACAATTCCTTTGTCATTTTCCCTCAATGTAAAAAAGATAGCTATTGGGCCGAAATCGAAAGAACCGAGGATAGAAAAGAGTGGGAGTTTCCGCTAAAATCTACACCCAGTCCAACCGTTTTTGCTCTAATGGAATTCTTTGATGAGATGGCAAAAACGCTACCCATTGATCAGCGCAGGCAGTATTTAGGCGGCTTGTCCATGGGCGGATTTGGGACTTTTGAGGTGCTAGCACGAATGCCCCGTCGTTTTGCGGCTGCCTTTCCTATTTGTGGAGGAGGCAATCCTTTATATGCACCAATTTATGGCTATAGTACACCACTCTGGGTTTTTCATGGCGATGTTGATGTAGTGGTACCTGTGGACCTGAGTCGTAAAGTAGTGGCGGCACTAAAAGAGATGGAGGTAGAGGTGAAATATAACGAATACAAAGGCGTCAATCACAACTCTTGGGATAATGCCTTTGCAGAACCAGACTTGTTGAAATGGGTCTTTTCGCATAAGCGAAAGAAAAACGATATTCGATAAAAATTAAAAAAGCCTGGAAAAACTTATCCAGGCTTTTTTGATTCCCCCTAAACCTCTACAACTTCTTCAAACCTCTCAAGTCTCGATTTCTTTTCACCTCAAAAATACTGATGGCATAGCCACCACCTGGCGCACAAAGTTGACTCAATTTAGAATCCTTGGTGACTTGGTATTTCTTAATCTCATAGGCTTTCGGATTGTCGCGATAATGCGCATCTGCCTGGTCACTGTAGATTGTAGCTACATACTTTTTGTCCTTATCCAAAAAGTCGAAGCTGATTTCAGAGGTCCTAGCTTCTTCATCATTCGTACGACCTACAAACCAGTTATTGCTACCTTTTGCCTTGCGAGCATAGGTGATATAGTCGCCTGGTTCTGCTTCTAGTACTAGAGTTTCGTCCCAATCGAGTGCTACGTCTTTGATAAATTGGAAAGCATCCAGATGCTTTTCATACGTTTCTGGGAGATCAGCTGCCATTTGCAGTGGACTATACATGGTCACATAAAGTGCCAGTTGACGTGCAATCGTAGTACGCACCCAAGAATCATTATTCGGATTATATACGCTAACATCGGGTTCAAAAATACCAGGGGTATAGTCCATCGGGCCTCCTAGCAATCTAGTGAAAGGCAGGATAGTGGTATGGTCGGGTTTACTACCACCAAAAGCTTCATACTCCGTACCTCGGGCAGATTCATTACCGATAAGGTTGGGGTAGGTACGACTCAGACCCGTTGGGCGTACTGCTTCGTGAGCGTTGACCATGATCTTATAGTCAGCGGCTTTTTTGATGGCATAATGGTAGTGGTTGACCATCCATTGCCCGTAGTGATATTCTCCTCTTGGAATAATATCTCCAACGTAGCCACTTTTGACAGAGTTGTAGTTGTTGTCTACCATGAATTGGTAGGCTTGGTCCATATAGCGCTCATAATTGCGTACCGAACCAGAAGTCTCGTGGTGCATCATCAGACGTACGCCTTTTTCCTTGGCATAATCGCGTAATCCTTCCACATCAAAATCAGGGTAGGGCGTCAAAAAATCAAATACGAAATCTTTGGAGCGACCAAACCAATCCTCCCAACCGACATTCCAGCCTTCGACGAGTACGGCATCAAAACCATGCTCGGCAGCAAAGTCGATATGATCTTTTACATGCTTAGTATTGGCTCCGTGGATGCCATTGGGTGGCGCATTCTCAAAATCTGTTACACCCAATTGCACACTATTGAGTGAACTATAGGCCCAAGAACTTTTGCCGGTGATCATTTCCCACCAAACACCTATATATTTGACAGGTTTGATCCAGGAGACATCTTCGATGGCGCAAGGCTCATTGAGGTTGAGTGTTAAAGTAGAAGTAAGGATATCTCCTGCATTATCGCTGGCGATAATCGTCCGCCAGGGTGTACTGCGAGGGGCTTGCATATAGCCTTTATTCCCCTGCGCATCTGGTGTCAAATGCGATTCGAATACGAGATTAGCATCATCTAAAAGTAGATGCATACAGGCATATTCCACTAGAGCAGCTTCGTGTAGATTGATGTAAAGGCCATCTGCTGTTTTCATCATCAAAGCTGTCTGTACCCCAGTAGGAGAGAATGGCGTTTGGGAAGCATTTCCAGTGATGGCTTTAGGCATAAAACCTCTAATTTGAGAAAGCTTAGAGGTGGTGAAATCATATTCCTGGGTATCGTAGTCGCCAGGAACCCAATAGGCAAGATGATCGCCTGTCATCGCAAACTGACTGCGCTCTTCAGCAATGGTGAAGTAACTCAAGTTTTGCTGCTCCGGAAACTCATACCTGAAACCCAAACCATCATCAAACAAACGGAAGCGAATAAGCATTTTCCGTTGACCAAATTGGCTGAGTGTCACTGCCATTTCATTATAGTGGTTGCGAATAGAGGCATACTCCCCCCAAACGGGCTCCCAAGTTTCATCAAAGTTGCTTTGATTGACCGTTTCGATGCTAAAACCATCCATTAAGTCCGGTTGGTTTTTTAGTTCTAAACCAAGCGTACTCGGTCGAATGATGGTCTTTCCTTTATAGGCTAACTGATAGGTCGGTCGACCATTTTCTACAGAAAACTGTAGTTTGAATTGTTGATTGGGTGACCTCAGTTCTTGTCCAATTGCCCACTGGCCGAGCAATAGCAGAACTAAAAGAAAATGTAAGCTTTTCATACGCATTGCAATTATTTACGCCAAGGTAAATAATTTGTAGGAATAGCCTAACTACTAGAATAGATTACTACAAAAGCAGCCTAAGAAGTACATTAATGGAAAGAAACTCAGACAAAGTAGAGCGATGAGTGTTTGGTTGATCTTGTTGTTTTTGTCCGTATTAGGTGGATTCATGATGTTGTGATTGATGTGTTAGATGTTCATTCCAATATACAAAGGAATATTCTTATTTAAATAGTGCAACGCACCAAAAAAATTACGCTGCATTATTTTATAAATTCAACTGGAACTCCAATTCAAAACCGCTCTAGCATCTTCATTTTTGTCATTCGATACA